>NZ_JBIVFS010000002.1:0-850548 GCF_044748285.1 Microbacterium sp. NPDC090014
GTTTACATTCCGAACCCGGAAGCTAAGCCTCACAGCGCCGATGGTACTGCAGGGGGGACCCTGTGGGAGAGTAGGACACCGCCGGACTTCTTTTACACAGAAAAGCCACCCAATGTTGGGTGGCTTTTCTGCGTTAACGTGTGCGCAAGCGCAAGCGCAGTCGTCGACTGACCGGGCGCAGCAGAGAATGCGCAGCGTCAGCGCTTGAGCCGTGACTCGAGTACGGACGCCGTCTCGATCACGGCGTCCGCGAGGATACGCTCATCGAGCTCGCCGCCGGCCCAGGTCACTGCGACCGCGGCCACAGGCCAGCCCGCATGATCGCGGACGACGGCGCCGACGCTGCGCAGTCCGTCTGCCACCTCGCTGTCCTCGGTCGCATAGCCGCGTTCACGAACGGTGCGCAGCAGCTCGCGCAGTTCGCCCGGCTTCCTGGGGCCGCGTCCCGTACGGTCGGGGAACGCAGACGCGCTCGGATATAGCGCACGCACCTGCTCGCGGGGGAGCGCAGCCAGCATGGCCCGCCCCGAGGCGGTGAGGTGCGCAGGCAAGCGGACGCCGACATCCGTCACGAGAGCCTGCCGTCGGGGAGCGCGCTCCTCGACGATATAGAGCACGTCGCCGCCGCTCATCACCGCCAGGTGGGTGCTCTCCCCGAGACGATCTGAGAGGGCGGCCACAAGAGGCCGCCCGATGCGCGCGAGCGGCTGCTGCCGCGCGTATCCGCCGGCGAGTTCGAATGCCGAGGTGCCGAGGCCCCAGCGCCGGTCTTCCTTCATGTGCAGCACGAACCCGTGCGCAGCGAGGGTCGTGAGCAGGTGATAGATGGTCGACCGGGGCAGCTCGAGTTCGCGGGCGATCGCCGAGGCGGCGACGGGCGCGGGGCGTCCGGCCAGATAGCTCAGGATCCGCAGCGTGTTGTGGGCGGCGGGCACCTGCGCGGCGGCCTCCATGTTGTCTGGGATCACAGACACAGGATGTCACGATCGCCTGCCACGCGCGACCCGTCGGGTGTGGAATCGAGACATGACCGATCTTCCCGCCGTCCTCATCGGCGATGCACCCCTGAGCCCCGCCGACGTCGTCGCGGTGGCGCGCCATGGCGCGAGCGTCACGATCAGCTCCGCCGCTCTCGACCGGGTCGCGGGGACGCGGCGCGTGATCGACGGACTCGCGGCAGATCCGCACCCGCACTACGGCGTCTCGACGGGTTTCGGCGCGCTCGCGACGACGTTCATCGCCCCCGACCGCCGCCTTCAGCTGCAGGCGAGTCTCATCCGCTCGCACGCGGCCGGCACCGGCGCCGAGGTCGAACGCGAGGTCGTCCGCGGCCTGCAGCTGCTGCGCCTTCAGACGCTCTCCTCCGGCCGCACGGGTGTTCGCCCCGTCGTGGTCGAGACCTACGCTGCTCTGCTGAACGCGGGCATCACCCCGATCGTGCGCGAATACGGATCGCTGGGGTGTTCCGGTGACCTCGCCCCGCTCGCGCACATCGCACTCGCGGCGATGGGAGAGGGCGATGTGCGTGACGCCGAGGGCACGCTCATCCCGGCATCCGACGCGCTGGCCGCAGCCGACATCCACCCCCTCACTCTCGTCGAGAAGGAGGGCCTCGCGCTCATCAACGGCACCGACGGCATGCTCGGCATGCTCGTGCTGGCGCTGCACGACCTCGAGACGCTGCTCGTGACGGCCGACATGGCGGCGGCGATGTCGGTCGAGTCGCAGCTGGGCACGGATGCCGTCTTCGCGGCCGACCTCATGGCGCTGCGTCCCCAGTCCGGCCAGGCCGAGTCGGCGGCGAACCTGCGGGCCTTCCTGAACGATTCGCCGATCGTGCACAGCCACAAGGGACCGGAGGACGGGCGCGTGCAGGACGCATACTCCCTGCGCTGTTCGCCGCAGGTCCACGGCACCGCGCACGACACGATGGGCTACGCATCGACCATCGCCGAGCGCGAGCTCGCCAGCGTCATCGACAACCCGGTGATCACGGTCGATGGGCGCATCGAGTCGAACGGCAACTTCCACGGTGCACCGGTCGCAGCGGTGCTGGACTTCCTGGCCATCTCGGTGGCCGACGTGGCCTCCATCTCCGAGCGGCGCACCGACCGGGCGCTCGATCCGGCACGCAACCACGGGCTGCCTCCCTTCCTCGCCGACGAGGTCGGTGTCGACTCGGGGCTGATGATCGCGCAGTACGCGGCGGCCGGAATCGTCTCGGAGCTCAAGCGGCTCGCCGTTCCGGCATCCGTCGATTCCATCCCGTCCTCGGCGATGCAGGAGGACCACGTATCGATGGGGTGGGCTGCTGCTCGCAAGCTGCGCCGCGCGATCGACGGCCTCGGCCGTGTCATCGCGATCGAGGTGCTCACCGGTGCTCGTGCGCTGGATCTGCGCGCTCCGCTGCAGGCCGGCCCCGCGACCGGAGCGGTGCGCGACCTGGTGCGCACGGTCGCCGCGGGCCCCGGACCCGACCGATTCCTCTCACCCGACATGGAGGCCGTGACTGCACTCGTGCAGTCCGGCGCCATCGCCCGCATCGCAAAGGAGCACGCGAATGACTGACATCACGACGGATACGACTCCGACCACCGGGCCGCGCACGGTTCGCGCCGCCCGTGGCAACCAGCGCACCGCCAAGAGCTGGGGTGCGGAGGCGGCGAAGCGGATGCTGATGAACAACCTCGACGCCGAGGTCGCCGAGCACCCCGAAGACCTCGTCGTCTACGGCGGCACGGGCAAGGCGGCGCGCAGCTGGGAGGCGTACGACGCGATCGTCCGCACGCTCGATGAGCTCGAGCCGGACGAGACGCTGCTCGTGCAGTCGGGCAAGCCGGTCGGCGTCTTCCGCACGCACGAGTGGGCGCCGCGCGTGCTGATCGCCAACTCGAACCTCGTGGGCGACTGGGCCAACTGGCCCGAGTTCCGCAAGCTCGAAGAGCTCGGTCTGATCATGTACGGCCAGATGACCGCGGGGTCGTGGATCTACATCGGCACCCAGGGCATTCTGCAGGGCACGTACGAGACGTTCTCCGCGGTCGCCCGCTCGCTCGGCAAGGACTCGCTCAAGGGAACGCTGACGCTGACCGGCGGTGCGGGTGGCATGGGCGGCGCTCAGCCGCTCGCGGTGACGCTCAACGACGGCGCCGTGCTGATCGTCGACGTCGACGAGTCGCGTCTCGCCCGTCGTGTGCAGCACGGCTACCTCGACGAGTACACCACCGATCTCGATGCGGCGATCGCGCGGGTGGTCGCGGCGAAGGATGCGGGCGAAGCGCTCTCGGTGGGCGTGGTCGGCAACGCGGCCGAGGTCTTCCCCGAGCTGCTGCGCCGCGGGGTGCCGATCGACATCGTCACCGATCAGACCAGCGCGCACGACCCGCTCGCCTACCTGCCGGTCGGCATGGCCGTCGCCGACTGGAAGTCCGAGGCCGAGCGGGATGCGGAGGAGTTCACCCGCCGCTCGCGCGAGTCCATGGCTCAGCATGTCGCGGCCATGGTCGCGTTCCAGGATGCCGGGGCCGCGGTCTTCGACTACGGCAACTCGATCCGGGCCGAGGCGCAGCTCGGCGGATTCGATCGCGCCTTCGAGTTCCCGGGCTTCGTGCCGGCGTACATCCGCCCGCAGTTCGAAGAGGGTCGCGGACCCTTCCGCTGGGCGGCGCTCTCGGGCGACCCCGAGGACATCTACAAGACCGACCGTGCGATCGCCGAGCTGTTCCCCGAAGACAAGGCTCTCCACCGCTGGCTCGAGAAGGCCGGCGAGAAGGTGCACTTCGAAGGCCTGCCCGCGCGCATCTGCTGGCTCGGATACAAGGAGCGCCACCTCGCCGGCCTCAGGTTCAACGAGATGGTGGCCTCGGGGGAGCTGGCCGCGCCGATCGTGATCGGCCGCGACCACCTCGACTCCGGCTCCGTGGCGTCGCCGTATCGTGAGACGGAGGCCATGAAGGACGGCTCGGATGCGATCGCCGACTGGCCCCTGCTGAACGCGCTGCTCAACACGGCATCCGGTGCATCGTGGGTGTCGCTGCACCATGGCGGCGGAGTCGGCATCGGGCGCTCGATCCATGCAGGGCAGGTGAGCGTCGCCGACGGATCGGCGCTCGCCGCCGAGAAGCTCGAACGCGTGCTCACCAACGATCCGGGCACCGGCGTCATGCGCCATGTCGACGCCGGATACGAGCACGCTCGGGACATCGCCCGTGAGCGTGGACTCAAGGTGCCGATGCTGTGAGCACCTCGCTGATCACGCACATCGCCGAGCTGACGACCAACGTCGCCTCGCCCGACGGCGACCGCTTCGGCACGCTCGTCGACGCGGCCGTGCTCATCGACGGCGAGCGGATCGCATGGGTCGGGTCCGCCGCGGATGCGCCGGAGGCCGACGTCGTCCTCGACGCGGCGGGTCGCGCCGTCATCCCCGGTTTCGTCGACAGCCACAGCCACCTGGTCTTCGGAGGCGACCGCGCCGCGGAGTTCGAGGCCCGGATGGCGGGGCAGCGATACGCCGCCGGCGGCATCCGCTCGACCGTGGTCGCGACACGAGCGGCGAGCGACGACGAGCTGCGCGCGCGTCTGCGGGGATTCGTCGACGAGATGCTCGCCCAGGGCACCACGACGGTCGAGATCAAGAGCGGCTATGGCCTGAGCGTGCGAGACGAGGAGCGCCTGGTGCGCCTCGCGGCGGAAGTCACGCCCGAGGTCACCTTCCTCGGAGCGCACGTGGTGCCGGTGGAGTACGCCGACCGCGCGGACGAGTACGTCGACCTGGTGACAGGGCCGATGCTCGACGCGTGCGCTCCGCATGCGAAGTGGATCGACGTGTTCTGTGAGACGGGTGCGTTCTCGGTCGAGCAGTCGCGAAGGGTGCTCGAGGCGGGCATCGCACAGGGGCTCGTTCCCCGAGTGCACGCGAGTCAGCTCGGCCCGGGTGAGGGAGTACGCCTCGCCGTCGACCTCGGCGCGGCATCCGTCGACCACGGCACCTACCTGACCGACTCCGACATCGAGGCGCTGGCAGCATCCGACACGGTGCTCACGCTGCTCCCCGGGGTGGAGTTCTCGACGCGCCAGCCGTATCCCGACGCGCGACGACTCATCGACGCGGGCGTGACCGTGGCGATCGCCTGCGACACGAATCCGGGATCGAGCTTCACGTCGTCGATGCCGTTCTGCATCGCGCTCGCGGTGCGCGACATGGGCCTGACCCCCGCCGAAGCGGTGTGGGCGGCGACCGCCGGGGGCGCTCTGGCGCTGCGCCGCGACGATGTCGGCGTGATCACGCCGGGCGCGCGGGCGGACCTCGTGCTGCTGTCAGCGCCGACCCGCATCCATCTCGCCTATCGACCCGGAGTCCCGCTCGTCGAGCGGGTGTGGAAGGACGGCGTCGGGGTCTTCGCAGCATCCGGAACGGCAGAGGGGACGAATCATGGCACTGTCGCACGATGAGCTCTGGCCGCGCGCGGGCTCCTGGCCCGGGTTCGAGACAGGGGATGACGCGGATGCCGTGCTGCTCGGCGTGCCGACCTGGCGCACCTCGCTGTCACCGACCGGAGCACACGCGACGCCCGCCGCAATCCGCGAGGCGCTCACCCGGTACAGCGCGACGCTCATGGGGCCGCCCGTGGTCGATCTCGGGGCGGCACTCCGCGTGCTCGATGCCGGGGACGTCGACGAGCCGGACGGCGAGGACGGCATCGCGACCACCGTCCGGCGCGTGCGCGAGCTCGCTGACGCCACCCGTCTCGTCATCGCACTCGGGGGCGACAACGCCCTGACCTATCCGGTCGCGCGCGGTGCCGGGGCTACCGGACTCATCACCATCGACGCGCACTTCGATCTGCGTGACGGCATCTCGAACGGATCGCCCGTCCGTCGGCTGATCGAAGACGCGCCCGACGGCGAGAGGATCGACCCGACGAGGATCGTCCAGATCGGCATCGCGGACTTCGCGAACTCCGCCGCCTACGCGGCGCGTGCTGCCGGGTGGGGAATCCGCGTGATCACGCTCGACGAGGTTCGCCGCCGGGGCATCGAGGACGTCGTCGCGGAGGCGACGCGCATCGCCGGAGCGGGTGCCGCCGCCCGCATCCACCTCGACGTCGACGTCGACGCGGCCGACCGTTCCGCGGCGCCGGGCTGCCCGGCATCCGTTCCCGGCGGCTTCGCCGCGTGGGAGCTGCGCCACCTCGTGCGCGCGATCGTCGGCGACCCGCGTGTGGTCAGCGCCGACATCGCCGAGGTCGATGCGACCGCTGACACCGACGACCTGCGCACGGTGAGGCTCGCCGCGCTGTGCGTGCTCGAGATGCTCGCGGCGCTCGCGTCCCGCTGACACGGCGTCGGGAGAGCGCCACTCAGTTCAGCGCCGATGTCAGCCGGAACAGGCCGTCGAGGAAGGTCGACTTCGCAGGCTCGCGCAGCCACTCGTCGAGTGTCAGCTCCCGCCCGGCGGCGCGGTACTTCTGCTCGACCTGGCGCATCTGCGCGACAAAGGACCCGCCCCGCACCAGCAGCGACATCTCGGAGTTGAGGCTGAAGGAGCGGATGTCCATGTTGCTCGAGCCGATGACGGCGATGTCGTCGTCGATCGAGAAGTGCTTGGCGTGCAGGATGTACGGCGCGGGGTAGAGGAAGATGCGCACTCCGGCTCGCAGCAGCGTCTCGTAGTACGACCGCTGTGCGTGATAGACCATCGCCTGGTCGCCGAGCTCCGATACGAACAGCTGCACGTCGAGTCCGCGCTGGCATGCCGTGGTGATGGCATAGATCATCGCCTCGTCGGGCACGAAGTACGGGCTCGTCAGGATGACCTTCTCGGTCGCGCCGTGGATGAGCGAGAGGAACATCCGCAGGTTGTTCTCGGTGCCGTATGCCGGCCCGCTCGGCACCATCTGGCAGTGCAGATCGGCGGGTGGAGGTGCGGGGACGGCGGTGGCCGGTACGCGTTCGACCGCGGACAGGTCCTCGCCGGTCTCGATGAGCCAGTCCGACAGGAACACCGCATCGACCTGGGCGACGACCGGTCCGTCGACGCGGGACACCAGCTCCTGCCACATGAGGCCGCGTCTGATGTTCTTCTCCGAGTTGTAGTCGCGGGAGATGAGATTCTGCGAGCCGACGAAACCGACGTGGCCGTCGACGACGACGAGTTTGCGGTGGTTGCGCAGATCGGGGCGCTGGTACTCGCCCTTGAGCGGGCGAACCGGCAGCATCCATGCCCACGTCACGCCGACCCTGTCGAGCTCCGCGAAGGTCTCCTCCGACTTCGGGATCTTGCGCGAGGCGATGTAGTCGGCCAGCAGGCGCACCGTCACCCCGCGGGCGACGGCCCTCTCCATCGCGTCGAAGAAGCCGCGGGTCGTCTCGTCGCGCGCCGCGATGTAGAACTCCACGTGCACGTATCGCTCGGCGGAGTCGATGGCTGCGGCCATCGCGTCGATCGATGCCTGGTAGTCGTCGATCAGCTGCGCCGACGAGGCACCGACCATCGGCAGGCCGGTGAGGGCGTGATTCTGCTGCGCGACACGCTGCAGCCACCGCGGAGCCTCGGCATCCGGAAGGTCGAGGGCGCGCTCGGCGATCATCGCCGTGATGCGCTGCTGCTCGTCACGGCGCTTCTTCGGCAGCCGGAAGTCTCCGATCAGCAGGTAGAGCGCGATGCCGATGAAAGGAAGCAGGAACACGAGCAGCAGCCACGCCATCGCCGCGGTGGGCTTGCGATCGCGCGGGATGTAGATCAGCGCGAGCACGTTGATGCAGAACGCCGCGATCGCGAGCACCGACCAGACCAGGTTCGCGGAGAGCAGCGAGTCCATGACTCCTCCTTCGAGGGATGCCGGCATGCCAGAGGGGGTCCCCGTGCGACCTGCGCGAGTGAGGTGCACGCTAGCAGTGGCGCGGCCGCGCCTCCACAGGCCCTCACCCGGAGGGTGCGATGCCGTCCGCGCTGCTCAGACCCCGGGGATCAGCAGGTGCGCGATCGTGAAGATCGCCAGGCCCGCGAGCGCGCCGACGAACGTGCCGTTCAGACGGATGTACTGCAGGTCGCGGCCGACCATGAGCTCGATCTTCTCGGTCGTCTCGACCGGGTCCCACCGCTCGACGGTGTCGGTGATGATCGACGCGATGTCGTGGCGGTAGCGGTCGACGAGGAACACCGCGGCATCCGACACCCACGTGTCGACGCGGTGCTGCAGCGCGGCATCCGTCGTGAGCCTGTCGCCGATCTCCTGCAGTGCCTGCGCCGCGCGCACACGCAGACCGCTCTCGGGGTCGGCGAGGGCGGTGAGCAGTCCGTTCTTCGCCGTGTCCCAGGCCTCGGCGGCGAGGGCGCCCACGCGGGGGCTGTCGAACAGCGATGCCTTGGCGTTCTCGAGCTTGGCCCTCGTCGCGGGGTCGTTCTGCAGGCTGTCGGCGAGGCGGGCGAGGTAGCCGTCGACGGCGATGCGTGCCGGATGCTTCGGGTCGGCTTGCACGGCGCGGACGAACTTGACCGCCTCGTTGTAGGCGGTGTCGTCGACGAATCGGTGGGCGAGCTTCGGCACCCACCCGGGGAGCCTGCGCGAGATGAGTCCCGAGAACGACTCGGCGTTCGCATCCAGCCAGCGGCCGATGCTGTCGGCGGCGAGGTCGACCGCCCCGTGATGCGCATCGGCCTCGACGATCTTCTCGAGCCAGGCGCCGGCGGGCGGTCCCCACTCGGGAGAGACGAGGTGCTCGCGGGCGAGGTCGGTGATGAGGTCGCGCACGTCGTCGTCGCTGAGAGCGTTCAGGACGGCGGTCGCGATCGTCGCCCCCTCGGCCGCCACGCGTTCGGCGTGGGCGGGCTCACGCAGCCATTCACCGGCTCGCTTCGCGATCGCCGTGCTCGCGAGCTTGGTGCGCACGACGCTCGCCTCGAGGAAGTTCGTCTCGACGAACTCGCCCAGCGTGCGGCCGATCTCGTCTTTGCGGTTCGGGATGATCGCGGTGTGCGGAATGGGCAGCCCCAGCGGCCGACGGAAGAGCGCGGTCACGGCGAACCAGTCGGCGAGAGCACCCACCATGCCGCCCTCGGCGGCGGCGCGGACGTAGGCCAACCACGGCTGACGCTCCTGGAAGGCGAACGCGATCACGAACACGACGGCCATGAAGATCAGGGCGCCGAGAGCCACCGCCTTCATGCGTCGAAGAGCGCGAAGTCGTACCTGGTCTGCGGGCGACAGGAGCGCCATCGGGGTTCGCGGCATGACGTCATCCTTTCACGGGGAGTCCTCGCTGAGGTCGGCTTGCAGCGTCCGGTCCGTTCGCCCTTCACCGAGTCCACGCTGTGTAGTACTCTCACTACAGTTCGAAACGGGGTCCATCGTGTTCACCATGACCGCTCGAGAGTTCAACCAGTCCGTCGCGCGCGCTCAGCGCGTCGCCGACGGGCAGCCCGTGATGATCACGAGACGTGGCGAGCCCGCCTACGTACTGCTGAGCATCGGAGAGTACGAACGCCTCCGGCCCGCCGCTCTGACGGAGGACACGCGATGCTTCCTGGACGTCGTCCGGCCCCTCCCTGAGGGGGCGGATCCCGATGACGTCTTCGGTCAGATCATGGACGAGATCGCCGCCGACAGATCGCGTGACTTCGGACGAGAGATCGACCTGTGACACCGTTCCTGGTCGACACGAACGTGATCTCGGAGATCCGTCGGCCCAGGCCCGACCTCGGCGTGGCGCGGTGGTTCGGCGCGACGGCTCGGGAGTCCATGCACATCAGCGTGATCACCGGGCTCGAACTCGAGCGCGGCGTCCTCCTGGCGCGGAGACGGGATGCCGTCGCCGCCGCGTCTCTGGAACGGTGGCTGGACTCGGTCAGAAGCGGACTGGTGCACCCCGCTCTCGAGGTGACGCAGGCGATCGCTCAGATCACCGCAGCCATCCAAGTGCCGAACCGGCGTCCGCTCGGCGACTCGCTCATCGCGGCCACCGCGCTGCACCACGGACTGACGCTGGTCACCCGCAACGAGAGAGACTTCGACATCCCGGGACTCGCTGTCCTCAACCCGTTCTCGGGCCGACCGAGGCAGGATCCGAGTACCCTCGAATCGTGATCGAAGACATCAAGAAGCGTGCGCTGCACCGCACCAGCATCCTCGAGGGTCAGATGCGCGGAGTCGCGCGGATGATCGAGAGCGAGGAGTACTGCATGGACATCATCACGCAGTCCCGCGCGATCCAGCGCTCGCTCGAGTCCCTCAACCGCCTGCTGCTCGAGAACCATCTGCGCACGCACGTGACGCACATGTTCGACGAGGGCGGGGAGGAGCGCGACAAGGCCGTCGACGAGCTGCTCAAGGCGTTCGACTTCGACCGCAAGTAGCGCCGCGCTCCTCCCCCCCCCCGGGTCAGCGTCCGCCGCCGAACACCTCGCCCTCCATGGCGTCGTAGCCCTCGGCCTGCGGGTCGCCGTGCGAACCGCCTGACAGCGCGTACTCCTCTTCGGGCGAGAGCACGAGGCGGTGCCGGAAGAACAGGCCGAATCCGAGCAGGATGATCGCGTAGACGATCGCGATCGCGATGATCGCCGGGCCGAACGTCGGGTTGAGCAGGAAGCCCACGAAGATCAGTGCCGCGATCACCAGGGCGATCACCGCGCCGGGGATGCCCCACGGGCTGACGTACGGACGGTCGACGTTCGGGAACTTCTTGCGCAGGATGATGAACGACACGAGCTGCAGTCCATAGGCGACGACGGCTCCCCAGACGGCGATGTTCAGCACGATCGCGCCGGCGACCGTTCCGGCACCCTCCGAGTCGACGGCGGTGAGCACGTCGAGCACGATCAGGGCGACGAAGCCGACCGCCGCGCCGACAGTGAGCGCGACCCACGGGGTCTGCCGCTTTCCGGTGAGCGAGAGGAAGCGGGGGTAGTAGCCGGCGCGGGACAGTGAGTACATGTTGCGTCCGTAGGCGAACATGATTCCCTGCAGCGACGCGAGCAGGCCGATGAGGGCGAACAGCGCGAGCACGGCGGCGAGCTGGTCGCCGACGATCGCGCGGAAGCCGTCGAGCAGCGGCTCACCGGCGGTGCCGGTGGCCTCGGCGCCGATCACGCCGGTGTTCAGGAACAGCACCAGGAGTCCGGTGACGATCAGGGTGCCGCGGGCCCAGAATCCTGCCTTCGGGATGTCGCGGGTCGGGTTGTGCGACTCCTCGGCCGCGAGCGGGAGCTCCTCGATGCCGAGGAAGAACCACATCGCGAACGGCAGCGCGAACAGGATCGGCAGGACGCCGTGCGGAAGGAACGCGGTCTGGCCCTCGTCGGGGACGATGTCCCACAGGGCATCCCACGAGAACGCGCCGGAGAAGATCGCCATGGCGGAGAACACCAGGATGATGCCGATGGAGATCACGGAGACGACGATCGCGAAGCGGAACGAGATGGCGGCGCCCGCGGAGTTCAGGGCGATGAAGACGACGTAGAGGATGAGGTACCAGACCCAGCCTGGCAGTTCGAGGCCGAGCAGCTCGCTCGTGATGCCGTTGGCATACGACGCCGAGAAGTAGACGATCACCGCCGTGGTCGCGACGTACTCGATGGTCTCGGCGGCTCCGGTGACGAGACCGCCCCACGGACCCATGGCCGAGCGGGCGAAGGAGTACGCGCCGCCGGTATGCGGCATCGCGGCCGCCATCTCGCCGATCGCGAAGATCATGCCGTAGTACATCGCCACGAGGATGGCGAACGCGATCAGCATCCCGCCGAAACCCGCGAAGTCGATGCCGAAGTTCCAGCCGGAGAAGTCGCCCGAGATCACCGCGGCGACCGCCAGACCCCACAGGCCCCAGACGCCGGCCGACCTCTTCAGCGTCCGTTTCTCGAAGTAGTCACTCCCGGCACGTGTATAGGTCGCTCCGGCGACCTTGCGGGATTCATTGCTCTGCTGGGACATCCGCTCTCCGTTCGCATGCGTGCAGGCGCCGGGTGCACCTTGCGGATGATTGTGACAGTCAATGGTGGTTTCGTCTACCTTTAAACGACGAGTTGATCTACTCTGAGGGCGAAGCCGGTCGGCCGATCGCTTCACCGCACGAGAACGGAGCGTCAGATGTCGGGCAACCTGAGCATCGAACAGCTGGATGCCGGCATCGCCGCCGGTGAGATCGACACGGTGATCGTGGCCTTCGCGGATGCGCAGGGGCGACTGGTCGGCAAACGCGTGTCGGCGCGGCTGTTCCAGGAGGACATCCTGGCTCACGGGGCCGAGGCCTGCGACTACCTGCTGTCGGTCGACGTCGACATGAACACCGTCGACGGCTATGCGATGTCGGGGTGGGACCGCGGCTACGGAGACATGGTGCTGAAGCCCGACGTCGAGACCCTGCGCAACATCCCGTGGCTCGAGGGCACCGCGCTGGTCATGTCCGATCTCGTGTGGCAGAACGGCGAACCCGTCGGGCCCTCGCCCCGGGCGATCCTCGATCGCCAGCGCGACCGCCTCGCCGAGCGGGGCTGGACCGCGTACTCGGGCACCGAGCTCGAGTTCATCGTCTTCGACAACACCTACCGCGACGCCTGGGCGCGCAAGTACGACGGGCTGACACCCGCGACCGACTACAACGTCGACTACAACCTGCTCGCCTCGACCCGCATGGAGCCGCTGCTGCGCGACATCCGCAACAGCATGGATGGTGCCGGGCTCTATTGCGAGGGGGTCAAGGGCGAATGCAACTTCGGTCAGCAAGAGATCGCGTTCCGCTATGCGGAGGTGCGGGAGACCGCCGACCAGCACGCGATCTACAAGAACGGCGCGAAGGAGATCGCCGAGCAGCACGGCAAGGCGCTCACGTTCATGGCCAAGTTCAACGAGCGGGAGGGCAACAGCTGTCACATCCACCTGTCGCTCCGCGACGAGTCGGGTGCCCCGGTCATGGCAGGCGACGGCGAGCACGGCTTCAGTCCCGTCATGGAGCACTGGATCGCCGGCATCCTCGCCACTCTGCGCGAATTCACCCTGCTGCTCGCGCCCAACATCAACTCGTACAAGCGTTTCGCGAAGGGCAGCTTCGCGCCGACCGGTGTGGCATGGGGCATCGACAACCGCACCTGCGCTCTGCGGGTAGTCGGCCATGGATCGGGGCTGCGGGTCGAGAACCGGGTGCCCGGCGGAGATGTGAACCCGTACCTCGCGATCTCGGCGATCATCGCGGGCGGTCTGCACGGCATCGAGAACGAACTGCCGCTGCCCGAGCGCTTCACCGGCAACGCCTACGAGGATGCGGTCGACCACCTGCCGACCACCCTGCGCGAGGCGGCGAAGCTGTTCAGCGAATCGACCATCGCGCGGGCGGCGTTCGGCGACGACGTGGTCGAGCACTATCTGAACCAGGCCCGCATCGAGGTGGAAGCCTACGACGCGGCCGTCACCGACTGGGAGCGCATCCGTGGCTTCGAGCGCCTCTGACCCCGCGCCGCTGATCGGCGTCACGACCTATCTCGAGCGCGCGCAGCAGGGGGTGTGGGATGTCAAGGCCGCGTTCCTGCCGGAGCAGTACCTCACGAGCGTGACCTCCTCCGGCGGCATCGCCCTTCTTCTCCCGCCCCAGGATCCGGATGCCGCGGACGCGGCGATCTCGGGGATGGACGGACTCGTGCTCTCGGGTGGCGCGGACGTCGCCCCCGAGCTCTACGGCGAGGACCGGCATCCGCTCACCGACCCCGCGAGGGTGGACCGCGACGCGTGGGAGCTCGCGCTCTTCCAGGCGGCCGAGCGTCGTGGCATCCCGGTGCTCGCCATCTGCCGCGGTCTGCAGCTCGTGAACGTCGCCCGCGGCGGAACCCTGCAGCAGCACCTGCCCGAGTCGCTCGGCACCGAGAAGTACCGCATCGGCGGCGGTGTCTTCGCCGAGAACGACGTCGCGGTGTCGACCGACACCCCCCTCGCCGACATCATCGGCGAGACCGAGATGCGGGTGCACAGCTACCACCACCAGGGGGTCGACCGTCTCGGCGAGGGGCTCGTCGCCGCCGCGCATTCGGACGACGGCCTCGTGCAGGCCTTCGTCGACACGTCAGCCGGCCACATCGTCGGCGTCCAATGGCACCCCGAGGAGAACGCCGAGGATCGGCGGCTCTTCACCGATCTCGTCTCACAGGCCCGTGCGTTCGCCGCAGGGCGGAAGGAGGACGCCCGATGAGCGCGTTCACAGTCATCAACCCGTCGACCGGTGCCGCGATCCGTGAGATCGTGCGCGCCGACATCGGAGAGACGGATGCCGCGATCGCCCGCGCGGTCGCAGCGCAGCGCCGATGGGCCGCGCTCGCCCCGGTCGCGCGGGCTGACGCGCTGCGGTCCTTCGCTCGTGCGGTCGAGGCGGCCACGGAGGAGCTCGCACAGCTCGAGGTGCGGAACTCCGGGCATCCGATCGGCTCGGCCCGCTGGGAGGCCGGGCACGTCGCGCAGGTGCTCAACTACTACTCGGCCGATCCCGAGCGACTCTCGGGTCGGCAGATCCCGGTGGCCGGCGGACTCGACGTCACCTTCCACGACCCCTACGGCGTGGTCGGAGTCATCGTGCCGTGGAACTTCCCGATGACGATCGCGGCGTGGGCGTTCGCGCCGGCGCTCGCCGCAGGCAACGCCGTCGTCCTGAAGCCCGCGGAGCTCACGCCGTTGACAGCCATCCGACTCGGCGAGCTCGCCCGCGAGGCCGGGCTGCCCGCGGGACTCTTCGAGGTCGTCACCGGATCGGGTTCGGTCGTCGGGCAGCGGCTCGTCGAGCACCCCGACGTCCGCAAGGTCGTGTTCACCGGGTCGACCGAGGTCGGCATCGAGGTCGCCGCCGGATGCGCTCGCGCGCTCAAGCCCGTGACGCTCGAGCTCGGCGGCAAGAGCGCCAACATCGTCTTCGCCGACGCCGACCTCGAGAAGGCCGTCGCCGCGGTGCCCGGCTCGGTGTTCGACAACGCGGGCCAGGACTGCTGCGCCCGCAGCCGGCTGCTCGTGCAGCGATCGGTGTACGACCGGTTCCTCGAGATGCTCGAACCCGCGGTCAGGGCGTGGCGTGTGGGCGACCCGTCGAGTGCCGACACCGACATGGGGCCGCTCATCTCTGCCGCGCATCGCGACACCGTGTCGGGGTTCCTCGACGACGCGAACATCGCGTTCCGCGGCAGCGCTCCGAGCGGCGACGGATTCTGGTTCGCGCCCGCCGTGGTGCTCGCCGACCCGTCCGACCGGATCGCCCAGCAGGAGGTGTTCGGCCCGGTCGTCGCGGTGATGCCGTTCGAGGACGAGGCCGATGCGATCCGCCTGGCGAACGACACCGCCTACGGTCTCGCCGGGTCGATCTGGACCGAGAGCCTCGGACGGGCCGTGCGCGTCTCGCGCGGCGTGCAGAGCGGCGTGCTCTCGGTGAACTCGCACTCGTCGGTGCGCTACGCGACGCCGTTCGGCGGCATGAAGGCATCCGGACTCGGGCGCGAGCTCGGTCCCGACGCCGCAGAGCACTTCACCGAGACCAAGAACGTCTTCTTCGCGACAGACGAATCCTGACCAGCGACACCCGGCCCGACCATCCCCACCTGCAACGGAGAGCACACATGACCATCGATCTGACCCAGCGCCTCAAGGACCGCGTCGCGATCATCACCGGAGGGGCGAGCGGGATCGGCTTCGCCACCGCTCAGCGCTTCGCGGCCGAAGGCGCGTTCGTCGTCATCGCCGACGTCGACCCCGCCACGGGCGAGAAGGCGGCGGCCGAGGTGGGCGGTGCGTTCCGTCCCGTCGACGTGGCCGACGAGACCATGGTGAACACGCTCTTCGACGGCGTCGCCGCGGAGTTCGGCCGTATCGACATCGCCTTCAACAACGCCGGCATCTCGCCCGCCGACGACGACTCGATCGAGACGACCGAGCTGCCGGCCTGGGATCGCGTGCAGGACGTGAACCTGAAGAGCGTGTACCTGTGCAGCCGTGCGGCACTGCGCCACATGGTGCCGGCGGGTCGCGGATCGATCATCAACACCGCGTCGTTCGTCGCCCTGCTGGGGTCGGCGACCTCGCAGATCAGCTACACCGCGTCGAAGGGCGGTGTGCTGGCGATGTCGCGCGAGCTCGGCGTGCAGTTCGCGCGACAGGGCGTGCGGGTGAACGCGCTGTGCCCCGGGCCGGTGAACACGCCGCTGCTGCAGGAGCTGTTCGCCAAGGATCCCGAGCGTGCGCAGCGACGACTCGTGCACGTGCCGATGGGGCGCTTCGCCGAGCCGTCCGAGCTGGCCGCCGCTGTGGCCTTCCTCGCCTCGGACGACTCATCGTTCATCACCGCCAGCGCCTTCGTCGTCGACGGCGGCATCACGAACGCCTACGTCACCCCGCTGTGAAGCGGGACCATGTCACTGTGACAAGGTGAAAGCATGAGCGAGCACCCTTCCGACGGCGATCTCGTCGAGGTGCGCCGGGCGGTCTACCGGCCGCTTCGCCGAGGCAACGCCCTCGAGGATGCGGTGGCTCGCCTCGTGCAGACCATCCGCCTCGGCGTCGTCGCCCCGGGGGAGTCGCTGCCGCCGGAACGAGAGCTCGCCGCCTCGTTCGGCGTCAGTCGCGACACCGTGCGCGAGGCGATCCGCGAACTCGCCGACACCGGATACCTGGTGCCCAAGCGGGGGCGGTACGGCGGCACGTTCATCGCCGATCCGCTGCCCCAGCCCTCGGATGCCGGGGAGGTCACGGCGGACGAGATCGACGATGTGCTGGGGCTGCGGCGGGTGCTCGAGACGGGAGCAGTGCGGGCTGCGGCGAGCCGGACGCTGGATGCCGCGACCCGCGCCGACCTGTGGGCGCGACATGAGGCCGCGCTGCCCGCCGGGCCCGAGGAGTATCGGCGTCTCGACACGCTGCTGCACCTCGCGATCGCGGAGGCGGCCGGCATCCCCTCGCTCGTCGCGCTGGTCGCCGAGAACCGGGCCGACGTCAATGCGTGGCTCGACACGTTCCCGCTGATGCCGCGCAACATCCAGCACTCGGGTGAGCAGCATGAGCAGATCGTGACGGCGATCCTCGCCGGGCGGCCCGACGTCGCCGAGGCGGCGATGCGCGATCACCTCGCCGGTTCCGAAGCGCTGCTGCGCGGATTCCTGATCTGAACCCGCGCAGCAGCGGCTGCGCCTCACGGCACTGTCAGCTCGTGGCTGCCTCGTCGGCCACGGCGAGAGCCTCGTCGAGCACGGCCAGACCGCGCATGAGATCGTCCTCGCCGATCACGAGCGGCGGTGCCACGTGCATGCGGTTGAAGTGCGTGAACGGCCAGACACCCGCCTTCTTGGCGGCGGCGGCGAAGGCGGCGACGGGCGCGGCATCCGCTCCGCTGGCGTTGAACGGCACGAGCGGCTCGCGCGTCTCCTTGTCGCGCACCAGCTCGACGGCCCAGAAGAGCC
This sequence comes from Microbacterium sp. NPDC090014, assembly GCF_044748285.1. Lineage (NCBI taxonomy): Bacteria > Bacillati > Actinomycetota > Actinomycetes > Micrococcales > Microbacteriaceae > Microbacterium > Microbacterium sp. NPDC090014. The sequence continues at coordinate 17,414 of NZ_JBIVFS010000002.1, forward strand.
CGCGGCCGCGCACCTCTCCGACGCTCGGATGGGTGTCGACCCAGCGGCGCAGGGTCGGCTCGACGATGCGCTCGCCGAGGTCGCGCACCCGCTCGAGGATGCCGTCGCGGCGGAACACCTCGAAGGTCGCGACGCCCGCGGCGCACGCGAGCGGATGCCCGGAGTACGTGAGCCCTCCCGCGAACGGCGTGGTGTCGAAGGCCTTCGCGATGCGCTCGGAGATGACGACGCCGCCGAGCGGCACGTACCCGGAGTTCACGCCTTTCGCGAAGGTGATCAGGTCGGGACGCCCGTCGTACGCGTCGATGCCGAACCACTCGCCAAGACGGCCGAAGCCGACCATGACCTCGTCCGCGATGTAGACGATGCCGTAGCGGTCGCACAGCTCGCGCACGCCCTGCAGGTAGCCGGGCGGCGGCACGAGCACGCCGTTCGTGCCGACGACGGTCTCGATGATGATCGCCGCGATCGTCGAGGGTCCTTCGAGCTGGATGGTCTGCTCGAGGTGGGCGAGGGCGCGCTCGGACTCCTGCTCCGGCGTCTCGGCGTGGAACGGCGAGCGGTAGAGGTAGGGCCCGAAGAAGCGCACGGCTCCGGAATCCGGTGTGCCGTTCGCCCACCGGCGAGGATCACCCGTCAGCGAGATCGCCGTGGAGGTCGACCCGTGATAGCTGCGGTACATCGACAGCACCTTGTGGCGGCCCGTCGACTGGCGCGCCATGCGCACGGCGTACTCGTTGGCCTCGGCGCCGCCGTTGGTGAAGAAGACCTTCTCGAAGCCCTCGGGCGCGACCTCGACGATGAGTCGGGCGAGCTCGCCCCGCACGTCGTTGGCCATCGCCGGCTGGATGGTCGAGAGGCGACCCGCCTGCTGCTGGATCGCGGCCACGAGGTCGGGATGCTGGTGCCCCAGGTTGAGGTTCACCAGCTGACTCGAGAAGTCGAGGTAGGCGTTGCCGGCGTAGTCCCAGAACGTCGAGCCCTCACCCGCGGCGACGGGCAGCGGATCGATGAGTCCCTGGGCGCTCCAGGAATGGAAGACGTGGCCGCGGTCGTCCGCCCGCACCTGCGCCTCGGCCTCGGGGGCGGGGAGCGGATGCGATGCGCCGTGGCGATCGATGAAGTTCGTCATGTCTCGTGTCTCGGTTCTCAGTGTCTGCTCGGGAGCTCAGTGGTTGCTCGGGAAGCCCAGGTCGATCTGCGAGGGCGTGTGGTCGGGCCAGCGCGTCGTGACCACCTTCGACCGAGTGTAGAAGTGCACCGACTCGGGTCCGTAGATGTGCGAGTCGCCGAAGAGCGAGTCCTTCCAGCCGCCGAACGAGTAGGCGCCGATCGGCACGGGGATCGGCACGTTGACGCCGACCATGCCGACCTCGATGTCGAACTCGTACTGACGGGCGGTGCCGCCGTCGCGGGTGAAGATCGCGGTGCCGTTGCCGTACGCGTTCGCGTTGACGAGCTCGACGGCCTCGGCATAGGTCTCGACGCGCACGACCGAGAGCACCGGGCCGAAGATCTCGTCGTCGTAGACCTTCATTCCGGGAGCGACCCGATCGATGAGGCTGACCCCGATGAAGAAGCCGTCGGAGTCGAACTCCTTCGTCGTGCCGTCGACCACGACGGTCGCACCCTCCGCGGTGGCGCCGGTCACGTAGGAGGCGACGCGGTCGCGGTGCTCGCGGGTGATGAGCGGGCCCATCTCGCTCGCGGCATCCGTGCCCGCGCCGATCGTGAGTCCGTCGATGCGCGAGGCGATCGCTGTGACCAGGTCGTCGGCGATGTCTCCCACCGCGACCAGCACCGAGACGGCCATGCAGCGCTCGCCGGCCGAGCCGTATGCGGCCGAGACCGCGGCGTCGGCCGCGGCGTCGATGTCGGCATCCGGCATCACGACCATGTGGTTCTTCGCGCCGCCCAGAGCCTGCACGCGCTTACCCGCGTTCGCCGCCCGCTGGTAGATGGAGCGGGCGATCGGGGTCGATCCGACAAAGCTGATCGCGTTCACCCGCGGCGACTCGAGCAGCGCGTCGACGGCCTCCTTGTCGCCGTTCACGACATTGAGCACGCCGTCGGGCAGTCCTGCCTCCTGGAAGAGCTTCGCGATCCAGATGGCCGCCGACGGGTCCTTCTCGCTCGGCTTGAGCACGACCGTGTTGCCGCAGGCGATCGCCGAGGCGACCATCCACAGCGGCACCATGACGGGGAAGTTGAACGGCGTGATCGCCGCGACGACCCCGACGGGCTGCTTGACCGAGTGCACGTCGACGCCGCGCGAGACCTGCTCGCTGCGCTCTCCCTTGAGCAGGTGCACGAGGCCGGCGGCGAACTCGACGTTCTCGATGCCGCGCGAGACCTCGCCGGCGGCGTCCGAGAGCACCTTGCCGTGCTCCGAGGTGACGATCGCCGCGAGCTCGGGTGTGCGCTCCTTGAGCAGCTGACGCAGGCGGAAGAAGACGTCGGCGCGCTTGATGAGGCTCGTCTCGCGCCAGGCGGGCAGAGCGGATGCCGCGGCGGCGATGGCCTGGTCGACCTCGGCGGTCGACGCGAAGGCGACCTGCTTCGACACCTGACCGGTGGCCGGGTCGAAGACCTGTCCCGTGCGCGCCGCGTCGGCGGTCTCTGCTCCATTGATGAGGTGACGGACGATGTCCACGGGGCTCCTTCGTGCTGCGTGATCCGTATCGAACACTCTGACCGAGCAGCGATACGCTGGGTTCTCTCCCATGATCACAGAGCACGAGAGGGCGAACAGGTGTCAGAACGTAGCGACTTCGAGCTGGGTCGGACAGAACGTCCGGACGGCAGCACGTTTCTCAGCGTCTCCGACGTGCTCTCCGAGCCCGCCGTGCAGCAGGGCGGCCCGTCGGTGCTCGTGGGGGGCGCCGCTCTCGATGTCGCCGTGCGGTGGGTGCATGTCTCCGACAGCCCGGACGTCGCGCGGCTTCTCGACGGCGGCGAGTTGCTGCTGACCACGGGAGCCGGGTGGCCGAGCGACGTCGAGCAGCTGCGGGACTTCGCGACCAGCCTGCACCGCGCGGGCATCGCCGGCATCGTGTTCGAGCTCGGCACAGCCCGGGAGGCGGTGCCCCAGCCGCTGGTCGACCTGTGCGCGACGGTCGGACTGGCGCTCATCGCGTTGACCCGAGAGGTCAAGTTCGTCGCGGTGACCGAGGCGGTGCATCATGCACTCATCGCCGCGCAGACGCACGCGCTGCACGAGCGTCAGCACCTGCACGAGCTCTTCACCGCGCTGAGCCTGCAGGGCGCGCCGGCCGATGTCGTGGTGTCCGAGACCGCGCGGGCGCTGCGCGCACCGGTGATCCTGGAGAACCTCGCAGGTGAGGTGATCGCGGCCGAGGGGCTCGACTCTCCGATCGCCGACGTCCTGAGCTCGCGTGGCGACGCCGAGCGGGTGCCGGTGCAGGCGCGGGGAGTGCGCTGGGGCACGCTGCTCGTCCAGCCGGGACCGGCTCACCCCGCCGGGCGGGTCACGGTGCTCGAACAGGGGGCGACGGCCCTCGCGTTCGGCTGCATCGCCGACGGCGGCGACACCGAATGGTCGCTGCTCGCGCAGCGCACGGTGATCGATGATCTGCTGGGGGCGCGCTTCGCGAAGGCCGACGACATCGACGCGCGGCTGCGTGCCGGCGGTTTCGCCCTCGCCGACCGGCAGTGCCACGGGATCGTCGCCCGAGGGTCGGCGTCGATCAGCGAGCTCGCGTATCGCGCACGGCAGGCGGGGTTCGCCGTCATGGCGGCCAGGGTCGAGGGCGACGACGTCGCTCTGCTGTCACTTCCGGCATCCGCAGTGCTGTCCGACGAGGTCGTGCTGCGCATCGCCGGTCCCGACCGCGCGGTGTTCGTCGGCCCGGTCGCCGATGACGTCGTCGGACTGCTCGGCTCGCTGCGCGCCGCGCGCGACCTCGCCGACAGCGACCGCGCCGAGGCGGGGGCCAGAGTGCGGCGGGTCGACGATCGCCCGCTCGAGAGGCTCGTCGCCACGCTGCGCGACGATCACCGGCTGCACGAGCACAGCGAGCGGATGCTGGCGCCGCTGATCCGTCACGACCGAGAGCGTCGCGGCGACCTGCTCGCCGTGCTCGCGGCTCTCGTCGCACACCCGGGCAACCGCTCGGCGGCGGCCGCCGCGAGTCACCTGTCGCGGTCGGTGTTCTATCAGCGCCTCACGCTGATCGGCGATCTGCTCGGTGCCGACCTCGACGACGGCGAGACGATCGCGGCGCTCCACCTCGCGCTCCTCGCGAGGCGGCGCACCGCGGTGACCGACTGAGTCAGAGCACCGACTGGGCGTCGGTGAGCACGCTCCGCAGGATCTGCTCGATCTGACGGAACTCCGCGGGTCCCACCGTCAGCGGCGGTGCGAGCTGGATCACGGGGTCGCCGCGGTCGTCGGCACGGCAGTAGAGCCCGGCCTCGAACAGGGCGGGGGAGAGGAAGCCGCGCAGCAGCCGCTCGGACTCGTCGTCGTCGAAGGTCTCCCGCGTCGCCTTGTCCTTCACGAGCTCGATGCCGAAGAAGTAGCCGTCTCCGCGCACATCGCCCACGATCGGGATGTCGAGGAGCTTCTCGAGCTCGGCGCGGAACAGGGGCGAGTTCTCGCGCACGTGCTCGTTGAGCCCCTCCTCGTCGAAGATCGCGAGGTTCTCGAGGGCCACGGCCGCCGAGACCGGATGCCCGCCGAACGTGTAGCCGTGCGGGAACGACACGTCGCCCTTCGAGAACGGCTCGTAGATCCGGTCGCTGATGACGGTCGCGCCGATGGGCGAGTAGCCGCTCGTCATGCCCTTGGCGCACGTGATCATGTCGGGCACGTAGCCGAGGCCCGTGCACGCGAAGGTGTGGCCCAGACGACCGAACGCGCAGATGACCTCGTCCGACACGAGCAGCACGTCGTGGCGGTCGCAGATCTCGCGCACTCTGGCGAAGTAACCGGGAGGAGGCGGGAAGCATCCGCCCGAGTTCTGCACCGGCTCGAGGAAGACCGCGGCGACCGTGTCGGCGCCCTCGAACAGGATCATCTCCTCGATGCGGTCGGCGGCCCAGCGACCGAAGGCCTCGAGGTCGTCGCTCGGGCCGCCCATCTCGGCCGCGCGGTAGAAGTTGGTGTTCGGCACGCGGAACCCACCCGGGGTGACGGGCTCGAACATGGACTTCATCGCCGGGATGCCGGTGATGGCCAGTGCGCCCTGAGGGGTGCCGTGATAGGCGACCGATCGCGAGATGACCTTGTGCTTGGTGGGCTTGCCCATCAGCTTCCAGTAGTGCTTCGCGAGCTTGAACGCGGTCTCGACCGCCTCGCCGCCGCCCGTCGAGAAGAACACCCGGTTCAGGTCGCCGGGCGCCTCGGCCGCGAGTCGGTCGGCGAGCTCGATGGCCGCCGGGTGCGCATACGACCACAGCGGGAAGAACGACAGCTCGGAAGCCTGCTTCGCCGCGGCCTCGGCGAGGCGACGGCGGCCGTGGCCGGCGTTGACGACGAAGAGTCCGGCGAGGCCGTCGAAGTACTCCTTGCCCTTCGAGTCCCAGATGCGGTGACCGTCGCCCTTGACGATGATCGGGACCCCGCTCTTCTCCATCGTGGACTGCCGTGTGAAGTGCATCCACAGGTGGTCCTTGGCCATGGTCTGGAGTTCGGCCTCGGACGGTGTCGGGCGTTGCGTGCTCATCTGGTCCCCCAGTTGTAGAGCTGCTTCTGCAGCTTGGCGTAGATGAAGGTCTCGGTCGACAGGACACCGTCGATCGGGCGGATGTGATCGTTGATGAGGGCGAGGAGGTCCTCGTCGTCCTCGCAGACGACCTCGGCGAGGATGTCGAACGAGCCGACGGTGATGACGACGTAGTCGATGGCGGCGATCTCGGCGATGGCCTCGGCCACGACCCTCGTGTCGCCCGAGACGCGGACGCCGATCATGGCCTGCCGGGGGAAGCCGAGCTGCATCGGATCGGTCACTGCGACGATCTGCATCACGCCGGACTCGGTGAGCCGCTGCACGCGCTGGCGGACGGCGGCTTCGCTGAGCCCCACCTCTCGCCCGATGTCGGAGTACGAGCGTCGCCCGTCCTCCTGCAGCAGTTCGATGATCGTCTTCGCGACATCGTCCAGTGGGGGGTGCTTCTTCGAGGACGCCATGATGCGATCCTCGCACCGCAGCGGCCGGTCTTCAACTGATTCCGCAGAATCGGCAGAGCCTCAGGGGTGAAACCGCAGAATATCGCGCTTATGCCTCGAGGGGTCCGAGCCAGGCGCTCGCCGCGGTGGAGTGCGCCGATTCGGGATCGGAGGGATGGAATGCGCCCGCGAGGACGTCCCGGTAGAGACGCGACAGCTCGTTCGACGAGAAGTACGAGCCGCCGCCGGCGACGAGCATCGCCTGATCGACGACGTGCTTCGACATCGTGATCGCCCGGTGCTTGACGCCCGACAGCAGGGTGAACCACCGAGCGCCGTTGTCGACCCTCTCATCGACATTGCGGGCGAGCACCGCGATCTGCGGTGGGAGCGCGTCGTACGCGAGGCCCATGTCGGCGATGCGCCAGCGGATGTCGGGATCCTGGCTGTACGTCGCGCCCGTCTTCTTCGAACGGCGCATCTGCGCGGTGAGCACCGCGAGGTCGAGGGCACGGCGTGCGATGCCCGTGTAGACGGAGGCGAGCAGGATCTCGAAGACGGAGAAGATCCCGAAGACGATGGGGTCGGGGTTCGGGCCCGGATCGATGCGACGCACCACGTGCGCGGCATCCGCCACGGCTCCGTCGAGACGCGTCGTGCGGCTCTGGGTGCCCCGCATGCCGAGGGTGTCCCAGTCGTCGCCCGTGACGACCGCGTCGGTGCGGTCGACGAAGGCGAAGACCAGCTTCGGAGCGTCGGTGCTCGTCGTGTCGAGGCCGTGCAGCCCGAGCCTCGTCCATACGGGCGCGAGTGAGGTGAAGATCTTCGTGCCGGTGAACGCGTAGCCTCCGTCGGCGGTGGGCGCGGCCTCGGTGTCGCTCCCGAACAGCACCAGGTCGTTGCCGCCCTCGCTGATTCCGAAGGCGAAGACCTCGCCCGCGACCGCGCCGTCCTGCACGAACTCGAGACCCGGCACGCCGCGGTCGGAGAAGACCTTCGCGACGCCGGTCCACACCAGGTGCATGTTGATCGCGAGCGCCGTGGCGGGAGCGGCGGTCGCGAGACGCTGCTGCAGGATCGCCGCCTCGGCGAGGCCGAGCCCCGCGCCCCCGCGTTCGGCGGGCACGAGGATCGACAGATATCCCGCGTCGCGGAGCTCATCGAGGTCCTGCTCGGGGAACGTGTTCTCGCGGTCGTGGATCGGGGCCCGCTCGCGGATGCGCTCGAGAAGGTCGTCGGGAAGGTAGGCGGTCGGATCGAAGGTGCTCACGCGAGTGCCTCTCTCAGCTGTCGGACGGTCTCTTCGGGCTTGTCGCGGTGCAGCGAGTGCCCGGCGCCCTCGACGACCGACATCGTGACGAGGGGGTTGGAGGCGAGGACGCCGGCCGCGACCTCGCCGGTGAAGATGCTGTAGACCGCGGGATCCGAGGCGATCACATGGGTGGGAACGGTCAGCCGGGCGGCATCCGCAGTGACGTCCCACGGAGTGTTCTGCGCACTCGTCTGCTCGACCGCCCAGGCGCTCGCGCGGTGCACCGCGTCGACCTTCAGCTCCCAGTCCTGCGGGTGCCAGTGCGGATGCTCCTGCTGCACCAGCTCCACCCTGTTGTCGGCGAAGGCGCGCTCCTGGCTCCTGCGGACGATCGCGGCATCCCGGCCGCCGACGAGGATCGCCGGATCGAGCAGCACGAGTCGGCGCGTCCACTCGGGAGCGGATGCCGCCGCCGCCGTGCTGGAGGCCCCGCCGAGCGAGTGGCCGACGACGGCATCCCAGGGTCCCCCTCCGTCGGGCGTCGTCGTGGCGAGGTCTGCCGCGTAGGCGGCGACCGAGTAGTCGAGGGCGCGCGGGGCGTCGCCGTGGCCACGCAGATCGACGGCGGTCGCGTGCCATCCGGCGTCGGCGAGGTCGGTGCCGACGCGCCACATGAGAGCCGCGGACGAGCCGAGCCCGTGCACGAGGAGAACGCGACGATCGGATGCCGGGTCGCCCCAGGAGATGCGGGGCAGCGTGAGCGGTGCGGGCATGCAGCAAGCCTACGACCGGCTCGCGGCGGTGAGGCCTGCGGAGTTCAGTCGAGGGGCGGCAGGTCGCCGTGCGTCGTCAGCACGCGGGCCGCTGCGGTGTGGCCCGCGGACAGCCGTGCCGACAGATCTGCGCCGTCGAGGGTCGCGGCGAGGAACCCGGCCGCGAACGCGTCTCCGGCGCCGACCGGCTCGACGACCTCGACACGGGGAGCGGGCACGAACACCGGCTCGTCGTCGCCGAGGAACGCGGTCGCCCCGACGTCGCCGTCCTTGACGATGAGCAGCCCGCAGTGCGGCAGACGGGTGCGGATCTCGGCGGCGGTCGCGGTGCCCCAGATGCGCTCGGCCTCGTCGCGTCCGACGAAGGCGATGTCGGCGGCGTCCGCGAGGCAGGCGAGGGTGTCGGCGGCATCCTGCATCGTCCACAGTGCGCGGCGATCATTGACGTCGAAGGACACGAGGGCGCCGGCGGCGCGTGCGTCGACGAACAGCTGATCGACCATCGCGCGGCAGGACGGCGAGAGCGCCGGGGTGATGCCCGTGGTGTGCACGATGCGGACGCCGGCGAGCTGAGCGACGTCGAGGAACCCCGGTGCCATCAGCGAGGCGGCCGAACCGCGCCGGTAGTAGTAGACCGACGACGACTCCACGCCGGGGTCCTTGAACATGACGCCGGTGGGAGCATCCGCATCCGTCGTCACCCAGAGGTCGACGCCGCGCCGCTCGAGCTCGGTCGAGATGCGCACGCCGATCGGGTCGTCACCGAGGCGTGAGGCCCACGCGGCGCGGTGCCCTGCCGACACGAGCCCGACCGCGACGTTGCCCTCGGCTCCCGCCAGACCGAGCGCAGCCGTCTCGGTCTCGGCGAGCGGGGCGCCGAGAGCGGTGACGAGTCCCATGGACTCGCCGATGCAGACGACCTCGGGGGCGGCGGATGCGGGGGAGGGGGCAGAGCTCATGAAGGGGTGACCGCCAGGGGTTCGGTGTCGGGGTGGGGACTCGCGTCGCGATGGCGCAGGTCGGGGAAGGAGCGGACGAAGACGATCGAGACGACGAGGCCGGCTGCGGCGAACAGCGTCGCGGCGAGGTAGGCGCCTCGCGGATCCGTCGCGTCGACCAGGAAGCCGGCGACCGCCGAGCCCGCCGCGGCACCGATGAGCTGTCCCGTGCCCGCCCAGCCGAACGCCTCGGCGGTCTCGCTGAACTTCACGCTCGCGGTCGTGATGGCGAACAGCACGGCGAGGGCCGGCGCGATGCCGATGCCGGCGAGGACCAGCGTGCCGCCGAGCCAGAACACGTTGAGGGAGAACATGGTGAGCGCCAGGCCGACGGTGACGATCGCGAGACGGCGGGCCATCGCCCAGGGGCCGATGGGGATGTGTCCGAACGCGAGTCCGCCGGCGAGGCTGCCGACCGAGAAGACGGCGAGCACGAGGCCGGCGGCGAGGCTGCCGTGCTCGAACGTGGCGACGACGCCGACCTCGACGGCGGAGCAGGCGCCGATGAGGAGGAACCCTATGACGGTGGCGAGCAGCACGGGCGGCTTGAGGACGACCTTGCCGAGGGCGTTGCGGCTGCGGGGGATGCGCACGCGACCGACCTCGGGCGAGAGGATGAACCACGCCCCGCCGCCCACCAGCACGACGGCGACGAGCAGGAGACCCTCGGCGGTGCCGACCTGGGTCGAGACGAGGGTGATCACGACGGGCGCGATGACCCAGATGATCTCCTGCAGCGAGGCATCGAGGGAGAACAGCGGAGTGAGCTGCTTCGAGTTCACGAGCTTCGGATAGATGGTGCGCACGGCGGCCTGCACAGGCGGGGTCGAGAGACCGGCGATCATGCCCAGGATCATGTAGCCGGGGATGCTGAGGGGGAGGAGCGCGAGCCCCAGCACGGCGACCACGCAGACGCTGAGCGTCAGGGTGAGCACGCGGCGCATGCCCCAGGCACCCATCCACCGACTAGTGATCGGGCCGGCGACGGCCTGCCCGACGCTCGTCGCGGCGAGCACGAGGCCCGCCGAGCCGTATGACCCGGTCTGCTGCTCGACGTGCAGCAGGATCGCGAGCGAGGTCATCCCGTTGGGGAAGCGAGCGGTCAGCTGTGCAGCGATCATGCGCGCCACTCCGGGCGTGCGAAGAAGGTCCCGATATCCCGCCACGGGTCAACGCTACCGGGAGGCGCGGACGCGGGTCCAAGCGGCTCCTCTGCGACACGCCGCGACACGCCCAAACCGAGTTTCCACAGAAAATCCGATGTCCGAGGTCGGCCGTATCGTCCCCCCTGTGGATGGATCTCTCACAGGTCGTTCCCAGCCGCGATTTCTCGCGGTTCGGAGGCACTGTCAAGGGGGCTGTGCCTGTGGAAGAAACGGTGGAGAACCTGTGTTGTAACAGTGGAGAGCGGTGGAAAACTACACGTATGTAACTACTACCCCTAGTGGTCACCCTGAATGTCCGTACCTATATGTAGTATTGAGATCCCGGTGAGGGTCTACCGGAAAACAGCCTGATTCAGATGCAGGCCAGAGATGTGAGGGGAAGCGAAAAGATGTCGATCACGGTCTACACGAAGCCGTCCTGCGTTCAGTGCAACGCCACCTACCGCGCGCTCGACGCCAAGGGCATCGAGTACGAGATCCTCGACCTGTCGGAGGACGCCACGGCGCTCGAGCAGGTCAAGGCGCTCGGCTACATGCAGGCACCCGTCGTCGTCACCGACGAGGGTCACTGGTCGGGCTTCCGCCCCGACAAGATCGACGAGCTCGCCTCGCGTCTGGCGTGATCCGCCATGAGCGCCGTCGCGACCGCCGCGCCGCTCCTGGTCTACTTCTCGAGCGCCTCGGGTAACACCGCGCGCTTCGTCGAGAAGCTCGGGCTCCCGGCCCGACGCATTCCCCTTCTCCGACAGCAGGAAGAACTCGTCGTCGACGAGCCCTTCGTGCTGGTCACCCCCACCTATGGCGGGGGTGAGGGGCGCGGCGTCGAACGAGGCGCGGTGCCCAAGCAGGTCATCCGGTTCCTCAACGACGAGCGCAACCGGCGTCACATCCGCGGAGTCATCTCGGCGGGCAACACCAACTTCGGCGACTCGTTCTGTCTCGCCGGTGACATCATCAGCCGCAAGTGCAACGTGCCTCACTTGTATCGGCTCGAGATCTTCGGCACACAAGACGATGTAGATCGCGTGAGCGACGGATTGGAGCGACGGTGGGTACCGCAGTTGACGAGCAGGCAGGAGCCGACTCAGTGACGGATACGGTGGCGTTCAAGATGAACCCGACCTACGAGGGCCTGGACTATCACGCCCTCAACGCGATGCTGAACCTGTACGACGCGAACGGCAAGATCCAGTTCGACGCCGACAAGCGGGCGGCGCGCGAGTACTTCCTGCAGCACGTCAACCAGAACACGGTGTTCTTCCACTCGCTCAAGGAGCGCCTCGACTACCTCGTCGAGAAGGAGTACTACGAGCCGGCCGTGATCGAGCAGTACTCGCTCGAGTTCATCCAGAAGCTCAATGACCTCGCCTACGGCAAGAAGTTCCGCTTCGAGACGTTCCTCGGCGCCTTCAAGTACTACACGAGCTACACGCTCAAGACGTTCGACGGCAAGCGCTACCTCGAGCGCTTCGAGGACCGCGTCGTGATGACGGCCCTCGGCCTCGCCGGCGGCGACGAGCAGCTCGCCGTCGCACTGGTCGAGGAGATCATCTCCGGCCGCTTCCAGCCCGCGACCCCGACCTTCCTCAACTCGGGCAAGGCCCAGCGCGGCGAGCTCGTCAGCTGCTTCCTGCTGCGCATCGAGGACAACATGGAGTCGATCGCCCGCGGCATCAACTCCGCCCTCCAGCTCTCCAAGCGCGGCGGCGGAGTGGCGCTGCTGCTCTCGAACATCCGTGAGGCCGGTGCGCCGATCAAGCAGATCGAGAACCAGTCCTCGGGCATCATCCCCGTGATGAAGCTCCTCGAAGACAGCTTCAGCTACGCCAACCAGCTCGGTGCGCGTCAGGGTGCCGGCGCGGTGTACCTCAACGCACACCACCCCGACATCATGCGCTTCCTCGACACCAAGCGTGAGAACGCCGACGAGAAGATCCGCATCAAGACGCTGTCGCTCGGCGTCGTCGTGCCCGACATCACGTTCGAGCTGGCGAAGAACGGCGAGGACATGTACCTCTTCTCGCCGTACGACGTCGAGAAGGTCTACGGCGTCCCCTTCGGCGACATCTCGGTCACCGAGAAGTACCGCGAGATGGTCGACGACCCGCGTATCAAGAAGACGAAGATCAACGCGCGCGAGTTCTTCCAGACGATCGCCGAGATCCAGTTCGAGTCGGGCTACCCGTACATCATGTTCGAGGACACGGTGAACAAGGCCAACCCGATCAAGGGCCGCATCAACATGTCCAACCTCTGCAGCGAGATCCTGCAGGTGAACACGCCGACCACGTACAACGACGACCTGTCGTACGACCAGATCGGCAAGGACATCTCCTGCAACCTCGGCTCGATGAACATCGCGCTGTCGATGGATGCCGATGACCTGGGCCAGACGGTCGAGACCGCGATCCGTGCGCTGAGCGCGGTGAGCGACCAGAGCCACATCCGCTCGGTCCGCTCGATCGAGGACGGCAACGACCGTTCGCACGCGATCGGCCTCGGCCAGATGAACCTGCACGGCTACCTCGCCCGCGAGCACGTGCACTACGGCTCCGAAGAGGGCATCGACTTCACGAACATCTACTTCTACACGGTGCTGTTCCACGCGCTGCGCGCCTCGAACAACATCGCGATCGAGCGCAAGCAGGCCTTCGACGGCTTCGAGGACTCGACCTACGCGTCGGGGGAGTTCTTCGACAAGTACATCGAGCGCGCCTGGGTTCCCGAGACCGAGAAGGTCAAGGAGCTCTTCGCGGGCAAGCACATCCCGACGCAGGAGGACTGGGTGGCGCTGAAGGCGTCGATCCAGGAGCACGGCATCTACAACCAGAACCTGCAGGCGGTGCCCCCGACCGGCTCGATCTCGTACATCAACAACTCGACGTCGTCGATCCACCCGATCGCGTCGAAGATCGAGATCCGCAAGGAAGGCAAGCTCGGCCGCGTCTACTACCCGGCGCCGTTCATGACGAACGACAACCTGGAGTACTACCAGGACGCGTACGAGATCGGCTACGAGAAGGTCATCGACACCTACGCCGCCGCCACCCAGCACGTCGACCAGGGCCTGTCGCTGACGCTGTTCTTCAAGGACACCGCCACGACGCGTGACATCAACAAGGCTCAGATCTACGCATGGCGCAAGGGCATCAAGACGATCTACTACATCCGTCTGCGTCAGATGGCGCTCGAGGGCACCGACATGGCGGAATGCGTCAGCTGCATGCTGTAATCGGCGAGAGATGATCATGCTGGAATTGAGGGATCGCGTAGGCGGATGGCCGATCATCGGTCTCGTCTACGCGGTCCGCCGCTACGATTCGCCTGAGTATCGGTATGTCGGCATGACAACGAAGTCCGTGGGAGTTCGCAGCAGGCAGCACCTGAAATCTGCGCGGGCGGGGAAGAGAACACCTTTTTACGACTGGATCCGTGCGCGCGATTCAGAGCAAGAAGAGGTGTATTTCGAACCCGTTGAGATAGTGATGGGCAGCCAACTTGAGGCTTTGGGTCTCGCCGAGCAGAGCTGGATTGCGAAGCTGCGAGCAGAGGGCCATCGGCTACTGAACCTTTCTGACGGCGGCCTGGGACCTCAAGGGCACGTCTGGACAGAGGCACAGCGTGAAGCCGCGGGTCAGCGATCGCGAGGAAGGAAACGACCGGATATAGGCTCCGGTCCGGATCATCCGAGCTGGGGGACTCGACGTTCCGAGGAGCAGCGAGCCAGTTGGTCCGCTCAGCGCAAAGGCATGAACGCTGGGGAGAGGAATCCGAACTTCGCGAAGTTCGGACCCGAGCATCCGAAGTTCGGACATCGGATGTCCGAGCAGGCAAAAGCGAGGCTCTCCGAGATGCGGAAAGGCGAGTTGAATCCCAACTTCGGAAAATCCGCGAGCGTCGAGACTCGACTCAAGATGTCGATGACCCGCGCAGGCAAGCCGATGCCATCCAGCAGGCGAAGCGCGCACACCAGGTATCACTCAAACAAAGGCGTGTTCAAGGACACGTGCGCATGCTGCGTCGATGACCGTCAGAATGCACAGGACGAAATGAGGAAAGACGAATGACAGGGCAGAAACTTCAGCTTGTCAATGAGGTTCAGGCGATCAACTGGAACCGCATCCAGGACGACAAGGACCTCGAGGTCTGGAACCGCCTGGTGAACAACTTCTGGCTGCCTGAGAAGGTGCCGCTGTCGAATGACGTCCAGTCGTGGAACACGCTCACGCCTGATGAGCAGCTGCTCACCATGCGCGTGTTCACCGGTCTGACGCTGCTCGACACGATCCAGGGCACCGTCGGCGCCGTCTCGCTGATCCCCGACGCGATCACGCCTCACGAAGAGGCCGTGTACACGAACATCGCGTTCATGGAGTCGGTGCATGCGAAGAGCTACTCCTCGATCTTCTCGACGCTCGCGTCGACGAAGGAGATCGATGAGGCGTTCCGCTGGTCCACCGAGAACCCGAACCTTCAGAAGAAGGCTCAGATCATCATGGACTACTACCAGGGCGACGACCCGCTCAAGCGCAAGGTCGCCTCGACGCTGCTCGAGTCGTTCCTGTTCTACTCGGGCTTCTACCTGCCGATCTACTGGTCGTCGAAGGCGAAGCTCACGAACACGGCCGACCTGATCCGCCTCATCATCCGTGACGAGGCCGTGCACGGGTACTACATCGGCTACAAGTTCCAGAAGGGTCTCGAGAAGGAGACCGAGGAGCGCCGCCAGGAGCTGAAGGACTACACCTTCAACCTGCTGTTCGAGCTCTACGACAACGAGGTGCAGTACACGCAGGACCTCTACGACGGCGTCGGCCTGACCGAGGACGTCAAGAAGTTCCTGCACTACAACGCCAACAAGGCGCTGATGAACCTCGGCTACGAAGCGATGTTCCCCTCGACCGTCACGAACGTGAACCCGGCGATCCTGTCGGCGCTCTCGCCGAACGCCGACGAGAACCACGACTTCTTCTCGGGCTCGGGATCGTCGTACGTCATCGGCAAGGCCGAGGCGACGGAAGACGACGACTGGGACTTCTGAGTCACCTGCTGAACATGACAAAGGGGGCGGATGCTGCGGCATCCGCCCCCTTCGCTATGCTCGGGCGCTCGTGGTCGCTGATGGCGAACAGGTGGTGCGCGACCGCCCCCAGCGCGAGAGACGCGAACGAGGAGGTACTCAGTTTGGTTCAATGGAACCAGCATCAGTCCGCGATGGTTGGCGGGCGCAGAAGTGTCGTCCAAGGCGAATCCAGCGGTGTTACCAACCGGCCGCAACAGCTTGATGCTGTCTAGCCTGCCGGGCCTACACCCGCTGACGGGCGAGAGTCACCTAAACGTCCTGAGACCAAGCGGAATCATCGAGTCCGAAATCTACTCGCAGTGAGACGACCGGGCCGGCAGCCCGCACGTCAGACCGAGCGGGCCCGGCTCCGCCAGAAAACCGCCACACGGTGGTCGCCCGATCGGTGACGAGTGAAGTGAGCAGAGCGCAAAGAGCAAACAGCTTCGGACCGAGGGGGATTATCGCGACACGAGCCTCGGGCCGCAGACCGTAGACCAGCGATTCAAGCCGCGTAAAAAGATCGAACGGGGCGAGAAGATCGTACGAAGCGTTGCGAACTACATAATCCGTCAAAAAGAAGGCGCGGTTAGCATCAGCCCCAAGTCGAACAAATTCGGGGTCTTCACCCTGGGGACTGAATGCATACACCGCTGAGACGTCCAGATGCTCCGCAACGCCGAGTGCGAGGTTCTCCTCAACACCGAGGCCAATGATCGCGGTCAGAGGCCAAAGAGGATCGTCGCTCCAAGAAGCGAAAGCAGGGTGTATGGGTTCCGCTACTTGTATGGGATTGCCATGCGTCTCCCAACCCGCGCTGCTGGCTGGAGCGTAGAAGAAGTCTACTGAGAAGCTATTCGAGGTATGGGACCGAAGGCAGTCGACAATCTGAGCCAAGTGGAATTTGGTAAAACTCGAAATATCGATGGCGACGCGTTGCGGTCGATCAACCAAGGACGAGAGCAGGGTATCAAAGTTCTCATTGAACATTTGATCTAAATGAAAAATGTCGAAACCGTTTGACTTCATGAAGTTCTCGTTCCTATCGAACGAGAACTGCCCGCGACTCTCGAACGAGAATGCAACTTTGCGTACCGCGCGCTCAGACAACCCCTTTGCGACGTGCAAGCTCCTTTCTTCATACCCCAAGGCGGCAACAAAGAGATCAAAGGACTCAGCCGGGGAACTGCTCCGAACTCGCACGCGATCAATCACGAAATAGCTCCAACGGTGTCTGGTTCGGAGTCTTGCTGAGGATCGCCCTCAGCGACCCGGCCCTCTCAAGGCGAAGAGGGAGCTGGTGTTTAGTGGCAAGAAGATAACTGAGCCGGAAACGTTTACCCTTCATCGAACTGAGGAGGCCCGCTCCCTTAGAATCGGGGACGTAGACGATCGCGCCGACATTCACCGCATTTCCTAGGGCTTCAATTAGCGCGGTCGAAGCGGTCTGATCGACTGTGAATGTCGCAACAGGGTCTGGATTGAAATCGTCGGCGATGATCGAGGCGCGGAAGGACTCGCCGATCAGATCCAGGAGCGAAAGGAGTCCGCGCCGCGTGTCGGAGGATTCGGGGACAGGAATTGTTGACAGCATGGCACGGAACCGATTGCGAGTGCGTGATATCTCCGCCGATTGCGCCGCAGGCGCCACTTTGCCGGGTCCGCCGTCCAGCAACGCAGACATCACGCCGATTATCCATCGAGGATTTCCCTCGAGGATCGCGGCGAGGGCCGTGGTTCCTGAGTATATGTGAGGATTCTTCCGTGTTCTGAACCTCCGCGCGCCCTTGGCAGCGTCGGAGTCGTCGGGCGTTCGAAAAGTCCCGCGAACAATAACTAGCGGGATGACTTTGCGTAGATTCTGTGAACGCTTCTGCCCGCTGCTTTGTAGTAGCCGTTCAAGGCTTCCCGAAACGCGCGTGACGTACTTTCGGAAACTGGCGTCACTGTAGTAGAGGTCTTCGACGTAGCCCTCCTGCGTTGAACTAACAACTTCGCTGCTGTCCTCATCGTCCGCATCGGGGAATATACCCTCCCCAAGCAATGACTCTAGTGACATATCTTGGCCGAAGCGATCCCGAACCATGGCTCGCATCAAATCGAAGCTAAACTTCTGCGCGTCCGCTTTTCGCTCGTAGGTCAACCAGATCTCATCGTGATCGTGACCGGGCATCGCAGCGACGGCTGAGACAAGCTCGGACAAATCTGACGAGTAGGGGGCGATGGCAAGCTTGAAAATAAGGCGTTCATCCACCGATCTCATCGACGACATCAGGGACTTTCTCGCCTCGGCGGGCGCCAACTCTAGTTCATCGAAAAGCAAGCACCATTTTTCGCCAACCAACTGAGGAACGAGCGCCTCGATCAGATCGAGGGCAAGCGTCAGCTGGGGGACCAGTGGACCTAGGAGCATCCCAGAATCGATATCGAGAGCGGTGCCTACTCGATGAAGGTTCGAGGCAAGCGCACCGAGTGCGACGATCCGCTCCGATGCGGCGGCACGAAGACCAAGCATGCTAGGCACCCGCAGATTCAGAGCCCAAAGCCCCGCCAATGCTTCGGCTACTGATGCCTCAAGGGCGGGCGTGATCTCGAGCTGAGGCACGTTCAGCCACGTCGCAGGAACGACTCGTGTAAATCTCTCATGTAGGGCCGCTGCGAAGTGCCGCAGAACCGATGTTGTGAAAGAGGCCTCGAAGAGCTCATTTGAAGTGGACTCTGGGAGGTTCCACTTGGAGAACATCTCCAGTTGCTTGCTCCAGGCAATATCAGAAGGGATAAATACGCCGGTGTAAGTTATTCCCGAATCGAGCCGGAAGCGTTTCAACTCGGAGGACTCTAAGAGCGCTTCGGGGGTCAACATTTTGAGGAGAGTTGTTTTTCCGCTACCCCTCGGGCCAACCATGACCGTGTGCGATGCTTTCGTGAGGCGGCGAAACTGTTCAGGTGGAATAAAACTCTGCGCGACGAGGCGGGGCGATCGGAATCGTGCGTTGGCTGTCGCGAACAGACTGGCATCTGTTTCAATCATGCCTTACTCCGTCCGATTTGGCTGGGCTGCTCTCGGTCATACAGCACCGAGAGGTTATGGGAGTTCTCGAGAACGTCGATGCACTGTTTCACATCGGAGGGCATGGAATATTTGAGATCGGGTAGTTCAGCGAGAATCGTCGAGTAAGGCAGATAGGGCTCTCCGTGCTGGGCGTACACTGCCGCGATTCTTGACGCCAGTTCTGCTCCGTTTAGCGTGCCCCCGAAGCCGCCGCGGTGAGGAAGCCCGGATCGCTCTCTCGCTGGAAGGAAGCCTTCGTCGATGATCCAATCCCACGCTCGGAACGTCCCTACAACGCGATGCCCCGGGTTGGTGTCGTCGATCTCCAATATGTAGAACTGATTTCGCGCCTTATCTTGCAGTTCATCCCAGAGTACTGCTGAAAAGCTACCGGCGGAGAAGACGACTGGCGCACCCTGGCTGCCGCTTGCTCTAGTCAGGCTTGGCCAATGACGGTGACCGTGAATTATAAGCCAACTCCCGTAATTGCCTGAATCCAAGATGTTTAGTAACGCCGGAGATTCTTTCATCGCGCTCATGTCTTCTAGATCGACTCCGCCATGAGCATAGAGGTGATGATGGGTGACTAGGACATTAATTCCAGGGTCCGGTGTGACGGTGAGAGCCTCTGTCAGATGCTGTCGCGTTCTCTGGGAGACCCGACCGTGCTTCCATTCATCTTGATATCCGTGGTACGCGGCGCTATTCAAGAGTACAGATCGGAACGTTCCATGTTGCTGGACGACGACGTTGTTCGCCCAATATTGGTTATTGAGTGCAACATCCGCGAATGGGTAGTTCTTCAAGCCCTGAAGTGCCCCGCGAGCGTCATATCCATTGAGCGCTCTAGAATCCATGTCATGATTTCCAGTCGCGGGAAGGAGTAGTTGAGCGCCTAGCGAAGACTGGAGCTTTCGCACCTCCGCCCAGGCGTAAGTAAGCGCCTGCGCCGAGCCTCGGTCGCCGAGGTCGCCCCCGGATATCAGGACATCGGCGCTCAGCTTCTCGCGCTCGATAAGGTGATGAACCGCGGCGAATGGGTTCACGGAAGGATTGTCGGGGTTTGAGATTTCCGCATGGGACGGGCGTGAGCCGCCCTCCTCTAGCTCAGCTTTCGAGTACGCGTGAACATCACTCAGGACGGCGATCCTAAGCAACCTTCGCCTCCTGACGGTAGTTGCGTGCCAAAATCTCTCCCCGCAGAGTAGTCCGGGAACCGGACTTTCCTGCGACTGAGCGGCGGCGCTCGATTCGCTCGATGTGCCAACCTTCCAGTGTGTCTCCGAGTTCGTGATCATCGTTGAATGAGAGCAGCACACGCGCTCCGAGGGAGTCGAGCCGTTTGAGCTCGGCGGCGAGCAGCTGAACGTCCTTGGCTGAGCCGAATGCGCCGTAGCCGTACTCGCCAAATGTCGGTCGAGTGTCATTTCTGTATGGAGGGTCTAGGTAGATGAAGTCCCCCGCAGTTGCTGGCTCCAGCGCCTCCCGCCAGTCGAGGCACCGGATTGATGTACCCGAAAGTTGCCGTGAAGCTTCTAGGAGCTCGCTAGACGACGGCAGCGCTCCGGTTCTCTTCCCTTGCGGCACGTTGAACTGACCCGCGCGATTTGTGCGATACACGCCGTTGAAGGCAAACCGATTCAAGTACAAGAATCGCGCCGCACGATCAGCAGGCGTCAGGGCTTCGCCACGCTGTGCTCTGACGTTGTAAAAGTCGCCGCCGAGGGGGTCGAGTTCCGCGAACGCGGTTGCGAGTGCCTCTACGTTCGATTGCAACTCATGGAAGAACTGGACCAGCTCATAGTTGAAATCGGATAGGGAGGCGGAGGTCGGGCCAGCGTCGAAGAAGACGCATGCTGAGCCCATGAAGGGCTCGAAGTAGTGGTCGACCTCCGTTGGCCATGCGGCGCGAATGTTGCTCATCAGACTGCGTTTGCTGCCTGCCCATCGAAGTGGCGAGTTGGCCATGTGTCTCCCGAAGTATAAGAAGGAAGCTACCAAACTCTATTGACTATCGGTCAATACTGAGCGTAGGCAAGGCAAGGCGGTTGCAGGTCGCCGCATCCGGTGAGAGCGCGGTGCTCGCAACAGCGAGGATTGAACGCTACCAGGCGATACAGTTTCGAGGAGCGATGGCGTCTGGCCCGGTCCGTGTGTTGACCTCGTGAACTGGTCGGCTTCAAGTCAGATGGTCGCGATACGTCGGGCCTCGCCGCGGGCGCAACGTCTAGCGGGAAGGGCGAAACTCTCGGATGCCGTCCCGCGTGCAGCACGCGCACGCCTCGGCGGTCGGGGTTGTGACGAGATCTCCTCCAGCTGCTCATCGGTGCAGGCCCTGAGGTCCCGGGGTTTGGTTCCGGTTTTGTCCGGGTGAGGGACGCGCTCACGAGCTATCGAGGATCCGCCCCGACCGGGGGGTGAAAACCAGGGGTGAATTCGGCTCATTCGGGCGGGGGTGAATCTGCCGGCACGGCAGTCTTTCGGAGGCCCGGTTCGAGCGCGAGGTCGATCGACAGCGCTCCGGGATGCCGCCGAAGGGGGTGGCGGGCCCCGTGTGCGCGAGTGCGCACCGGATGCGACAAGGGGAGACAGTCGTGATTATTCGTGGTGCGCGAAAGCGCCATCAACCGACCGAGACACAGCAGGCGACGCCACGCTGGGGGAGGACGGCGCGCAAGCTCGTCAGCGGTCTCGTCACCACAGCGGTCGTCGCGTCGTCGATGGTCTTGATCGGCGGTACGGTCACGGCCGCCCCCGCTGCGGCCGCCGACCCGTTCCTCTGCACGCCCGGGGCGGTCTTCGTGCAGAGCACGACGGAGATCCGCGAGTTCGCGGTGAACGAGCAGGGCGGCGCGCCCGGTGACGGCGGCGCCCTCGGCACGATCAGCTTCGGCACCGGCCACTCCGACAACGGTCTCGGCATCTCTGCCGGTGGCCGCTACGCCTACACGGTGACGAACACGTCGTCGAACAAGGTGCTGGCGAAGCACGACCGGGTCACCGATCAGACCACGCGCACCCCGTTCACGCTCAGCTCCGCCGTGCTGCGTGGGGCAGTGAACCCGGTGACCGGGGTCTACTACTTCGCGAGCGGCACTGCCGGCAACGCGATCAACATCTACGCCTGGAACGAGGGCGTCACCCCGCAGACCTACGTGCAGGTCGGCACGCTGCGTCCCACCGCAGGCAGCAGCGCCTTCGGTGCGAACGGCGACATGGCCTTCAGCGCCTCCGGCCAGCTCGTGCTCGTCGCAGATCAGGACATCTACGCCGCCGACCTGCCCACTGAACTCGTGTCGAGCACCGCCACCATCGACGCCAAGCAGGTGCATGACCTCGGCGACGGTGTGCAGGGCAACGGCATCGCCTTCGGCAACCTCGGCCACATCTTCGTCTCGGTCTCGAGCGGTGGCAACCGCATCATCGAGGTCGACCTTCCGCGAGGCGAGACGGTCAACACGACACTCCTCGGCAGCTTCTCGCCGACCGACATGTCGAGCTGCACCTTCCCGAACACCCTCACGCTCAAGAAGGACCTGCCGGAGGGGCGCCACGCGCCGACCGACCAGTTCGCGCTCAGCATCCAGTCGCCCGTCGGATACAGCGTCGCGCAGACCTCGGCCACGACGACCGGTGATGAGCCGGGCGTCCAGCGTGACTACGCCGGTCCGGTGTTCACGAATCAGGGCGACATGTTCGACCTCGCAGAGGCGGCCGCGGGCTCGGCCGACCCGACAGGCTACGACTCCTCTCTGGTCTGCGAGCAGATCAACGGAGACGGCTCGACCACACCCGTCGCCGTGAGCGACTCGGGACAGGTCACCCAGCCGGCTGGTCCTCTCGGCACCGACGTCACCTGCGTCTACTCCAACGTCCTCCTCACGCCCGGGCTCGACCTGCGCAAGACCTCTGACCCGGCAGACGGCACCGCCGTCCAGGCAGGGCAGCGGATCACCTACCAGGTCGCGGTGGAGAACACCGGAAACACGGTGCTGGATGACGTCGAGGTCGCCGACGACCTGAGCGGCGTCTTCTCGTTCGCCGAGTATCAGGATGACCTCGCGACGACCGTCGACGGCATCGATCTCGTCGACAGTGGAGCCGCCATCGCCGACGACATGCTGACGTGGACGGGCGCCCTCGAACCGGGGCAGATCATGACGTTCACCTATTCGGTGATCGTCGACGACGGCGTCGAGGGTGAGACCATCGCCAACAGCGTGACCGCCTCGGGCACGCCTCCCGGTGGCGACCCGATCGTCCCGCCTGCTGTCACGACCGAGCACCCGGTCGCGGGCTTCACCATCACCAAGACCGCCGACCCCGCCTCAGGCACCGTCGTGCAGCCGGGCCAGGTCATCGACTACACCGTGACCGGCGCCAACACCGGCGCGACCACTCTCGCCCCGGCATCCATCGCCGACGATCGCGCCGAGGTGCTCGCGCACGCGGACTACAACGCCGACATCGCGACCGCGATCGACGGCATCCCGGTGCTCACCGGGGGAGCCACCCTCACCGGCACCGACCTCGCCTGGAGCGGCACGCTGCAGGCCGGTCAGATCGTGACGATCACCTACTCGGTGACCGTCGCTGAAGACGCCTCCGGCCAGGTTCTCAGCAACGGCGCCTCAGGCACCGCCACCCCGACGACGCCGAATCCCGCAGACCCGACCGGCCCGCAGATCCCCGGCGAGCCCATCGTCCCTCCGACGGCGGTGACCCAGCATCCCGTGCTCGGGTCGGGCTTCACGATCAGCAAGACCGCCGACCCGGCATCGGGCACCGCGGTCTCGGCCGGCGACACGATCGAGTACACGGTCACCGGAACCAACACCGGCGACACCGACCTCTCTCCGGTGGCCATCACCGACGACCTCACGGCCGTGCTCGATGACGCCGCGTACAACGACGATGTGACTGCCGATCGCGGCAGCGCGATCGCGGCAGACGGCATGCTCACCTGGACGGGCTCGATCCCGCAGGGCGAATCCGTCACGATCCGGTACTCGGTCACCGTCGACGCCGGCGTCGAGAGCGCCCTGCTCCGCAACGTCGCGAACGGTGTGGCGACCCCGCGGATCCCCGCCGACCCGAGCGACCCCGAGGGTCCGTCGACTCCCGGCACGCCGATCACGCCGCCGCAGGTCGAGACCACGCATCCCGTCGTCGACACCGGCTTCGAGGTCATCAAGACCGCTGACCCGGCATCGGGCACGGCCGTGAGCCCTGGCGACACCGTCGAGTACACGGTCACGGGAACGAACACGGGCACCACCGTGCTCGACCCCGCGGCGATCACCGACGACCTGTCGGCCGTTCTCGCGAGCGCCGCCTACAACGGCGACGTGTCGGCGACGACAGGCACGGTCGACGTGACCGGATCCCAGCTCAGCTGGACGGGCGCGCTCGGTGCCGGCGATGACGTCGTGATCACCTACACGGTGACCGTGGATGACGACGCGACCGGTGTGCTGGTGCGCAACGTCGCCGAGGGTGCGGCCACGCCGCTGATCCCGTCGGACCCGACCGACCCGGAGAGCCCGACCACCCCGGGCACTCCGGTGTCGCCGCCGCCCGCGTCGACCCAGCACCCGGTCGTGAACCCCGGATTCGAGGTCAGCAAGACCGCCGATCCGGCATCGGGAACGGACGTCGACCCCGGCAGCGTGATCGAGTACACCGTGACCGGCACGAACACCGGCGACACCACGCTCGATCCAGCAGAGATCTCGGACGACCTCGCCGGTGTGCTGGTGAACGCCTCGTACAACGACGATGTGGATGCCACGCGCGGCACCGCCACGGTGGCCGACAGCGCCCTCGCCTGGACCGGTTCGCTCGAGCCGGGTGAGAACGTCGTGATCACGTACTCGGTGACCGTCGACGGCGACGCCGGTGGCGAGACCATCACGAACACGGTGACGGGCGAGGCGACCCCGCTGGTGCCGACCGATCCGAGTGACCCCGAGAGCCCGACGACACTGGGCACGCCGATCGTCCCGCCGACCGTGATCACCGAGCACCCGGTCAACGTGCCCGGCTTCGAGTTCTCGAAGACGGCCGATCCGGCATCCGGAACCGCGGTGGACCCGGGCGCCGTGATCACCTATGTGCTGACCGGAGTGAACACCGGCGAGACGGCGCTCGACAGCGTCGAGATCGTCGACGACCTCTCGAGCGTCCTGGATCACGCCTCGCTCGACGCCGATCCCGTCGCGACGATCATCGGCGGCGTGGAGACGCCTGTCGCGGTCGTCGACGGCGAGCTCTCGTGGACGGGTGCGCTCGCCGTCGGACAGACGGTCACCATCACCTATTCGGTGACGGTCGGACCGGATGCCGCCGGCGAACTGATCGAGAACTCGGCGACCGCCATCGCGACGCCTCCGGGCGGCGAGGAGATCACACCGCCCCCGGCCACGACGACGAACCCGGTCAACGAGCCCGGCTTCTCGGTGTCGAAGAGCGCCGCTCCCGCTTCGGGCACGGCCATCGACCCCGGTGCCGTCGTCACCTACACGGTGACCGGCGTGAACACCGGCGAGACCGTGCTCGACCCCGTCGACATCCGCGATGACCTCTCGGACGTGCTCGACGACGCCGGGTTCAACGACGACGCGATCGCCCTGGTGGACGGTTCACCGGCTTCTGCTCCGCAACTCGTGGGCGAGACGCTCTCGTGGACGGGCGCACTCGGGATCGGAGAGACCGTCACGATCACCTACTCGGTGACAGTGAACGCGGATGCCGGTGGCGGGACGCTCGAGAACTCGGTGACGGGCGGCGCGACTCCTCCCGGAGGGGTGCCTTCGATCGAGACGCCCCCGGCGGTCACGGTGAACCCGATCAACGAGCCCGGATTCGAGCTCGTGAAGACCGCCGACCCGGCCTCGGGGACGCGGGTCGACCCGGGAAGCATCATCACCTACACCGTGACGGGCATCAACACGGGTGAGACTGCGCTCGACCCGGTCGCCATCGGTGACGACCTCTCGAACGTCCTCGCCCACGCCGAATACAACGGCGATGTGTCGGCCGCTGTCGACGGCACGCCCGTCGCAGCGCCGATCGTGCAGGGCGATGAGCTCTCGTGGCACGGTGTCCTCGCGATCGGCGAGCGGGTCGTCATCACGTACTCCGTCACGGTGGATGGCGACGCGGGAGGGGACGCGATCTCGAACATCGCCGACGGCACCGCCACCGCCCCCGGCGGCGCCGAGCTCACGCCTCCTTCGGCATCGACGGAGCACCGTGTCGGCGCTCCGGGCTTCACGTTCGCGAAGACCGCGAACGTGGGTTCCGGGACGGCAGTGGCCGTGGGCAGCGTGGTCACCTACACGCTCACCGGCGTCAACACCGGGGAGACCGACCTCGACGAGGTCGTCGTCAGCGACGATCTCTCCAAGGTGCTGGACCACGCGGCACTGACCGGTGTCGTCACCGCGACCGTCGGCGATCACGAGGTCGCCGCACCCGTGGTCACGGACAGCGGGCTGCACTGGGTCGGCGCCCTCGCCGAGGGTGAGACGGTGACGGTCACGTACTCGGTGACCGTGGATGCGGGTGCCGCGGGGGCCACGCTGGAGAACGTGGCCACGGCGCTGGCGACGAGCCCGGGGGATGCGCCTCTCCCGGTCGTCGAGAGCGCGACCGTTCATCCGGTCCAGCCGCCTCTGGCGATCACGGGCGGTCAGCTCGCACCCTGGGTGCTGGTGCTCGCGCTGACCCTGCTCCTGGGGGGAGCAGCGCTCCTGATCCTGCGCCGCCGCGCATCGATCGACTGAGCGACCCGCACGAAGAGCGGCCCTCGGCACCTGCCCCCCCAGGTGCCGAGGGCCGTTCGGTGTCGTGATCCGACTCTGCTGTCCTGCCTCGACTCTGCTGCCGTCGAGGCTCAGCGGTCGGTGAGCAGGTCGTGCTTCGCGGCCTGCTCGATCGCGTCGGCGCGGTTGCGAGCATCGAGCTTGCGGTAGATGCTCCGCAGCTGCGTCTTGAGGGTGTTCTGCGACACGCTCAGGTCGGCCGCGATCGACGGCAGCGACGCACCCGAGGTGAGTGCGCGCAGCACGACGAGCTCGCGGGCCGAGAGACGCGGGCGATCGGATGTCGCGGGAAGCACCGCGGTCACCGGCCGCCCGGGGGCGTGGGTCGCCAGAGCGTCCTGCAGCAGCTCGACGTCGTCGGGGGCGAACAGGGTGGCCGGCGTCGTCAGCTCACGATCATCCAGTTGGATTCCCAGGGCGACCGCAGCCTTCGCGGCCGCGGTCGCGCCCGCCGTGCGGCGCAGGGCGACGACCTGGATCGCGGCCGCCTCGGCGCGCTGACGCGAGGTCTGCGGGATCTCCCGCTTCGGAGCCAGCAGCCGAGCCGCCTCGGAGGCGTCGCCCTCGACCACCGCGAGGCGTGCGCGTTCGATGGTCGTGCCGAACTCGTCGGGCCTCGCATCGTGCCGCAGCGTCGCTCGAGCCGCGGCCACGTCGCCGACGGCGAGATGCAGCAGGGTCCGGGCGCGGCTGAGCACGTGCCGTGCGTGGGTGCTCCCTGTCTCGCGCCGTCGCAGCCGTCGCAGAGACTCCAGCTGCTCGAGTCCGGCTGCGGCTCTGCCCTCGTGCAGAGCGACCCAGGCCTCAGCGAGCCCCATCGTCGCCCAGTGCTCGCTGGTCGGGCGGTGAGGTCCGAACACGCCCACATGCTCGCGAGCCGCGGCCACGTCGCCGTCCTCGACCGCGAGCAGCGCCTCCGCGACGCGATAGAAGGTGCCGCGGTAGCCGTCGCGCTGCTGCTGCTCCCACGAGCTCTCGCGGATCAGCTCGGCGTAGTGGCGTGCCTCTGGCATATCGCCGTTCAGCGCGTGGATGCCGCTGAGCAGCGCGATGCTGTGGAAGGCCTTGCTCAGGTCACGCGACGCCGCCATCGCCGCCGCGTTCTCGAAGCACTCGATCGCGTCATCCTCGCGCCCGCCGTAGTAGAGGGAGATGCCGAGATGCGTGCAGAGCAGCGGCATCTCCAGGGCGTACGGCTGCCACACCGATTCCGGCGTCTCGCGGTAGAGGCTCAGTGCTCGGGCAGCGACCTGAGCGGCGCGCTCCGACATCCCGATGACTCGCAGGGCCGCGCTCTCGGCAGCCCAGATGAAGACGCGCTCGGTCGTGGCCACATCAGTGCGGCGGGAGTTCGCTGCCGAGATCGCCACGCGCATCAGCTGCAGGCCGCGCAGACGCCTCAGCTTGCTGGCGTTGTAGCAGATGGCGAGCAGCATGGCGATGAGTGGCTGGTCCTTCAATCGGGACACCGGAAGCCTGCGCAGCAGGCGCACTGCGGCGGGCCCGTGGTGGTCGAGCAGCTGGCTCCACCCCGACATGATCACGTGCGATGCGAGCGGAAGATCGTCGTACTCCATCGCGAGCTGCAACGCCTCCAAGGGCGCTCGCCGCTGGAGCGCGCCCTCGACGGCCAGGTTCATGAGGCGCGGGAGCTCGTCCGCGTGCGACCTCACGAGTTCGCGGCGCAGCAGCGTCCGCACGACCGGAGCGAAGAGGAACAGGCGGTCGGTCGACCAGCTTCCGAGACCGAACGCCTCCGCGTCGTCGAGGGGACTCTCGATCTCGTCGACGCCCGACAGCGCGCGCGCCGAGGCGAGGTCGACGGCATCCGCGACACTGATGCGCACCAGCGCCTCGAGGACGTCGGGGTCGATGCCCGAGGCTTCGAGGCGTGACTGCATGTACTCCTCGACTGCGGGCGAGGCGGCCTCGATCGCCGCCGCCGGATCGTCGCCGAGTGCAGACCGCTTCGAGGCCGCGTGAATGAGTGCGGGGTATCCGCCCGTCGCCTGGAGCACGTCCGCCGCGTCCGACTCGTCGACCCGCAGGGCACGGGAGATCTCCTCGATGTCGAAGAGAAGGTCGTCCGGTCCTATCACCGTTCGATCGATCACCAGGCTCAACCCGTCGCGATCGAACGCGCTGCGCCGGTTCGTCGCTGCGATCGCGCGCGCTCGGGGCGCTGCGGCCACCGTCCGACACAGGTCGAAGATGCTGTCCGGCGACAGGGTGGCAGCGTCGTCGAGTACGAGGACGAGTTCATCCGTGGTTTCGCTGAGACACTGCGCGACGGCGCTCCACGGATGCAGACGGTCGTCGCCGGTCGGCGAGGTGAGTCCCGCACGGGACAGCGCGCGCAGAGCGGCGCGGGCGAGTTCGGTGCTGCTGGATCTCGTCGGATCGACAGTGACCCAGACGGTCGTCGACGCGGTGACGCGCGCCCATTCCGCGAGCGCGACCGTCTTCCCGAGTCCCGACGCGCCGCGGAGCACCGTCAGCGGACTGCGGTTCTCCAGCGCGGCCACCAGTCTCGGGCGCGAGGTGACATCGCTCGGCAGGCGGGGGACGTCCACATGCGCGAGCGCGGCAGAAGCTGGCATCGTCTCCTCCCCGGATGGTGTGCGTCTCTACGATATTCCGAAACATCGTCGGGGAGGCGCGTCAGGGTCTTCCTGCGACAGAGGGACGTCGGTCACGGATCCGCGCTGCAGTTGCACGGATCTAGGCTGGAGGGATGCATGAGGCCCGACTCCGAACCGTGAGGCGGGTGCCGACGAGCGCGCTGCTCATCAGCGCGGCATTCGCGGCGGTTCAGGCGCTGGTGTTCGTGATGGTCGTGCCCATCACCTCGTTGCTCGCCGTGTCGTCTCCGCCCGCGTACGCGCTCGTCGCCGCCGTGCACACCGCGATGCCGCTGCTCGCCCGTGTGGTCACCCGCGTGCCGGGCATGGCCACGTTCACCGCTGCGGTCACAGGGGTGCTGACGTCGGTGATCTCCCCGATCGGTCCGATCGCGGCGGTGCCGATGGTCTGCGCCGCCATCGCGCTCGATCTGGTCCTGCCGCTCCAGCGGGGAACGACAGCGAGCGCACGCCGCATCCTCCTTGCCGCTGCGGTCGCCGGCGTCGTGCTGTTCCTCGTCGCCTTGCCGGTGTTCTCCCCCGAGCACTTGGTGCCCGGCGTGCTGACGGCGACGTTCGGCGCGCGCATCGTCGGCGAACTGGCGGTGGCGGCAGGCGTGATCGGAGTGCGGCGGTTGCTCGTGCGGGCCGGGACGATTCGCTGAACGCCCTGTCAGACCGCCCCCTTCGTCGTTCCCGCGCGCTCAGGCCGGGGTGTCGTTCGGGTCCAGCGTGCGCAGGGTGTCCTGCTCGACCTCATTGTCGGCCGTCAGCTGGTCTTCGGTGTTCTCGTCGCCGCCGATGGCCGCGTCGCGGTCGGGGCTGGCGTCGCCCTGGATGGCGCCGCGGGGTGATTCGCCGTGCGAGCTGTCGCCCTGGATGGCGCCGCCCTGGGCAGCGCCCTGTGCGTTCTCCTCGTCGGCGTCGCCCTGGATGGCACCGCGCGGCGAGTCGCCGTGTGAGCTGTCGCCCTGGATGGCGCCGCCCTGAGTGGAGCCCTGGGCGTTTCCGTCGAGCTCGTCGGGCTGACGCCCGGCGTCTGCCGTCGACTGGCCGTCAGGAGCGGTGTTGTGCTCGGGGATCACGTCGGGGGAGCCTTCTGCGGGCTGCTCGGGGTGCGGGGTGCGTCCTGTGTTCTGGTCCATGACGTGACGGTACGTCCACCCCGCCTGCGCGTGGAGGGCATTGACAAACCGGTCTCACGCGTTCCGCCCGCGATGCCCGGTCAGAACGCGGTCAGTCCTTCTTCGAGGTGCGGATCGGCGTGGTGACGGCTGCCTCGTCGCTGAACTCGACCGGTTCGGCCTTCTTCTCGAGGATCTCGGCCTCGTCGACGATGTTCAGCGGTCGCGTCTCGTCGAGCGTCATGAGGAATCGGCTGCCCTCGGAGCGGTGCAGTCGTCCGGAGGTGAAGACCCAGATCGCGCCGATCGCGCACGCGACGAAACCGGCGGTGCCGCCGAGCATGATCGCCGTGCGCGGCCCGAAGGTGTCGGCCACCCACCCGGCGATCGGGGCGCCGACCGGCGTCGAGCCCATGATCACGGCCATGTACAGCGCGAGCACACGGCCGCGCAGGGCAGGCGCGGTGGTCATCTGCACGTAGCCGTTGGCGGTCGTCAGCAGCGTCACGATCATGAACCCGGTGAACGTCAGCGTGATCGCGTAGGTCAGATATGTGGGCATGGATGCGGAGACGAACGCCGCGACGCCGAATCCCCCGGCAGCCAAGATCACGACACGCACCCTGGCTCGGTCACGCCGGGCAGCCAGGAGCGCACCGGCGAGCGAGCCGATCGCGAGCACCGAGCTCAGCACTCCGTACCCGTCGGCGCCCGCCCCGAACTCGATCGCCATGGTCGAGGCGAAGATGGGGAAGTTCATGCCGAAGGCGCCGATCAGGAACACCGTCACGAACACGACGCGTAGATCGCTGCGCCCCCACACATAGCGGAAGCCCTCGGCGAGTCCGCCGGGGCGGCGGTTCTTCAGGCGCGGCGCGAGCTGGCCGGTGCGCAGCATCAGCAGCGCGACGAGCATCGCCAGGAACGTCACGGCGTTCGCGATGAACACCCATCCCGAGCCGATCGCGACGATCAGCAGGCCGCCGACGGCCGGGCCGATCATGCGGGCCAGGTTGAAGGATGCCGAGTTGAGGGCGACCGCGTTGGACGTGTCGCCGGCGGAGACCATGTCGGAGACGAACGCCTGCCGCGCGGGGGCGTCGAAGGCGTTGACGACACCGAACGCCGCAGCGAAGCAGAACATCATCGGCAGCGTCATCACGCCGTTGAGCAGCAGCACGCCGACGGCGATCGCGAGCATCAACAGGGCGCTCTGGGTGGCGAGCAGGATGCGGCGGCGCTCGAAGCGATCGGCGACCCATCCGGTGAGGCTCACGAGCACGAGCGGCGGACCGAACTGCAGCGCCATCGTGACGCCCATGGCCGCGGCGTCGTTGTCGGTGAGCTCGGTGAGCACGACCCAGTCCTGGGCGGTCGCCTGCATCCACCCGCCGATGTTCGAGACGAGGGCGCCGGCGAACCAGATGCGGTAGTTGATGTTCGAGAAGGAACGGAACATCGCGCTCATCGGTCGACCACCCTTCGCATCAGGGCGCTCGCTGCGCGCAGCGTCGCCAGTTCATCCTCCGTGAAGTCCAGTTCGCCGAGCATCTCGGCGAGCAGCTCGTCTCTTCGTCGGATGGTCTGCTCCACGATCTCGGTGCCTGCCTCGGTGATGTCGACCTGCACGCGGCGGCGATCTTCGGCATCCGGAGTGCGGAGCACGAATCCCTGCTCTTCGAGCCCGTTGATCATGTTCGTCATCGACGGCGCGGTGACCCGCTCGCGCTCGGCCAGGGCGCTGATGGTGCGGCGGCCGTGCATGCGCAGCGTCGCGAGCACCGCGAGCTGCGCGTCGCTCATCGCGTCGACGGCGCGAGCGCATCGCAGGCGCCGTGCGAGCCGGAACGTCGCCATGCGCAGGTCTGTCGCGGTGAGGTGGAGGGAATCATCAGGCGCAGACATTACTTAGACAGTCTAAGTAATTTGGGCCCGGATCGGAAGTCGGTGGCAGGATGCACCCGCCGCACAGGTCACAATGGACGGGTGACCCGAACCCCCGCGATCGAAATCGCCGTCCAGGATCCCGCCGGAGTGCGCATCGCCGGAGCCGTCGGCGCCGCGCGCGTCGAGCTGGCCCAGGCCCTCTCGCTCGGCGGCCTCACTCCGTCGCCGGCGACCCTCGACCTGTCGATCGACGCCGCGCATGCCGTCGGTGTCGAGGTGCACGTGCTCGTCCGGCCTCGGGCGGGCGGCTTCCGCTACTCCGCCGACGAGATCGCGATCGCCGAGAACGATGTCCGACGTGCGATCGAGGCGGGAGCCGACGGTGTCGTGATCGGCGCCCTCGACGACGAGGGGCTGCTCGACATCCCCGCCATGCGGCGTCTGCGCGACGCCGCCGGGGCGGCATCCGTCACCCTGCATCGCGCGATCGACGTGACCCCCGACCCCGTCGCCACGCTCGTCGCCGCTCGCTCGCTGGGCCTGCGCCGCGTGCTGACCTCGGGCGGCGCCTCGGTCGCGATCGCCGGCATCGACACGCTCCGGGCGCTCGTCGCCGAGGCCGCCGGCGAGATCGAGATCATGGCGGGCAGCGGAGTGGATGCCGCCAGCGCCGCCGCCCTCGCCGCCGCCGGTGTCGACGCCCTGCACTTCTCCGCGAAGCGCACGGTGAGCGAAGACGGCGGCGTGCGCATGGGCTCCGCCGCGGACGGCGTCGGAGGATACGAGGTCACCGATCTCGAGATCGCCCAGGGCGTCATCGCCGCGCTGTCGAGCTGACGCGTCCGACGCGGTCGGCCTGACGCATGTCGCGCACTCTCAGTAGGGTGGGGGCGTGACCGATACGCGCGAATTCACGGATGCCGACGGCATCGCCATCGTCTACGACGTGCACCCGGCGGTCGGTGATGCGCGGGGAGTCGTGCAGCTGCTGCACGGGGTGGGCGAGCACGCCGGTCGGTACGGCGCGCTGATCGCCGCGCTCACCGAGGCCGGATTCATCGTCTACGCCGACGATCATCGGGGGCACGGGCGCACCGGCATCCGTCAGCACGGCGGACCCGAGAAGCTCGGTCGACTCGGCAAGGGCGGTCTGCGTGCGGCGGAGGCGGCGATCTGGCAGCTCACCGGCATCATCAAGGACGAGCACCCCGACCTGCCCCTCGTGCTGCTGGGGCACTCGTGGGGATCATTCCTCGCGCAGATGCTCGTGAACGACCACCCCGAGGCATGGGATGCGGTGATCCTCTCGGGCTCGGCTCTGCGTACGCCCGGATCGCTCAACGCTGCACCGCTCAACGCCCGCTGGGCCGCCGACGACGCCACGGGCCTCGAGTGGCTGAGCCGCGATCCGGCGGTGTGGACGGCGTTCGACGAGGATCCGCTCACCACGAACCAGCCGCTGCTGAAGCTGTTCGGCCCCGTCGAGGCGGCCAAGCTCTACGGCCGTCCGCGCAAGGACCTCGGCCGCGACATCCCGCTGTTGCTGCTCGTCGGTCGCGACGATCCGGTCGGCGGTCCGCGCAGCGTGCACAAGCTCGCCGACGAGTACCGCACCCGATCGGGACTCACCGACATCACGACGCTGGTCTACCCCGATGCGCGTCACGAGATCTTCAACGAGCTGCAGCAGGACGAGGTGCGCGCAGACATCCTGTCGTGGCTCGACACCCGCATTCCCGCTCGCTGACCGTCGCCTCGATCCGGGCGAGCCGCGCCATCATCCGGTCGGCTCGCGCGTCGGCGTGTTACGCCCCGTGAACGGACGTTACAGCGGGTGAATCCGCGTGACGTCATCCCGGCATATCGGCCTCTCCTCCGCATAGATTCACGGCGAGAGGGAGGTGCGGGGTGGGATTCGAAGACGAGTGGCGTGCATGGCACGACGCGCGGGAGCGCTATGCCGGCGCGGAGTACGGCCCGGCCGCGCTCGAGTCGACGAACTGGCTCATCACCGAACCCGCCGCCGTGGAGGGGGTCCCGGGTCTCTGGGCGCTCACGGGAGACGGAGGGATCCGCGGCAGCGATCTCGGCACGGCCGGGTCGGTCGTCACGCTGAGGGGCCGTGAGACGCTGCGGCTCGGACGCCGCGAGCTGCGTGTGTTCGACCGGCGCGGCGAGGTCGCGCTGCGGGTGTTCAACCCCCGACGCCCCGAGCGCGAGCGGTTCAGCGCGATCGACGCGTATCCGCCTCGGGAGGGATGGCGGATCCCGGCGGTGTTCGAGCCCACGCCGGGCGAGACGATCACCGTGACCTCGATCGACGGGCGCTCGCACGACACCGACCTCGCCGGACGGCTGCGGTTCACGCTCGACGGTGTCGCGGTGGCGCTGGCCGCGACGCGTGCGCCGCAGGGCGGCCTGAGCGCCGTCTTCGCCGACGGGACCAACGGCACCGAGACCTATCGGTTCCGCTTCCTGCCGGTCGAGGAACCGGCATCAGACGGCTCGGTGGTCATCGACTTCAACCGCGCCTACCTGCCGCCGTGCGCCTTCTCGGACCAGTACGTGTGTCCTCAGCCGCCGCCGGGCAACCGCTTCTCGGCGCCGATCCGCGCCGGAGAGCGCGCGGTGGTGCACGGGCGCTGATTCCGCGGCGTACCGCGCCGACCTGACGGCCCCGCCTTAAGCTGTAACCGTGCACGGTGAATACAAGGTTCCAGGAGGAAAGCTCGTCGTCGTCGACCTCGAGGTCGAAGACGGCAGGATCGCCCGTTTCCGGCTCGCCGGCGACTTCTTCCTCGAACCCGACACGGCGCTCGACGACATCGACCGGGCGGTCACCGGGCTGCCCGTCGAGACGGACGCCACGGCCATCGCCGCCGCGGTGCGCGGTGCGCTCCCCGAGGGCGCGCAGCTGCTGGGCTTCACGCCCGAAGCCGTCGGCACCGCCGTGCGCCGCGCCCTGGTCACGGCTCCCGGCTGGAACGATTTCGACTGGGAGATCGTGCACGAGAAGGCGGTCTCGCCGCGCATGAACCTCGCGCTCGACGAGGTGCTCACCTCTCGGGTCGGCGAGGGGCGCCGTCGCCCGACGCTGCGCATCTGGGAGTGGGACCAGTCGGCCGTCGTCATCGGCTCATTCCAGTCGTACCGCAATGAGGTCGACCCCGAGGGCGCCGCCCGGCACGGCTTCGACGTCGTGCGCCGCATCTCCGGCGGTGGCGCGATGCTCATGGCCGCAGGGCAGATCATCACCTATTCGCTCTACGTGCCGGCATCCCTCGTGCAGGGCATGACCTTCGCCGACTCCTATGCGTTCCTCGACGACTGGGTGCTGCAGGCGCTGCGCTCGCTGGGGATCGATGCGATCTATCAGCCGCTCAACGACATCGCGAGCTCGTCGGGCAAGATCGGCGGAGCCGCGCAGAAGCGCCTCGCCAACGGGGGAGTGCTGCACCACGCCACCCTGTCGTACGACATCGACGGCCAGACCATGACCGAGGTGCTGCGCATCGGCCGCGAGAAGCTCAGCGACAAGGGGACGACGTCGGCCGCGAAGCGAGTGGATCCGCTGCGCAGCCAGACCGGCCTTGCGCGGGCCGAGATCATCGAGCGCTTCAAGGACACCTTCCGCTCGCTCACCTCGGCGGAGGACGGCACGATCAGCGCCGACGAGTACGCGGATGCCGAGGCTCTGGTGGAGTCGAAGTTCGCCACCGACACGTGGCTGCACCGGGTTCCGTGACCGACCCCGCGCCTGACCCCTCGTCTGATCCCGGGGCGGTGGATCCCGCTCCTGTCGTCCGCGGTGACGTCTCGATCATCCAGGGCGACAACCTCGCCGTCGCGGCGACCCTGCCGTCGGCGTCGTTCACGCTCGTCTACCTCGACCCGCCGTTCAACACGGGCCGGACGCAGGAGCGACAGGTGGTCACCGCCCGTCGCACGTTCACGACTCAGCACGAACCGGGTGCTCCCGGAGTCGGACTCCCGGAATCCCGCGGGTCGGATGCGGCGGTCACGCCGATCGTGCTGAGTTCTGAACCGGCGGCGCCGCCGGCCGAGGTGCGGCACGGTTTCCACGGCCACGCCTATGAGCGGGTGCGCGGGATGCTCCGCACCTACGACGACCGCTTCGACGACTACGGCGCCTTCCTGATGCCGCGACTCGAGGAGGCGTGGCGACTGCTGGCCGACGACGGCACCCTCTATCTGCACCTCGACTACCGCGAGGCGCACTACGCGAAGGTGATGCTCGATGCGGTCTTCGGCCGCGACTGCTTCCTGAACGAGCTCATCTGGGCCTATGACTACGGTGCGAAGTCCCGCCGTCGCTGGCCCACCAAGCACGACACGATCCTCGTCTACGTGAAGAACCCCCGCGAGTACGTGTTCAACTCCGACGACATCGATCGCGAGCCGTACATGGCTCCCGGCCTCGTCACGGCAGAGAAGGCCGCCCGAGGCAAGCTGCCCACCGACGTGTGGTGGCACACGATCGTGCCGACGACCGGCCGCGAGAAGACCGGATATCCGACGCAGAAACCCGAGGGCATCCTGCGGCGCATCGTGCGGGCGTCCAGCCGTCCGGGCGACCGTGTGCTCGACCTCTTCGCCGGCAGCGGCACCGCCGGGGCCGTCGCCTCGGCTCTCGGGCGCGACGCGGTGCTCGTCGACGACAACCCCGAGGCCGTGCGCGTCATGACCGAGCGGATGCCCGATGCCGTGGTGACCCGCGTCGGGGAGTAGCCCCGCACGCGGAGCACTCTCAGCAAGGATGCTCGCCTGCCGCAACAGGCGTCAGCGTGGTGCGTGGGTTCTCGTGTGCGCGTGGCAACGCGCGAGCAGGTCGGCGCGGCGTCTGATGGCGGCTTGTGCGCTCTCGGTGACGCTGCGTCCCACGCTGCTCGGGGTGGTCACATCGAGACCGGGGCGGGCGAACAGGACGTCGTAGAACGGAGCGAGAGTCTCGTCGGAGAACTTGAGCGTGCGACTGAGCGTCTGCAGCGGCGTGCCCCACCGACTGCCGCTGTCGGCATTGATATCCGCACCTTCATCGATCAGGCGGGCGAGCAGAGGCGCTTCGGCGGTGAAATCGTGTGCTGTCGCGCTCAGCAACACGTGCAGAGCGTTCACGTGGCTCTCGGTCGCTGCGGCGGCATCAGCGCCGTCGTCGAGCAGTCGCGTGGCGATCGCGACCCGGCTGGCGGGATCGGCGTTGCGGAGGGCTCGCATCAGCAGGGTCGATCCGTCCTCGTCTGCCCATCGTGCGAGCGAGGGCTCGTAGTCGGCGAGAAACTCGGCCTCGTTCGTGATCGCGGAGAAGTAGGCGCGGGGGTAGACCATGACGTCGACACTAGGCGACGGGCGCGGTCCGTGGCGGGAACATACGGGACGAGGATCGGCCGACGGGACACATCCCGGGCTGCCGTTCGGCGGGAGAGAGTCTCGGCGTGAGAGTGTGAGAGTCATGACCGAGTACGTCGAGGTGCAGACCGCCGCGGGGCGGGTTCGCGGGCGCTGGCGCCCGACCACCGGAGGCAGGGGCGCACCGCGGTCGGCGGCCTTCCTCGGCATCCCGTTCGCGGAGGCGCCGGTCGGTGACCTGCGGTTCCAGGCGCCGGTGCCGAAGGCGCCCTGGGACGGCATGCTCGACGCCCTCGAGTTCGCTGCGACCGCCCAGCGCGGCGATCCCGGGGTGACACTGATCCCCGAGCCGAGTGTCGAGGGCGACTCGACTCTGAACGTCAATGTCTTCACGCCCGATCCCACGGCGGCGGGTCTTCCCGTGCTGGTGTGGATCCACGGCGGCGGATACTTCGCGGGCTCTCCGGCGAGCCCCTGGTACGACGGCCGGAACTTCAACCGCGACGGCGTCGTCACCGTGTCGATCTCCTACCGGCTCGGCTTCGACGGATTCGGCTGGATCGAGGACGCCCCGTCGAACCGTGGCGTGCGCGACTGGCTGCTCGCTCTCGAATGGGTGCGGCAGAACATCGCCGCATTCGGCGGAGACCCCGAGCGGGTGACGATCGCCGGGCAGTCCGCGGGCGGCGGCGCCGTGCTGACCCTGCTCGGCATGGAGAAGGCGCAGCACCTGTTCCACGGCGTCTATGCGATCTCGGGAGCGCTCGGCGATGTCGCGGCGCCGCGAGCCGAGGCATTCGGGCGGGCGCTCGCTGCGGCGGCGAGCGTCGACCCCACCGTG
The DNA here is from genome assembly GCF_044748285.1 of Microbacterium sp. NPDC090014. Classification (NCBI taxonomy): domain Bacteria; kingdom Bacillati; phylum Actinomycetota; class Actinomycetes; order Micrococcales; family Microbacteriaceae; genus Microbacterium; species Microbacterium sp. NPDC090014. The sequence continues at coordinate 55,513 of NZ_JBIVFS010000002.1, forward strand.
GCCGGATTCTCATCGGTCGCGGAGGAGCGTCTGCTCGCCCTGCAGAAGAAGGCCACCCAGCTCGGTCCGTCGTCGATGACCAGCATGATCGATGAGGGGCTTCCGCTCGGTCCCGCGATCGACGGCGACCTTCTCGTACGTCCGACCCCTGACTCTCTGCGTGCCGGCGTCGGTGCCGACAAGCCGCTCGTGATCGGCGCAGCCGACGACGAGTTCACCATGGCGTTCACGGGCAGCGCCGCGAGGGCGCTGCGCTGGGTGCCGCAGGGCGTCCTCTTGACCCGGCTGGGCCTGCGCAAGACGATCCGCGCGGACTATCTCGCCGCGAACGCCGACGTCGCTCGTCTCGGCAAGGCCCGCCTCGCCGGTCGCGTCCTCACCGATCGGATGTTCCGCAGCGGAGTTCCCCGCATCGCAGCCGCCCGGGGCGACGCGCCCACCTGGCTCTACCGGTTCTCGTGGCCGTCGGGGCATTTCGGCTTCGCGGAGCACTGCCTCGATGTGCCGTTCTTCTTCGACTGCCTCGACGGCCCCTCGATGGAGGCGCTCGCCGGACCGAATCCGCCGCAGGAACTCGCCGACGAGCTGCACGGTGCCGCCGTCGCGTTCCTCGCCACGGGTGATCCCGGCTGGCCGGAGCACCAGGGGGATGCCGGGATCGTGCGGGTGTACGACCTGCCCACCCGCGACGTCGCCGATGCGTACGCGTCGGTGCGTGCGCTGGTCTGACACGCCTCGACGGGCCCGAGCCGGGCCCGTGCGCGGCTGCGGGGCTCAGCTCACCCGGTAGGCGCGGTAGCGCACGGCATCCGCCTGCCTCCGAGCGGCAGAGAGGAACAGGGTTCGCTGCAGGTGGGCGAGTGCCGGCGCGGCCGTCTCGATCTGCACGGTCGTGCGGAAGTAGTACGCGCCCGGGTCGACGTCCTCACCGCGTCGGAGCTGCTCGAGCACGTCGGGAGTGCCTGTGCGGAGTCCTTTCGCGTGCAGCAGCAGCAGGTCGCCTCCGTCGGTCCGTGCCGAGTAGCGGCCGTCGATCTCGATCGTCCCGTCGGGTCGCACGATCTGCCAGTCCGCTCCGCCGGCCAGGATCTCGGCCTCGACGGCGCCCGTGATGCGCCCGCCGAGGATCGGCACGACACGGCGATGACCGACGCTGGTGGCGTGGTGATCTTCGAGCGGGCCGAGGTCGACGGTGACGTCGAAGGCGAACTCGAGGTCGGGTCGGGGGAGTTCATCGTGCGAGGTCATCGGGTCTCCTCATGGTCGGCGGCGAGCAGGTCGCAGAGTCTCTCCAGCACGGGAACCGCGGCCGCGAGCGCGGTTCGCTCCTCGTCGTCGAGCCGACTCGTCGCCTGTGCGACGAGAGCGGAGTTCGCGGCGTCGAACCGGTCGAACAGGTCGAGCGCCTTCGCTGATGCCTGCACCATGACCCGACGGCCGTCGGAGGGCGCCGGGCGTCGTTCGATGAGGCCCTCGCCCTCCATCGCCCCGAGGAGATTGCTCACGGTCGATCGGCTGAGTCGCAGCCGTGCGGCGATCTCCGCCGGACCCTTCGAGGTGCCGCGTGGCAGGGCCCGGATCACGTCGATCTGGGCATCCGACAGCTCGGGAAGCCCAGCCTCCGCCCGCGTCGCGGCGAGGAGCGCGCGCCGCAGGGGGGAGATGACGCCGGCGAGTCGAGCCGCATCGAAACCGCTCATCGACCCACCGCCGACGCCGGGGTGAGCGAGGGGCGCTCGTTGAGGATCTCGGGAAGGAAACCGGCCGCCTTCTTGTAGTCGGCGGCGATCCGCTCGCGCTCGTCAGAGGGGATCACGTCGTCGATGTCGGCGAAGCCCTGCGGCGCGCGCTCGCGAGCCAGCTGCATCACGCGCTCCGGCCCCGTGGCGCGAGTGCCGGCGAGCAGAGCGGTCATCGCGGGGCGGCGGTCCTGCTCGTATGCGGCGAGACCCTCGTCGATGCTCGGGGCTGTCGCGAGGTGGAAGGCCAGCGTGCGCGCATCGAGGATCGCCTGGGATCCGCCGTTCGATCCGTTCGGGTACATCGCGTGCGCGGCATCACCCAGCAGCGTGGTGCGACCGAACGTCCACTGCGGCAGTGCGTCTCGGTCGACCATGGGGTACTCGAGGATCTCGTCGGCGGCGGCTATCGCGGCCGGCACATCGAGCCAGTCGAAGCGCCAGTCGCGGAAGAGCTCGGCGATCGGTCCGGGCTCGACCTGGCGGTTCCAGTCGGCGTCTCCCGTGCCGCCGACGCGGCGTTCGGCGATGAAGTTCACCAGCATCCGTCCGTCGGCGTCGGCGTCTGCGGGTGCGAGCGGATACGCGACGAACTTCTGCTCGCCGTCGCCCGCCATGATCATCGTGCGGCCGTCGAGGAACGCCGGAATCCGCGTGACCCCGCGCCACAGGGTGAGGCCGCTCCAGGGCGGGGCTCCTTCACTCGGGTAGCGCAGAGCGCGCAGTGCCGAGTGGATGCCGTCGGCGCCGATGATCACGTCGGCGGTCTCCTCGACCGTGCCGTCGGCGGTGGCGAAGCGCGCGGTCTCGGTGCCGTCATCGTTCGTGGTGACGTCGATGAGGCGGTGATCGAGGCGGATGGGCTCTGCGAGTCGCGCTGCAGCGAGGTCACGCAGAGCGAGTTGCAGACGACCGCGGTGCACCGACAGCTGCGGCCAGCGGTATCCGGCCTCGCGCCCGCGCGGTTCGCTCCAGATCGGCTGCCCGAAGCGGTTGTAGTAGGCCAGCGTCTGCGGTTCGACCCCCAGCTCGGCGATGGTGTCGGCGATGCCGAGTTCGGTGAGCTCGCGCAGTGCGTGCGGCAGCAGGTTGATGCCCACGCCGAGCCCACGGATCGCCGTGCTCCGCTCGAACACGGCGACGTCGCGCAACCCGGCCTCATGCAGGCTGACCGCTGTGGCGAGTCCGCCGATCCCCGCCCCGATGATGATGATCTTCATTGATCGCTCCTGTTCGCGGCTCATCCGAGCCGCCGTCAGATATAGTTTTGTCACAAAACCATATCCAGCGCAAGAGGCGGATCGACAGAGCTCCTCAGCGAGCGGCGGCCGTGCGTGCGGCCTCGATGATCACGTCGACGCCCAGCAGGAAGAGCTCCCGGTCCTGCAGGTCCGACAGCAGCGCGCTGTTCTCGGCGATCAGGGGGAACTGTCGCGGATCGGCGAGCAGCGGCGAGTCGATCCAGGGGCTGTCCTCGCCGCCGTGGCTGCGATCCGCTCTCGCTCGAGCGATCCCCGCGGCGCCCGAGAGCACGTGCGAGGCGAGCAGTGCGTAGTGCCGCACCAGCTCCTGCCCTCGCAGCCCGGCGCGATGGAAGGCATCGAGCATCAGCTCGATCGCCGCGAGCTCGCCCGCGCCGTGCGTGGTCAGGCTCGTCGCCTCCGCGCCGATGGCCGGGTAGCGGGTGAAGGAGGCGAGGGTCGCTTCGCTCAGCATGCGCAGGCGGCCCGCCCAGTCGTCGACCGGAAGGTCGACGCTTGCTGCGGCCTGGCCGTTGAGCTCGTCGAGGAGTGCGCCCATCAGGGCGTCCTTGCTCGCGAAGTGACGGTAGATGGCGGTCGGGTCGGCGCCGAGATGGGCACCGAGCTCTCGCACCGAGATGGATGCCGCTCCGGTCTCGGCGAGCTTCATGCCGGCGTCGATGATCGTCGCCCTGTCGAGCCGCACGCGCGCGGATGCCTTGTTCGCCATTCGTCTCTCCGGTCTTCTCTGCTCCATCGTGCCATGCGATGCGGCGATCCCGAGCCGATGGCAACGGAATCGCATCGCCTCTGACAACACTGTTGACACCATAGATGACCGAGGATACGTTTGTCGCGTTCCAGCAGCATCGACGATGAGGGAAGGTCCACTATGGCGAACGAGTTCGTCTTCCACGGAGGTCTCGTGTTCACCGGCAGCGGTTCTCCGCTCGCGGATCATGCCGTCGTCGTACGCGACGGTCGCATCGCGGCGGTCGTCCCGGAATCCGAGGCGGACCTCGACACCTTCCCCGACTCGTGCCGCATCGACCTCGGCGGGGCGCTGCTCAGCCCCGGCTTCCAGGACGCGCACATCCACCCGGTGGGCGGCGGAATCGAGCTGCTGCAGTGCAATCTCTCGGACGCGGCCGATGCGGACGACACCGTCGCGATCATCCGCGCGTACTCACAGGCGCACCCGGAGGAGGAATGGATCCTCGGCGGAGGCTGGAGCATGGACCACTTCGCCGGGGGCAACCCGCGGCGTGAACTGCTCGACGACGCGACAGGCGGTCGGCCCGTGCTGCTGCAGAGCCGGGATCACCACAGCACGTGGGCGAGCACGGCGGCCATCGAGCGGGCGGGGATCACGGCCGAGACGGAGGACCCGGCGGACGGCCGGATCGTCCGCGATATCGACGGCTCTCCCGCCGGTACGTTCCACGAGGGCGCCGGCGACCTCTTCGCCGCGGTGCGCCCCGCGACCTCTGCCGATCTCGCCTACCAGGGACTGCTGCGTGCACAGGAAGAGCTCATCGCCCTCGGCATCACCGGGTGGCAGGACGCCATGGTCGGTGCGGACTCCGGCGGGATCTCGGATCCGCTCGCCGCGTATGAGCGGGCCGCGGCCGAGGGGCGATTGCTCGTGCACGTCGTGGGGGCGCAATGGTGGTTGCGAGACGGCGGAGTCGACCAGGTCGCCCGCATGACCGAACGCCGCGAGCGCGCCGCCGCCGCTCATCCCGATCGCCGGATCGATCTCGGAACCACGAAGATCATGGTCGACGGCGTCGCAGAGAACCAGACCGCGGCGATGCTCACCCCCTATCGAGACGAGTCCGGACACGACACGTGCAATCACGGACTGAGCTTCATCGACCCGGACCGGCTGCGCGAATACGTGACGGCCCTCGACGCCTCGGGTCAGCAGGTGCATATGCACGCGCTCGGCGACCGCGCCGTGCGCGAGGCCCTCGATGCCCTGCAGGTCGCCCGTGACGCCAACGGCGACACCGACGGACGCCACCACCTCGCGCACCTCCAGGTCGTCTCGGAGGACGACACCACCCGCTTCGCGCCGCTCGGCGCGATCGCCAACATCCAGGCGCTCTGGGCGACCCACGAAGATCAGCTCGACGACCTGACGCTGCCGTTCCTGCAGGACGGACAGGTGGACCGCCAGTATCCGTTCGGCGATCTCGTGCGACAGGGTGCGCGACTGGCGGCGGGCAGCGACTGGCCGGTCTCCACGGCAGATCCGCTCGCGGCCATCCATGTCGCCGTGAACCGCTCGTATCCGGGGTCCGAGCGGCCGCCGCTCGGGGGAGCGCATCAGCGACTCGACCTCGAGACGGTATTCACCGCGTACACCTCGGGGTCCGCGTACGTGAACCGGCGCGATGACGATACCGGCAGCATCCGCGAGGGGTACCTCGCCAATCTCGTCGTGATCGAACCGAATCCCTTCCGACTGCCGGTGGCGGAACTGCACCGGGCGCGCGTCACGTCCACCTGGATAGACGGGCGCCGCGTCCACACGACAGACGCTCTCGCCTCCACCTCGCCCGGCACCGACCGCAAGGAGTCCCGATGAACCGCACGCTCCGCTCCCGTTCCCTCGCCCGAGGAGGCGCGACCGCGCTCGTCGGCGTCCTCGCCGTCGCGGCGCTCGCCGGCTGCGGCCCGGCCGACACGACCGGCTCCGGGACGGACGAGCCGATCGACTGGGAGCTGACCGAGACGACGGCCGCGCCCAGCGGCGACATCGACTCGTTCACGTTCGCGACCTATGCCGAGCCCTACTCGCTCGACTTCGCCTACGCCTTCGACTACGCCGACAACTCGATCCTCGCCAACACCTGCGAGTCTCTGCTGCGGCTGAACCCGGACTACTCCCTCAGCCCCGGCCTCGCCGAATCGTTCGCGCATCCGACGCCCGACACCTGGGTGTACACGATCCGAGAGGGCGTCACCTTCCACGACGGCACTGCGCTCACGGCGGCCGATGCGGTCGCGTCGATGAGCAGACACCTCGACCCGGCCGTCGGATCGTTCTGGTACTCCGTGTACCAGAACGTGAAGTCGATCGAGCAGACCGGCGAGCGCGAGGTGACGGTGACGATGACGGGGCCCGACTCGCAGTTCAATCTCGGCATGGGCGGGTCCGCCGGTGTGATCGAGTCGGCCGCGACTCTGGCCGAGAAGGGCGCCGACTACGGCAACTCGACGGGCGGTGTGAACTGCACCGGTCCCTTCGAGCTGACCTCGTGGGAGTCCGGTGAGTCGATCACGATGACCCGCTACGACGACTACTGGGATGAGGGTCTCCGAGCGCGGTCCGGCGAGGTCGAGTTCGTCTTCATGACCGACCCCACCGCGCGCATCAACGCACTCAAGTCCGGAAGCGTCGACGGATCGTGGATGGTTCCCATGGAGGCCGTCTCCACGCTCCGATCGGCGGGCAAGGGAGACGTGCTCTTCGGGATGAGCACCGCGGTGGGCAACATCGTGGTCAGCGATCTCGACGGTCCTCTCGGCGACGTGCGCGTGCGCAAGGCCCTGCTGCTCGCGATGGACCGTGACGGCATCCTTCAGGCTGCGTACCGAGGCGTCGGCGAGACGACCGACGTGATGACCACCCCGTCGGTCTGGCAGGACGCCTCTGATGCCGCGCGCACCGCTGCGTTCGACGACGTCACCTCCTACGAGCAGGACCTCGAGCAGGCGAAGAGCCTCATCGCCGAAGCCGGCGCCGAAGGAGCCGAGCTGACCTACGTCACCGCGCCGATCAGCAACGACTTCGCCGTCATCTCGCAGGCGACCGTCGCCGCTGCCCGGTCGATCGGGCTGACGGTGAACGTCGAGACCGTCACCCCGAACGCCTACACCGCGCTGTTCTCCGACCCCACCGCCCGCGAAGGCGTCGACCTCTTCTACACGAGCTGGTATCTCTCGAGCCCGGATGCGTTGGAGATGTACTCCGTGCTTCGGACAGGCGACTTCAGCAACTACGGTGGGTGGTCCGACCCGGAGTTCGACGCGATCCTGCAGGAGGCCGTCACGATCGACGACCCGGCCGCGCGCAGCGAGCTCACAGCCGAGGCCCAGCGGATCGCGAATGCGGAGCTGCCGTGGCTCCCGCTGTATCAGGCGCCGATATCGCTCTATCTGGGCGAGAGGATCACCGGAGTCCAGCCGTCGATCGCCTTCATGTACTATCCGTGGGCGGCCACGATCGGCGCCCGATGACAGCCGCGCGCCGGGTCGCCGGGAAGCTCGGTGGGCTGCTGCTGACCCTGTTCCTGGCATCGCTGCTCGTCTTCTTCTCGCGCTTCCTCGTGCCCGGCGACCCGGTGAGCTTCCTGTTGCGCGGGCGCAAGCCCAGTGCAGAGGCGGTGGCGCAGGTGACCGCCCAGTACGGACTGGACCTGCCGCCGTGGGAGCAGTACCTGCGATGGGTTCTCGGTCTGCTCCACGGCGATCTCGGGCGCTCCCTGCAGTACCGGCAGGACGTCACCGAGGTGATCGGCGACCGGCTTCCCGTGACCCTCATGCTCGTCACGATGGCGGGGACGATCGTGCTGGTCGCCGGCGTCGTGCTCGGTGCTGTCGCGGCGCTGAACCGCGGGAGGGCGCTGGATCGCTTGGTCCTGATCGGACTCACGGTGCTCGGCGCGATCCCGTCGTTCGTCGGAGCGATCGTCCTCATCGCGGTGTTCTCCGTGCAGCTCGGCTGGTTCCCCTCCTTCGGGTCGGGCGAGGGCTTCATCGACATGGTCTATCACCTGACCCTGCCGTCGATCGCCCTGGCGCTCGTCTTCATCGTGCTGGTCGGCAAGGTGACCAGGTCGGCCATGGTCGATCAGCTGAGCCGCGAGCACGTCGAGGTGTCGACGAGTCGGGGCGTGCGTCGATCGATCGTCGTGCGGCGGCACGTGCTGCGCAACGCCCTCGGTCCGATCCTGACCGTGAGCGGCGTGCTCGTGGCGGGGCTCATCGTCGCCAGCTCGATCGTCGAGGCGGCGTTCGGGCTGTCGGGGATCGGGTCGCTTCTCGTGCAGTCCGTCGATCGGCTCGACTTCCCCGTGGTGCAGGCCATCGTCCTCTTCGTCGTCTGCGCGTTCGTCGTCATGAACGCGATCGTCGACGTCCTCGAACCCTGGATCGACCCCCGATCCGCTGCAGGAGCTGGTGCCCGATGACCTCCTCGACTCCGACGCTCGCGATGCGGGTGCTGCGCGCACCTCGCGGGCGCCGCCCGCGATTCCTCTACCTGGCCAGCGTCGTCGTTCTCGGCGCGGTCGTGCTGGCGGCGATCTTCGCCCCCTTCGTGGCACCCTACGACCCGGATGCGGTGGACTTCACGTCGTTCCTCGCGCCGCCGTCCGCGGCCCACTGGCTCGGCACCGACTCCCTCGGACGTGACCTGCTGAGCCGCCTCATCTACGGCGGTCGCACGGCGCTCATCGGCCCGCTGCTCGTCGTGCTGTTCTCCACCGTCCTCGGCATCCTGCTGGGGCTGTGGGCCGGGTGGCGCGGAGGGTGGATCGATGCCGCACTCAGCCGGATCTTCGACGTGCTGTTCGCCTTCCCGTCTCTGCTGATCGCGATCATGGCGGTCGCGCTGTTCGGCAAGGGGCTGGTCGCCCCGGTCATCGCCATGAGCATCGCGTACGCGCCGTTCGTGGCACGGCTCACGAGGTCGCTGGTCATGGCCGAGCGCTCGCGGCCGTATGTCTCGGCCTATCGGGTGCAGGGGTTCGGCGGAGGCTGGATCGCCTTGCGGCGAGTGCTGCCGAACGTCACGCCGATCGTGGGCGCGCAGTCGACCCTCAACTTCGGATACGTGCTCGCCGAGCTCGCCGGCCTGTCGTTCCTGGGGCTCGGCGTGCAGGCGCCGACCGCCGACTGGGGCGCGATGATCAACGAGGCGCAGTCGGGAGTCGCCGCAGGGCAGTTCCTGCCGGCGATCGCCCCGGCCGTAGCCGTCGTGCTCGTCGTCGTGTGCGTGAACATCATCGGTGAAGAACTGTCCGACCGAATCGGCGGAGGGAACCCCTCATGAACGCTCTGCTCGACATCCGCGACCTGACGCTCGATCTTCCGAACGGCACCAGACTGCTGCACGGCATCTCGCTGCGGATCGCCTCCGGCGAGACCGTCGGCCTCGTCGGCGAGTCCGGCTCGGGCAAGTCGCTCACGGCCCGTGCGGTGCTGGGTCTTCTTCCCGATCGTGCGACCGTCGGCGGAGCCGTCGCTGTGAACGGACGGTCCCCGCTCGCGGGCGCGGCGGAGCGACAGGAGATCCGTCGGCACGAGGCCGCGATGGTCTTCCAGGATCCGCGCGCCGGCATCAACCCGATGCGGACGATCGGCGATCACATCACCGAAGGGCTGCGGCTCTGCGAGGGGTGGGCGAAGGAGGCCGCTCGCACCCGCGCCGTCGAGCTCCTCACCGCTGTCAGGCTGCCCGCTCCGGCGGAACATCTGTCGCAGCATCCGCACGAGCTGTCGGGCGGCATGCTGCAGCGGGTCATGATCGCCGGGGCCCTGAGCACATCTCCCGGCCTGCTCGTCTGCGATGAGCCGACCACCGCTCTCGACGTCACGACACAGGCGGAGATCATCCAGGTGCTGCGGGATCTCTGCGAGCAGAGCGGGATGGGGATGCTGTTCATCACCCACGACCTCAACCTCGCGGGGTCGCTCTGCGATCGGCTCGTCGTCATGAAGGACGGCGCGATCGTCGAGGAGGGGGTGGCGCGGGACGTGCTGGTGGCGCCGACCGCCGAGTACACCCGACGTCTGGTCGCCGCGACGCCCCGCATCTCGGGGGAGATCTCACCGCCGACGGCCGTGTCGGGTGCCGAGGCGCAACTCATCGTGACGGGGGTGGGCAAGACCTATCGGCGCCGCGGTGCAGAGCCGGTCTCCGCGGTGATCGATGCGGATCTGGTCGTTCCCCGCGGCGGTGCGCTCGCCGTCGTGGGCGAATCCGGGTCGGGCAAGTCGACTCTGGCGCGGATGATCGTCGGACTCGAGGAGCCGGATGCCGGAGCGATCACGATCGGCGGCCGATCCATGGCGGGCATCCCGCGATCGCGCGCCGAGCGGCGGGAGCGTGCCAAGAGCGTGCAGATGGTCTTCCAAGACCCGTACCTCTCGCTCGATCCGCGAATTCCCGTGGGGCGAGCGATAGAGGATGTGCTGAGACTCCACGGCGGCCGCACGGGGAACGACGCGGCCGAGCGCGTGCGCGAACTGATCACCGCCGTGGGGCTGGGGGAAGAGCATCTCACCGCTCGCCCGCGCACGCTGTCAGGCGGCCAGCGTCAGCGTGTGGCGATCGCCAGGGCGCTCGCCGTCGAACCCGAGCTGCTGGTGATGGACGAGGCGACGAGCGCACTCGACGTGTCCGTGCAGGCTCAGGTGCTCGATCTCGTCGCCCGGATCCGGCGGGAGCAGGGGCTGACCCTGCTCTTCATCAGCCATGATCTGGCGGTCGTGCGAAGAGTCTGCGCCGAGACGATCGTGATGCGTCGCGGGGAGATCGTGGAGGCGGGCGCGACAGAGCGTCTGCTGAGCGACCCCCAGCACGAGTACACCCGGTTACTGATCGACTCGGTGCCCGTGCCGATCACGTGAACCGAGGCGGCGACGCACGGGACGGTGCGTCGCCGACTCGATTCACTCGCGCGTGTGCACGACGGCTCCGCCCACGATCATGACGGCGGTGCCCACGCTGATCAGCGCCTCGGCCGGGATGGCGAACGGATCGACGGTCGACACCGCGATGTCGGCACGGCCGCCGATGCGCAGCATCCCCCCTCCGCCCAGCACGAGCTCGGCGGATCCGCTGGTGTACGCGGCGAGCGCCTCGGTGAGGGTGAGACGCTGGGTGGCGTCGAGGGGTTCGCGCGGCTGCCCGTCGGGGCCGGGGAGAGTGCGGTTGACGGCGACGTGGATCGCGAGCCACGGGTCGGCCGGCGATACGGGCCAGTCCGACCCCATGGCGATCGCGGCACCGCTGTCGGCGATCGCCCGGAACGGGTAGCCCGCGCGCATCCGCGCGTCGCCGATCATCGGCACGACGGCCGGGTCGACGGATGCCCAGAGGCCCTGGATGTTCGCGGTGATGCCGAGAGGGCCGAAGCGGCGGGCATCGTCGGGGTGGACCATCGACAGGTGCGCGAAGTGATGGCGCTGACCGGTGCCGTTGGCGCGTCGGGCAGCCTCGACCGCGGCCAGGGCGACACGCACGCCGCGGTCGCCCATGATGTGCAGGTGCATCGCGAACCCCGCGGCGTCGAGCGAGACGACGAGTGCCTCCAGTGCCTCGGCGTCGATGTGCAGTTCCCCGCTGCCGGCGTGGCTGCAGTACGGCTCGAGCAGCGCCGCGGTCTCGCCGTGGGGAACGCCGTCGACCATCGCCTTGGCGGTCGATGTGTCGAATCCGGCGGCCGCGTTCGCTGTTCGCACAGCGACGAAGCGCTCGACCAGCTCGGGCACCTGCGCGGCGGTGGTGCCGGGGGGAACCCAGAGCGCGCCGGACGTGCGGCTGCGGAGAGTGCCGTCGGCGATGGTCGCGAGATACGCGGCAGTGCAGTCGGCCTTGCCGTTGTACTCGCCGAGGATGGCCTCGTGCCAGCCGGTGATGCCGAGCGTCCAGAGGAAATCCTGCGCGTTGAGCAGACCAGCCGATATATCGGCATCGGTCGACGCCGGGATCGCTCGACCGACGAGCTCGGCCGCCGTCTCGTTGAGGTATCCGGTCGGTTCGCCCTCGTCGTCATGGTGGATGTGACCGTTCGGCGGCGCCGGGGTGTCGCGGTCGACTCCGGCGAGCTGCAGCGCGCGCGAGTTGACCCAGAGGGTGTGGTGCCCGGCGTCGCTGAGCGCCACAGGGCGGTCGGGCACGATCGCGTCGAGCAGCTGCCTGGTCGGGTGCGGGAACAGTTCGTGGCTCCAGCCGCCGCCGGTGATCCACTCGGCATCCGTCGCCTCGGCCGCTGCCGCGATCAGCGACAGCGTCTCGTCGACCGTGCTCGCGCCGGTGAGATCGCAGCTGAGCCGCTCGACACCAGCGAACGCGGCATGGATGTGCGCGTCGACGAAACCCGGAAGGATGCCGCCGCCGGCCGCCTCGATCACCCGGGTGTCTGAGCCAGCCAGGGCACGGATCTCGTCGTCGGAGCCGATCGCGATGATGCGCTCGCCGCGGATGGCGACGGCGGTGTCGGCGGTGACCACCCGGCCGTCGAACACGTGGCCGTCGACGATGCACAGATCGGCGGTGAGGGTGCGGGTCATGGTCGTGCCTCTCGTCGTGGCGGCTGCGCCGCTCTGGTCGTGCTCGTCGATCATCTCGTCACACCACCCGGAAGACGCGGATGACGACCTGGTCGTCTCCCGGTCGCGCGTAGCCGACGAACTGCGACTCGGCGAGCCAACGCAGGGGCTCCGCATCCGTCTGGAACACGAACGCCGTGCGGTAGTAGAGATCGTGCTCGGACGGCTGTCCGCCCGACTCGAACTGCGCGATCGCCGCCTCGTTCGCCCGCCAATAGCCGCGGTTGACGACATCGACGAGATGGCCGTCGATCTCGATGAGATACCGCGCATCGAGCTGGGTGGTGACGCCATGGTCGACCCACCAGTCGCCTCCGCCCGGAACGACACGCCCTTCAGCGCGAGGCCCGGTGACGCGGCCGCCGATGATCGGAGTGAAGTGCAGCTGGCCGCCCTCACCCCGACCGATGCGCTGAGGCGGGGTCACATCGACCTGCAGCTCGAAGCAGAACTCGAATGCGGGGGTCATCAGCTCGGTGTCGGTCATCGCCGTCTCCTCGTGGTCGGTCGGTCGAGTCCGATCGTCGGGATCGGAGTGGTGCGCACCGGAATGCGCCGCTGCGGTGCCCAGCCCTCGCTCGGGATCGAGTCGAGAAGCAGGCGGGTGTACTCAGCCTGAGGGTCGTCGAGCACGGTGCCGGTAGCGCCGCGCTCCTCGATGCGGCCCTCGCGCATCACCACCACGTCGTCGCACAGTCGGCGGATGACGGTGAGGTCGTGTGTGATCATCAGCAGCGCGACGCCGGTCTCGAGGCGGATGCGTTCGAGCAGCGTCAGGATCTCGACTCGGGTGGTGACGTCGAGCGCCGACACGGCCTCGTCGAGCACGAGGATGCGCGGCTCGGCGGCCAGTGCCCGCGCGATCGCCACGCGCTGCCGCTGGCCTCCGGAGAGCGAGCGCGGACGCGCGTCGAGCAGGGCGGGGTCGAGGCGCACGGACTCCATCAGTGCGCCCACTCGCGCGGAGAGCGCGGCGCGGTCGTCGTCGTGGCGGTGCACGCGGATCGCTTCGGTGAGGCACTGTCGCACGGTCTGGCGTCGGTCGAGCGACTGATACGGATCCTGGAAGACCATCTGCGCGGTCTTCGCGCGGATGCGGCGCTCGGTGCCCGAGGCGGCGGGTGTGCTCCAATCGGAGCCGCCGACGTGCACGGTGCCGGCATCCGTGCGCTCCAGGCCGCAGATGATGCGGGCCGTGGTGGATTTACCCGACCCGGATTCCCCGACGATGCCCAGAGATCCTCCGGCAGCGAGGGTGAACGAGACGTCGTCGACGGCGGTGAGCACCTCGTGCCCGCGCCCACGGGCCGCTCGCACGCGGAATCGCTTGGTGAGACCGTCCACTCGCAGGAGCGGCTCGGTGTCGGCGGAACTCGACGGCCCCGCGGGCGCGGTCAGCGGCACGGCGTCGAGCGAGGCCGACATGAGGATGCGCGTGTAGTCCTGCGTGGCATCCTCTCTCATGCTGCCCGCCCGCAGCGTCTCGATCGTGCGCCCCTCTTTCATCACCACGACCCGATCACACACGGCACCGGCGAGAGCGAGGTCGTGGGTGATGAACAGCAGCGACAGGTCGCGATGGCGACGCAGGTCGCCGATCACCGCCATGACCTCCTCCTGTGTGGTCACATCGAGGGCGGTGGTGATCTCGTCGGCGAGCAGCAGGCGCGGATCCATCGCCAGAGTGGATGCGATCATGACCCGCTGCAGCAGGCCGCCCGACAGCTCGGCCGGTCGCTGACGCAGTCGACGGGCGGGAGAGGGGACTCCGACCTCGTCGAGTAGCTCTATCGCACGACGCTCGGCGGCGTCGACCGTGAAGCCTGCCACGGTGACCAGCGCCTCGGTGAGGAAGTCGCCGATCGTCCGCAGCGGGTTGAGGTGCGCGCGGGGCGTCTGGAACGCCATGCCGATGCGCAGCGCCCGCAGCTCGCGTCGCCCGCGGTCGTCGAGGGACGCGAGGTCCTGGCCTTCGACGCTGATGCTTCCCGCCGTCGTGAAGGACTCGGGCAGGAGGCCGGCGATCGCCCGCACGCTCAGCGTCTTCCCCGAGCCGGACTCGCCGACGAGGCCGACGGACTCGCCGAGGTCGACGTCGAGCGTGCAGTCGTGAACCAGCATGCGGGGCCCCTCGGGAGTCGGCATGCCGATCGCCAGGCCCTGCAGTTCGAGCACCGGTGCCGTCATCGTTCCTTCTCCTCTGCCCAGGTGGTGGTGCGTGCGCCGATGATGCCGACCGCGAGCACGGTGACGACGATCAGCGCCGCCGGGAAGAGCGACTGCTCGGGAGCCCCGGCGAGTATGGCGGCCTGCCCTCCGGCGATCATGGATCCCCAGTCGGCGGCGGGAGGCTGCTGGCCGAGACCCAGGAACGAGATCGCGGCGAGGTCGAGCATCGCGTAGCCGAAGCCGACCGTCGCCTGGGCCGCGACGACCGGGATGAGTGCGGGGATCAGATGACGGAAGCAGATCGCCGCGCTCGACACCCCCTGCACCCGCAGCGCTGCGACGTAGGGACGACCCAGTTCGCGCGAGGCCGCCGTCTGGGTGAGGCGCGCGACGACCGGGATGTACGCGATCGACAGTGCGATGACCGGGGCGACGAGTCCCTTGCCGAGCATGGCCACGGCGAGGACGGCGAGTACCAGGCCCGGGATGGCGAAGATCACGTCGATGATGCGCGCGATCGTGCCGCGGACGAATCCGCCGAACCAGGCGGAGGTGACGGCCAGCGCCATGCCGAGCGTGGTGGAGAGCACGACGACGATGACCGGGGCCGTGACACTGGCCGAGGCGCCGGCGAGAACCCGCGACAGGATGTCCCTGCCGAGGTCATCGGTGCCGAACGGATGGTCGAGGGAGACCACGCCGTTCGTGGGCCCGACGTAGAGCTGGTCGGGTGAGTAGGGTGCGAGCCACGGGCCGGCGACGGCGATCACGGCGATGACCGCGAGCACGACGGCGGCCACGACCACGAGCGGGTCCCGTAGGGCGAGACGACGTGCGGCGACGGGGATGCGCCCCGCGGCGAGCTGACCGACGCTCATGCGTTCCTCCTGGTTCCCGCACTGTCGGGATCGATCGCCGCCGCCAGCAGGTCGGCGATCGCGTTCAGCACCACGAACAGCGTGACGAGCAGCAGCGAGACGACCTGCACGACCGGGAGGTCTTTGCGGGCCGCAGCCTCGGTGAGGAGGGAGCCGATGCCGCCGAGGCCGAAGGCCTGCTCGGCGATTGCCGAGGCCGCGAAGAGCCCGGCGATCGTCGTGCCCGAGATCGCCAGGATCTGCGGCGCCGCGTTATGGAAGACGTGTCGACGGAACACCCGCGGCCACGGGATGCCGCGGACCCGGGCCGTCTCGACATGCTCGGAGTGCAGCTGCGCCACGAGAGCGCTGCGCGTCACCCGGCTGATGTACGCGATGAACATCAGCGCGAGCGACGCCGCCGGCAGAACGAGGTGCCAGAGCCGATCGAGTCCTTCGTCACCCGCCCCGAAGGTCGGGAACCAGCCGAGCGAGGTGGCGAAGATCCAGATCAGCAGGATCGCGACGATGAACGTCGGCAGAGCCATGCCGAGCGATGTCGAGACTGAGACGATCATGTCGGTACGGCGGCCGCTCACCGCGGCGAGGATGCCGGAGCCGAGGCCGAACACCGCGATCAGGGCCGTCGTGAGCAGCACCAGTTGGAAGGTCACCTCGAAGCGGGCCCCCACGAGCACGGAGACGTCGGTCTTGTAGACGAACGACCGGCCGAAGTCGCCGGTGACGACGCCGCCGAGCCAGTGCAGGTACTGCAACCAGACCGGGTCGTCGAGTCGGTACTCGGCGCGGATGGCCGCGATGAGCTCCGGGGTCGGACGAGCACCGCCCGCCAGCGCCGACACCGGGTCTCCGGGCGTCAGCAGCAGCGCCGAGAAGATGATGACGCTGGCGAGGAAGAGCGTGAGCGCGAGTCCGCCCAGCTTTCCGAGCACCGTCCTGATCATGAGGGGATCCGTTCTGTCGTCCTGGACGACTCACTCGCCGCCGAGGTGCAGCGCCCAGGGGGAGCTGTAGATCGCGACCGAGGTGGTGATCCCGGTGAGGTCGTCGGACAGGTAGGTGAGCTGGTAGGCGCCGGCGAGGGTGACCTGCAGCTGGTCGGCGGCGAAGATCTCCTGTGCGCTCACGAACGCGTCGGCCGCTGTGGTGGCATCCGTCGCTGTGCGCGCCGCCTGGAGGTCGGCCGTCACCTCGTCGTTCGCATAGCCCGACCAGTTGAAGATGCCGCCGATCTCGGCCGGCAGCATGAACAGCTGCGGGTAGCCGAGCACGCCGGGCACCTCGAGGTATCCGGTCGTCGCGACGAAGTCGATGCCCTCGCGCAGCTCGGGCGTGTAGAACAGTGCCCCGAAGTCGGCGGGCTGGCGTTCGTCGATCGAGATGGTGAGGCCGATGTCCTTGGCCGCGCTCTGCACGATGGATGCCGTCTGCGAGAACTCCTTCGCGCCGGCAGGCACCGCGAGCACAAGGGGCACCGAGGTGTCGATGCCGGACTCGGCGATCAGCTTCTTGGCCGCATCCAGGTCGACCTCGGGTGCGGGGAGGGCGTCGTAGGCATCCTGGTAGATGTCCTTCGCCTCCATGCCGCTCCACACGAACGGGGGCACGATCGTCTTCTGCACCTCGCCGAGCCCCTGCAGGACGGTGTCGATGTAGACGTCGCGATCGATGGCGAGGCTCAGCGCCTGCCGCACTCGCGGGTCGGCGGCCGCGCTGTCGGCCGACGCGGGGCCGAAGCTGTACGAGGCCGTGGAGGGTCCCGCGATCAGGCGGCCGGCGCCGCTGTCGGCCTCGAAGCTCTGCCGCGATCCGGGAGGCACGGTGAATGCACCGTCGATCTCGCCAGCCGTCAGGGCGGAGGTGAGCGTGGGGCCGTCGGTGACGAACACGAAGCGGATGCGGTCGGTCAGCGGAGCGCCGTTCCAGTAGTCAGGGTTCGCGGTGACCGAGATCTCGGAGCCCGGCTTCCACTCGTCGAGCTGGTATGGGCCCGCGCACATCAGGCCGCCGCCGGAGGTTCCGAGGTCCTGACCCGCGGTGGCGCCGAAGGCGGAGCTCATGACGGCTCCGCCTCCGCCGCCGAGGGCATCGCGGAATGTCGTGTCCGGGGCTGCGAAGTGCACGATGACGGTGTCGTCGTCGGGCGTCTCGATGCTCGAGACCAGTGCGAAGGCCGCGTACCACTGCGACGCGGGGGTGCGGTTGCGCTCCAGGCTGTAGGCGACGTCCGCGGCGGTCACCGGAGTTCCGTCCCAGAAGGTGACGCCATCGCGCACCGTGATCTCGAAGGTCACGGGATCGACCCACTCGGCCGTCTCGGCGATGCCCGCTTCGAGGGTGAAGTCGGGTTCGACCGTGAGCAGGCTGTCGCACAGGTTCGGGATGATGATGTTGGCAGAGGACGACGGGTCGAGCGTCTGAGGTTCGCCCTCGACGACCGCCCACGTCACCTCGTCGACGGGCGTGGTCGCCGCGGGCAGCGCGGTGACCAGCGACGAGGCGTCGATCTCGTCAGTGGACGAGTCTGTCGTGCCGGCGCGCGGTGCACAGGCGGTGGCGGCGAGAACGGTCGCGGTCGCCAGGGCGGCGGCGACGGTGAACCGGCGTCGGGTGGTGCGGGTCATGTCGGGTCCTCTCAGGTGCGTGCAGCGGGAGCGTCGTCGACCCCGCCGGGGGTGGTGGTGCGGGCGGTGCGGGTCATCTGACGACGTAGACGCGGATGCAGATCTGCTCGTCCTCGTCGCGGGCGAGGCCGATGAACTGGTTGCGGCTCAGCCAGCTGTGTTCGGGTGCGTCGGTCTGGAAGACCGGGGCGGTGCGGAAGTACGACGAGCCGTCGGCCTCTTCGCGGTAGTAGCCGCAGTTGAGGATGTCGATCGCCGCACCGTCGGCTGCGCGCAGCAGGTAGCGCGCCTCGAGCTGGAACGTGCCGTCGCGCTCGACAGACCAGTCGCCTCCACCGGCGATAACCGTGCCCTGCAGCAGGGGGCCATCGATCGTGCCCCCGGTGATGGGGGTGAAGGCGAGCACCTCGTGCGGTCCACGGCCCAGGTGGATGTCGGTGTCGACGTCGACCCGGATCTCGAAGGCGTACTCGAGGATCGGCTCGGGCTGAGGGGTGTTCGTGGTCATGACAGTTCTCCATCCAGGACGGGGAGGTGGATCGTGAGCCCGTCGGGGCCCCCGACGGTGAGGTGCTGCTGATTGGTCGCGGTCGGCCCCCAGGCCCACGGGTCGGCGCCGGTGCCGGTCTGGGGGATGAACTCGGGATAGTCGCTGCTCGACACGTGAACGCGGAGGCAGTGGCCGGCCTGGAGCCGGTATCCGATCTGCCCCAGGCCGATGTCGATGGTCGCGGGCGTCGTGGCTTCGGCGATCTGACGCTGCCCGCGGGCGATGCGCAGTGCTGTGCCGTCGGGTGAGACGTCGAGCAGTCGGACGAACAGGTCGAGCACGGGGCCGTCGGAGCGGACCGTCGCGGTGGCGCTCACGGGGCCGGCGAGGTCGACATCGGCGGCGACCGGAGACGACGTGAAGACGAGCACATCGTCGCGGGCGCCGATCGGTGCGTCATCCGGCATCTCGAGGAGGAACGAGAAGGCGTCCTCGGCGCTCGATGGCACGAGGTCATCGGGGTCGTGCGTCCACGTCAGCTCGGTCGGCTGCGCCGCAGCATCCGTGCGCAGCCCTCCCTCTGCGGTCGCCTGCAGCGTGACGGTGCGGATGCCGGCGGGCGGCCACGCCGCATCCGTCCGCTCCTCTGTCGTACCGGCGAGGTTCCAGCGCACTGCGGGGATGTCGGACGGGGCGCCGTGGCCGCGCAGGTAGACCTCGAAGAACTCGAGCGCGGGGTCGAGAGTGCGGGGGAGGAGCGCACGCACCTGGTCGTCGGTGCGCTCGGCCACGCGGTCGGCCGGGTCGCTGAGCAGCTCGTAGCCCTCGTGGTCGATCGACTCGATGCGGAGGTGATGGTGAGCGGCCCACGCCGGACTCTTCGCGATGTCGTCGACATCGGCCCACGACAGGGGCGAGCAGTTGTCCCACCAGCCGATCGTGTGCAGCGCTGGAACCGAACGGCCGGCGAAGGGCGAGCCGAGCGGGAAGCGCGGCAGGTGAACAGGCCGCGGGTACCACTGGTCGTAAGAGATCGAGCGCTCTCCGGCCTCGGCGAGAAAGTCTTCGACCTGGGCGGCGAAGTCGCGCCGAGTCCAGTCCGGCTCCCACATGTAGGTGTCGTTGCCATGGAAATGGCTCACCGGATAGAGGTAGGTGATCGCCCACTCGACGTCCGAGACGCGCTCGCCGGGTGCGCGATGCACGGGTTCGCCGAGGCGGGTGCCGGTGACGCGAGGCGCGATCGCCTTGAGCGCGGGGTGGCCACTGGCCGCTGCCGCCCACTGGGTGTAGCCGTAGTAGCTGTCGCCCCACATCGCGACCCGGCCGTTCGACCACGGCTGCTGCACGATCCAGTCGAGCGTGTCCTCGCCGTCCCGCACCTCGTTGACGAAGAGCAGCGCCTCGCCCTCGGAGCGGAACTTGCCCCGCACGTCCTGGGCGACCACGCGGTAGCCGCGGGCCATCAGGTACTCGGCGATCAACGGGATGTAGGTGTAGGTGCCGCTCTTGTCGTACGGCAGGCGGATGAGGATGGTGTCGCCGGCGCGGTCGCCGCCGTCCGAGGGGAGGTAGACGTCCGCCGCGAGCAGCACGCCGTCGCGCATCCGGATGCGGGCGGGACGCGCCAGGTCGCTCTCGGGTGCCGCGGGGATGCGGATGTAGCGGGTCATTGCTCTCCTTCGAAACCTCTGCGCCGGGAAGACCGCGGTGCTCGATGAATCACAACGTAAGTCCGTCGAAGTTAATAGTCAAGTCTGACTAGACTAAAAACTTGTAACATCTATGTATCCTGCTGATGCAGGGAAAAGGGGGAACGATGGCACGTCCGACCGTGGCCGCAGAACGACGCGACCAGATCATCGAAGCCACCTTGCAGACCGTGGCCCAGCACGGCATCGCCGGAACCTCACTCGACCGCATCGCCGAGGCGGCAGGGATGTCGCGCGGACATGTGCGGCACTTCGTCGGGAACCGCGATCAGCTGCTCGCGGAGACCGCGCGGCACGTCTTCTCCGATGAGAAGGGCGGGCTGACGATCCTCCCGTCCACCCTGACGTCGTTCACCGAGGCGCTCGACTACCTGTTCGGCGAGGACTTCACCCGATCGGATGCCGAGAACGCCGTCGTGCTCGGTTTCGTCGAGCTCTCCCGCACGAACCCCTCCATCGCCGAGGTCCTCACGGAGGCATACGGCAGCACGCGCACCACCCTGGCCGCGCTCGCGGCAGCGGAGTACCCGAACGCCGGTGCGGCGACCTGCGAGCTGGTCGCCGACGGAACACTCTCAGCCGCACTCGGCAACGTCTTCATGGGTGATTTCGACCCCGACGAGGTGCGGACAGCGCGGGTGCGCCGCGCCGTCGAGGTGCTGGTCGCGGCACTCTGAGATCGGGCGGCGGGCGGCTGTTGCGCGTCTGCCGCCGGTGCGATGCCGCTGTCCTGCCGGAAACTATCCCCATCCTCGGCACCTCACGCCGGGTCCCAGCCCTCGGCTATCCTGGCGGGCGCGCCGTATGCGTCGGATCGCCAAGCGCTTCGACCTTGAGAGGGAGCTATGAACCGTCCGCACAAGGTGGTCGCTTATATCGTCAGAGATGACCGGATGGTGGTGCTGAGGCACGCTGATCTGCCCTGGGACGAGGCTGGATTGCAAGTGCCTGCTGGGACGATCAGATCAGGAGAGCTCCCAGAGGATGCGGTGCTTCGAGAAGCGCGCGAGGAAACCGGACTGGAGGGGTTGCGCGTCGTGCGATTCCTAGGGGCCGGCGAGTACGACATGCGCCCGTACGCTGAAGCCATTCATGCGCGGCACTATTTCCACCTCACCACGGATAGCGCTGATCTGCCTGAACGGTGGGAGGCGTTTGAAGAGAGCGACGGCGCGGGCGAGCGCATCCGATTCGAGCTCTACTGGATCCCACTTAGGAAAGCCCACGTCATCGGTGGCGGCCAGGCGGCATTCCTTGGCCGCCTGGCCGCGGAACTCTAGTCGGGACGTCCCACTGAGCTCCGGCCGAAAGGGCCCGCCCATAGCGGGTTATGGCTCACGTTTCCGGAGGCTGGTCGAGACGGCGGAGCGCTCGAGCGCCGCAAAGGATCGTTTTCGGCAGGAGTCGAACGCCTCCCAATTCTCCGCATCACTACGGAGCCAGTGAGCGATCAGCTCAGGCTGTTCTTGGAGATGACGAGTAGGAGCAGCTGTGCCACGCCGGTGGCAGTGAAGATCACGGCAACGGTAGTCACGCGCCGTTGCCAGGCCGGCTCGTCGGCACGTAACAGGTAAGCGGCGCTGATGCCCACTCCGAGGGCGGGACCCGAGACCACGGGGAGCACGGGAATGAAGGCGAGAGCCATCCACTCCCGGTCCAGCGCGAAGAGAAACGGCAGCCACAACATCGCGAGGGTGAACAGTATGGCGGGGGCGCCGGTGATGATGGCTACGGCGAGAAACCAATCGGCGTCCGCGTCATCGTCGAGCGGCGCGGCCGCAACGTGAGAGACCAGAACGCAGCCGACAATCAGCAACATCGCCAGATAGAAGGACGTCGGGTCAAAGTTCTCCGGGGCGCTCAAAAAGAAGGAGTGAATGCTCGCAAGCACTGTCACCGTCAGTACTGCGCAGCCCGCGGCCACGAGAAGCACGGAGACGGCTCTGCGCTTCGCTTGTCGCGATGGGGGTGCTTCTGTCGTGTTCACCACGTGTCCACCGTAGTCAGCGTGGCTCCGCGAATACCCTGACGTCTCCAATGAACCCGTATCGAACGATGGTCAGCCGTCAGGGATCGCCCCGATTGCTGAAGGCACCTGGGTGAGCATCGGCGATGACTCCCAACTGCGCGATCGACACTGGTTCCCGCTCGTACTGTCATGCCGAACTACTTGACAACCTCAACCTCCGGAAACGGGTGTCAGAACCAGGTTTTGAACCCCGTTTACGGCAAGGCGTTTACGGCGCTCGACGCGACTGCTCCGTAACGATCGATTGCGGCAGGCGACCTTCGAGCAAAGAGCCCCCTCGGCCCCTGACCAGAAGTCGTACTCTGGCGGGTACGCGTCTGCCCCTGATACCGTCGGGCTCATGGCAGCCCAGATCGCCGAGCAGGGTTCAACGGCGGCTCCGCATCGTCGGCCGCAACTCCGGCCCATCGCGATCCTTGCACTCGGCGTTGTCGTCGTCCCGCTCGCCTTTGCGACGGCATTCAACAGCTGGGGCGCACTCACCGAAGACACCGCCATGCGCATGGCGTTTGCTACTGTCGCCGGCCAGGTTATCGCCGTTCTGACCGGATTCTTGGTGGTCGGAATTGCGTGGAAGCGCCGATACCGTCTCACGCAAATCGCGGTTCTCGCCGCCATCGCGGTCGCTATCACCATCAACGCGTTCGCGATCGTTGCGTCGACCGGAGACCTGCTGTTGTCCCGTCTCGACCTCATCGCCGAAACGAATCTTCTCAACCAGTAGCGCGAAACGGTATCAGTCGTTGCTGACGTACACGGTAGATGTCGGACACGAGTGGGCCTTCGGCGGCGTAGTGTCCATCTCATGTGGGAGAGCGTGGGAGAAGCGGTCACGGTTCCACTGGTCGAGGGCATGTCATTCCGGGCCGCCCAAGAGATTGCCTCGGCCGCGGGTGTGACCCTCGCCAATCCAGACCCTGACGGTCCGCCGATCGGCGCACTGGCATGGGGGCGGAACTACCTCGTCTTGCATCAGACGCCCCCTGCCGGGACGGTCGTGACCCGGCACTCATCGGTAGCGATTCGCGTCGAAGAAAAGCTTCACGAGGAACGCTGACGACGCGGACCCGTCGGTAGCGGGTTAGTGGTACAGGGGAGGCGGCGTAGCCAGCACGGCGATCAACGCCCCCATCACGAGGACCGTGCTGAGCCCCACGATGCTCCATACCGTGGCACGTCGCTCGCGCTTCGGATACACGTCGCCTAGCCCCACCAGCACGGCCGACAGCAGCAGCACGAGCCAGACCACAAGCGCGATGATGCCCATCCCGATACCGATCGCCCGCTCGGTATCGTCCGAATCGGCGTACTCGATGACCGTGAGGCCGGGGCCCGCCAAGCTGAGGCCGGCTAAGCCGAGCATGAGAGCCCCGAAAAGTCCGATGAGCGTCGCGGTGATGGTCAGGGAGGCACTGCCGACGATCCGCACGGCCCCATAGTGGCACGTGGCGGGCGCGAGCGCAGTCACGAGCGTCGGCAGCGCACAGCTACTGGCAGTTCGGCGACTGCAGCAGCGGAAGCTCGAACCTGGTCAGCCTCGCGGCCGGTCCGGGCTCGAGGGCGAACCATCCGGCGATCTGCCCGTTGGCGATCCGCGTGCCGTAGTCGCCGGCGGTGAACGGCTGATGGCCGTCGTCCGCGCTCGTGTGCAGGACTGGGGTGGCGAGCAGCCCATCCTGCTCGAGCACGTCTATCGATGACAGGAAGAGGAAAGACCTCTCTTCGACGACGTATCCCGATTCGCCCCCGTCGGCCAGTAGGGGGGTGACGAGCCACGGCATGGTCAGAAACCCCCAGAACACTGCCACCACGGTTCCGCCGATCGACAGCAGTCGCCCGATCACGATCAGTCCGAGCCAGCCGGAAGGCGCCGAGACGGTGCAGAGCATGTAGCTGATCGCGATGAACGCGAGGATCGTGGATGCTCCGATGATGTGTCGTGACGGCAAGGTGCCGAGCAGCAGCTGAGCATCGCCACCGGATGCGGAATCGACCACGGCCACGCCGATCACCGCGATCGTCGCTGCGGCCACTGCCACTGTCGCCGCTGTCTGCAGCATCCGCGGGTGCCGGGATGCCGTGAGGGTGCGCTCACTCATCGCCGCTCTCTTTCACGAACGCATCACGAGCAGGACAGGTGCGAATACACCTCGATGACTCGCTCGATATCGGGGTAGCCCGCTTCTTCCAGAGCGTCCCGCACGTCCTCCCGCACGGATTCCAAGTAGGCGGACCCTCGGAGCCTGATCTCGGGAACGGAGTCGAGGTCAGGATCATCGTCGAGGAGCGAATACCACTCCGACCACTGAGACTCGCTGACCACCGCCTCATCGAGAGCTTTGGTGGCGATGCTGCTGGCCTCGGCGGGCGGATCGTCGACCGCGGGACTGAGCCACCATTCGATCTCGCACGTGCCACCCGGCACAGACACGGTTTCGGAGCGATCGGGACCGCTTGCCGGCGCCACGAGGCCGCAGCCGGTCATCGCCAACAGGGCCGCCACCAGAGAACCACCGAACAGCCAAGGTCGACGCATGCAGAGATCATAGGTGAGCGTTCTGAGCATGCTCCGTCGTCAGCTCGACGAGCATTGCCTGACCAGCGGACATCGGTTCGGTCGTGAGCTCCACGGATCCGAAGGGGAAAGGGTAGAAGAACGTCCCTGTTCCGTCCCACTCGGTGATCGGGATCATCGCGAACCAGATCTGGCTGATCGCGACCGAGACGACGGCGAGGATCGCAATGGCAACAGCGGCCCGATCGAGGTATCGGATTGCTGAGGGGATGTCTTGCGCGCGGCGCAGCACCGCGGTGATCGCCGCCAATACGATCGCGGCGAACGCGAAGAGGATCAACGGGCTGGGCTGCAGAGCGAGATACACGCACGTCGGCGCGGTCTCGGTCGCGTTGCCGGCTGCATCGATGAAACCGCCGTCCGCTGCGACGCCACCTGGACAGTATCCCTTGCCGCTCGTCATGAACGTCGAGTAGCCCAGAGCGGCGACCAGCGCGACCACGACCAGGCGCCGAACGCGAGCGATGATCTCCATGCCCGGCACTGCGGACTCTGTCGTCGGCGCCTCCCGCCTCGCGGTCTGAGACACGTTGACCCCCCTTGTGCTTTGCCCATGACACTATCGACGGGCGCGCCGAACATCCACCGAGGAATTGGTGATCGGAACGAGCTCGCCGACGGATGGCACACACTCATGCGCAGCATCCAGGCGGTCGCCGTCGATGCCGCACGTCAGGCGATATATATCTTCCGCAGCGTCTCGGTGACCGTCCACGCGGTGCGCTGCCCCGCGGCGAGGCGCACGACCGACCCGGGGCCGACCTCGACGGCGGGCAGCGGGGGGTCGACGAACTCGATCCGCGCCTGACCGGTCAGCACGACGAAAACCTCGTCGACCTCGGTGTCCGATGCCGTGCCGGGCGTCATCTCCCAGATGCCGATCTCGACCTCACCCAGAGTCCCCAACGCCTGCACAGCCGTCGTCGGGCGACCGATGAGCACGTCCACCGCAGGCAGCGGTTCGTGCATCAGCGGCAGCGCCGCGGCATCCACTCCGGTTCCCGGCGCGAGCTCGCCCGGCGCGAGCTCGCTCACGAGTCGAAGCCCATGCCGACGGCATCCAGCGTCTTGAGGAACAGGTTGCGCTTGCCCTCGTTGTGATCGGCCCGGTTCATCGCCGCTCGCACGAGGTTGACGCCGATCGAGGCGACGGGCTCGGGCGGGAACGGGATCGGCTTCTCGCGCACCATCGCGAGCTCGGTGCGCTCGGTCGGCTCGCCCGACAGCTTGTCGAGCATGACGTCGGCGGCGAAGCGCGCGGCGCCGACGCCGAGCCCGGTGAACCCGGTCGCGTAGGTCACGCGTCCCTTGCGGGCGGTGCCGAAGAACGCGCAGAAGCGACTCGACGAGTCGATCGCCCCCGCCCACCGGTGCGTGAAGCGCAGCCCCTCGAGCTGGGGGAACGTCGTGAAGAAGTGCGAGGCGAGCTTGCGGTGGCTCTCGGCGCGATCCTCGTACTCGGGTCGCACCTTGCCGCCGAAATGGTAGACCGCGTCGTATCCGCCGAACAGGATGCGATTGTCGGCGGTGAGGCGGTAGTAGTGGAACTGGTTGGCGCTGTCGGCCAGGCCCTGGCGGTTCGACCACCCGATCGACGCCAGCTGCTCGTCGGTCAGCGGCTCGGTCATGAGCACGTAGTCGTAGACGGGAACCGTCATCAGGCGGTTGCGCTTGAGCAGCGAGGGGAAGACGTTCGTGGCGAGAGCCACGGCATCCGCTCGCACCTGCCCGCCGTCACGTGTGACGAGCGTGATCGCGCTCGATCCGTCGCCGATGACCTCGCGCACGAGCGACTGCTCGTAGATCTCGACCCCGAGTTCGACCGCGACGCGCGCCAGCTCGAGACCGAGCTTGGCGGGGTGCACGAGCGCACAGGCATCGCGCTCCCAGGCGCCGGCGAGGAACGTGTCGGAATGCACCTCGGCCTGCACGGCCTCGCGGTCGAGGAATCCCTCCTCCTCGCGCAGCCACTCCACCTGGTGCGGCTCGACGGCCACGGCGAGTTGACCGGTGCGCTCGAAGTCGGCATCCATGCCGTACCGCTTCACGGTCTCTTCGATGCCGTCGAGGTTCTCGATCCCCAGCTCTTCCAGGCGGTCGATCTCGTCGGGCCAGCGCGTGAGGCCGTTCTCGTGCCCGTGTGTGAGGCTCGCCTCGCAGAACCCTCCGTTGCGGCCCGACGCGGCCCACGCGATGCGCGACGCCTCGAGCAGCACGACCTTGCGCTGAGGATCGCGCTCCTTCGCGCGCACGGCGGTCCAGAGGCCGGCATAGCCACCGCCGACGATGGCGAGGTCGGCGGTGATGCTGTCGGTGAGCGCGGGGTGCGAGACGCGCTCGACGTCATCGAGCCAGAACACGCTGAACGCGGTGTCGCGCAGCGAGGCATCGATCACGGCATCCGCGGGGCGGCGACGTTCGAAGACCGTGGTTCCCATGGTGTTCTCCTTCCGGACCCGCGCCTCAGCGCGTGCCCCAGTTGTAGAGGTCTTTGTAGAGCCCTGCGTAGAGCAGGCTCTCGGTGTGCGTGATGCCGGGAATCGTACGGATGCGGGTCGCGATCAGATCGAGCAGGTGGCTGTCGCTCTCGCACACCGCCTCGACGAGGATGTCGAACGTGCCGAGCGTCACGACGACGTACGCGAGCTCGGTGATCTTCGTCAGCTCCTCCGCGATCAGCCGCGGGTCGCCCGTGACGCGGATGCCGATCATCGACATGCGGTTGAAGCCGAGCTGCATCGGGTCGGTCACGGCGACGATCTGGATGATGCCCGCCTCGGTCATCCGCTGCACGCGCTGACGGGCCGCCGCCTCGCTGAGCCCCACCTCTCGGCCGATCTCGGCATAGGGCCGTCGACCGTCCTCCTGCAGCAACTCGACGATCCGCTTCGAGATGTCGTCCAACACGGGCTGCTTCGGCGTGGTGCTCATGTGTCGATATTGACAGGATCGGCGCTCCCTGGCAACTGATTCCATCGTCAAGGTCACTTCACTCTTCTGTATTCGTGATCCGATCGCTAGCATGGCGAGCATGGCCACAGAACTCCTACAGAACTTCATCGGCGGGCAGTACGTTCCCGTGAGCGGGCAGCAGCGGATGCCGTTGATCGACCCGGTGACCGAGGAGGCCTACGGCGAGCTGCCGGTCTCGGACGCCTCCGACGTGGACGCCGCCTATGCCGCCGCATCCGCCGCGTTCCCGATCTGGCGCGACACCACTCCCGCCGATCGCCAGCTCGCGCTGTTCCGCATCGCCGATGAGATGCAGAGCCGCGCCGAGGAGTTCGCCGACCTCGAGTCGAAGGACACCGGCAAGCCGCGAGCCAGCCTCGTGGCCGACGAGATCCTGCAGTCGATCGACCAGCTGCGCTTCTTCGCCGGAGCCGCCCGCAGTCTCGAAGGACGCGCGGCGGGTGAGTACCTCGCCGGCCACACCTCGTTCGTGCGCCGCGAGCCGATCGGCGTGATCGGACAGGTCACCCCCTGGAACTATCCGCTGAACATGGCCGTGTGGAAGATCGCCCCGGCGCTCGCCGCAGGCAACACGGTCGTGCTGAAGCCCGCCGAGTCGACGCCCCTGACCACCCTGCTGCTCGCCGAGATCGTCGCGCTGCACACGCCCGCCGGCACGCTCAACGTCGTGCTCGGCGACCGCGACACCGGCGTGGCACTGGTCGAGCATCCGACGCCGCAGATGGTCGCCATCACCGGATCCGTGCGCGCCGGGATGGCCGTCGCGCGATCCGCGGCGAACGACGTCAAACGGGTGCACCTTGAGCTCGGCGGCAAGGCGCCCGCGATCGTCTTTCCCGATGCGAACCTCGACAAGGCGGCATCCGGCATCGTCACCGGCGCGTTCTTCAACGCCGGACAGGACTGCACCGCGGCCACCCGCGTGCTCGTGCACTCGTCTGTGCACGACGAGTTCGTCGCCGCGCTCGTCGAGAAGGCGAAGACGGATGCCCGCACGGGCGCTCCGCACGAGGAGGGCGTGCTCTACGGTCCCCTCAGCAGCGCTGCCCAGCTCGCTCAGGTGCAGGGCTTCGTCGACCGCCTGCCTGCACACGCCACGATCGAGACCGGCGGTGCGCGTCAGGGTGAGAAGGGCTACTTCTTCGAGGCGACCATCGTGTCGGGTCTGCATCAGGACGACGAGGCCGTGCAGGGCGAGATCTTCGGCCCGGTGCTGACCGTGCAGTCGTTCGAGACCGAGGAGCAGGCGCTCGAGATGGCGAACGACGTGCCCTACGCCCTCGCATCGTCGGTGTGGACCGCCGATCATGCCCGCGCGATGCGCTTCTCGCGCGACCTCGACTTCGGCTGCGTGTGGATCAACACCCACATCCCGTTCGTCTCGGACATGCCTCACGGCGGTTTCAAGCACTCGGGCTA
Organism: Microbacterium sp. NPDC090014; assembly: GCF_044748285.1. Lineage (NCBI taxonomy): Bacteria > Bacillati > Actinomycetota > Actinomycetes > Micrococcales > Microbacteriaceae > Microbacterium > Microbacterium sp. NPDC090014. The sequence continues at coordinate 84,710 of NZ_JBIVFS010000002.1, forward strand.
CGGCAAAGACCTCTCGCAGTACGGCTTCGACGACTACACGCGCATCAAGCACGTGATGTCCGCGCTGGACTGACGGCGGGTCTCGGGCTACCAGCGCGAGCGGATGAGCGACCCTCGCGTGAACCGCACCACCGAGATCGTCATCGGCACACTGCCGACGGGGGCATCGAGCGCTCGCGCGAGCAGCAGCTCTGCGGCCGATCTGACCTCGGCGAGCGTCGCGGCGACGCCGCGCACGTCGAGGTCGGCGACGTGCAGCACCCACCATCCGCGCTCGAGCAGGGCCGTCACCTCATAGGGGTACACGGCCGGGGTAGGAGTGTCGATGCGCGACGACGGACGTCGGTCGAGCCGGTGCGGGATGGTCGGTCGCATCGGATGCCTCCTCCCTGTGGTCGTGCGGGGCCGCGGTGGCTCCCTGAAGCAAGACGCGCACGGCCGCGGATCATGACGCGGATCAGGATCCGGATCTCTCGACACGTATGACGCGATGTGTCAAGCTGGGGCGGACGTCGAATCCGGGGGGATCAACTTGGCACGACCACTTGCGGGGCCCCAGACCCTGCTCCGAACACTCAACGGCCGCGCGATCCTCGAGACGCTCGCGCGCCGAGGCCCGCTCACCCGCGCCGAACTGGTCGCCGAGACCGGTCTCTCGCGCACTGCGGTGACGCAGGTGCTGCGGATGCTCGAATCATCGTCGGCGGTCGCCGCTGCGGGCGTCGACCGTGACACGCGGGGACCGGCAGCAGGGCGCGTCTCGCTGCATCCTCATCTCGGACTCGCCGCGGCAGTGCACGTCGACGCCCACGCCGCCCACGTCGCGCTGGTCGACCCCACCGGAGCCGTGCGGGCCGAGAGCCACGCCGCCTTCCCCGTGCGCGGGGACCGCGTGCAGCACATCGCCGGCCTCATCGATGCCTGTCAGAGGGCGGTGGCCGGTCCGCTGCTGCTGGCGGTCGTCGGCATCCCGGGCATCGTCACCGCCGACGGGGGCATCCGCGATGATCAGGGTCCCGACGGCGGCGCGTTCAAGAACGCCCTGTCGACGCGCCTCGGCTGCCCGGTGCGGGTGGAGAACGACGTCAACCTCGCGGCGCTCGCCGAGCTCTCCGAGGGCGCCGGCGCGGCGCTCAGCAGCTTCGCGCTGCTGCTCCTCGACGACGGACTCGGCGCCGGCATAGTGATCGACGGCTCCCTGCACCGGGGCTTCTCGGGCGTGGCCGGCGAGGTCATGTATCTGCCGCAGAGTCCGCTGCCGATCGGCGCTCCCGTGCTCGGTGACGCCGTCGTGCGCGACCTCGCCCTGGCGAACGGGCGTGACCCGGACGAGACGATCGACCAGCATCTCGACGCCGCCTCCGCCGGCGATCCGGCCGCACTCGCCATGGCCGCCGAGATGGGACGCAGACTCACCCTGATCGCGGGCAGCATCGCGCTCGTGCTCGACCCCGAGGCGTTCCTCCTCAGCGGCACGGCCGCCCACCCGGCGCTGGCCCGAGCGGCGGTCGCCTTCGCCGAAGAGCTCGCCCCGCAGCTCCCGCTCACCCTCCTCGTCTCGTCGTTCGGCCCGGAGGCGCCGCTGGTCGGCGCAGTCGGTGAGGCGGCATCCGCTCTTCGCGCGACCGTGTTCTCGCGGTTGCTTCCCGCATCGGACAGGAGTCGGCGATGACCTCGGACCTCGCGGATCGCCTCGGCCTCGCGCCGGGAGCCAGGGGCGTGATCATCAACGCCGACGACTTCGGCATGTGCCACGCGGCCAACACCGCGATCATGCAGCTGCTCGATGCGGGGCACATCGACTCGACGACGCTCATGGTGCCGTGCGCGTGGGCACCCGAGGCGCTCGCTTTCGCGGCCTCGCGCGCCGACCTCGACGTCGGCGTGCACCTCGTGCTCACGAGCGAGTGGACCGACTACCGCTGGCGGCCCCTCACCGGCACCGACACCACCCTCGTCGACGACGCGGGGTACTTTCCCGCCGGCGTTCTCGCGATCGAAGAGCTCGCGTCGGTCGACGACGTCACCGCCGAGATCGCCGCACAGCTGCAGACGGCGTTGGATGCCGGGGTCGACGTGACGCATCTCGACAACCACATGGGGTCTGTCTACGGTCTGCTCACCGGGCGGGACTTCCTCGGCCCGGTGTTCGAGCTCGCCGCCCGCAACGGCCTGCCGTTCCGGCTGCCGCGCAGCATGGACGGGACCGGCGACGACGCCGCCCTGCAGGCGAAGCTCGCCGAGGCCTCGGCCGCCGCCGACGCGCTCGGCGTCGAGATCATCGATCGGCTGTGGAGCCACCCGTTCGAAGAGGCGCCGGACGAGTCGTACGAACAGGTGCGCGACGGGTTCATCGCGCTGCTGCGCGCGGTTCCGGCCGGAGTGACCGAGATCTACCTGCATCCGATGGTCGACGACGACGAGCTGCGCGCGGCCGTCGACTTCGGTGCGGCCAAACGCGGGCACGAGCTTCGCCTGCTCTCCGACCCCGAGGTGCTGCAGGTGTTCGCCGACGAGGGACTGGTGCGGCTCGGATGGCGCGATCTGCGCGATCTGCAGCGGAGCCGACGCGCATGACCTCGCTGACGACGCGGCTGCGCGACCGACGACTCGACGCCGCACCCACGAGGGCTCAGTCCATCGCGTTCGGAGCATCGGGGTTCCCGACCCAGCTCATGGCGCAGACGTTCTCGGCGTTCGTCGTCTACTTCTACGTCACCCACCTCGGTGTCGCGCCAGCATGGGTGGCCGCGGCGATGATCGCGCACGGCGTGCTGAACGCGGTGCTCAACCCGGTCGTCGGGGCGCTGTCCGACCGCATCCGCACGCCGTGGGGCCGCCGTATCCCGTGGATCGGTCTCGGCATCGTGCCGCTCGTGGTCGCCTTCGCGCTGGTGTGGATGCCGCCGGAGCTGCCGACCGCCGGGCTGATCGTCTGGTTCCTGATCGTGGTGGCGGTGTACGACATCGCCTTCGTCGTGGTCGTGCTGAACATCTCGGCGCTGTTCCCCGAGATCTTCCGCACCACCGATGAGCGGGCGCGTGGCAACGTGCCCCGGCAGATCTTCGCGATCCTCGGCATGGTGCTCGGCACCGCGGGTGCCCCTGCGTTGTACGACTCGATCGGCTGGCCGGGAATGGCCCTCGTGCTCTCGGCGGTCTGCCTCGTGCTGCTCGTCTGGTCGTTCTTCGGCGGCATGATCGAGCGTCGAGTGCCCGAGGCCGCATCCGAGGCGATGCGCTGGGGCGACCAGCTGAAGTACACGTTCGCGAACCGGGCGTTCGTGCCCTACGTGCTCGGCTCGCTGTTCATCCAGACCTCGATCGCCGTCATCCTCGCGGCGCTGCCGTTCTACGTGCGCTACTCGCTGGGCGCCGCCGAGGGCGAGGCGAGCCTGCTGCTGGGGGCGATCTTCGTCACAGCCATCCCGTCGATCGTGCTGTGGAGCGCGATCGTGCGCCGCACCTCACCCCGCGCAGCGCTGCTGTGGAGCGTCGCCGTGTTCGGGATCTCCGTGCTCGGCTACCTGCTGCCGTCGACCGTGCTCGCCGCAGCGCTCATCGGCGTCGCAGTGGGCGTCGGCGTCGGCGGTCTTCTGCAGCTGCTCGAGGTCGTGCTCGCCCAGATCATCGACGAGGACGCCACGCGCACCGGTCATCGACGCGAGGGCGCGTATTTCGGGGTGAACGGCTTCGTCGTGCGCGGCTCGGTCGTGCTGCAGGCCGTCGTGGCGGCGGTGGTGCTCACGGCATCCGGCTTCGACGCCTCGCTCGGCGATGCGCAGCCGGAGGCCGTCGACGGCGGGATCCGCGTCATGGTCGCGGTGGTCCCGCTCGTCTTCGCCGCCCTCGCGTGGCTGTGCTTCTGGCTCTACCCGATCCGCACGCGCGACCTCTGACCGACGTCAGGACGCGGCCCGACGGGCCTCCCAGCCCGTGCGCACCATCTCGTCGACCGTGTATCGCATCTTCCAGTCGAGGTCACGCGCGGCGAGCTCGCCGGTCGCGACGATGCGGTCGGGGTCTCCCGGACGCCGAGGGCCGATCTCAGGGGTGAAGTCGATGCCCGTGACGCGCGCGACCGCGTCCATGATCTGCTTCACGCTGAGGCCGTCGCCCGAGCCGAGGTTGTACGCGGCCTCGATCGGCTCGCCACCGGCGAGACGCTTCGCTGCCGCGACGTGGGCGGCGGCGATGTCGCCGACGTGCACGTAGTCGCGCACGTTGGTGCCGTCCTCGGTGTCGTAGTCGTCGCCGTTGATGCGGGGGGTCTCGCCGGCGATGAGCTTCTCGAACACGATCGGGAAGAGGTTGTGCGGGCTCACGTCATAGACCGACGGGTCGGCCGAGCCGACCACGTTGAAGTAGCGCAGCGAGGTGTGACGCAGCGGCTTGTCGGAGTCGGCGGTCGCGATCGCCTGGTCACGGAGCAGCCACTCGCCGATGAGCTTGGACTCGCCGTAGGGGCTCGCCGGCTTCTTGGCGGTCTCCTCGACGACGAGCGGCACATCGGGCGTGCCGAACACGGCCGCCGACGACGAGAACACGATGTTGGTGACGCCCGCGGCATCCATCGCCTCGAGGATCACCCGAGTGCCCTCGACGTTCTGCGCGTAGGTGTGCAGCGGACGCTGCACCGAGACGCCGGCGTACTTGTATCCGGCGACGTGGATGACACCCTCGGCGTCGTGATCGCGCAGCGCCTTCTCGACCAGTTCACGGTCGAGGATGCTGCCCTGCACGAAAGCCACGCCTTCGGGCACGAACGATGCGACGCCGCTCGAGAGGTCGTCGAGGACGACGGGCGTGAGCCCGGCATCCGCCAGTGCGCGAACGACGTGCGAGCCGATGTAGCCGGCGCCGCCGGTCACGATCCAGGACATTGTGCTCCTCAGGGTGGGGAAGTGTTCAGTATCTCAGGTCGCGATCGGCGGACTCTGAGGCCGCTCGTTCACGACGTGGTCGAGCGGGCAGCGGTCACGCGTCGCGATGCGCTCCGGCCGACGGCGTGACGGTGAAGATCACGGGGGAGGTGAAACCGGATGCGGCGAACGCCGCCGACACGGCATCCGTCACCTGCTGCACCGAGTCCTGCTCGATCAGCGCGATCGCCGCACCGCCGAAGCCTCCGCCGGTCATGCGAGCACCGAGTGCGCCGGCCGCGAGGGCCGTCTCGACCGCCGTGTCGAGCTCGGGGACCGAGATCTCGAAGTCGTCGCGCATCGAGGCGTGCGAGGCCACGAGCAGGTCGCCGATCGCACGGGCACCGTCTTCGCGCAGCACCACCACGGTGTCGAGCACGCGCTGGTTCTCGGTGACGACGTGCCGCACGCGGCGGAACGTCACGTCGTCCATGAGCTCCTCGGCGCGGGGCAGGTCGTCGACCGAGACGTCGCGCAGGCTCGGTACGCCCATGATGGCGGCACCGCGCTCGCAGGCCGCACGGCGCTCGCCGTATCCGCCCGTGGAGTGCGCGTGCTTGACCCGGGTGTCCATCACGAGGATCGCGAGGCCGGCCTCGGCGATGCCGACCTGCACGAGGTTCGCATCGAGCGAGCGGCAGTCGAGGAAGATCGCGGCATCCGGCTCGCCGAGCATCGACGCCATCTGGTCCATGATGCCGGTCGGGGCGCCGACCGCCTCGTTCTCGGCCTTCCGACCGACGCGGGCGAGGGCGACGCGGTCGAGCCCGGCGGCCCAGAGGTCGTTGAGCGCGGATGCCGTGGCACCCTCGATCGCCGCCGACGACGAGAGCCCCGCGCCCACGGGCACGTCGGACGCGATGGCGATGTCGAGCCCTGAACCGGTGGCCGCGGAGGGAGCGACACCGTCGGCCTGGCGCAGCGCCCACGCGACGCCGAGGGGGTAGGCGGCCCACTCGGGCACGCGCGGCGCGGTGCCGGTCGGGGTCGGGAACAGCTCGTCGAGGTCGTCGAGGGAGACCTCGACCGGCTCGTCGGCGAAGGTCGAGGCGACGCGGATGCGGCGGTCGTCACGGATTCCCACGGCGGCGACTGTGCGATGCGGGATGGCGAAGGGCAGCACGAATCCGTCGTTGTAGTCGGTGTGCTCGCCGATCAGGTTCACGCGCCCCGGCGCCGACCAGACGCCTTCGGGGGTGCGACCGATGAGGTCGGTGAAGAGTGCGCGCGCGGCGTCCTGGGTGGTGGTCATGCGGATGCCTCGTCTGCGTTCTGGTCTGCGTTCCGGTCTGCGGATGCGGTGTGTGCGGCGTCGGCCCTCGCGATGGCATCGCGGATGCGGGCCGCACCCTGCTCGGGGGTGACCTCGGCGGCCCAGGCCCACATCGCGGCCTCGGATCCCGCGAGGAACTTGAGCTTGTCGGCCGCCCGGCGGGGGCTGGTCAGCTGCAGGTGCAGGCGCACGCTGTCTCGGCCGACGTTCACCGGGGCCTGGTGCCAGGCGGCGATGTAGGGCGTCGGGGTGTCGTAGAGCGCGTCGACACCGCGGAGCAGTCGCAGATAGAGGGGCGCGAGCTCGTCGCGTTCGGCATCCGTCGTCTCGGCGAAGTCCGGAACGTGGCGGTGCGGCATGAGGTGCACCTCCAGCGGCCAGCGGGCGGCGAAGGGCACGAATGCCGTCCAGTGCTCGCCGCGGAAGACGACCCTCTCGGATGCCTGCTCGGACTCGAGGATGTGCTGGAACAGGTCGGGCGCGGTGCGGTCGATCGAGTCGAGCAGGCGCGTGGTGCGCGGCGTCACGTAGGGGTAGGCGTAGATCTGGCCGTGGGGGTGGGGGAGCGTGACGCCGATGGCCTCGCCGCGGTTCTCGAACGGGAAGATCTGCTGGATGCCCGGCAGCTTCGACAGGGCGGCGGTGCGGTCGGCCCAGGCCTCGATCACTGTGCGGGCGCGCGTCACCGACTGGGTGCCGAACGAGCCGGTGTGCTCGGGGCTGAAGCACACGACCTCGCAGCGTCCGACCGAGGTGCGGGTGCGGCCGAGTCCGAGGGCGGCGAGATCGTCGAGCCCGCGGGGAGGGTTGCTCGCCTCAGGAGCGGTGCCGGTCGCCTCGGCGAGGGCGGGGCCGAAGGCGGGCGAGCGGTTCTCGAACACGGCGACGTCGTAGAGCGACGGCACCTCCGAGGGGTTGGTCGGCGACTGCGGAGCGAGCGGATCGGCGTCGGCGCTCGGCATCATCACGCGGTTCTGCCGGTTGGCGGCGACCGTGATCCAGTCGCCGGTCAGCACATCGAGGCGCATCGTGGCGGTCTCGCCGCGGGCGTCGAGCGTGCGGCTGTCGACGGCGCGGTCGGCGCCGAGCGTCGTGTCGGGATCATCGAAGTAGATCAGTTCGCGGCCGTCGGCGAGCGTCGTCGCGCGCTTGACGATGCCGGCGGAGAGGGTCTCGGTTCGCAACTCGGGAGATTCGGGCGTGTTCACGTAAACATGGTACGCACAGCGCCGTGGTAACGTCAACATTCCAGAGTTGTGAGCGCGTAGAGAGGGTGCCCGTGGACGACGAGCTGCTGCGCGACGATGATCTGCGTCGCGGCGCCGCGCGCCCGCGCCGCCGCCAGGCCCCGTCCGGTCGTGTCTCGATGGCGATGGTCGCCTCCCGTGCCGGCGTCTCGGGTCAGACCGTGTCGCGCGTCGTCAACGACAGCCCTCGCGTCGACCCCGCTACCCGCCGGCGCGTCGAAGCCGCGATGGCCGAGCTCGGCTACCGCCCCCACCGCGCAGCCCGCGCTCTGCGCACCGGACGCTCGCAGACCATCGGACTCGTCGTCACCACTCTCGCGACGGTCGGCAACTCGCGGATGCTGCAGGCCACCGCCGAGGCCGCGGCTGAACGCGGCTACGCCCTCACCCTCGTCACCGCGGGCGACAGCGTGGCCGACGCCTTCGAGCGCCTCGCCGAGCAGGAGGTCGACGGCGCGATCGTGCTGAACGAGGCGTCGGCGCTGGTGCCCGCAGCCGATCGGCCCCCGGGACTGCGCCTCGTGGTCGTCGATGCCCCCGGGTCTGCGGATCTCGCCGTCGTGCACAGCGACCATGTCGGAGGCGCCGCTGCGGCGACCGCTCACCTGCTGGGCCTCGGCCACGAGACGGTGCACCACCTCGCCGGGCCTGCCGACTCGTTCGCGGCCGCCGAGCGCGAGCGCGGATGGCGGAAGGCGCTCGCGGATGCCGGGGTCGTGGCGACCGAGGTCGTCCGCGGCGACTGGACCGCCGAGGCGGGGTTCGCCGCGGGCGAGGCGCTGCGAGCAGCATCCGCCGTCTTCTGCGCCAACGACCAGATGGCGCTCGGGCTCCTCCGTGCGCTCGCCGAGTCGGGGCGGCGGGTTCCCGAGGACGTCAGCGTCATCGGCTTCGACGACGTGCCGGATGCCGCCAACTACCGCCCGCCGCTGACGACGATCCGTCAGGACTTCGCCGCCTTGGCGCACCGCGCTGTCGACCTGCTCGTCGCCGACATCGAGGGCGCCGCGGACGGTGCGGCATCCGCTGTCGTCGTGCCGACGCTTCTGGTCGAACGCTCCAGCACCCGCTGACCCGCGCCGCCCCCCCACCCCCCCTACGGTGCGTGGCCAGAAACGCACCTGAATCGCGCCTTTCGGATGCGTTTGTGACCACGCACGCGGCAGGGGCGGCCATGCCACCGCCCCGCGAACCCGGATAGCGGTTTCCACCCGCCGCTTGCGCGCCCGACGGAGTCGTGGCATGCTGACGGAAAGCGCTTACCCACATCGGGCGACCGGCGCACGGGCTTCCCACAGAACGGACCAGCAATGTCACAGGCGACACCCCGCGAGATCGGGATCATCATGAACGGCGTCTCCGGGCGCATGGGCTACCGGCAGCACCTCGTGCGGTCGATCCTCGCGATCCGCGACCAGGGCGGCATCGAGCTGCCCGACGGATCCCGCATCACGGTCAAGCCGCTGCTTGTCGGCCGCAACGAGGCCAAGCTCGCCGAGCTCGCCGCGAAGCACGGCATCGACGACTACACGACCGACCTCGACGCAGCGCTCGCCGACCCGAAGTGGGAGATCTACGCCGATTTCCTCGTGACCAAGGCCCGCGCCTCGGCCCTTCGCAAGGCGATCGCGGCCGGCAAGGCGATCTACACCGAGAAGCCGACCGCCGAGTCGCTCGACGAGGCCCTCGAGCTCGCGCGTCTCGCGGACGAGGCCGGCGTCAAGACCGGCGTCGTACACGACAAGCTCTACCTGCCGGGCCTGCAGAAGCTCAAGCGCCTCATCGACTCCGGTTTCTTCGGCCGCATCCTCTCGGTGCGCGGCGAGTTCGGCTACTGGGTCTTCGAGGGTGACTGGCAGCCCGCGCAGCGCCCCAGCTGGAACTACCGCACCGAAGACGGCGGCGGCATCATCGTCGACATGTTCCCGCACTGGAACTACGTGCTCGAGAACCTGTTCGGCGAGGTCAAGAGCGTCTACGCGCAGGCGGCCGTGCACATCGCGGACCGCTGGGACGAGAACGGCGAGCACTACACCGCCACCGCAGAAGACGCGGCATACGGCATCTTCGAGATCGAGGGCGGCATCGTCGCCGAGATCAACTCCAGCTGGACGGTGCGCGTCAACCGCGACGAGCTCGTCGAGTTCCAGGTCGACGGCACCCACGGATCCGCGGTCGTCGGACTATTCGGCGCGAAGATCCAGCCCCGCAACGCGACTCCGAAGCCGGTCTGGAACCCCGACCTCGAAGACAGCCACGACTACGACGCCGACTGGCAGAACGTCCCGACCAACGATGTCTTCCTCAACGGCTTCCGTCAGCAGTGGGAGGAATACCTGGTCTCGTTCGTCGAGGGCACGAAGTACCCCTTCGACCTGCTCTCGGGCGCCCGCGGCGTGCAGTTCGCCGAGGCGGGGCTGACCTCCAGCGCCGAAGGCCGCAAGATCGCACTCACCCCGCTGACGCTGGGTTGAGCATGACCACTCTCCGACTTCTCGACGCCGCGGGCGCGGTGACGGATGCCGAGCTGCGCGAAGGCGGCGGGTACACGCGTCCGGCCTCTCCGCTGCAGAGCCGCGTCGCGTACGCCGCAGCCCACGTCGTGCCGAAGGTGCACGCCGACAACACCCCGGGGCAGCCCGCCGACATCGACTGGGACTCGACTCTGGCGTTCCGCCGCAACGTGTACTCGTGGGGTCTGGGCGTCGCCGACGCCATGGACACCGCTCAGCGGAACATGGGGCTGGATGCCGCGGCGACGCGCGAGCTCATCACGCGCAGCGCCGAGGTCGCGCGCGAGGAGGGCGGCTCGGTCGTGGTCGGCGTCAACACCGATCACGTCGCCGAGTCGCACATCTCGCTCGACCAGGTGATCGACGCCTACAAGGAGCAGCTGCACTTCACCGAGGAGCAGGGGGCGGGCCCGGTGCTCATGGCCTCTCGCCACCTCGCCCGTGTCGCTGAGAACGCCGACGACTACCGTCGCGTCTATCGCGAGGTGCTCTCGTCGGCCACGGTTCCGGTCGTGCTGCACTGGCTCGGCACGGCTTTCGACCCCGAGCTCGCCGGGTACTTCGGCGCGGACGACTGGCAGACGGCATCCGCTGTGCTGCTCGACGTGATCGCCGAGAACCCCGACAAGGTCGCCGGCGTGAAGATGAGCCTCCTGAACGCCGAGTCGGAGATCTCGGTGCGCGAGCGACTGCCGCAGGGTGTGCGCATGTTCACCGGCGACGACTTCAACTACGTCGGCCTCATCGGCGGAGACACCGTGGGGCAGGGTGACGGGCACTCCGACGCGCTGCTCGGCGCGTTCGCGGCCATCACCCCGGTCGCCTCCGCGGCGATCCAGGCGCTCGATGCCGGGGACCCCGAGCTCTACCTCGAGATACTCGGCCCGACCGAAGAGCTCAGCCGCCAGGTGTTCGCCGCGCCGACCTTCTATTACAAGACCGGTGTCGCCTTCCTCGCCTGGCTCAACGGGCACCAGCCCGCGTTCCAGATGGTCGGCGGACTGCACTCGGCGCGCAGCCTTCCGCACCTCAGCCGCATCGTCGAGCTGGCGAACGCGTCGCTCGCCCTCGAGAATCCCGAACTCGCTCGCGAGCGCTGGCACGGGATGCTGCGCCTGAACGGAGTTGACCTGTGACCGTCGACCCGCGCCTGTCGATCAACCAGGCCACGATCAAGCACGCAGACCTCGCGACGGCACTGCGGGTGACGGCGGATGGCGGCATCCAGGCGATCGGCCTGTGGCGCGAGCCCGTGAACGAGGTCGGGCTCGACGTCGCCGCGCAGATGCTCGCCGATTCGGGGCTGCGCTTCACGACCCACTGCCGCGGTGGTTTCTTCACCCTTCCGGAGGGGCCGGATCGCATTGCTGCGCTCGACGACAACCGCCGAGCGATCGAGGAGACCGCGACCCTCGCCGCCGCGGGCGCCGACGGATCGACGGCCGTTCTCGTGCTCGTGGCCGGCGGCATCCCGGTGGGATCGCGCGATCTGATCGGCGCGCGCGAGCGTGTGCGCGATGCGATCGGCGTGCTCGCGTCCGACGCGAAGGCGGCGGGCGTGACGCTCGCGATCGAGCCCCTGCATCCGATGTACGCCTCCGACCGCGCCGTCGTCTCGACGCTCGGGCAGGCGCTCGACATCGCGGCCGATTTCGATGCCGACGTCGTGGGCGCGGCGGTGGACACGTTCCACATCTGGTGGGATCCGCAGGTGCTCGAGCAGATCACGCGCGCCGGCCGCGAAGGGCGCATAGCGACGTACCAGGTGTGCGACTGGAAGACCCCGCTCGCCGCCGATGTGCTGCTGTCGCGGCACTACACGGGTGACGGCGTGATCGACTTCGGCTCGCTCACGCGGGCCGTGATCGACACCGGATACGACCGTGACATCGAGGTCGAGATCTTCAACGCCGACATCTGGGCGGACGCTCCCGAGCACGTCGTCCGCCGTACGGCCGAGACCTTCGGCACCGCGATCTCGCCGCATCTGCGCTGACGGCCGCCGAGATTCGGTCGGGGTCGGGGTCCGGTCGGGCACCGGGCGCGAACGTCCGCGAGTGCGCCACGCTTCTACCGTTGGCAGGACCCGAGCACGGATGCAGGGCCATGACACCGTTTCTGTCCTGCATCCGTGCCTGGGTCCTGCAGATGGGACGGGGCACGGCGGTCTTCTCGGACCGGACGGGACCGGACCGGAAAAGACCGGACGTACAGAACGCCGCCGAAGACCGGATCCCCACCCGGGAACCGCCCAGCTGTACGCGGCGGTCGCGCACGGCGCAAGCCCCGAGACACCCCGCCGAACGATTGAGAGGATGAAGTCATGACGAAGATCCGCCCAGGACTCTGCTCGGTGACCTTCCGGTCGCTGAGCGCCGAACAGGTGGTCGACCTCGCTGCCGACGCCCGACTCGAGGTCATCGAGTGGGGAGCCGATTCGCACGTGCTGCCCGGCGACGTCGAGCAGGCCGCGAGGGTGGCGACGCTCACGACGGATGCCGGGCTCGTCGCGTGCTCCTACGGCTCGTACTTCCGTGCCGGTGCCGACGAGCCGATCACCCCCGTGCTCGACACCGCCGAGGCGCTCGGTGTCGATCGCGTGCGCGTCTGGGCAGGGCCGATCGGGTCCGACGAGGCGTCGCCGCAGGACTGGGCGTCGACGATCGCCCGACTGCAGGATGCTGTCGATGAGGCCGCCGCCCGGGGAATCTCGCTCGCGCTCGAGTTCCACTCCGGGACGCTCGCCGACACCGCCCCGACGACGCTGCGGGTGCTCGATGAGGTGGCTCGGCCGACGCTCAGCTCGTACTGGCAGCCGACGGTCGGTGCCACGGTCGATGCGGTGCTCGACGAGTACCGCGCGATCGCCGACCGGGTCAGCGCCGCGCACGTGTTCTCATGGTGGCCGGATCACGAGAGGCTTCCGCTGCGGGCGAGGGATGCCCTGTGGACCCGCTTCTTCGCGGAGGCGCTGTCCGCGACGACTCCGCCCCGCGATGCGCTGCTCGAGTTCGTACCCGGCGATGATCCGACGCTGCTGCGTGGCGAGGCGGCGACGCTGCGCGCCTACCTCTCCCTCTGAGCGATGCGCCCCCGCAGCCCGGTCGCCGGACCCTCCCCGGCATCGCCCTCACCGCGCAGTATGCTCAGGGCATGAGTGAGCAGGAAAGCCCTTCCCGCGTGCGTCAGCCGCGGCATTCGCGGGGCGCGGCCCCGACCCTGCACGACGTCGCCCGTGAGGCCGGGGTCTCGCTCGCCACGGCATCCCGTGTTCTCAACGGATCCGAGCGCAAGGTGGCCGAGTCCTTCCGTGAGCGCGTCGAGCAGGCGGCCGCCGAACTGGGCTACACGGCGAACGCATCGGCGCAGGCGACCGCCCGAGGAAGCTCGCCCGTCATCGCACTCCTGGTCGCCGACATCGCCGACCCCTACTTCGGACTCATCGCGGCCGGTGTCGCTCGCGGAGCCGACGAACAGGGCCTTGTCGTGACGATCGCGATCACCGAGCGAGATCCGGCACGCGAGGCGCGCATCGTGCGGGCCCTCCGTGGGCAGCGACCCCAGGGCCTGATCCTCGCCGCATCGCGCACGAACGAGCCGACGGACTCCGACACCTCACGCGAGCTCGCGGAGTACGCCCGCTTCGGTGGACGCGTGGTCACGTTCGGCGCCGGCAGCGCAGACAACCGCCACGTCGAGATCGACAACCGCGCCGGCGCCGAAGCGCTCGGTCGCCGCATGGCGTCTCTCGGATACCGCTCCGCCATCGCGATCGGTGCGGCCGAGGGAGTGCTGACGTCGGACGAGCGTCTCGCCGGATTCCGCGCCGGCTTCGAGACCGACGGCGGGGCGATCGAGCGGGTGATCCGCGGCGACTTCCGCCGCGAATCGGGTGCGCAGGCGATGACGGCGGCCCTCGCCGACGGCGTCGAACCCGGCACCCTCGTGTTCGGCATGAGCGACGTGGTCGCGATCGGAGCGATGGCGGCGATCCGCGAGGCCGGTCGTGAGGTCGGCGCCGACATCGCGGTCTGCGGCTTCGATGACGTGCCCTCGAGCAGCGATGTCACCCCGGCCCTCACCACCGTGCGCGTGCCGCTCAGCGAGGTCGGATATCAGGCCTTCCGTGCGACGGTCGACGCCGACTGGCAGCAGGCTCCGCTTCCGCTCGAGGTCATCGTGCGGGCGAGCACCCCCGGACTCACCCGATGACCCGCGTGGTGCTGGCGCCGGACAGCTTCAAGGGCACGATCACCGCGGCGGATGCGGCGGCATCCCTCGCCGAAGGCTGGTCATCGGTCGAGCCGACCGCGACGTTCGTGCACCGCCCCATGGCTGACGGCGGCGAGGGCACCGTCGCCGCGTTCGAGGCGGCCGTGCCGGGAGCGCGACGCATGCCGGTCGTCGTCGACGGACCCGCGGGGCTGCCGCTGGAGACGAGCTGGCTGCTGCTTCCCGTCTCGGGGGATTCTCCCGGGGGGACCGCCGTCGTCGACCTCGCCTCGACCTCGGGTATCGAACTGCTCGACGAACTGCGTCCGTGGGATGCCGACACCACCGGATTCGGTCAGGCGATCGCCGCAGCCCTCGACCACGGCGTCACGCGACTGGTCGTCGGCATCGGGTCGAGCGCGTCGACCGACGGCGGCACCGGGATGCTGACCGCCCTCGGTGCGCGATTCCTCGATGCCGCCGGTGAGCCGGTCGCGCGAGGAGCCCGCGGTCTCGCCGACATCGCCTCCGTCGACCTGAGCGGTCTGCGCACGGCGCCGCGGGTGCGCGTGCTCACCGACGTCACGAATCCCCTCGTCGGCCCGCGGGGCGCCGCCGCCGTGTTCGGGCCGCAGAAGGGTCTCGCCGGCCCGGAGCTCGCCGCGGTGGATGCCGGACTCGCGGGCCTCGCCGAACTGCTCGGCCTCGACTCCGCACTTCCGGGCACCGGAGCCGCCGGTGGCACGGGCGGTGCGCTGGTCGTCTGGGGTGCGACGCTCGCCCCGGGCGCCGCCGAGGTGGCGGACCTGATCGGCCTCGCCGACGCGATCGCCGACGCCGACCATGTCATCACAGGGGAGGGGTCGTACGACGGTCAGTCCGGAGACGGCAAGGTGCCCTCGTTCATCGCCGGCCTCGCGTCGACGACCGGTGCGACCGCCCTGCTCGCCGCCGGACGCATCACGGCCGACTCCGACACCGCGCTGTTCACTGCATCCGCGTCGCTCACCGAGATCGCCGGATCGTCGGATGCCGCGCTCGCCGACCCCGCCCGCTGGTTGCGCGAGGCCGGAGCCCTGCTCGCCCGCTCGGTCTGACGCATCGCGTCCGCGCGCGTCGGCCCACGGTGGGGTCGCTGTTGCGCAGCATCCGTCCGCATCCTTCCGCCCGGGTTGCCCCCGCCCCCCGCAGCATCCGCCCGCCAGCCAGTCGGGACCACTTTCGCAGCCGGCTCGCCAGCCGGGGCCACTTTCGCACCGGGGATGGCCGTTTCGGGTGCGTAATTGACCCCGCACACGCAGGGGGCGAGCACGAGGGCCGGAAGGCAACTCCGTCCGCTAGCCGGGGCCACTTTCGCACCGGGATCGGCCGTTTCGGATGCGTAATTGACCCCGCACACGCAGGGGCGGCGAGATAGGGCGCGAGGGCATCTCCGTCCGCCAGTCGGGGTCAATTTCGCATCGCGGATGCCAGTCGGGGTCACGTTCGCACCGGGATCTGCCGTTTCGGTTGCGTTATTGGCCCCGCACGCACGAGGAGGGGATGCCGTGGGGCAGTCCGCCCCCGGATTCTCCACGCGGGCGTTCCGCCACGAAAGCGTTCCGGTCCCGGATGCACTTCTGCCCCCACACGGGCGACGTGCGGGGGCAGAAGAACAGCCCGAAGGGCGCGGGATCAGCCCCCGAGGGCGGCGGACACGACGGCGCGAGCCTCCGCCTGCACCTTGGCGAGGTGCTCCGGGCCGCGCAGGCTCTCGGCGTACAGCTTGTAGACGTCTTCCGTGCCCGAGGGGCGGGCGGCGAACCAGGCGTGCTCGGTCTGCACCTTGAGGCCGCCGATCGCCGCACCGTTGCCGGGGGCGTGCGACAGCTTGGCGGTGATCTCCTCACCCGCGAGGGTCGTCGCCGAGACGGCATCCGGAGCGAGCTTGCCCAGCGTCGCCTTCTGCGCGGGCGTCGCCGGGGCGTCGACGCGCTGGTAGGCCGACGAGCCGAAGGCCTGCTCCAGCTCGGCATACCGCTCCGACGGCGTCTTGCCGGTGACCGCGATGATCTCGGCCGCGAGCAGGCACAGCAGGATGCCGTCCTTGTCGGTCGACCAGACGGTGCCGTCCTTGCGGAGGAACGATGCTCCGGCCGACTCCTCGCCGCCGAACGCGACCGAGCCGTCGAGCAGACCGGGCACGAACCACTTGAAGCCCACCGGCACCTCGAGGAGGCGGCGTCCGAGCGATTCGGCCACCCGGTCGATGATCATCGACGACACGAGGGTCTTGCCGATCGCGGCGTCGCGCGGCCACTCGGAGCGGTGCGAGAACAGGTAGTCGATCGCGACCGCGAGGTAGTGGTTCGGGTTCATGAGCCCGGCGTCGGGGGTGACGATGCCGTGGCGGTCGGCATCCGCGTCGTTGCCCGTCAGCACGTCGTAGTCGCCCTTCTTGGCGACGAGCGAGGCCATGGCCGACGGGGAGGACGGATCCATGCGGATCTTCTCGTCCCAGTCGAGTGTCATGAAGCGCCAGGTCGGGTCGACCTCGGGGTTCACGACGGTCAGGTCGAGGTCGTAGACCTCCTTGATGAGCGCCCAGTACTCGACGGATGCGCCACCGAGCGGATCGGCGCCGATGCGCACTCCGGCGGTGCG
Organism: Microbacterium sp. NPDC090014; assembly: GCF_044748285.1. NCBI lineage: Bacteria > Bacillati > Actinomycetota > Actinomycetes > Micrococcales > Microbacteriaceae > Microbacterium > Microbacterium sp. NPDC090014. The sequence goes on from NZ_JBIVFS010000002.1 coordinate 101,520, forward strand.
GATGGCGTCGATGTCGATGATCGTTGCCAGGTCGCGCACGTAGGCGTCACGGAAGTCGTACCCCGGAAGCGCGTCCCAGTCGATGTCGGCGAACCGCTCGCGCTTGACGTCGACGAGACCGCCGGCGATCAGCTCGTTGGCGCGGTCGGCGATCCAGCCGGTCGCGTCGGTGTCGGCCGGTCCGCCGTGCGGCGGGTTGTACTTGAAGCCGCCGTCGCGGGGCGGGTTGTGCGACGGGGTGACGACGATGCCGTCGGCGCGGCCGGCGGCATCCGGCGCGAGGTCGCGGTTGAAGGTGAGGATCGCGTGGCTGAGCGCGGGCGTCGGCACCCAGGCGTCGCGCGAGTCGACGCGGACGTCGACGCCGTTGGCCACGAGCACCTCGATGGCGCTGCGCTCGGCGGGCAGCGAGAGCGCGTGGGTGTCGCGGCCGAGGAACAGGGGACCGGTGATCCCCTGGCTCGCGCGGTAGTCGACGATCGCCTGGGTGGTCGCCAGGATGTGGTTCTCGTTGAAGCTCTTGGTCAGCGACGACCCGCGGTGACCGCTGGTGCCGAACGCGACCCGCTCGGCGGCGACCCCGGGGTCGGGCACGCGGTCGTAGTAAGCGGCGATCAGCTCGTCGACATCGATCAGATCAGATTCCTCGGCAGGGAGGCCGGCGCGGCTCGTCATGCAGACAGTCTGCCCCCATCTCGGCATCCGCGCATCTTCTGGGCGTGTGCCGGTGCCCTAAGGTGAAACGCGTGACTGAACGCCGCACCTACAGCTATCTCGGCCCCGCCGGAACATTCACCGAAGCGGCGCTCGAACAGGTCGCTGAAGCACGGGGTCAGGACTGGCGTGCCGTGCACAACGTCGGAGAAGCCCTCGCGGATGTGCTCGAGGGGCGCAGCGACGCCGCGATGATCGCGATCGAGAACTCGATCGAGGGCGGCGTCTCGACCACGCAGGATGCGCTGGCCACTCTGCCGGGCCTCCGGATCATCGGCGAGTACCTCGTGCCGGTGAACTTCGTGCTCGTGGCGCCTCGGGGCACGACCCTGGCGGACATCAGCGTGATCGCCGCTCACCCTGTCGCCTACGCTCAGTGCCACGGCTGGCTCGGGGAGCACCTGCCCCGGCACTCGCATGTGCCCGCGGCGAGCAACGTCGCGTCGGCGATCGGCATGCTCGACGGCGGTCTTCCGGCCCAGGCGGCCATCGCCGCCCCGGGCGTCGTGAAGCACCTCGACGTCGACGTGCTGGCCGAGGACATCGGCGACAACGCCCAGGCCGTCACCCGCTTCGTGCTCGTGACCCGCACCACCACGGCGCCGGCGCCGACCGGGGCCGACAAGACCTCGCTGATCGTCGAGCTGCCGAACGATCATCCCGGATCCCTGCTCGAGATGCTCGAGCAGTTCTCGACCCGCGGCATCAACCTCTCGCTGATCCAGTCGCGTCCGATCGGCGACGAGCTCGGCCGCTACCGGTTCGTGATCGACGCCGACGGCCACATCGAGCACGAGCGCATGGCCGACGCCCTGCTCGGCATCCGCCGTTTCAGCCCGCGCGTGGTGTTCCTCGGGTCATACCCGCGAGCCGACCGGCAGATCGTGCAGTATCCCGAGCGCTACTCCGACGACATCTTCGTCGAGGCGCGCGACTGGCTGCGCGGCATCCTCAGCGGCGAGCCGGACGACTGAGCGCCGCCTCCACGATCAGACCGCGCGGAGCTCGACCAGAGCCCGCTTGAACTCGGGCATCGCCGAGTGCGGATCGACCCGGTCGTCGGTGAGCAGATTGGCGCTCTCGGCATCCGCATAGTGGAACGGCAGGAACACCGTGTCGGGCCTGATGTCGTGCGTCAGCTCGGCCCGCGCCCGCAGGGTGCCGCGGGAGTTCGAAAGACGGATGCCGTCGCCCTCGCCGATCCCATGACGACGCGCGGTCGCAGGGTGCAGCTGCGCGACGAGATCGGGCCGCTTCTCGGTGAGCTCGGGGATGCGGCGGGTCTGCGCTCCGCTCTGGTACTGCTCGAGCAGGCGCCCGGTGATCAGGGTGAGCCGGTCGGCGCTCGCCGTCGGATGCTCCCGAGCCCGCACGGCGACGAGCTTCGCGCGCCCGTCGGCGTGCGCGAAGCGGTCGGCGAACAGTCGAGGGGTGCCGAGGCTCCCGATCGGGAAGGGCCAGTGCGCCTCGATGCCGAGGTCGAGCAGTTCGTGGCTGAGGCCGGAGTAGTCGGCGCGGCCGCCGGCGGAGGCGCGGGCCAGCTCGCCGAACACCTCCGACGGCACGAGGCTCCAGGTGCCGGGGGCGTCGAGGCGACGGGCGAGCTCGGCCATGATCCACAGCTCGCTGCGGGCGCCGGCGGGGGCATCGACCGCTCGGCGGCGACGCAGCACGCGGCCCTCGAGGTTGGTCATCGTGCCCTCCTCCTCGGCCCACTGCAGCACGGGGAGCACGATGTCGGCGGCCCTCGCGGTCTCCGAGAGGAAGAAGTCCGAGACGACGAGCAGATCGAGCCGGCCCAGGGCCTCGCGCACGGTCGACACGTTCGGCGCCGACACGAACACGTTCGAGCCGTGCACGAGCAGCGCTCGCACGCCGCCCGGGAGTCCGGCGCTCTGCAGCAGCTCGACCGCGGGGATGCCGGGCCCGGGAAGGTCGTCGGGGTCGACGCCCCACACGGCCGCGACCGAGGCGCGGGCGGCCGGGTCGCTGATCGACTGGTACCCCGGAAGCTGGTCGGCTTTCTGTCCGTGCTCGCGTCCGCCCTGGCCGTTGCCCTGCCCGGTCAGCGTGCCGTAGCCGCACCCCGGTGTCCCCGGAAGACCCAGGAGCAGTGCGAGGTTGATGGCGGCCGTCGCGGTGTCGGTGCCGTCGACGTGCTGCTCGACGCCGCGGCCGGTGAGGATGTAGGTCGAGTCGGAGTCCGCCAGTCTGCGCGCCAGACCGCGGATGCTGCGCGCCGGCACCCCGGTGACGGTCTCGGCACGCTCGGGCCACCACGCCGACACCGACTGGCGGAGGGCGTCGAAGCCCGATGTGCGCTGGCGCACATAGCCGTCGTCGTAGAGCTCCTCGGCGATCACGACATGGATCACTGCGAGCAGCAGCGCGAGATCGGTGCCGGGCACGGGCTGCACGTGAATGCCGGCGCCGTCGGCGCTCAATCGTGCCGTCGAGCTGCGGCGAGGATCGACGACGATGAGACCGCCGCGGGCCCTGGCGCCCTGCAGATGCGAGACGAACGGTGGCATGGTGTCGCCGACGTTCGATCCCAGCAGCAGCACCGTCTCGGCGGTGTCGAGGTCGGTCAGCGGGAACGGCAGGCCGCGGTCGATTCCGAAGGAGCGATTGGCGGAGGCCGCAGCGGATGACATGCAGAAGCGGCCGTTGTAGTCGATGCGCGACGTGCGCAGTGCGATGCGGGCGAACTTGCCCAACTGGTACGCCTTCTCGTTCGTGAGCCCGCCGCCGCCGAAGACGCCGACCGCATCGGGGCCGTCCTCCTCGGCGATCAGACGCAGCCGCGCGGCGATCAGATCGAGAGTCACGTCCCAGTCCGCCGGGTGCAGTTCGCCGTCGGTCCCGCGCACCAGGGGAGTGGTGAGGCGACCTGCGTCGGCGAGCAGCTCGGCCGAGGTCCACCCCTTCTTGCACAGCCCGCCGCGGTTCGTCGGGAAGTCGCGTCCGGCGACGGCGACCGGCAGCGGTGCGCCCACGGTCGGGGTCAGCGTCATCGCGCACTGCAGCGCGCAGTAGGGGCAGTGGGTGTCGGTCATGCGACGGCCCCCGCGTGGGCGTGCAGCATCTCGGTGATGCGGGCGCGGCATCCTCCGCATCCGGTGCCGGCGCGGGTGCACTCGCCGACCGCAGCCACCGACGAGCAGCCGTCGTCGATCGCGTCCTCGATCTGGCCGACGGTGACGGCGTTGCAGATGCAGAGGGTCGCGTCACGACCGGCCGGTGCGATCGCATCGGCGTCAGGATCATCGAGACGCAGCAGCAGCGAGCGGTCGGCGGGCAGCTCGCCGCCGCGCAGATACAGCACGCTCAGTTCGGCGGCGGCCCGCGGCATCCCGACCGCCACGAATCCGGTGAGGATGCCGTCGCGCGTCGCCATCTTCACGTAAGTGCCGTGCTCGGGGTCGGCCCAGACGGCGATGCCGGGGGCATCCTCACCGGCCGGGACAGGGGCGAAGGGGTCGGCCGAGACGTCGCCCGCGGATGCGATGTCGACCAGCTCGCCCTTGAGCACGACGACGCCGGGGTGCTCGTCGGCGAACTCACCCGGGTGGTCGTCGGCACTGTCGAGCTCGGCGGCGATGGCCGCGGCGAGCCAGCTCGCCTGACGCCAGCCGGGGCCGACGAGGCCGTGCGGTCCGCCCGGCACCTGGCGGTCGTGCAGGAACTCGGCGGGGTCGGCGATGTGGGCGCAGTCCCCGATCGCATGGATGCGCGGATCCGACCACGAACGCAGTGCGCCGTCGACGAGCACGCCGTTGCCGACGCGGAGTCCCGCGGCCTCGGCGAGCTCGGTGCGCGCCCTGACGCCGCACGACAGCACGAGCAGATCGCCCTCGATGCGCTTGCCGTCGGAGCTCGCGAGTGCACGGAACCGGCGGATGCCGTCGTCGCCCTCGACCCCGATCACTCCCTCGGCACGGGTGTGCGGCACCAGCGTGACGCCGGCCGAGGCGAGAGCGGTCGAGAGGATGCTCGCCGACCCCCGGTCGAGTTGGCGGGGCATCGGCATCGGACCGAAGTGGGCCACGGAGGGCACGGCGCCGGCGTCCGCGAGCAGCATGGCGAGCTCGATCCCCAGCACGCCGGCTCCGAGCACCACGACCCGGCCGCCGCGTGCGACCACGGCGCGCACCTGCTCGGCATCCGACAGATCGCGGAGCACGCAGACCCCTGCGGTCAGGCTGCTGTCGAGGCCGGTGGTGTCCGGACCGAGGGTCTCGAGGCCTTCGAGCGACGGGACGATCGATCGCGCGCCGGTCGCGAGCACCAGGCGGTCGTACCCGACGGCGGATCCGTCGACCAGCTCGACGACCCGCGCATCCCGATCGATCCGCACCGCTCGCGCCCCCAGCCGCAGATCCACACCGAAGAGGCTCGCGGCAGTCGCGAGAGTGAGCTCGTCGGACGAGGCCTCGCCCACGGTGTACTCGGCGAGCAGCACCCGGTTGTACGGATCCGCCGTCTCGGCGCCCAGCACGGTGACCGTCGCCCGACCCCCTGCCACGAGCGGCAGGAGCTCTTCGGCGAAGCGGATGCCGACAGGCCCCGCGCCGATGACGACGATGCGCTCGGTCATGGTCAGATCCGGTGTCCGGCGAGCGAGGGCCGAGGCATCAGATAGACGAAGACCGTGATGAGGAGCAGCACGATGTAGGCGGCGACGAATCCGCCGAATGCCGGAGCGTACGATCCTGTGCCGCTCTTCGCCGCCGCCAGAACCTGCGGGATCACGAATCCGCCGTAGGCGCCGATGGCCGAGATCAGCCCCAGGGCGGCCGCACCCTTGCGCTGGGTGCTGACAGCGAGCGCGTCGCCTGCGGTCGCGGCACCGCGTGCGGCGAAGACGTTGGGGATCATCCGGTAGGTCGCGCCGTTGCCGACGCCCGCCGCGACGAACAGCAGCAGGAAGCATCCGAGGAAGAGCGCGAAGCTGTTCGCCTCGAGAGTGACGAGCAGCGACAGGGCGCCGACGATCATGAGCGAGAACGCGGCGATCGTCATCCGTGCTCCGCCGAAGCGGTCGGCGAGCTTTCCTCCATAGGGGCGGGCGAGCGAGCCGACGAGGGCCCCGAGGAAGGCCAGCGACAGCGAGGCGCTGCCGATCTGGAACGTCGAGAACTCGGGGAAGGTGTCGGCGATGAGCTTCGGGAAGACGCTCGAGAAGCCGATGAACGATCCGAACGTGCCGATGTACAGCAGCGACAGCACCCACAGGTGCGGTTCGCGCAGTGCGGCGGCGGCCCCGGCGAAGTCCGCCTTGGCCGACGACAGGTTGTCCATGTGGCGCCATGCTCCCCACACGGCCACGAGGATCAGCGGCACCCACATCCAACCGGCGAACGACAGGCTGAAGGTCGACGCGGCGGTGATCGACACGACGATCGGCACCGCGAGCTGGGCGACCGAGGTGCCGAGGTTGCCGCCGGCGGCGTTGAGCCCGAGCGCCCAGCCCTTCTCCTTCTGCGGGAAGAAGTAGGTGATGTTCGCCATGGAGCTGGCGAAGTTGCCGCCGCCGAAGCCGGCGAGAGCCGCGACGGCGAGCAGCACGCCGAACGGGGTCTCGGGATCCTGCACGACGATGCCGAGCAGGACGGCGGGGATCAGCAGCAGCAGCGCCGAGACGATGGTCCAGTTGCGTCCGCCGAAGCGGGCGACGAGGAACGTGTACGGGAACCGCAGCGTCGCGCCGACGAGGCTCGGCAGCGAGATCAGCCAGAACGACTCGGTGGTGCTCAGAGTGAACCCGGCGGCGGGGAGCAGCACGACGACGATGCTCCAGAGCTGCCAGATGATGAAACCGAGGAACTCGGCGAAGATCGACCAGCCGAGGTTGCGGCGGGCGATCGCCTTGCCCTCGGTGGCCCAGAAGGCCGAATCCTCGGGGTTCCAGCCGTCGATCCACCGGCCGGGGCGGCGTGTGAGGGTCACGGCGGCGGTGTCGACGCTGCTTCTTCCGGTGATCTGGGACATCGCGGCTCCTGCGTTCGAGAGGTGAATGCTCTGAACGTAGGCGGCGGATGTTGCAGGGCCGCACGAGTGCGATTACCGGACGATTACTTCTCGATCACATCGGCGAGGTGGGCGATGAGAGAACTTCAGGAATCCTGGTCGTCGGCGCGCCATTCCCCGGCCAGCTCGGTGATGGTGGCGACCGCCGCAGCGGTGTCCTCGCGGCTGCCGCCCGCGCGACCTGCGGCGAGGCCGGCGAGGTAGGCGCTGAGCGGTGCGGCCGGGCGGGCGACGCCGTGCGCGACATCCCGGGCGAGATCCAGGAGCAGGGCGACATCGACGGACTCGCGATCGATCCCGAGCGCGCTGCAGACCGCCGTGGTCCAGTCGTCCAGGGCTTCGACCGGAAGGTGTTGCGGCTTGTCGGTCATGTCGTCTCCTCGTCTGGTGCTCCGTTGCGCGGGGGCATCGGTGCCGCGGCGCGGGCCCGTTCGAGATCGTCCCACGTGTCGACATCCGTTGCCAGGTCTCCTGCCGGAATCGCGCCGATGCGCAGGCGCGCCAGCAGCGATCGCAACGACGCGTCGCGGCCGCCGTCGGGGAGAGCCGCGGCGGCGGATCGCAGGGCATCGGTGCGGTAGCGGCCGACGAGCCACTGCATGCGTCCCGACGCGTCGATCAGGCAGACGCCGTCGATGCCGTGCGCACCATTCGTGCTGGGGGCGTCGTCGTCGCCACCCTTGCCGGTCGTGCTGTCCTTGCCGGTCGTGCTGGGGGCGTCGTCCTTGGTGTCGGCGGAGAGGGGCGGATGCCGGCGCAGCAGTGCCACGGCGCCTTCGGCGTTCGGCAGGTCGGCCGCCAGCACCAGGACGTCGGCGGTGTCGACGAGGGCGAGGCCTGCGGCGATGCCGGCGACCGGTCCGCCGAACTCCCGGGTCTCCCGGGTCCATACGACGCGAACACGGGTCGGCGCCGGCGGACCAACGACCACGATGGGGTCGCAGCCGTCGACGGCGGCGATGGCGCGGTCGAGCAGGGTACGGCCGCCGACCTCGAGCAACGGCTTGGCAGTCCCGTCGAGTCGTGAGGCCCGCCCGCCGGCGAGGATGATCGCGGCAGTCGGCCCGGACGCCGGTGTCGCGGCGTCCGGTGTCTCGGTCGTGCGCGTCCCGGTCACGAGAGCAGCATGACGTCGACCAGGTCGCCTGCCGCGACGGCTGATACGTCGGCGGGCACGACGGCATAGGCATCCGCTCTGGCGAGTCCTGCCGCCAGATGCGCGCCCGACGACCCGTCGGCGGCCGCCGGGCGCACCGACCAGGCGGCCGGGTCGGATCGGTCGAGGGCGACGGGCACGTACTGCTGTCGTCCCACCGGGCTGCGCCACGCTGCGGTGCTGGCGAGGCGGAGCATCGGGCGCTGCAGGCCTGCGCGACCCTGGAGAGCGAGCAGCGCCGGCCGCACGAAGGCCTCGAACGACGCGGCGACGCTCGCCGGATTGCCGGGCAGTCCGAACACCAGCGCGTCGCCGAGGCGCCCGAAGGCCTGAGGCCTGCCCGGCTGCATGGCGACCGCCACGAACTCGATGCGATCGCGTAGCACGTTCTTCACGACCTCGTGGGCTCCGGCGCTGACTCCGCCGGACGTGACCACGACATCGACGCGCGCATCGACGAGCGCGCGATCGAGGAGTGCGGTGAAGGCGGCATCCTCGTCTGTCACCGTGTCGACCGAGACGACGTCAGCGCCCGTCTCCGCGCACAGCGCAGCGAGCAGCACCGAGTTCGACTCGGGGATCTGCCCGCGGGCGAGGTCGGCGCCGGGGGCGGCGAGCTCGCTGCCGGTCGAGATGACCGCGACGCGAGGACGACGATGCACCGGCACAGTGTCGATGCCGGTGGCCGCGATGGCCGTGAGCTGGAGCGGCCCGAGGGTGGTGCCCGCTGTCGCGACGACGGCTCCGGCGCGCAGCTCCTCGCCGCGGCGGCGGATGTTGGCACCCGCGCGAGTCGGCGCAGTGACCACGATCGCAGGCGCATCCCACGCCTGCAGGCCGTCGCGGGTGTGCTCGAAGGGCACGACGACGGTCGCCGTGTGCGGCACAGGCGCGCCGGTCATGATGCGTGCGGCCCGTCCCTCACGCAGCTCGGGTTCGTCGGCCGACCCCGCCGGGAGGTCGGCGATCACCGCGAGCTCGACGGGGTGCTCGGCCGTGGCCGACTCGACGTCGGTGAACAGGACCGCGTATCCGTCCATCGCCGAGTTGTCGAACAGCGGCACATCGACCCGAGCGTGCACGGTCGCGGCGAGGATGCGGCCCGCCGCCTGTGCGAGCGGCACCGATTCGGCATCCAGCGGTCGGGTGGCGGCGATCACCTTCGCCCGCTGCTCCTCGACCGTCAGCATGCCGGCTGCTCCTCGACCGTCAGCATGCCGGAGGAGCGAGGGGAGTGGTGATTCGCATGCAGTCAGCGTACGACGGTCGCGGGGATGCCCCGCGACCGCGCCGCCCCTCTGCCCCTTGTGTCCCCGTTCGAAAGTCAGTGCTCGCGGAACATCGGCCAACCGCTGCCCGGCAGCATGTGCGAATGCAACGCGCCCTTCGCCGATTCCAGGGTCGGGTACGTGCCTGTCGCCGCATCGGATCCGGCCATGACGACGGTGTATCCCTCGTCGTCATGCCGGATGCTGCCGACGACGCCGTTCGTGCCGTACGCCACCCAGAGGGCCAGGGTCTTGGTAGTGCTCATCATCGAACCCCTTCCGTTGCGGGTGACCCTACGCCCCGGCGCACCGGAATACCAGCCCCTGACGCGGAGTCTTGGCGGCATTCGCCACATGGCGCCGGTGATGCGGGGCCAGTTGTGCATCGCAAACGGATGATCCGGATGCGGAACTGGCCCCGCCTGGACGCCGGATGCGGAAATGGCCCCGCCTGCGGGCGTGGGAGGGGCGGGGCGGGACGCAGAGATGTGCGAGCGTCAGCGACGGGATGCCATCGCGCGACGGATGCGGTCCATCAGCGGTCGCCCGTCGTCCAGGTCGAGCTGAGTCACGCGGATGACGATCCAGCCGAGGTCCTCGAGATCTCGCTGCCGCTGGATGTCGCGGCGCCACTGATCGCGACTCGTGCGGTGGCCGTCGCCCTCGTACTCGATCGAGATCCTGAGGTCGGGATAGGCCATGTCGCTGCGCGCGATGAGGAGCCCGTTCTCGTGGATCTCGTACTGCACGACGGGTTCAGGAAGACCTCCCGCGACGATGAGCAACCGCGTCTCGGTCTCCTTGGGCGATTCCACTCCTTCGCGCGCACGGGACAGCGCGTCACGGACTCGTCGAGAGCCGGGGAAGCGGCCCCAGGCCTGCAGGCGCTGTTCGATGTCGGTCTCTGTCAGGGGAGGGCGCCCCTGACGCAGCCCGGGATAGTTGTCGGCCGTGGTCAGCACTGCGTCGAGGGCGATGACCACCTGGTCGTCGGTCAGCGTCGCGGCGCACATGAACAGAGCCGCGGCCGGATCGACGACCGGAATTCCACCGATTCGCCAGGGATGGGCCCGTCCCTCTGCCAGGCGCCGGCCAGTGACGCAGCGGCGGCGGGCGCGCGCCGAACCCGTCGTCACGACCACGAGGATCGGTGCCTCGACGTTCCAGATGCCGGGATGCGGATACCCCCACACGCGCATCGCCGTCTCCCCGCCGATGAGCTGACCACGGTGCAGGAGGGGCGCGAGGGCGACGACGCGATCGAGTGGTGTGTCCGCGGCCGTGACCGAACGCACCCCGCGGAAGGGCCGGTCGAGATCGCGCGCGGATGCGCGACCCCGACCGACACCTGCGGCCGCGGCCTGCCGCACGGAGAAATGGCGCCCGAGTTCGTCGGGCAGGAGTATCCGATGGCGCATCCCATCAGGCTCGCTGGTCGGATGCGTCTTCCGGGCCTGATGACCGCGAGATCCCGAGAGATGTGGACAAGTCGCGCCTGTGGACAGATTGAGCGCCGCATTCCTCCGGCGTGGTGCGGGGCCAGTTCTGCATCGGGTGCCGCGAGCGGGGCCAGTTCTGCATCGGGTGCCGCGAGCGGGGCCAGTTCTGCATCGGGTGCCGCGAGCGGGGCCACTTCTGCATCTGAAACCGACGTTTCGGATGCACAAGTGGCCCCGCCTGGCGGCGGGATGCGGAAGTGGCCCCGCTCGCGTGCGCGAGCGCGCGCAGCGACAAGCGAGTGGTGACCAGCGCGGCGACCAGCGCCCGGCGACGAGCGCGCGACGGCCCAGCGCGCGACGGCACGCGGCGCCCCCTTCGCCTACAGCCCGGCGCCTACAGCGCGGCGCCCGCGGCGCCTACAGGGCGGCGGCGATGAGCTCGAGCGTCTGGGCGCGGCCGGCGGCGGCGTCACGAGGCTCGGACTCGTATGCACCGGCGACGGGCGACAGCATGACCTCGTCGACGCCGTACTTCTCGGCGAACGCGCGCACCTCGGCGGCGACCGACTCGCCGGTGCCGACGAACCAGCGCGAGCGGGCGGCTTCGACGACCTGGTCGGTCGCGGCATCCGATTCTGCGGCGAGGGCCTCTTCGACGGTCTCGAGTGCGATGAGCGGCTTGTTGAGGCGCAGGCGCGACATCATGCGCAGCTGCGGAAGGGCGCGCGCCTCGGCCTCTTCCTGTGTCGGCGCGGCGACGACGTTGACCGTGAGGAACGTCCGCGGCTCGGGGTGCTCTTCGCTCGGCTGGTAGCCGGTGCGGTAGAGGTCGAGTGCGCGCTCGAGGCCCTGTCCCGAGAAGTGGTTGGCGAAGACGTAGGGCAGGCCGTGGGATGCCGCGAGCTGCGCCGAGTAGTCGCTCGATCCGAGCAGCCACACCTCGGGGCTTCCGGTGGCGGCCGGGGTCGCGTGCACCGTGTACTCGCCACCCGAGGTGAAGCGCACGGTGGCGCCCTCGCCCGAGATGAGTGCGGCGATGTCCTGCACGTTGCGCGGGAACTGCTCGACGTCGCTGGTCGTGCCCGATCCACGCAGCAGCTGGGTGATGACGGGGTCGCTGCCGGGCGCGCGGCCGAGGCCGAGGTCGATGCGTCCGGGCGCGATGGCCTCGAGGGCGGCGAACTGCTCGGCGACGATGAGCGGTGCGTGGTTGGGGAGCATCACTCCGCCGGATCCCAGACGGATCTGCGTCGTGCGCATCGCGGCGGCGGCGATCAGCACCGGGGGAGTGGTGGATGCCACGGCCGGCATGTTGTGGTGCTCGGCGAACCAGTAGCGGCGGTAGCCGAGCCGGTCGGCGGTCGCGGCGAGATCGAGGGAGGAGGAGATCGCCTCGGCACTGGTCTGGCCGGTGCGAACCGGGACGAGGTCGAGGACGGAGAGCGCGGTGGAAGTCATCCCCGAATGCAACGGCGGGGGCGGGCGGGGCATTCCCGTCCGCCCCATCGTCGCCGGTGCGTCTCAGACAGCGACGAGACCTGCGGATGCCGAGGGCGCGAACTCCTCGGTGAGCGCGCGTCGCGTGAGGTGATAGCGGATGTGCCAGGCGGCGCTGAAGCTCTGCTCGGAAAGCTGGGCGAGGGCCGTTCGGTCATCGGGGCCGAGGCCGTCGCGGGCTGCTTCGCGGAGCAGGTCGTCTCGTGTCGCCGGGTACTCCATGCCGCGGAGGAACCGGTCGAGAGCAGAAGAGGTGCGCATGGGATCGTCCTTTCCGAAGGGAGAGCGGGGTGGGCCGGGGTGTGCGCCCCCGGCCCACCGAAGGGTCAGGCGGTGATCGACTGTCGGTTGTCGCTCGACTCGACCTCGATCTTGCGGGGCTTCGCGCGCTCGCTGACCGGGATGATCACCGAGAGCACGCCGCTCTCGTACGAGGCGCTGATCGCGTCGAGGTCGACGCCGTCGCCGAGCGAGAACTGGCGGAGGAACGAGCCAGCCCCGCGTTCGCGTGCGAGCCAGCGGACGCCTTCGCGACCGTCGGCCGTGCGCTGCGCGCGGATCGTGAGCTGTCCGCCGTCGAGGTCGACGTCGATCGAGCCCGGATCGATGCCGGGGAGGTCGGCGTGCAGGATGTACCTGTCGCCGTCGCGGTAGAGGTCCACCGGCATGAGACGCGGTGCGCGGACGGAGTCCAGCACGCTCGCAGCGAAGCGGTCGAGCTGACTGAACGGATCGAAGGACATGGCCATGAGTGTCTCCTTTCGTGTGGCCCGAGCGGGCGTTCTCCGGTGCAGATTATCTGCAACCGTTGCTATAGATTTTTTATAGAACAACGCGAGATAGAATGCAAGTGCGTCGAGAGGGAGGTGCCCATGGGTGATCGTGATCCGAGCATGCCGGTCTACGGCATCGCCGTCGCCGCGCAGCTCAGCGGGGTCCCCGAGGCCAGCCTCCGACTCTTCGAGGCGAAGGGGCTGGTCACGCCCGCGCGCAGCGAGGGCGGCACGCGCCGCTACAGCGATGACGACCTCGAGCGCATCCGCCGGGTGACCGGGCTGCGCGTCGAGGGCATCAACATCGTCGGCATCCGTCGCGTGCTCGATCTGGAGGACGAGAACGCCGGCCTCCGCGACGAGCTCGCCGACGAGCGCCCCTGATCCGCGGCCTGCTGCGCCCCGTGACCGACGCGGCTGCGCCCCGCGACCGACGCGGGAGGGCAGTACTTTAGGGGCATGGATGCCGAGATCTTCTACGTGCTCGTCGGTGCTGTCGTGGTGGCCGCGATCGCCCGATGGCGCGGCTGGCCGGCGCCGCTCCTCGTCACTGTCGTGGCGCTCGCGGCATCCTTCCTTCCCTTCGTGCCGGATGTCGAGATCGACGGCCATCTGCTGCTGAACCTCGTGCTGCCGCCGCTGCTCTATTCGGCGGCCCTGGACGTCTCGTTCGTCGGCTTCAAGCGCAGCCTCCCGCAGATCCGCCGGCTCGGCATCTGGCTCGTGCTGCTCACGGCGCTCGCGGTGGGGTTCGTGGCCTGGTGGATCATGCCGTCGCTGACCCTGCCGGGCGCCCTGCTGCTCGGCGCGATCGTGGCGCCGCCGGATGCGGTGTCGGCCGCCGCGATCGGCCGCAAGCTCGGTCTGCCGCGCCGCATCATGACGGTGCTCTCGGGCGAGAGTCTGATCAACGATGCGACCTCGTTGACGCTGTACCGCGTGTTCGCGGCGATCCTCGCGGGCGCGACCGTGTCGGTGTGGGGCGGCGTGGGGCAGTTCCTGCTGGCCGTCGCCGTGGGTGTCGCGATCGGACTCGTCTTCGGCATCCTGCTGCATCAGCTCCGGATGCGGATCAACGACGCGGTCGTGATCGGGACCTTCGGACTGCTCGCACCGTTCGGCGCCTATGCGATCGCCGAGCACCTGCTGGGTTCCGGAGTGCTCGCGGTCGTCGCGATGGGCCTGTACGTCGGATACAACTCGCCTCGCACCGACTACACGACCCGCCAGCAGGAGAAGCCGCTCTGGCTGTCGGCGGATCTGCTGCTCGAGAGCTTCGTGTTCGCGTACATCGGTCTGCAGTTCCCCCGGGTGCTCCGCGACCTCGGCAGCGAGTCCGTCGAGCAGATCCTCGTGCTGTCGGGCATCGTGCTGCTGGTCGTGCTCGTGGTGCGTCCGCTGTACATCTATCCGACGAGCGCGTGGGCGAACTTCCAGGACCGCAAGCGCCTTCAGCGCTGGGATCGCGGCGTCGAGAACGGGGAGTTCGAGAAACGTCACGAGAAGTCCCGGCGGTGGGGGCAGTTCACGGCCGACGAGCTGCGCACGCACATCGTGCGCGACCAGATGGCCGGGCTGCAGCTGACCTGGAAGGACAGCGCGGTGATCTCATGGGCCGGTATGCGCGGCGTCGTGACGCTCGCGATCGCTCTCGCGGCCGCCGATCTCGCGACGCTCGACGAGGAGGCCTCGCACGCGATCGTCGTGGTGGCGTTCGTGGTGACCGTGGGCACGCTGCTGCTGCAGGGGCTCACGCTGCCGATGCTGATCCGCCGCCTCGGGATCGAGGGAGACGTCGATCACGACGACGACCAGCGTGCGCTCGCCGCGGTGCGGGAGAAGAGCCGAGAGGCCGGCAAGGCGTTCCTGGCCGAGAAGCGCGTCGAGTGGGAGGCCAAGTACGGTGAGGTCGACCTGGGAGTGTTCGATGCGTTCACGAAGCGCATGACCCGCGTCGAGAAGGACACCGACGACGCGCAGCAGGTCGAGGATGCCGCCGCTCGCCCGTCCTTCGACGACCTGGCTGCCCTGAGCCGGGGATGGCTGCAGGTGCGCCGCGACATCCTTCTCGCGGAGAGGGACGCGGGCAACCTCGATGAAGAGCTCATGCGCGAGCTGATGACGGCGATGGATGCCGAGGAGCTCGCGCTCGACACCCGCGGTGCCACCCGCCAGCAGGGTCGCGCATAGCGGGAGACGGACGAGCGCCCCGCCCCGGAAGGGACGAGGCGCTCGGGCGGTGACGGAGAGAGGTCAGCGGGTGCTGGCCGGCTCGGTCTCGGATGCCGCGGCATCCGCCTCGGGTGCGTCGTCGTCGGCCGAGTCGTCGGCGAACGGCAGGCCCTCGCGGGGCGCGTTGTAGAGCTCCTCGTCGAGGATCCCCTCGCGCTTGGCGACGATGGTGGGCACGAGCGCCTGGCCCGCGACGTTGACCGCGGTGCGGCCCATGTCGAGGATCGGGTCGATCGCGAGCAGCAGGCCGACGCCCTCGAGCGGCAGGCCGAGCGTCGACAGCGTCAGGGTGAGCATCACGGTCGCGCCCGTGGTGCCCGCGGTGGCCGCCGAGCCGACGACCGAGACGAGCACGATCAGCAGGTACTGCACGAGGGTGAGTTCGATGCCGAAGAACTGTGCGACGAAGATCGCGGCGATGGCCGGATAGATGGCGGCGCAGCCGTCCATCTTGGTGGTCGCGCCGAACGGCACGGCGAAGGAGGCGTACGAGCGGGGAACGCCGAGGTTGCGCTCGGTCACGCGCTCGGTGAGGGGCAGGGTGCCGATCGACGAGCGGCTGACGAACGCCAGCTGCACGGCGGGCCAGACGCCTGAGAAGTACTGCCTGATCGACAGGCCGTTGGTCTTCACGAGCACCGGGTAGACGACGAAGAGCACCAGGGCGAGACCGATGTACACGGCGATCGCGAACCAGCCGAGCGAGGCGAGCTTCTCCCAGCCGTACTCGACGACTGCGGCGCCGATCAGGCCGAAGGTGCCGATGGGGGCGATGCGGATGATCCACCACAGCACGCGCTGGATGACCTTGAGCAGCGACTCGGTGAACGCGAGGAAGGGCTCGGCCTTCTTGCCGGCCTTGAGCGCCGCGATGCCGACGGCGACCGCGATCACGATGACCTGCAGGATGTTGAAGTTGACGCTCGAGGAGAACGTGCCCTCGGTCGCGCCGGGGTTGGTGCTGACGCTGAGGCCGAGGAAGTTCTGCGGGATCAGACCGAGCAGGAAGTTCCACCAGGTGCCCACGGTGTAGGGCGCGCTCGGGGCGAGGTCGTCGCCGGCGCGCGACCCGGGCTGGATCACGAGTCCGAGCACGATGCCGATGCTCACGGCGATGAACGCGGTGATCGCGAACCACAGCAGCGTCTGACCGGCCAGGCGTGCGGCGTTCTGCACGCGCCGCAGGTTCGAGATGCTCGCCACGATCGCGGTGAAGATCAGCGGCACGACGGCTGTGCGCAGCAGCGTGACGTACGAGCTGCCGATCGTGTCGAGGGTGGCCGAGAGGCCGTTCGGCTCGTCGCCGGTCGCTCCGAGCTGACGGGCGATCAGGCCGGCGGCGATGCCGAGGACGAGTGCGGCGAGGATCTGGAAGCCGAACGACGTCAGCAGCTTCCGGACGGGACCGCGGGTGTCTGGCGCCTTCGTGGCGCGGACGGTGGTGCTCATTGGATCGGGGACTCCAGAATCGGTGCGCGCCGTGTGCGCGCTATCCGTCCACGCTAGGAGCCGCGCCCGCGACCGGAGGCGGAGATGACGAAGGATGACGGATGCCGCAGCATCCGTCCTCCTTCGTGGTCGGCCCGGGGGTCAGCCCGCGCACTTCTCCAGGTTGTCGGTGAGGATCTGCGTGGTGAGTGCCTTGTCCTCTTCGCTGGACTGCTTGTCCTCGCCGTTGGCGATGTAGGTGAGGGTCTCATTGCTCAGGTCGGAGTCGACGAGGGCGTCGGCGAAGCAGGTTGCGACGTCGTCCGTCACGACATCACCGAGTCCCTGCTCTTCGTAGACCTTCTGGATGCCGTCGGCGACGTCGTCGACCGCGGGGCGGGACGTTCCCCCGCAGGCGGCCAGCGAGAATGCGAGTGCGGCGATGGGCAGAGCCATGAGGATGCGGGAGGGTGTGCGCAGGTTCCGGTCGTTGAGCTTCATGGGGTCAACGCTATCGACCCACAGGAGATTCATAGAAGGGGTTGCGCTGAGCATGCCGTCCGTGATGCTGTCCCGCGCCGTCACCCGAGGGCGGTCATCGAAACAGGAGCCCCCACCGCGGTCCCCCCTACGCGAGCACCAGCAGGTCGCCGACCTCGCAGTCGAGCGCGTCGCAGATCGCGCGCAGGGTCGAGTACCGGATCGCCCGCGCGCGGTCGTTCTTGAGCACCGACAGGTTGACGATGCTCACCCCGACGCGTGCGCTCAGCTCGGTCAGCGTCAGCCCTCGCTCGGCGAGCAGCTCGTCGAGCCGGCAGTGGATGCCGGTGAGCTCGTCGTCGTTCTCCGCCGGGCTCATACGAGGCCCCGAGTCTCATCCTCGAGGGCCGCGTTCGTGCGCTGCAGGCGGATGCCCTGACGGAACGCTGCTGCGATGAGGCCCACCGCGACGCCGGTCGCGAAGATCGGGACGATGGACCAGAAATCGATCGGATGCACCGGCTCACCCGTGCCGATGCCCACCGCGGCGGACACCCCGTTCAGCCCCAGTTTCTCGAGCAGCACGATGAACATCGGAGCGAGCACGAGGGTCCAGCCGATCGCGTCGAAGGCCCGTGCGTTGCTCCGCACGAAGAAGCGTCCGCGGAGGAAGTTCCAGGCGACGAGCATCACGCCGACGATGACGATCAGCGGGGCGAGCGCCCAGAGGACGAGAGAGCCGATGATCGCTGCGGTCGAAGCGGCGTCCACCCCGGTGGCGAACACCATCGCCTCCTGAGCGATCCCCTCGACCGACGCGGCTCCTGAGCCGACGGTCGCGTCGATCGGCTGCTCGTCGATCGGAATGGACCACGCGATACCTTGATCTCGGAAGGTCCCGAGCACCCGGAACACGGTGCTGATCGACGTGACCAGCAGAGCGGCTGCGCCGAAGAGGATCACGGTGATCGCATCCGCGGTCTGCGAACGTGTCGCGGTGGTCGTGCTCATCATCAGACGAGCCCGTCCGTGTCGCGCTGCAGCCGGTCGCCGATCACGAAGACCGTGCTGATGAGGGCGATGACGAACGCCCCGAGGACGAACGTGAACGGCTCGACGCTGATCACGGCGTTGTCCACTCCGTTGTCGGTGATCCTGGCGACCGTCGCGTTGGCCAGCATGTTGTCGAAGAAGCGCACGGTGGCGAACCCGACCAGGCCGGCGATCCCGGCGGTCGCGACGAGAGCGGTGTTGCGGCGGCTGAACACGCGGCCGGTCAGCACGCTCCGCGCCAGCAGGATCAGGCATCCGATGACGAGGACGATCGTGAGGATCTGCGCGACCTGCCCGATGATGCCGGGCACGGCGGCGATCGCCGGAAGCTGCGGGGCGGTGATGATCGCACTGTCGAGACCGACCGTGATGGAGTCGCCGGTGCTGAGGGGCAGCTCGACAGGCGCCGTCGAGCCGACGAACTCGACCAGCACGGGCACGTCGACCCCGCGAGCCAGTTCGATGATGCGGATGATCGAGAACACCGTGATGTAGGCGGCGATCAGTGCTCCTGCGATGCAGAAGCCGATCAGGGCTCCGGAATCGCCGCGAGAGATCGTGCGGTCCTTCGTCGAGGTCATCGTCCACTCCTTATCGAGAGTCGTTATTACCGATAATCGTTAACATAACGACTGTCGATAAGTCCGTCAATCCCGATGGTCCAGGAGACGCGTCACCGGCGGTCACGGCACTATGCCGACGGCGAACACGGGCATACTGCCTGCGCACGGTGGTTACTCTCGATGTACAAGCGCTTCACGCGTCTTCGCCAGTGTCGAACAACACGTGCGAATAAGGAGTCACAGCATGTTCGAGAGATTCACGGACCGAGCCCGTCGAGTGGTCGTCCTCGCCCAAGAAGAGGCGAAGATGCTCAACCACAACTACATCGGCACTGAGCACATCCTGCTCGGCCTCATCCACGAGGGTGAGGGTGTCGCAGCCAAGGCGCTCGAAAGCCTCGGCATCTCCCTTGACGCCGTCCGCGAGCAGGTGCAGGACATCATCGGTCAGGGCCAGCAGCAGCCCACCGGTCACATCCCGTTCACGCCGCGCGCCAAGAAGGTGCTCGAGCTCAGCCTCCGCGAGGCCCTGCAGCTCGGTCACAACTACATCGGAACCGAGCACATCCTGCTCGGCCTCATCCGCGAGGGCGAGGGGGTCGCAGCCCAGGTCCTCGTCAAGCTCGGCGCCGACCTGAACAAGGTCCGCCAGCAGGTCATCCAGCTGCTCTCGGGTGCCCCCGGACGCGAGCCGGCAGCCGTCGGCGCGCAGTCGAACGACACCCCGAGCGCCCAGGGCGGCTCGCAGGTGCTCGACCAGTTCGGCCGCAACCTCACGCAGGCCGCGCGCGACAACAAGCTCGACCCGGTCATCGGGCGCGAGAAGGAGATCGAGCGGGTCATGCAGATCCTGTCTCGCCGCTCCAAGAACAACCCCGTCCTGATCGGCGAGCCCGGCGTCGGCAAGACCGCCGTCGTCGAGGGCCTCGCTCAGGCGATCGTCAAGGGCGATGTGCCCGAGACGCTGAAGGACAAGCAGCTCTACTCGCTCGACCTCGGCTCGCTCATCGCCGGTTCCCGCTACCGCGGTGACTTCGAAGAGCGTCTCAAGAAGGTCACCAAGGAGATCCGCACGCGCGGCGACATCATCGTCTTCATCGACGAGATCCACACCCTCGTGGGTGCGGGTGCCGCCGAGGGCGCGATCGACGCGGCCAGCATCCTCAAGCCGCTCCTCGCTCGTGGCGAGCTCCAGACCATCGGCGCCACCACCCTCGACGAGTACCGCAAGCACTTCGAGAAGGATGCCGCTCTCGAGCGCCGCTTCCAGTCGATCCAGGTGAACGAGCCGAGCCTCCCTCACACGATCAACATCCTCAAGGGACTGCGCGACCGGTACGAGGCGCACCACAAGGTGCAGATCACCGACGGCGCGATCGTCGCGGCATCGAACCTCGCCGACCGCTACGTGTCGGACCGCTTCCTGCCCGACAAGGCCATCGACCTGATCGACGAGGCCGGCGCACGCCTGCGCCTCAGCATCCTGTCGAGCCCGCCCGAGCTGCGCGAATTCGACGAGAAGATCGCCAAGGTCCGCGAGCAGAAGGAAGTCGCGTCCGAGGACCAGGACTTCGAGAAGGCCGCATCGCTGCGCGACGAGGAGAAGAGCCTCCTCGCCGAGCGCCTGCGCCTCGAGAAGCAGTGGCGTTCGGGTGACGTCGCGACCGCTGCGGTCGTCGACGAGGGTCTGATCGCCGAGGTGCTCGCACAGGCCACCGGCATCCCGGTCTTCAAGCTGACGGAAGAGGAGTCCTCGCGACTCGTCTTCATGGAGAAGGCGCTGCACCAGCGCGTCATCGGTCAGGAAGAGGCCATCGCGGCGCTCTCCAAGACGATCCGCCGTCAGCGCGCCGGCCTCAAGGACCCGAAGCGTCCCTCGGGCTCGTTCATCTTCGCCGGCCCCACGGGTGTCGGAAAGACCGAGCTCGCCAAGGCGCTCGCCGAGTTCCTGTTCGACGACGAAGCGGCTCTCATCTCGCTCGACATGAGCGAGTTCGGTGAGAAGCACACCGTCTCGCGTCTGTTCGGTGCCCCTCCCGGGTTCGTCGGATTCGAAGAGGGTGGCCAGCTCACCGAGAAGGTGCGCCGCAAGCCGTTCAGCGTGGTGCTGTTCGACGAGATCGAGAAGGCCCACCCGGACATCTTCAACTCGCTGCTGCAGATCCTCGAAGAGGGTCGCCTGACCGATGGTCAGGGCCGCGTGATCGACTTCAAGAACACCGTCATCATCATGACCACCAACCTCGGTGCGCGTGACATCGCCGGTGGTCCGGTCGGATTCCAGATCGAGGGCGTCAACTCGACGAACTACGAGCGGATGAAGGGCAAGGTCAACGAAGAGCTCAAGCGCAACTTCAAGCCCGAGTTCCTCAACCGTGTCGACGACATCATCGTGTTCCCGCAGCTGTCGAAGGAGGAGCTGGTGCAGATCGTCGATCTGTTCACGAAGCGCCTCGGCGAGCGTCTGCTCGACCGCGACATGACGATCGAGCTCTCGCAGGCCGCCAAGGAGCGTCTCATCGAGATCGGGTTCGACCCGGCGCTCGGTGCCCGTCCGCTGCGTCGCGCGATGCAGCACGAGGTCGAGGACCGTCTGTCCGAGAAGATCCTGCACGGCGAGCTGAACCCCGGCGACCACGTGAAGGTCGACGCGAAGGACGGCGAGTTCCTCTTCGAGCACGGTCCCCGTGGCGAGAAGGTCGCGGTCGGCGTCAACACCGGTGGAGCGATCTCCGGCACCCCCGACCTGGCGGTCGCCAGCGGGGAGTGACCTGATCACAGAAGGGGCGGATGCTGCGGCATCCGCCCCTTCTGTGATCACGGGGGACTCCAGCACTCCGGCATTCCGGGCTCGCTCAGGGTCTGGGGAGGTGACGGGTTCTAGGCTTGACGGTGTGAGCGAGTACATCGTCCGGCCTGCGCGCAGCGCCGACATCATCGGCATCCGGAACCTCCTGCAGCCGATGGTCGAGCAGCGCATCCTGCTCGGCAAGGATCTCGCTGTGCTCTACGGCGCCGTGCAGGAGTTCGTCGTGGCCGAAGCCGACGGCGAGCTGATCGGGTGCGGTGCGCTGCACGTCTTCTGGGAGGACCTCGGCGAGGTGCGCACCCTCATGGTCCGCGGGGACTGGCTGCACCACGGCGTCGGCGGCGCGATCGTCGGCGCGCTCGAAGAGCAGGCTCGCGAGCTCGGGCTCAGCCGACTGTTCTGCCTGACCTTCGAGGTCGACTTCTTCGGCCGCCGCGGATACTCGATCATCGGCGAACAGGTCGTCGACCCCGACGTCTACTCTCAGCTGCTGCGCAGCGGCGACGCGGGTGTCGAGGAGTTCCTCGATCTCGCGCATGTCAAGCCGAACACGCTCGGCAACACCAGGATGCTGAAGAGCCTCAACTAACCTGAATCAATGCCTCGCCACTCCGCCGCCGTCTATCGTCGCCGACGATTGGTGACCCTCGTCGCGGCGATCCTGCTCGTCGCCGTCATCGGCGCCGCGGTGTGGCTGCTCCTGGCGCGCCCGTGGGCCAGCGCCGCCGAGGCGACGCCCTCGCCGAGCGCCTCGGCCTCGGGATCCCCGTCGCCGGATGCCACGACCTCAGAATCGCCCGCAGCCGAATCGCCGTCTCCTGAGCCGTCGGCCGATGAGACACCCGGGATCGTCGCGTGCGAGGCCAAGGACGTCGAGGTGGCGGCCGTGACAGATGCCGATTCGTACGATCCCGGCGTGCTGCCGCAGCTGTCGATCTCGCTGACGAACCGCGGGTCGACCGACTGCGCGATCGACGTGGGGTCGACGACTCAGCGGATGACGGTGTCGAGCGGCACCGATGTCTGGTGGACGTCGACCGACTGCCAGGAGAACCCGAGCAGCATGGTCGCCACTCTGACCGCCGGCGCGACCGTGACGAGCAAGGTGCCGGTCACCTGGGACCGCACGCGGTCGAGCGTCGAGACCTGTGCGGACGAGAATCGGCCGCGAGCTCCCGGCGGCGGAGCGTCGTATCACGTCGCTGTCGAGATCGGCGGCTTCAAGGGCACGACGACGAAGCAGATCCTCCTGTATTGAGGCAAGAACTAGCCAAAGGTCTTGAATACAGTCCTGCACTCAGTTTCGGGTGACACTGCTGTTTCTTTGGGATACCATTGGAGTGACCCTCGCAGACTTGCGGCGCATGCCATCCCCAGTGGCGTCGAGCACAGCGTCCCCAGCGCTTCGACATGCCGCCCGAGGGTCCGTGGGCCCTCTCGAGTACCCCAGTCCCCAATGGATGACTCGAGAGGGCCCCTTTCTTCTCCCGGCTCGGTTTCGGACCGCGCTGCGGCATCCGCTGAATATGCTGGATGCATGGCAGCGAAGAAGTCGAAATCCGCGAAGAGCAAGCCCGCACCTGAGGATTTCCGGTCGGATGCCCTCGCCCAGGCGTTGGAGAAGCAGGACATCGCGGCGGTCGCTCTCGCACTGCGCCACGGCACCACGGTCGTGCCGCTCGTGAAGCCCGGCGCTCGCGACAATCCTCTCGACAGCGGCGAGGTCTGGACCTATCGCGACCCCAACTCGGGCGATCTGGCGCTGCTGCTGTTCAGCGATGCCAAGAACAAGCCGGCCAACCTCCCGCCGGGGGTGGGCATCTACAGCGCGGAGTGGCTGCGGAAGTTCCTCGGCGCGCACCCGATCACCACGGTGTTCCTCGACATCGCGGGACCGCACCCGATGCAGGCCTCTCCCGAAGAGCTGCTCAAGGCCCTCGACGCCTGAGTAACGGCGCGAGCTCGCGTGCTCTCGCGACCGGCGCAGGCCCCGCGGCCCGTGCCGGGTCACTTTCGCATCGGATGACCTCTGCGGGGTCAGTTCCGCATCCCGATCGCCCGTTTGCGGTGCGGAAGTGGCCCCGCATGGCGGTGCGGTGCGGAAGTGGCCCCGCATGGCGGTGCGGTGCGGTGCGGTGCGGAAGTGGCCCCGCTTGGCGGTGCGGTGCGGAAGTGGCCCGCTTGACAGTGTTCGACCCGGCTGAGCGCGGGACAGGCGCTCATCGCCGCGGGCTCAGAACGGCGGGATGTCGGCTTCGCTGCGCCTGCTCGTGTTCCGCGCACGCACGTCGTTGAGCGCCGCACGCAGCGTCTTCGAGCGGTCGTCGACCACCTGGTCGTAGCCGAGCCGCGACGCCTCGGACCGACGCTGCGCCGACTGGGTGACGGGGCGGATCTCGCCGGCGAGGCTGAGCTCTCCGACGGCGGCGACCGTGCGAGGCACCGAGATCTGCTGGATCGACCCCGCCACGGCGATCGCGATCGCGAGGTCGGCCGCAGGCTCGGTGAAACGCACCCCGCCGACGGTCGAGACGTAGACGTCGAGGTTGCTCGTCTTGATGCCGGCGCGGCGTTCGAGGATCGCGAGCACCATCGCCACACGCGACGAGTCGAGTCCGTGCACCACTCGACGGGGATTCGGCGCGGTGGTGGTGATCGTCAGCGCCTGCACCTCGACCGGCAGCGCCCTGCGGCCCTCGAGCGAGATCGCGACGCAGGTTCCCGGCTCGGTGGCACCCTGCGAGAGGAAGAGACCGGACGGGTCGGGCACCTCGGAGATGCCCGCACCCGTCATCTCGAAGCAGCCGACCTCGTCGGTCGGGCCGAAGCGATTCTTCAGCGCGCGGACGAAACGCAGCGACGTCTGACGGTCGCCCTCGAAGTGGCAGACGACGTCGACGAGATGCTCGAGCACGCGCGGCCCGGCGACGGTTCCGTCTTTCGTCACGTGCCCGACGAGGATGACGGGCAGCCCGCGGTCCTTCGCGACGCGGATCAGCGTGGCCGCCACTTCTCGGACCTGGCTCGGCTGACCGGCCGCGCCGTCGATGAGCGACGACGACACGGTCTGCACCGAGTCGACGATCACGAGCTGCGGGGCGACCTCGTCGATGTGGCCGAGGATCGTCGCGAGGTCGGTCTCGCTCGCCAGGTACAGCTCGTCGTGCAGCGCGCCTGTGCGCTCGGCGCGCAGGCGCACCTGTGCCGGAGACTCCTCGGCGCTCGCATAGAGCACCCGACGGCCGGAGCGGGCGGCTTGAGCGGCGACCTCGAGCAGCAGCGTCGACTTGCCCACACCTGGTTCTCCGCTGAGCAGGATCGCCGCGCCGGGAACGATGCCCCCGCCGAGCACGCGGTCGAACTCGCCGACCCCGCTCGTGCGACGTGGAGCGTCTTCGGTGGTGATCTGCGTGATCGGTCGCGCGGCCTTCGCCGCGGTCGGCGCGAGCGGCGTGATCCGGCTCAGGATGCCCGTCTGGGTGCCCTGCTCCTGCACGGTTCCCCACTGCTGGCACTCGGCGCAGCGACCCACCCACTTGGCGGTCGTCCACCCGCATTCGGTGCAGACGTACGCAGGAGCAGCGGGTTTTCGGGTGGCCATGCAGCCAGGCTATCGCCGAGATCAGACATCCCTATCGCCTGGGGCATTATTCACGGCCGAACCACCCCATGGCGCCGAGCCCCCGCGGGATACTGGATCCATGGCCAACGGCGGGCCCGTCTGCGGGCCGATCTCGACCTTCTCGCGAGTGCAGATCCTGCACGCGCTGTTCGAAGGCGGCCCCCGCATCGATGGCGACGCCGAGCACGACGGCGGACCCGTGCGGACCCGCGGGGAGCGCACGATCGGCGAGCTGTGCGAGGCCACCGGCCTGCATCCCAACACGGTCCGCGAGCACCTGCAGCGCCTCATCGAAGGCGGCTACGTCATCCAGGCCAGTGAGCGCCGCACCACTCGCGGCCGTCCGCGCACGCTGTACAGCGCAGTGACCGGTGCGGCGGATGCCTCGAGTCCCATCGCCCGCGACAAGGCGAAGGCGGCAGCCGTCCGCGGCGATCTGCTGCGTCGGGTCCTGCCTGCGTCGGCATCCTCTCTCGGTCGCCATGCGACCTACCAGCTGGACGCCCTGATCGAACACTTGGAGGAGAGCGGCTTCGAGCCCGTCGTCGATGACGAGCAGCTCACCGTCGATCTCAGCCCGTGCCCGCATGCCGCGGGTCGCGCCGAAGACCGTCCGATGCTGTGCTCCGTGCACCTCGGCCTCATGCAGGGGGTGCTCACCGAAGCCGGTGGGCCGCTCGCCGCCGAGGCCGTTCGCACCTCCGCCCTGCCGGCGGACTGCACCGTGCAGCTGCGTCTGACGGAGATGTCCGCCGCCTAGGCGCGCATCTGCCTTATTCACGGTCGGCGGCCCATCGGGGGCAGCAGGCCCGTCGTTAGCGTGGCACCCAGGGCGCGGAAGAAGGAGTGGCTCATGGAATGGTTGGACCCGCTGGTCCTGTCTCGATGGCAGTTCGGTCTCACGACCGTCTATCACTACCTGTTCGTGCCGCTGACGATCGGCATGGCGCTCGTCGCCGCGATCTTCCAGACCGCGTGGGTGCGCACCGGCAAGGTGCAGTACCTGCACCTCACCCGGTTCTTCGGCAAGATCTTCCTCATCAACTTCGCCATGGGCGTCGTGACGGGCATCGTGCAGGAGTTCCAGTTCGGCATGAACTGGTCGGACTACTCGCGCTTCGTCGGCGACGTCTTCGGTGCTCCGCTCGCGTTCGAGGGGCTGCTCGCCTTCTTCTTCGAGGCCACGTTCATCGGCCTCTGGATCTTCGGATGGGACAAGCTGCCGCAGAAGCTGCACCTCGCCACGATCTGGTGCGTCTCGATCGGCAGCATCCTCTCGGCGTACTTCATCATCGCCGCGAACGCCTTCATGCAGAACCCGGTCGGGTACGTCTTCAACCCCGAGACCAACCGTGCCGAGCTCACCGACTTCTGGGCGCTGCTGACCAACCCGGTCGCGCTCGCCGCCTTCCCGCATACCATCTTCGGCGCGCTGATGTTCGCCGCCGGCGTCGTGATCTCGGTCTCGGCCTGGCACCTGGCACGCGGACAGCACTTCGACACCATGCGCATCTCGCTGAAGTTCGGCCTGTGGGCGATGATCTTCTCGACCGCCGGGGTCGTGCTCACGGGTGACCAGCTGGGCCTCGCGATGTATGCCGCTCAGCCGATGAAGATGGCAGCCGCCGAGGCGACCTTCAACACGGTGTGCGGGCCGGATGCCTCCTTCAGCCTCTTCACGCTGGGCACCCCAGACGGCAGCTCCGAGCTGTTCTCGATCCGCGTGCCGTACCTGCTGTCGCTGCTGTCGACCCACACGTTCGACGCGTGCGTGCACGGCATCAACGACCTCAACGCCGAGTACGCCACCACCTTCGCCGACACCGGACTCACCGAGTTCGCTCCGATCCTCTGGGTCACGTACTGGGCGTTCCGCTGGATGATCGGCCTCGGCATGGCCGCCGCCCTCGTCGCCGTGGTCGGCCTCTGGGTCACCCGCAAGGGCGCCAAGAACCCGCCGGCGCCGTGGATGTGGAAGCTCGCGATCTGGTCGTTCCCGCTCGCGCTCGTCGCCAACATCATGGGCTGGGTCTTCACCGAGATGGGCAGGCAGCCCTGGATCGTCTTCGGACTCATGACCACGCAGGACGGCGTCTCGCCGGGTGTCAGCGGCGTCGAGGTGCTGATCTCGCTGATCGCCTTCACGGCGATCTACGCCGCGCTCGCCGTGGTCGAGATCCGCCTCATCATCCGTGCGGCCCAGAAGGGTCCGGACACCGAAGAGCAGCCCCACGAGGAGACGGCCCAGCTGCCGTCCGTCGTGTACTGAGAAAGGGATCAGTCATGGAATACATGTGGTTCTGGATCGTCGCCTTCCTCTTCGTCGGCTACTTCGTGCTCGACGGGTTCGACTTCGGCGTGGGCATGTCGCTGCCGTTCCTCGGCAAGAACGACGTCTCGCGTCGCCAGGTCATCAACACGATCGGCCCCATCTGGGATCTCAATGAGACCTGGGTGATCGTCGCCGGCGCCTGCCTGTTCGCGTCGTTCCCCGAGTGGTACGCGACACTGTTCAGCGGGTTCTACCTGCCGCTGCTGCTGATCCTGCTCGCGCTGATCCTGCGCGGGGTGTCGTTCGAGTACCGGCACCAGCGTGAGGGCGCTCAGTGGAAGCGCGGCTTCGACCGGATGATCGTGATCGGCTCGGCCGTGCCCGCGCTGCTGTGGGGTGTCGCGTTCGGCAACATCGTGCAGGGCGTGGCGATCGACGAGAACCACATCTACGTGGGCGGGTTCTTCGCACTGCTGAACCCGTATTCGCTGCTCGTCGGCATCACGACGCTGCTGCTGTTCTTCCTGCACGGCGTGCTGTTCGTCTCGCTCAAGACCGACGGCCAGGTGCACGCGGACGCTCGTCGTCTGGTCAAGCTCGCCGCCGGGCCGACGGTGCTCGCCGCCGCTGGCACCGTGCTCTGGACGATCGGCATCGCCTGGGATCGCGAGTCTCCGCTCATGCTGATGGTCATCGGATGCGGTCTCGTCGCCGCGCTCGCCCTGATCGCGTCGGTGCTCTTCTCGATGCGCGGACGTGACGGACGGGCCTTCACGGCGGGCGCCGTCACCGTGGCATCCGCTGTCGTGATGCTGTTCGCGGCGCTGTTCCCCTACGTGATGCCGTCGACGATCGACCCGGCCTTCAGCCTCACGATCGAGAACGCCTCGAGCACGCCGTATACGCTGACGATCATGAGCTGGACCGCCCTGATCGCCCTGCCGCTGGTGCTCGCGTACCAGACCTGGACGTACTGGATCTTCCGCAAGCGCGTCACCCGCAGCTCGATCGAGGGGGCTCCGGCGCACGCGTGAGACACGACTTCTGCTCCGGTCGGAGTTCGCGCCGCCTCTCTGATCGGGGAGCGGCACGAACTGCGACCGGAGTGACCTGTCTGACCACGGCTGAGGGGGTGGCGCGGTGAAGCCGGTCGACATCCGCCTGCTGCGGTATGCGAGCGCCGCCCGCGGATTCCTGCTGCTCTCCGGCGCGATCGGGGTCGTGCAGACTGCGGTGACCATCGCGTTCGCGTGGATGCTGACGGATGCCGTCACCGGCGCGCTCGCCGGGCGCGATGTCACGGCATCCCTGCTCTGGCTGCTCGGACTCGCGGCCCTGCGGGGCGTGCTGATCGCGGCCTCGGATGCCGCCGGGACCCGCGCCGCGGCGAAGACGGGGATGCAGCTGCGTGCCGCTCTGATCGCCGCCGTCGGCCGCCTCGGACCCGGATGGCTCGCGCAGCGCAATCAGGCTGGCCTCGCCGTCACCGCAGGGCACGGGCTGGAGGCGCTCGACGCGTACTTCGCCCGGTACATCCCGCAGCTCGTGCTCACCGTCATCGCGACGCCGGTGCTGCTCGCGGTCATGTGGTGGCAGGACTGGCCGAGTGGACTGACGGCGCTCATCACGCTGCCGCTGATCCCGTTGTTCCTGATCCTCATCGGCATCGCGACCCGCACGGTGCAGCGCACGCAGTGGCAGACGCTGCAGAGGCTCGCGGCACGGTTCGCCGACACCGTGCAGGGGCTCTCGACGCTGCGTCTGTTCGGGCGCGAGCGCCGGGCCGCCGCACAGATCGAGCACACGGCCGACGAGTACCGTCGCGAGACCATGAAGGTGCTGCGGTTCTCGTTCCTGTCGGGCTTCGCGATGGAGCTGCTGGCCTCGCTCGCGGTGGCGCTGATCGCCGTGGCGGTGGGCTTCCGGCTGCTGTCGGGTGACCTGTCGCTCGAGGTCGGGCTGTTCGTGCTGCTGCTCGCGCCCGAGACGTTCCTGCCGATCCGCCAGGTGGGCGTGCAGTTCCACGCCGCGTCCGAGGGGGTCGCGGCGACCGAGGATGTGTTCGAGGTGCTCGACGCGGCCGGGGCTCGGGCGGACTCGCTCCATGACTCCGGAGCTCCGGCGACGGTCGGGTCGGATCCTGCCGATCCGGCCGGTTCTCCGGATGGATCTCCGGAGTCATGGAGCACGAACGCGCGAGATCTGGTGGTCACCGACCTGCGCGTGCGCGATCTGGCACCCGTCTCATTCATCGCGGCGCCTGGCACCATCACCCTGATCGAGGGGCCGAGCGGCGCGGGCAAGTCCAGCCTGCTCGCGGCGCTGCGCGGTGCCGTCCAGTTCGAGGGGTCGGCCACGGTCGGAGGAGTCGGCGTGGGCGACCTCGCTCCGTCCGAGTGGCTGGCGTGGAGCGGACAGCGCCCCCAGCTGAGCCGCGGCACGATCGCCGCGAACGTCGCGCTCGGTGACGACGAGCCCGACGACGACGGCATCCGCCGCGCCCTCGACGACGCGTGCGCGACCGACCTCGATCCGGCGCTCGAGCTCGGCGTGCAGGGGAGCGGTCTGTCGGGCGGCCAGGCGCAGCGCGTCGCCGTCGCACGGGCGCTGTATCGGCACGCCGCTCATCCCGACGCGGTGCTCGCTCTCGACGAGCCGTCGAGCGCCCTCGACCCCGACACCGAAGCACGGCTCTGGTCGTCGCTGCGCGACCGAGCGGATGCCGGAGCCACGGTCCTCCTCGTCTCGCACCGCCGCTCGGCCAGGGCCATCGCCGATCGCGTCGTCGAGCTGGGGGTGCACGCATGAGCATCAGCGACTCCGCCCGGATCCGCGACGTCCTCCGACTCGCGCAGCCGCCGATGCGCCGCTTCCTCCCCGGCGCGATCTGGGGTTTCCTGTCGGCGGGCGCCGCGGTGAGCCTGCTCGCGGTGAGCGGCTGGCTGATCGTCAGCGCATCGATCGTCGACTCTCTCGTGCCGCTGTCGATCGCGGTGGTCGGGGTGAGGTTCTTCGCGGTGTCTCGTGCGGTGACCCGGTATCTGGAACGGCTGAGCGGCCACGATGCGGCGCTGCGTCAGCTCGCCTCGACACGCGCCGACATGGTGCGGCGCCTCACTCCGCTGTCGCCTGCCGGACTCGGACGAACCGACCACGGTCGCGTGCTCTCGGCCCTCGTCGACGATGTCGAGAACCTGCAGAACCTGCCGCTGCGGGTCGTGCAGCCGCTCGCAGTCTCGGGGCTCGTCGCCCTCGGCGCCGTCGGATTCCTGGCGTTCGTGTCGCTGCCGGCCGCACTCACTCTCTCCGCATGCCTCGTGGTCGCGGCCGCTGCGGCGATCGGACTGGGCTGGGTGTTCGGCTCTCGGGCCGAGGCCGCCGTCTCTCGCCGTCGCGGCGACCTCTCCGCCGCGCTGACCGACTACTTCGGCACGCTCGATGTGCTGCTCGCCTATGGAGCCGAGCCGCAGGCCCGCGAGCGGGTGCGGCAGGCGGATGCCGAGCTGCGCCGCGCCGTGAGCACGGCATCCCTGGCGCAGGCGATCGCAGCCGGCGTCGTGTCGGCGGTCGCGGGCGCGGCGTCGGTCTGGGCGCTGGCTGTCGCGGCTCCCGGGCTGACGACCGGGGCGATCGACGGACCCTGGCTCGCCGTGGCCGTGCTCGTTCCCATGGTCGTGTTCGAGGTCTTCGGCGCCGTGCCGATCGCCGCGGCATCCTGGCGCAGTGTGCGTTCGAGCGCCGAGCGCATCGTCGACGTGCTGCCGGCGGAGATGCCGGCCGAGCTGAGGTCGGACAACGGCGTGGATGTGACGATCGTCGGAGTTCCCGCGCTGCGACTCCGTGATGTGCGCGCGTGGTGGCCCGGGGGGGCGCCGGCGCTCCGAGGAGTCGACCTGGACCTGCGTCCGGGAGAGCGTGTGCTGGTGGCCGGTCCGAGCGGGGCGGGCAAGAGCTCGCTCGCTGCCGCGCTCGTGGGGTTCCTGCGGATCGAGGGGGAGTATTCCGTCGGAGGCATGAATGCGGCGGAACTCTCCGGTCCCGCGTTGCGACGCACGATCGGGCTGTGCGAGCAGAGTCCACAGCTGTTCGACGAAGACATCCGCCAGAACCTGCTGTTCGCCCGAGAATCCGCGACCGACGATGAGCTGCTCGCGGTGCTCGACCGCGTCGGCCTCGGCGCCTGGGTGCGCGAGCGGGGCGGACTGGATGCGCGGGTCGGCGACCGCGGCGGACTCGTGTCCGGCGGGCAGGCGCAGCGGATCGCTCTGGCTCGCGCGCTGCTCAGGGGCTTCCCGGTGCTGGTGCTCGACGAGCCGACCGCGGGTGTCGACCCCGATGCATCCGATGCGCTGCTGCGCGACCTGCTGCACGCGGCGGGGGAGCAGTCGGTGCTGCTGATCTCGCACGTCGCCCCGCCCGCGGGCGCCGTCGACCGGGTCGTGCGGTTGGACGACGGGCGCACGGTCGCGGAGTAGTCCGGCGGCTGTCGGGGTCCTGGGGCGACTTCTCGCCGCTACCCCCGGGCACAGTGTCGGACGTCTAGGGCGGCGTGCCCTGGCATCCGTTCGTCCGTTCGGTGTGTCGGGGGTGGAGTCC
Organism: Microbacterium sp. NPDC090014; assembly: GCF_044748285.1. NCBI lineage: Bacteria > Bacillati > Actinomycetota > Actinomycetes > Micrococcales > Microbacteriaceae > Microbacterium > Microbacterium sp. NPDC090014. Next base: position 133,452 of record NZ_JBIVFS010000002.1, read on the forward strand.
GACGTCGTGCCGGGGTTCGGGAATGACAGGCCCGCCCGGTGTCGTGTCGGCGACCGTGTGCAGGACGGAAGCACCGATGTCGGTTCAGAACCGCGTTCTGGTCCTGCATACGTGCATCGGTCCTGCAGACGGACGCCAGCCCGGCCGAGTTCAGATGCCGGACCTATCGGGGCGGGGCTCCGTCGTCATGCCCGACCGAGGAAGCGCGGAGGTCAGACGCTGAGGTCGGCGCGCGGTTCCATCACGATGCCCTGCGCCTCGAAGACGCGGCGGCGCTCTTCGATGCGACGGTGGAGTTCGACCTGTGCGTCGTCGACGAGCTGCGGGTCGAGGTCGACGGTCGCCGGGTGCGGGTCGCCGTGGTTCGCCTCGATGTAGGCGTCGAGCTCGGGACCCGACGTCCACGAGGTGATGAGGGCGTACCGCGGGGTCGTGCCGCGATGCCAGACCGCGTGCCAGAAGCGCTGGGTGTCGACGATGATGCGGGATCCCTCGCGCAACGGCAGGCGGATCTCGGTCGCCGGGTCGAAGCGGTCGGAGCGCAGGAGCAGCAGCGAATCCGTGTCATCGGACAGGTTGTAGTAGCCGCGCACGACCCAGCCGGTGCCGTCTTCGTTGAGGCGGTTGTTGTCGTCCTGGTGCAGGTTGTAGACGGCATCCGCGTAGTCGTTGGGCTGCAGTTCGATGACGCGGCAGCGCCCCACTCCGGCGCCCGGCTCGAGGGCGCGTCGCTGCAGGGTCGGGGCGATCGCGACCTGCGACTCGATCCACACGCCGTCCTTGTCGGTGCGGGGAGGGGTCTGGTTCCAGAAGCCATTGCATTCGATCGCGCCGGCGTAGCTGGCGAGCGGCGCGAAGCGGGTGACGCCCGACGAGCGCCAGCCGATGTACTCGAGGTCGAGCCACTCCGCGGGATCGGATGCCTGATCGTGGTCGTCGAGCACGACGTAGCCGGTCTCTGCCAGCGCCTCCGATGTGATGAAGCCCATTGCGTCCCCTCCGTGCCTCGACTCCGCGGCGCACCCTGCGACGGATGCCTTTAGGACAGCCTAACTTGGAGGCGCGGCGTTCGTCCGAGAGGCTGCCGGAGAAAACACGCGCCGATAACCTGGATGCATGACTCAGCCGCAGGGTGCCCTCCTCGTGGGCAGTGTGAACTTCGACGACGCCGAGACCACGATGCGCACCGCCGCCGAACTGCTGGGTCCGCGACTCCGCCGCATCCCCGACGGTGAGGTCGGCAAGCGATTCCACTGGATCATGTTCCAGCCCGACGTGCTCGGCGAGGCCGACGGCATCGAGCGCATCGGCGACGAGCCCATCCCGTTCAGGGCCGGCATCGACGCTCGACCGCTGCGCATCGCCGACGGGGTGGATGCGGCGAGCATCCAGCTCCCGCCGCTGGGATATGCGGATGCCGCGATCGAGTCGTACGCGATCTTCTCGCGCCTGCGTGACGAGGGCGTCGTACCTGCCGCGACCCGCTTCCAGGTCTCACTTCCGACGACGGTCGCGGTCGTCTCGTCGTTCTTCTTCGGCGATGACCGCGCCGCCATCGACCCGGTCTACACCGCCGCGCTGCGGCGCGAGGTCGACAGCATCCTCGCGGCGATCCCGCATGACGACCTCGCGATCCAGTGGGACGTGGCGAGCGAGATGGGGATCATCGAGGCTGCGCCGGCGTTCGGGCGAGTCATGGACGTGTGGTGGGAGGGCGACCCGTTGCCCGGTCTCGTCTCGCGCCTCGCGGCACTGATCGACGCCGTGCCGGCCGACGTCGAGGTCGGAGTGCACCTCTGCTACGGAGACGTCGCCGAGAAGCACTTCTTCGAGCCGACGGATGCTGCGAACCTCGTCCGCTACGCGAACGCCGTGATCGCCGCATCGGCCCGCCCGCTGACCTGGCTGCACCTGCCCGTGCCGATCGAACGCGATGACGAGGCGTACTTCGCGCCCCTCGCCGACCTCGCGTACGACGGTGAGCTGTACCTGGGGCTCGTGCACCGGGAAGACGGCGCGGAGGGAGCGGAGCGGCGCATCGCCGTGGCCCAGCGCTTCGCTCCGCAGTTCGGCGTCGCGACGGAGTGCGGCATCGGCCGGGCCCCCGAGGGGACGACCGACGGCATCCTGCGCACGCACGCGGAGGTCGCCGCCGCCTGGTGATCCGGTGCTGACCCACTCGATTCGCGCCGTGGCGCGGGTTGTCGTAAGCTAGTCCGCGGTGACGTGTCCGAGCGGCCGAAGGTGCAACTCTCGAAAAGTTGTGTAGGGTAACCCCCTACCGTGGGTTCAAATCCCACCGTCACCGCCACCACGAAGGCCCCGAATCCCCTGGAAACACTGGGATGCGGGGCCTTCGTCATGTCTGAAGCGACGGGTGCGGTAACCCAGCGGTAACGCGTTCACGTGTTCTGTGGTCAGAGCGGGATTGCGCTAGTACGAGCGGCGCTCGTCTGAGGTGCTCGCGCTTTCTCGATCGCAGGCGCTCTCTTTGATCACTGGATCCTCGACCGGGAAGCGGCCCCGGGGCGATAGATTCTCGATAGCCAGACGTGTTGTAAGACGAGGGGATCCCCAATGACCACCGCTTCTCCACCGGTTCCTGCCGCGTGGCATCCTGACCCCTCCGGTCGAAATCAGTATCGCTACCGGGACGGCGTCACCTGGACTGACTGGATCGCGAACGACGGCGTTCAGGGGACGGACCCTCTTCTTCCGCCCGCCGCGCCTTCCGAGGCTCGGAAGAGGAGTACCGCAGCCGAACCACTCACGAGCAACAACAGGCGTGAGCGGGAGAAGGCGACGCGAAATGGGTATCTGCTGCTGGGCGCGGACGGATACCCGAACACCGAGGTCGCTGGCGAGTTCGCTCGGATGGACAGCATCCACTAGGCGATCGGGCGGAAACCGAAGAAGGACGAAGAGATCGAACGCAATGATCTGATCGCTGTTCTCGTTCCAGAACCGACCAACCCGCACGACAAGAACGCCGTCATGGTGCAGATCAACGGCCAGCACGTCGGATATCTGGAGAAGGAAGTAGCCGTCCTCTACGTCTCCGCGATCAGCGATGTCTGGAATTCCGGCCATGTCGCTGCGACCGGCGCTCGCATCTGGGCGTCGGCCCGGGAATCGTGGGACTCGTCGCGCAAACTGAAGTATGTGGCGCGAGTTTCGATCGCCCTGAACGAGCCGCATCTCCTGTTGCCGATGAATGAGCCTCCGGCCGGCAGCTACAGCATCCTGCCCTGGGGGTCGGCGCTCCAGGTCACTGGGGAGGAGCAGCATCAGGATGTCCTTTCGGACTTCATCACTGGCATCGGTGACGGAATCGCCCTGGGAACGCTTGCGGTGATCGACGGCGGGACAGCGCGCGCACCGAAGACGCTGATCGAGATCCGGATCGATGGAGAGCGGGTCGGTCAGCTCACTCCCGCGTCCAGTCAGCACTTCGTGCCGACCGTCCGCCATCTGGAAACGCAGGGACAGGCAGCGGCGGCCTGGATCAGAGTGAAGGGGAGTGCGATCGCTGCTCAGGCAACCATCCAAGCTGCGAAAGCACACGAGTTGCCGGCAGATTGGTTCGAAGAGCCGAACACGATCCCGGTATTGCAGCGAAATGCAGGACCAGCGCGAGACTGAAGCTATCGCCCTGACCAGCTCAGGTGTCGCGCCACACTCCAACCACTCTCGCTCGCGTGACCATGCCTCCCCGGATAGTCCGGATAAGTGGTCTTATCGTGGCCAATGGGCCAGACGTTGAAGTGAGATGGGGCTGAGTAGGTACCTGGTGTTTGAGCAGTGGCCGAGCGGGATCGCGAGGCTGCGAGCGTCTGCAAAGTAGTTTCGGTGTCAGCGTCGCAATGAGACACCCGTCGGCAACCTCGGCGCCAGCGACCTCCTCTCAGCCCTCGACGAGTGAGGAAGGATTTTCGGCGGCGACTGGAACCACGAGCCTGTGCGGATTGCGATCCTGCGCATAGGCTCTGCGCATGGAACCGAACCCGCTGCTGCCGTCGTTCCCCGACTTGCTGCTGATACTCGGCATCGCTCTGGCCGTCATCGTGCTGCTCGGCGTCGTGCTCGGGGCGTGGCTGTCCAATCGCGCGCGGGCGCGGAGAGGCTCCGCCCGAGACGATACTCAGGATGGAAACAACGATGCAGGCCGGTGATGGCGACGACCGGTCGTCCGAGGCGGAACTGAGAGCTCAGCTTCGAAGTATCGAGGCCGAGCACGCAGAGTTGCTGTCTACGACGATCGGAATGGTCAGCGTGGGAAACGCAGAGCTTGCAGAGCGGGCCAACGAGCTAGAGCGCGAAGCTGATGTCGTTCGCGCTCGTCTTGGGGAGCCGACCCGGCAGCCACCGGAACCGTCTCATCGCCGCGTGATTCTGGGGTGGGTCACCCTCTGCGCGGCCGTTGTGGCGATATTGACGATCGTGCTGCTCCTGCCTCACTGAACGCCGGGGACCACGCAGCCGTTCCGCTGCGGATATAGGTGCGGAGAGGGGACTGACCCGGCGACGTCGGGTTCTGAAGCGTGTGCTTCGGATAGCGTGGCCGAGTACGGTTCCACCGCCGTGCACCGGGGGGCCACGATGGCAACGGACAAGCTGAACGCTGAGCTGGATCGCATCTTCCAGGAGCGAGACCGCGAGAACATGGCGCCGACGATCGCGGCGCTTCGCCCGATCCTGGAGAAGCACCCGCACGATCCGCGCGTGCTCTACGAAGTCGGCGGCGCGTTCGACACCGCGGGCGAAGAGGTCATGGCGAAGGGCTACTACCGGCGCGCCCTCGAGAACGGACTCCACGGCGACATCCGGCGTCGGTGCTTCCTCCAGTACGGATCCACGCTGCGTAACCTCGGCGATCTGGACAGGTCAGCAGAGGTATTCAGGACGGCTCGCGAGGAGTTCCCGGACGACGTGGCGCTGGGCGCGTTCGAAGCGCTGACGCTTCATGCGCAGGGACGCGCGAGCGCTGCGCTGGGCAGCCTGCTCACACTGCTCGCGGATCATGTCCACACCGAGGAGCTCGACCGATACAAGCCGTCGATGCGCGGCAACGCTGAGTACCTCGTCTCACTCGACGCCTAACTGGGTCTTGCGGGAACGGATTCGAGCGAGGATCCTGAACCTGCCAGATGGCGCCGGGGGGCGATCATCTGGCCGGAGTGACTCCGGCGGGCATCGGCGTCACTCGGGGCGCCTCGCATCAGCGTTTCCTCCCTCGCGCGAGGCGTCCCGTACCCGTCCTCGGTCGTTTCTCAGTCAGGTGATCTCGCCTGCCTTCAGCGCGCGCTTGATCTCTTTGAGCGACCGCCAGGGGCGACCTTTCAGCGCGTCGTCCTGCGTGATGACGATCGCGCGAATGTGCCGGGCGGTCTTCTTGTCGATCGGTTTGGGTTCAGACACGGGGTCGTCCTTTCGGGCGCGCGAAAGAGCCGCCTGGGGCGGAGGGGGCCAGGCGGCTCTTGATGGGAGATGTCAGATCAGGAGGTCAGCGCAAGCGCGAGCTCCTGCTCAAACGGCTCGCCGGCGGCTGCTCGCTCGAGCACGGTGCGGAGCCGCGTGTAGCCGCGTGGGATGCTGTGCTCGCTTCGCAGGTCGTCTCCGTCCAGCATCCGTTGCAGGTTGTTGTGCTCGTCCCGGCGAACTCCGATGCTCACGTTCGGGCTGTTCTCATCGAACCGCACGATGGGCAGTCCGATCATGGTGGCAGCGAGGATCACTGCGCCGTTCGAGACGTAGAGACCCATCGGAGCGAGCAGGCGCTCGACCGTGTGCTTCATCTCGTAGCTGCTCACCCACTCGCGCGAGTACATGTCGATCAGGCTGGTGTCGAAGGGGATCCCCGACGCGGTGATCGGTGGAGTGCCGCCCGGCGCGAGCGTCTTCGAGTGAGAGAACAGGTTTAGAGCCTCGACCGACAGAAGCACCTCGCGGAGCATCTCAGATGAGAGATCGTCCCTCATGGCCGAGTCGGCGTGCAGACCAGTGCGGCCGAACTTGCCGGCGTAGCCATTCAGGCCGAGGAGCGGATCCTCCTCGAGCACGCGGAGCAGGTCGCGCACGACGATGCGATCGCCGAGGATGCCCTGGTGGAGCGGATCCTCGATGAGGCGCAGCGCCTCGGTGTACTTCACGCCGGCGGCATCGCGCCAGGCCTTCGCGTCGCGCGTGATGGCGGGACCGCGGGTGGTGAAATCAGACAACTCGAACTCATTTCCGGACGTCACACCCCACGCCTGCGATGCCCTCATGAGGGAGAAGGTGATTCGACAGGTACTGCAGCTCTGGATCCGCCTCGGTTGTCCTCTGCGTCTGACCCGCGTGGGGAGGCAGACTCGGAGCGTGGCGGTCCAGACCGCCGAAGTATCAGTGTAGGTACGGGCTGGGACGTCCTGGTCAGTCGCCTCTGACGATCAGGGGCGCAAGGAGGAGTGCGCCTGACCGTGCCCTGGTGCCCACGGCTGACCCGAGCCCTCTGCCGAAGAGGAAGAAGGGAGGGCATCGGCCGCTCGCGCGCTGCAGACGCCGGCTGACGGGATCCGTCGCGCGGGGGATGACCGCGTGCACGCCGAGTCCGTAGCGTGAAGCGCATGGATATCGCTTCGATGATCATGGGCGGCTCGATCGTTTCGATCGGGTGGATCGCGTTCTGGCCGTGGGCACAGCTGAAACGACTTCGCGAGCTCGAGGCGACGGCGGCCGCAGATCCCGATCAGTCTTCGTAGCCGCGCCACAGGGTGGCATCAGGCGTCGTCGTTCGGTTCCCGTCCCTGGAGGGCGTAGCGCTCCACCGTGTCTGCGGCATCATCATGTCGCCGGATGAACTCGAGCGTCTCGTCGGTCGTGAAGGTCTTGCCTCCGCGCTCCGCGAGAGCCTCGATGCGAAGCGCCTCCATGCCCTCTCGGATCTCCTGGAGACGTGCGAGACGCGCCTGGTCTTCTGGGTCGGTCACGGTGTCTCCGTTCAAGTGCTCAGGTGGTCGCGATATCAGGAGTCAGGTCTGACGCGCCCGTCGGTTCTACATCCCGCTCGGGGTCGATCTCGCGCGTGCGCATGACAGCGTCGACGCCGAGAAGTCCTGCAAACCGCACAGCATCGCGCCCGCCGATGATGCGGTTCAGGGCGAACTTCGGCGGGAACTGCGCGAGGACAGAGATCTCCTCATCGAAGTAGTCGCCGGTCATCATCGCGAAGATGCGCGTGGTGTCCAGGGCGCGAAAGCTGTCGATCGACAGGATCGATGTCTTCACGCCGCCCCAGATGAGGCGGTCGAACTCTTTCTGGTTGGTCCAGTGCTGACGGATGCGCTTAGCGATCCCCGCGGACTCGGATGACGCGCCGACGTAGACCTGCCGGTACTCGTCGAGAACCATGATGTAGACCCCAGGCACGCCAACCCATTCGGTGAGATCTGTCACCTCGACCATGTCCGGGTGGCCGTCGAGCGCCAGCTGCAGAGTGGCCTCGAACTCGATCGGGTCAAGCGAGGCGAAATGGGCCATGTTCATGTCGAAGTTCGCCAGCGCGTCGGCCTGGTGCGAAGCGCACCACTCGTCGGTGAGGATGCGGTGCTCGTCGTCATCGAAGTAGCGACTCTGCCGGTCCCACGCTTCCGGGTTGGCATCCCGTGACCCGCGAGGCATCGAGGATCGCTTGTTGATCGTGGCGTACGTGTCGCGGGAGATCTTGAGGCCGAGACCGACATTGCTGCGCACCTTGGTGCCGAAGTGCGTGGCTCTCTCGATGCCGTCAGCACGCGGCCGACGCTTGCGCGGTATCGCGATGTTGACGCCCCATACCTTCCGGGCGAGACGCGTCTGCCAGTGGTGCCAGATGAGCAGGTGACCGGAGTCCGTCAGCGCATGCAGAGACGCGTTGGCGTTCGGACCGATGCCTACGTCGAAGATACGCGCGGGATCGAACTCGAGGTGCTCACCTGCGGGGATGAGACCGGCGCTGGTCAGCTCGAACGGGTCGGCATCGCGCACGAGGTAGCCGGACTCTTCGAGCTCGTGACGCAGCTCTTGCGCCCCCTTGGACGACTGAGCCCACACGAGTGTCTCGCGGGGTGTGACGGTGATCTCGAGGTGCATGCGGGAGCGCCGCTCAGAAGACGCGGATGCGGAAGCGATCCGCCGCGGTCTTCAGGTCGTCGTCGGTGACGAGGATCGGCTCAGCGGCCAGAGCGAGCACGTCGCGGGCTTCAGGGTGATCGAGCCAGATCGCCTTGCACCAGGCGGCGCCGTGCTTGCTGCCGAAGTGCACCCCGAGGGGCGTGCTGCCGGTGTCGAGAGTGAGGCCGTGCAGGTGCTCGGCGATGCGGGTGGTGACGTGACGCTTCTCGCTGCGGAGCGTGCCGGTGGTCAGGTGGGTGACGTTGAAGCTCGCCAGCAGTGGCCCGATCGCACCCTCGATGGCGGAGATGGAATCGGGGTGCTCGACGTCGACGAGCCAGCCGGGATCGGGGAGCACGACAGGGATGAGCCCGCGGTCGTATCGCCAGCCGGCGGGGATGGCACCGAGACCCATGAAGTCGCGATCCGACCACTCGCGAGCGATCTCCTCGATGTACTCCTCGAGGGAGAGCCCAGCGAACTCGGCATCCTTCGTGAGCGTGTCTGTCGCGCCGTTGGCGCGCTTGAAGCCGGAGAGCACCTCGGCATAGGCCGCAGATCGCGTCTCTGCGACGTAGAAGGTCTGACCGGGCACATCGTAGCGACCCCATGCCTGGCGCCACTTCGCAGCAGCGTCACGGGGCGCGCCAGACAGCGCGGGATAGTCGTTCTTCCCGACGTGGAAGCCGTAGGCGCCGGGGTCTGAGATGAGTCGGAGGCCGGTGACAGAGCAGGTCCGCGCAGTCGTCACGCGTCGGCGGTCCCGGCGATGAACGACTCGACCGCGTCAGCGACCTCACCATGACGGCCCTCGCGGATCGCCGTGATCGGGGTGTCTTCCCGCAGGTGTGGGTTTCCACCGATGAACCACTGCCGGGCGACGTGATCGCCGTCCGCTGCAGACAGGAGACTCCACTGGCGGTGAGCGAACGTCAGACGGTTCGACGCGTCCGAGCGCGGCTCAGGGCCGTCAGCCTTGGCCCAGCGGATCGGGAGCTTGCGGTCCTTGGAGCCCGCGAGCCCAGCGACGAGCGTCGGGCCGAGGGCCGCGTTGAGCTCGCGCACGATGTCATGGATGTCCATCCGCATCGTGCGGCTGTGCGCTGTGGTGGGGGTCAGGGTTTCCATGAGAGCAGTTTACCTCCTTACTACCCTATAAGCCACCCTAGTTACACCGACCGCAATACGCGCAGATCGCTGCTCAGGCGACCGGCTCCAGCAGGGTCGGGTCAGCCGGATCGACGGTGCGACTATTGCTGACTTTCCGGTCGACGATGTACTCACGGATCGTCGAGGCGACATCACTCGAAGTGTGCTCGAGCATCGCCAAGGTCTCGATCTTCCGATCCCCGGTGAGCTTCTCCGGTGTGAGCCAGGCATCCCAGGTGTCGGGCGCGAGGAACGCGGGCATCCGGTCGTGCACCTCGCCACTTGCGTCGCGTGCCTCACGGGTGATGACGACGAAGCAGCGTGACTTCTCGCCGTTCGGCAGTTCCATCGACCAGGTGAGCCCCGCGGCCGAGAGCAGCCCGTCGCCGTGAAGGAAGTGCGGAGTCTTCGGGGTCTTGTCGCCCGTCCACTCGAAGTAGCCCCGCATCGGAACGATGCATCGAGCAGCCGAGAAGGCGGGCGCCCAGAAGCCTGCTGCCAATTTTTCCATGCGGGCGTTTATGACCGGCCCGCCCTTGGGACGGTTCGCCGGCTTCTGCCAGTCCCAGCGCACGAGCTCGAGGATCCGACCCTCACCACGGTCACGCACGATCGGCGCGTTCTGAGTTGGAGCCACCGAGTAGGCGCCAGCCCACGACTTCCACCAGTCTTCGGGCTTACCGCCGTCGGCGACGTACTCCCGGATCAGCTCGTCGGTCTTATCGGCGGAGCGCAGTATTCCTTAGGGAACTATTCCCTCCATGTGGTCGGCGGCGGAGCAGTTCAGTCCTCGTGCCGGTGGCTCCGAACGATCTGATCCTCGACGCTCGACTTTCTCTCGGGTCAGGAGCGCGCGAGGTCTCGCCGGCGGAAACCTGCGAAGCCCAGGGCGAGGAAGAGGAGGGTGACGAGGCTGATCCAGATCAGTCCAGTCCAGTCAGCGTCACTCGAGGTGACGTTGGGGATGTGCCAGAACGGGCTGATGGCGAGGATCCAGTCCCAGAGCTGGAAGGTCGGACCGAGGATGGTCAGTGCGAACGAAGCGAGGACTCCGAGCCAGGCGGCGATGGACACTTGGGGACGGGCACCGATCACGGCCACTGCGAGTGCGACGACGGTCCATACCGCAGGGATGGTGGCCGTTGCTTGGAGGAGCACGTCGCCGAACGTGGCGCCGATATCTGCTGCGGCGGTGAGCCATCCGATGAGGCTACCGGCGACGAGCATGTAGATGGCCGGGGCGCCGAGGGCGATGAGCACGTTGCTGAAGTAGTAGCGAGGACGTGCGGTCGCGGTGGCGATGACGGGCTCGAGCCGGTCTTCCATTTCCTCGGTTCGGACTTTGAGCATGGTCTGGACGCCGGGGATGGCGGCGAGGATGCCGACCATGCTGAGGATGGTTACGAGGAATGCGCTGACGAGGTCGTCGGATGTGGCGGCACCGGCGGCGAGCATCTGTTGGATGGCCGGGTCCGATCCGAAGATGTCGGAGACTGAGGTCGCGAGGTAGCCGAACACGAAGCCGAGCGCGACGAATGCGATTCCCCAGCTGAGGATCGGGCCGCGGTTGATCCGCACCGCGAGCCGCCACGTCGAGCGGTCTTTCCCGCGTGCGGGTCCGGGTCCAGGGGCGACCGCTCCCGCCCCGAACTCCCGCCGCGATTGCAGCAGGAAGGCCACGGCGAAGAGGACGATGGTGAGCGCGACGGCCAGCAGCAGCGGCCACCAGTTGTTGTCGAGGGCCGGCTTGGTTTCGGTCATCCATCCGAGCGGGTTGGCCCAGATCACCCAGTCCGGCGCCTCCAACGCGTAGCTGACGCCGCGACCGATGAAGAGCACTCCGAGCGTCGCGACGGCCAGGGAGTTCGATGTGCGCGCGTCGGATCCCAGCTGTGCGGTGACGGCGGCGACGCCTGTGAACATCCAGGCGGTTGCGGACATGGTCGCGGCCAACAGCATCGAGGCGTTCCAGTCCCCGCCGCACAGCACCGTGACGAGTCCGGTGACGAGGCCCAGGATGATGGAAAATCCAAGGCACATTGCCACTGCTGCCATCAGCCGGGAGGCACGCCCCATCACTCCGGAGGCGAGAAGTTCCGCCTGTCCGGAGTCTTCCTGGGCGCGAGTTGCTCGGGTGACAGCGAAGATGACGCCGAGACCCGCGATGAGTCCGCCGAGAGCGAGCGAACGCCAGGCATTGAATCCGTCGGCGGTGGACAGGTCGAATGCCGGCCCGAAGATGATGGCCATCGCCGGGTTGGCGCCTACGGCACCGGCGAACGCTTGGCGGTCCTGCTCGGTCGGGAAGATGAGCGGGTACAGCATGGAGGACGCGGACAAGACGGTGGTCAGCAGCGCCCAGGGGGCGAGCATGCGGCCGTCATACCGGACATTCGCCCGCAGGAGGGGCGGCGTGCCAGCGATGGCTGTGCTGGCCATCAGGACGCCTCCTGCTCGGGGGTTCCAGGCTCGTAGAGACGCAGGAACAAGGACTCCAGCGACGGCGGCTCGACGGTCAACGCGGTGATCCCGAGCGGCGTCAGGCGCGCCATGGCCTCTCCGACCTCTGCGGCGTCGACGCTCGCGGTGAGCTTCGCACCATCCACGTGCACGTCGCTCAACCCGTGCAACACGGACTCGGTGATCGGTTGAGCGAACGTGGCGTGGATGGTGCTGCGGGCGCCCTTTTGCAGATCGGCGAGTGTGCCGTTCTGGACGATCTTTCCGTCGCGAATGATCGACATGCGGTCCGCGAGTGATTCCAGCTCCGAGAGGATGTGGCTGGAGAGCAGCACGGACGTTCCTCGTGCTTTGGCTTCGCCGATGACCTCTTGGAAGACGTTCTCCATGAGCGGGTCCAGCCCACTGGTCGGCTCGTCCAGAATCAGCAGCTCCACGTCCGATGCGAGAGCGGCGACAATCGCGACTTTCTGTCGATTGCCTTTCGAATATTGCCGGCCCCGCTTCGTTGGATCCAGTTCGAAGCGGTCGATCAGATCCTTGCGCCGCGTCTCGTCGAGACCACCTCGTAGAGTGCCGAGCAGGTCGATGGCTTCGCCGCCGCTCATCCCGGGCCATAGCGACACGTCACCCGGCACGTATGCGAGCCGCCTGTGCAAGCCGACAACGTCTTTCCAGGGGTCGCCGCCCAGCACGCGCGCCGTCCCACCATCGCCGCGCAGCAGCCCGAGCAGGACGCGGATCGTGGTGGATTTCCCAGCACCGTTGGGGCCGAGGAACCCGTGCACTTCGCCGCGAGCCACGTTCAGATCCAGTCCGCGGAGAGCTTGGAAGCGTCCGTAGGACTTGGTCAGCTTGTCTACCTCGATGACTGCATCCGTTGTCGACATAATCTTCTCCTTGAAATTGGGAGTACGAAGCTGCGAGGACGTCCCCGTTGAATAGCGTGCTGGCTACCGGATTGGCCTGAACGTGGGCACAAGTCTGGCAGCAGCGGCATCGCGGGTTCTAGGGCGACATGTCCCGGTCTACTGGACGGTTGGTGGGGTGCCCTTGATGTTCTTCGCGATGTTGCCGAGGAACTCGGAGTACGGCATGCCGCTGCTGCGGACGACGGTGAACTGCGCGATGGCGAGGGCGAGGATCAGGTAGAGGCCCGCCCACAGATAGTCGAGGCCATCGATGAGACCTTGCTGCGAGCCGATGACGATCCCCGTGATGGCGATGGGCAGCATCAGCACGACTGCGGTGAGCATGCCGGGTGAGTACGGCTTCTTCAGACGGAAGATGCCGATGGCCGCGACGTGGGCAAACGCCTCGAGGAAGCCCAGGTAGAGGGCGGCGACCTGCATGAAGACGATCTGCGGGAAGAAGAACGGGATGAACAGGACCACGATGACGAGGATGCCGGTGACGATCTCACCGAAGTGCCGGCTCTTCGCGGTGAAGTTGAGTTTGTTTGCGATCAGGTCGGTGAATCCGCCGGGGAATCGGCCTTCTTCCCAGAGGTGCAGGACGACGGCGAGGGACATCAGGCCCGTGGCGCGCTGGAGGACGGGCATTGAGGGCCATGCGATGAGCGTGTAGATGCCGATGGCGAGGCCGATGGCGGTGAAGATGTACAGGTTGTAGCGGGCGAGGAACTTCATGGTCATGCCCTTCATTTGGTGAGCGGCCGCTAGGCCGGGTGGGGTTCGAGAGAAAAGCCGAGGAGGACTCCCTGACGGATCTCGGCGGTCGGGGTCTGCGGGTCGATGGCGACCCTCAGCACGAATCCGAAGAGTGCAGAGAGCACGGCGTCGGCGGCTTCGGTGGCTGTGGCAGGCGGCTGGTGCGCCTCGATGTACGGGGTCAGCGCCTGGGTGAGAAGCATGCGGAGCTTGCGCAGATTGTCGCCCATGAGTTCGGCGAGCTCGGCATCGCGGGGCATTTCCGCCCAGACCTGTAGGAGGACGTGCGCCTGCGCCACTTCCGCTCCGATCTCGCTCAGCAGGTGACCGAGCAGCCTGCTCGGGGCGATCTCGCCGCCGTCGCGGACTTCGTCGAGCATCCCGGTGAAGCGGTCCTCGAGAACGCTCGACACGGCGAACCGGAGGAGCTCGGCCTTGCTGTCGAAGTGCGAGTAGATCGACCCGGACGACAACCCGGCCTCGGTGATGATGTCCGCCATGGACGTGCCGGCGAAGCCCTGACGCGCGAAGCACCGCAGCGCCGCTTGCGCGATCTGGTTTCGGCGTTCGGTCCGTCGAGCCTCCGTGATTCTTGGCATACAAAAAGACTGCCTGATCTGTTAGCGTGTGTCAAACAGATTGCTCAATCTCTTTGGAAGGATCATCATGGCGTTCGCCACATCCCAAGGGAAGCCCGACGCTCCCCGCCCGCACACCAAATGGGGAACGGCCCTGGGCCTCGGCATCCTGGGCTCGCTTGCAGTCGCCCTGATCTTGCTCGCCTTCACGTGGCCGAGCAAGACATCGGAACCCCAGAACCTCCCGGTCAGCATCGCCGGCCCCGAGGCGGCAGTTACGGCGTTCGAAGACCTCATCGACACCGCATCGCCCGGACTGTTCGACTTCGTCGAAGCGGACGACCGTGGCGATGCTGTCGACCAGATCAAGACCCGGGAGACGTACGGTGCCATCATTCTCGCCGCACCTCCTGAGGCGCCCGAGGTCCTCACCGCGCCCGCAGCGAACGCCGCGGCAACCCAGATGCTGACCGGCGTCGCAACGCAGCTCCAGACGCAACTCACTGCACAGGTCACGGCGGCCGGCGGCGACCCGTCGACCGCGACCGTGACCGTGACCCCCGTCGTCCCCCTCGCTGAGAGCGACCCCACAGGTGCCGGACTGGCCGTCGCCGCGCTCCCGCTCACCATCGGTGGGATGCTCGGCGGCGTGCTCGTATCGATGCTCATCGTCGGACCCATGCGCCGGCTGCTTGCACTCGTCGGCTTTGCTACCGCCTCGGGCCTGTTGCTCACTCTCATCCTGCAGACGTGGTTCGAGTACCTTCAGGGCGATTTCTGGTTGAACTCGCTCGGTATCGGGGTATCGATCCTCGCCACCGCCGCGTTCATCGCCGGCTGCACGTCACTCATCGGACCCCGGGGGCTCGGCGTCGCGGCAGCGATCACGATCCTGTTTGCCAACCCCCTGTCCGGTGCGGCCATGCCGTGGCAGTTCCTCCCCGAGCCATGGGGTGCCATCGGCCAGTACTTCGTACCCGGCGCAGCCAACGACCTCCTCCGCTCGCTGAGCTACTTCCCCGACGCCAACACCGCACCGCAATGGCTCATCCTCAGCGCGTGGATCGCGTTCGGCGTCATGCTCACGCTCGTTGGCCACTACCGGACCCGCTCTTCTGTACGAGCCGCAGAAAATCCCGTCACCTGACTCGCGCGCATCAGGAGCTTGTCCTTGGCGAGAAGGGGAGGACGGCTGGCTGCGCAAGCGATCCCTATCGGCGCAGCCCCGGGTAGGTCGACCAGGTCCCGCCGGCCTTGCTCTTTCGGCGGTCGGCGGTGTGGTTGCCGATCCCGATGACGTCGGCAACCACCGCCGCGGGCATGCGCATCGCCGGCAGGTTCATCCGTGTTTCGCGGGAGATGCGTGTGCGGATCCCGATCTCCGTGAGGCGCAGCCGGATGTAGGCCGCGGTCATGTGCCGGCCGGGTGAGAGCCCCTCGAACAGCCAGCCGGAGTCCCCTGCGGCATACCCTCGCCGGGATGGTGCGGAGAGTTGTCTGCGGACGAGGTTGCCGACTACGTCGTCGAGCACGACAGGGGTGATACCGAACTGCACTGTCACCCGCTCCGCAGTGGCGTCAATCTGATCGCGAGTCATACTGACGGCGCGGCCAAGTATCTGGGCATAGAGCAGCACGAAGAGCCCGGCGACGCGCACTTCAAGCTCCACATCCTCATCATCGAGGAGACGGTCGATGCCACTCCACAGCTCCTCTTCTGTCATGTTTGACATCGTGTTCCGGGCGGCGCGGACATTTGTGCTGAGATCGCCGGCCAACCGTGATCGGGTCGCCCACCGCACGAAGTGCTCGACAGGCTCCCGCGTCTTCACGCGGGCGATGTAGCGGTCGAGCGTGCGCTGATCCAGGTCGCCGACGGTCAGCTCTCTGGCATCCATCCAGGTCAGGAATCGGACGACCGCAGCGAGATGGCTCCGCTGTCCGCGGAAGGCTTCCAAGGACAGGTCTCGACCATGGTCTCGGTAGCGGCGGTGCAGTTTCGGCAGGATGGCCCCTCTGTAGAAGCGGCGAAGCTTGTTTCCGGTGGGGCGCTCGAGCGTGGCCGCCAAGGCGGCGACGTGCAGCGTGAGCTCGTGCTGGAACACGTGGATCTGCGGCAGCACACCGGCCTCGATGAGCAGACGCCGGAAGTAACGCGTTGACGGCCGTTGCGGCAGAAGATCAAGTGCCGAGTGGTCGAGAGGCAGTGCACCGGTTGCCATGCCTCTCAGCGTTTCGGTCACGTGCGGTCGCCGGAGCCAGCGGACAATCGAGCGCGGGTCCATCGGAGCCTTCGCGAGGTGTTCGCGGAGCCTGGTCAGCTCGACAGGCGCCTCTGCCACGGTGCCGATGAGCTCGTCCAGACGCGCCTGCAGCCTGCAGCGGCCGCAGTTAGTTCCGGTCAGGAACTCCTCACTGCCGCAGGTGCGGCACGCAAATCGGGGCGATTGGCCGGCGCAGGCCGCGCAGGTGATCACGCCTTCATCGGTGATGAAGGCGAGGACTCGGATGTTCCCGCACGACGGGCACTCAGCCGGGTTCCGAGGGTGACGGGTGGCAGCGCGTGGAGATCCCCTTCTCCGATTTCGCAGCTCCAGCATGGGCGCCGGACGCCGCCTTCGATCCGACCTCTGTGACGCAATTGGGGTTCTACCTCGGAGGTGAGGGAGCCGGTGAACTTCGCGTGGACGATGTGGTCACCGTCGTCCAGGCAGTGAACCCGGATCCGGGTGAGGAGCCTGGGGCTGAGAATCCTGGCACCGGCGACCCCTCGAGCGGCGGGGTAGGCGCTGATGGATCCGGGGCTGGGAACGGCGGAGAAGACCTGGCAAGCACAGGAGGGGCTGTCGGGCCGTGGATGTTCGTAGGGGTAATCATCCTTGCCCTTGGAGGAGCACTGCTCGTATGGGGACGTCTGCGCAGGAGCTGACGGAAACGCACGCCGACGTTAACGGCCGCCCCCGATGCAGTGGGGGCGGCCGTCAACGCTCGCTACTTCTCTCCCTTGTTTCGGGCGACGGCGATACGACTCCGGAGTGTGAAGCGTGGATCGACACCGGCGACCACTCGTTTCAGATCGTCGAGGAGCCGCGGCGCTGTGCGTTGCCGGACAGTCCGGATAACTGGTCTAATCGTGGCCAATGGCCTAGAGGTTGAAGTGAGATCGGGCCGCCGGATAGTTGCGATAAGTGGTCTTATCGTCGGTAAACGGCCAGACAGGGAAGTAAGAAGGGGCTGAGCAGATGAGAGCGCGTTTCCAGTGCTGGCGCGGGGTTCCAGCGCGACACGCAGACTTGATGCCGAAGCTGGGAGATCGCAATACGCTCGAGTCGAGTGCCCGTCTGATGTCTACGTTGGGACCATGACTCAACGCGGATCGAAGTTGATGGCTGTCATCGGCGCGTCAGCGGGACTGGTGGGGGCGGCGACAGCCGTGCTGTTCTTCCTCCAGCCCTGGAGAAGCTGTCCCTATGAGGACACATCCGTCGGGTGCGCCATGCTGCCTAACGACGCGGCAGTGATGGTGATCGCGCTTGGTGTCGCCGTCGTTGGCGCCGGGGTGTTCACTGTCGGCAGGCTTCTTTCTCGTCGATCCCAAGGTGTGCGTACTTCCTAGAGCATGTGTCCGGGCGCGCGTTCGCACTAAGCGCCGACCATTTCGTCTGGAAGGATCGAAGGATGCCCGAAGCTGTCGATGTCACCAATGCTGATCACTACGTGTGGGGCGAGGTCTCCGACGGGTGGCGACTACTCGACAGTCCAGGGCTGTCGGTGATCGAGGAGCGAGTACCGGCCGGAGCCGGCGAAGAGTGGCACGTGCACGACACTGCGACGCAGTTCTTCTACGTGCTCGAAGGAACCGCTCAGATGCAGACCGCCGAGGGCGCCGTCGACCTCGAGGCCAGACAGGGTGTCGAGGTCCGGCCTGGGCTCGCTCACCGATTCTTCAATCCAGGTGCCGCGGAGACGCGGTTCCTCGTGATCAGTACCCCGAACACGCGAGGAGACCGACGGCCCGTCGCCGTCGCGCTCTGAGGCGTGTGCTTCGGATAGCGTGACCGAGTACGGTTCCACCGCCGTGCACCGGGGGGCCACGATGGCAACGGACAAGCTGAACGCTGAGCTGGATCGGATCTTCCAGGAGCGAGAGCGAGAACATGGCGCCGACGATCGCGGCGCTTCGCCCGATCCTGGAGAAGCACCCACACGATCCGCGCGTGCTCTACGAAGTCGGCGGCGCGTTCGACACCGCCGGCGAAGAGGTCATGGCGAAGGGTTACTACCGGCGCGCCCTCGAGAACGGACTCCACGGCGACATCCGCCGCCGGTGCTTCCTCCAGTACGGATCCACGCTGCGCAACCTCGGCGATCTGGACAGATCAGCAGAGGTGTTCCGCACTGCGCGCGAGGAGTTCCCGGACGACGTGGCGCTGGGCGCATTCGAAGCGCTGACGCTGCATGCGCAGGGGCACGCGAACAGAGCATTGGGGAGCTTGTTATTGCTACTCGCGGATCACGTGCATGTCGATGAGCTCGAGCGGTACAAGCCTGCGATGCGGGGAAACGCCGACTACCTGGTCTCGCTCGACGCGCATGAGCACCGTTGAACGCAGCGCGCATCTCACAGGACCGGTGCATCGCCCTCGCGAGATGAGGGTCGCGCACCCTCGGGCGGAGATGGTGCGATCCTGAGTCTGTCAGCGGGCGCCGGGGGGCGTGCGCTGACATCGGGTGTGACGCCCGGCGGGCACCGGCGTCACCCGGGATGCCCCGCCGGCGTTACCTCCCTCGAGGCGGGGCATCCCACATCGAGGACGTCTCGCTCCCCGTAGTCTCACGCGTTCATTGCTTGAGCATCGCGACGGCCAGCTTGTGCTCGTCGTCGATCAGGTGGGAGTGGTCGTCATCGCCGAGGTCGATGCGTACCCAGCCGATCGTTCCGGTGAACGCGTTGCCGGTGGCGGCGTAATCGGGCGAGACCGGCGACGCGAGGTCTTGGCCGACATCGACGGTCTCGTCGAAGGTGAACTGGTAGGGGATTGTCTTCTCGATCCGACCTTCGCCGATCTTGTCTTCGCCGGCGAAGAGAGTGACCGTGCCGCCTTTCGCGACGCCGCCTCCGTCGTAGGCGAAGTGTGCTCGCAACTCGCGGTCCCCAATTGGCGCAGGCTCGTCAGAGCGCACGATGTCGACGGTGATGCCGAGCAGGTTGTACGCGAACGCGAGAGCACCATCCTTCAGGTAGAACGACCAGCCTCCGTACGCGCCTCCTTGCGCGATGAGCACACCGTCAGCACCCGCGTCGGGGATCGATACCTGCGCGGTGACGGTCCACGACTTGTTCTTGATGTTGATCGTGGTGTTCTCGCTCATGCGCTTCATACCGGGATAGAACTTCTGCGTGTCGCTGACGACGAGTTGCGGCCGGCCGGCGATGTCCGGGTTCATCCGCTCGGCGGAGCGGATGTCGAGGGGGAGCACGTTGAAGCGTGCCGCCTGGATGAGGAACAGCCGCTGCAGGTGAGCGAGGCGTTCGGGTTCCTCGGCGGCGAGGTCGTTGGACTGTGTCCAGTCTTCCTCGACGTTGTACAGCTCCCAGACGTCGTCGTCGAGGCCATGGGATGACGCGAGCCAGGGATCCTTATGCTTCGCGACGGCCGTCCAGCCCTTGTGGTAGATCGCGCGGTTGCCGATCATCTCGAAGTACTGGGTCTCGTGCTGCTCGGCCGCGTCGGCATCCGCGTCAGTGAAGGTGTAGTTCATCGCCGTGCCCTCGTAGGGGCGTTGGGTGACACCGTTGACGATGCTGGGCTCGGGGATTCCGGCGGCTGCGAGCACGGTGGGTGCGACGTCGATGACGTGACTGAACTGGTTGCGGATGCCGCCCTTCTCCACGCCGCCGTTCGGCCAGCTGACGATCGTGCCGTTGCGGGTGCCGCCCCAGTGGCTCGCCACCTGCTTGGTCCACTGGTATGGGGTGTCCATCGCGTGAGCCCACCCGACGGCGTAGTGGTTGTAGGAGCGCGGGGTGCCGATGTCGTCGATGTGATCGGCGACGTACTGTTCGGTCTCGATCTCGTTCATGTGGTTGATCGTGAAGCTCTCGTTGGTCGTGCCGTGCATCGACCCTTCGGCACTGGCGCCGTTGTCGCCGATGATCACGTAGATGAGGGTGTCGTCGAGGATGCCGAGCTCTTCGTAGGCGTCGAGTAGCCGGCCGACGTGGTGGTCGGCATAGGCGAGGAATCCGGCGTAGACCTCCATCTGGCGGGCGAGAGCGGGCTTGATCAGATCGCTCATCTCGTCCCACGCGGGGATGCCCGGGCTGCGCTCGGTGAGTGCGGCGTCGGGCGGGATGACGCCGAGCTCGAGCTGGCGCGCGAATGTTTCCTTGCGGACCTCGTCCCAGCCCTGGTCGAACTGTCCCTTGTACTTGTCGGCCCACTCAGCAGGCACATGGTGTGGTGCGTGGGTGGCGCCGGGGGCGAAGTAGGTGAAGAACGGCACGTCGGGCGCGAGAGACTTCTGCTCGCGGGCCCAGGCGATCGCTTTGTCGGTCATGTCGCCCATGAAGTGGTATCCGTCTTCGGGGGTGCCCCAGGGCTCCACGGGTGTGGTGTTCTCGTACAGAGCCGGGTACCACTGATTGGTCTCGCCCCCGATGAAGCCGTAGAAGTACTCGAAGCCGTTGCCGGGACTCGGCCATCCATCGAATGGGCCGATCGCGCTCGCCTGCCACACGGGGACCTCGTGGCACTTGCCGAACTGAGCCGTGTTGTAGCCGTTGAGCTTCAGCGTCTCAGCGAGCGGAGCGCAGCTGTTGGGCCGCAACGAGCTGTATCCGGGAGCGGAGGTGGCGATCTCGGTGATCCCGCCCATACCGACGGTGTGGTGGTTGCGACCGCTGAGCAGCGCCGCCCTCGTGGGTGAGCACAGCGCCGTGGTGTGGAACCGGGTGTACTTCAACCCGGCTGCCGCGACGCGCTCGAAGTTCGGGGTCTGCACGGGTCCGCCGAAGGAGCTGGAAGCGCCGAATCCGGTGTCGTCGATGAGCACGATCAGGACGTTCGGGGAGCCCTCAGGGGGGCGCACCGGGGTGATCGGCGGGAACGTGGTGTCGGGGTCGGTCGCGTCGTAGGTGACCGTGCCCGTGTAGGCGAGGTCCGGGATCGGAAGAACAGAACGCTGCACGTCGGACATCGCCACTCCCTGAGGTACGGCGAGCCGCTCTCGCCCTGTGCGGTCGAGCGTATGCGCCACGCTCGAGGCGGAAACGGGCGGGTCACCCTTCGAAGGTGAGGGGCGGGAACGCCCCGTCCCGCTAGGCCGCATCCTGTATCTGGCAGGCGGCGCCGGTGGCGTTGTCCGGCCGTTCCAGGCTCAGAACCATCTGCCGCCGAGAAGGAGCTTCTTGACGGCACTTCCACGAAAGCAGGATCCCCATGGCCGATCTCATCGTCATCGCATACGACTCCGAAGCGGACGCGGAAGCGGCGTACAACCGGGTGCAGGAGCTGCAGGGCGACCTCGTCGTAGAGCTCGCCGGGCTCGCACTCGTCAAGGTTGACGGCGAGGGTAAGACCAAGGTCGAATACCCCGGGACCACCGGCAAAGTGGGCGCCGGTGCCGCCGGCGGGGCTCTCTTCGGCGGACTGATCGGGATCCTCTTCTTCGTCCCCTTCGCGGGACTGATCTTCGGAGGACTCTTCGGTGCCCTGTTCGCGGGCCTGGACAAGACTGGCTTGGACGCCGAGTTCCGCAACCGCGTGAAATCGACGGTCACCGCCGGGAAGTCCGCCATCGTCCTCTACGCCGTGAAGCTCACCGAGGACAAGTTCGCCGCAGCGCTCGCTCCGTACAACGGCACCGTCGTGCAGACATCACTGTCGGAAGAAGACGAGAAGGAACTCATCCACGACCTGGGCTCGCACTGATCGATCGCTACGCGTGCGCTGAGGCGGTCGGCCCCAGATTCGTCGCGCGGGACGAATCTGGGGAGGCTGCTGCACGACCCGTAGCCGACGCACCACCTCCGCAGCCGGCCCCATGCCTCTCAACGCCGGCGTCGGCGATGGGCGGCATCGTCACTCCACCTCGTTCGGGTAGGCCATGAACGATCCTCGTTCGGCGCTGGCCCACCGCCCAATCCAGTGGCATTGGACGATGTTCTTGCTCGGTGCGGTGTACGCCGTGCCCGCGATGATCGTCATGCCGTTCAGCCCAACAGCGGGGCTCGCTCTCGCGGTCGGGGTCATCCCGGTCGCCGCATTCGATCTTCCCGGCTACCGCAGAGGTCGACGCATCATCCCCCTCGTGGGGCTCCTCAGCGCTGTGGGGTTC
The DNA here is from genome assembly GCF_044748285.1 of Microbacterium sp. NPDC090014. Lineage (NCBI taxonomy): Bacteria > Bacillati > Actinomycetota > Actinomycetes > Micrococcales > Microbacteriaceae > Microbacterium > Microbacterium sp. NPDC090014. Next base: position 155,779 of record NZ_JBIVFS010000002.1, read on the forward strand.
CTGACCGGCTCTCTCTTGACGCAGGTGCCGTTCCTTGCGGTTTGCGCCATGTTCGGCCTCGCCGTCGGCTGCACCTGGTGGGCGCGGCAAGCTCGAGCGGGCGCGCTGGCACTTGCGGTGGTTTTCCCACTCACGGGCATCGCGTTGTCCTATCGCGATCTCGCGGAAGGTGCCCTGGTTGCGGTCCTCATGCTCGCTGGATCCCTCTACGCGTGGGGCGTGTCGATGCTCTGGCCGGAGAGGCAGGTCGCCCCTCCTGCGCGTCCATCTACCCCGACGCGGCAGGAGGCACTCACATACGGCGCCCTTCTCGGTATGGCAGCCGCGATCGCCGCGCTGCTCGGATACGTGCTCGAACTGGAGCACGTCGGCTGGGCGACGGGAACTGTCCTGCTGGTGATGCGACCCGGCCGAGAGCAACTCGTCTTGCGTGGTGTCGGGCGAGCAGCGAGCGTCGTGGCCGGCGCCTTCGCTGCGGCATACATCGCCGGACTTGATCCCCCTGTCGCAGTCACGGTCGTCACCGTCGGACTGGCCGTCGCTGCCCTCGCGGCAACCCAGGGCAGCCGGTGGTACATCGCTCCGGCGTTCACCACCTATCTCGCGCTCACGCTCATCTTGCAGGGCGTCGGAGAACGACCAGGACTCCGCTTTGCCGAGCGGGCACTCGAAACGCTCATCGGCGTCGCCCTGGCACTGCTGTTCGGCGCCGTGATTCCCATCCTCATCCGAGCGGTGCGCACCGCTTCGCAGAAGCAGGTCTCCAACGGCTAGAGGGCAGGCGACCAGTTGGCGATCACTCAGTGAGCAGATCAGCTTAGAGCTGGGCGGCGCCCGCGGCGTCAAGCGCGAGGATCTCGTCTTCGGGCACCTTCCGCAGCCGCTTGCTGAACGCCGCTTTGGTCACGAGGACTGCCTCGCGCTCGTTGTCGTTGATGACCTGACGCAGAGCGACCAGCTCGTCGGTGTCGTGCGGGGTCGTGCTGTAGATGAGAGCCATCGGTGTCTCCTCGAGGTCGTGTGTGGGGTGAGCGTCGAGCGCAGGTCAGTCGATCTCGCCTGCCTTCAGCGCGCGCTTGATCGCTTTCATCGACCGCCAAGGGCGACCCTTCAGCGCGTCGTCCTGCGTGATGACGAGAGCTCGGATGTGCCGGGCGGTCTTCTTGTCGATCGGTTTCTGTTCAGGCATGGGGCCACTTATTCGGGGTCAGGGTCGGTCGTGACGAGCGGGGTGGAGGCTCGCTGAGCAACTGAGGTTTGTGAGGTTGTAAACACGTAAACCCCGGAATCACGCGGATCGACGAGGACTCCGCATAGTGAGGTTTCTGAGGTTGCGGTCGCCAGCCGCACTGGCTGTCTGACCGGATCCGTCGCGCGGGGGATGACCGCGGGCACGCCGAGTCCGTAGCGTGAAGCGCATGGATATCGCTTCGATGATCATGGGCGGCTCGATCGTTTCGATCGGGTGGATCGCGTTCTGGCCGTGGGCGCAGCTGAAACGGCTTCGCGAGCTCGAGGGAACTGCAGCCGCAGGTCCGGACCCGGATTAGACCTCGTTCAGAGGCAATGCGCGCTCGGATGCGCTCGATTGCTGGGGGTCTCTGTCGAAGTGCCCCAGCAATCGAGCGCACGGGAGCGCGCGAAATCGCCGAGATTCCGGGGAAGTCGGATCGGGGGTCATAAGCAGTGCGGACCCGCCGGGGCTTATGACCCCGCGCTGGCTCGCGGCTAGCCTCGAGTGGTCATCCGGCGGATCTGCTCGGCGTATCCGTCGAGGACCTCGAAGATTCCCCGGTGCTGCCAGACGCGGTTGCGTCCCTGGCCGGTCGTCTCGGTGAGCACCCCGCGATCGGTGAGTGTGTCCAGCGCGCGCAGCGCCGCCATCTCGCCGAGTCCGAGCGCGCTCATGAGGTACTTCGTGTTCACAGCCGGCTGGCCCACGAGCGCGGGAAGGACCCTCCAGACCGCAGCGTCGGAGCGGACGCCCTGGAGTAGAGCGCGGGACTCGTCCAGCTGCGCGACGAGATCGTCGACCAGCTGCGTCCCCGTGGACGCGGCGATGCGACTCGCCATGGCGAACTCGCGGATGATCGGGGCAGCGTCGCCGGCTCGGAAAGCGGTCAGCGCCTGGAAGTAGCGCCCGGTGTTCACGAGCAGTCCTGCAGAGATCGGTACGGCGGTGGAGCCGACGAGACCCTTGTTGCGCAGGATCGACTGCGCGAGCGCGCGGCCGGTGCGGCCGTTGCCGTCGACGAACGGGTGGATGGTCTCGAACTGGGCGTGCGCGACAGCGACCTGAACAAGCACGGAGATGTCCTGGCGCTTCACGAATCTGACCAGGTCACCGATCGCACCGGGAATCCGGTCGTGGTGGGGAGCTATGAACTCCGCCTGGCGGGGGCCGGCGTTGCCGGGGCCGATCCAGACCGGTTCTTGGCGGTAGAGACCTGCTTCGTGCTCGAGGCCGGATTGGTGGCGCAGCAGAGCGTGGTGCATCTGCAGGATCGACTCCTCGGAGATCTCGTCCGAGAGCGCGAGGGCTGCCTCCATGGCGCGGACGTTGCCGATCACCGTGAGCGCGTTGGCCTTGTCGCCTTCATCGATCTCGGCGAGAGCGAGCTGCTTCGCCGACGTCGTCAGCTGCTCGATCTGCGAGCTGGACGCAGACTCTGTGCGCAACAGGATCGCGGTCATCGGACCCAGGGCCGGGTTGTCGGTGCCCAACGTGCGCTTTGCATGCTCGTCGAATGCGACCAGCTGGCGCGTGGCGTCTTCCACGTCAGCGGCGTCTTCGCTCGGGACTTGCGGGCTCCACTCGGCGATCGGAGCCGTGACCGTCGCCTCATACGGCCCGGTCTGACGCACAACCTCGGCCCGCGAGAACATCTCCGGTGCCCGCGGCTTCCAGTCCAGGGTCTCGCTCGAGACGGCATCGATGGGGATGCGGGTGCTGGGCGAAGACGTCGGCATCACATCATGATACCAACACTTATGGAACTAGGTGTTGGTAGGGGGTGGCTTAACCCGCGTCTGGCGCTAAGAGCTATCTGCGGCGAGATCATCTCGCCGGATGAACTCGAGCGTCCCTTCGGTCGTGAAGGTTCTACCTCAACGTTCGGCGAGAGCCTCGATCCGAAGCTCCTCCATGCCCTGTCGGATCTCCTGGAGACGTGCGAGACGCGCCTGGTCTGGTGGGTCGATCATGGTGCCTGTCGATGACCTTGAGCGGTACAAGCCCGCGATGCGCGGCAACGCGGAGTACCTCGTCACTCGATGTCTAGTTGAGTCTTGTGGGAATGGATTCGACCGGGGATCCTGAATCTGCCGGATGGCGCCGGGGGCGATCATCTGGCCGGAGTGACTCCGGCGGGCATCGGCCTCACTCGGGGCGCCTCGCATCAGCGTTCCTCTCTCGCGCGAGGCGTCCCGCATCCGTCCTCCGCGACGAGAGGCCCGGGAGGTCACAGCGGTGATGCCGTGTGTCGACGAAGCCAGCGGATCGCTGAGCTGTCGCCGCACCCAGATCGCACCGTCGGACAGCGCCACGGATCGAGAGGCGGCGCATGATCGAAGAAGAGCTGGGCCGGCCCCGACTCTCCGTCGTCGCGCCAAACTGATGTGGTCTCTGTGGCGACACAAAGGCCAAGGCCGGGTCTACCGGCTCGATCGGGTGAAGGGGCGGCGGACTGTGCTGACGCGAAGATTGACCGCAGATGAAGTGCGCAATCACGCGCCGCGCCTCCTTGAGCTTCAGCACGAGGCGTACGCTGTCGAGGCTCGGCTGATCGGTGACGACCGCATTCCGCCGCTCCATGAGACGGCGTCCGACCTGCTTTCGGCTGGCTTGGAGTGGCTGGTCTGCGTCGACGAGAATCACCAGATCGCCGGAGCGGTGGGATACGTGATCCAGAATGACGTCGTCGACCTCGACCGCCTCATGATCGACCCCACCCATCACCGGAAGGGCCTGGGCGCCGCGTTGGTGGGGCAGGTCATGTCGCTCGCGCCCCAGACGGTCGTCGCGACCGGGCGCGACAATGCCCCAGCTCGAGCGCTGTACGAGTCCCTCGGCTTCGTGCACCAGTCGGATGCCGAGCCGATTCCCGGCCTCTGGGTCAGTCGCTACTCTCGCACCGGAGCGTGAGGAGTACGAGACAGGGCCGACTCACCCTTCGCCTGACACTCGACTCCGGATGCTCCCGCCTCACGCCCGCGCTCACGCGCAGGATTCGTACGGCGGCTCGTCTAGCGTCGTCGCCGTCACTCCCCAGATGATGTCGGTTCCGGCGGTGTAAGTCAGGAAGACCGAACCGGTGCCGGCTTCCGACTCGATCGCGAGATAGCGGCGATCGCCGACGCTCTCGACTTCGACCGCGTCAGGGTAGACGGCCAGCGCCTGGTCGAGCCGAGAACCGAGACCGATCCCCTCAGCGGTCAGCGGGCCGACGGCCGGCTTGCCTTCGAGGTCGACGGGTGAGGCGGACACCTGCACGAGGTCGACCACCGCGGGGTCTTGCTCCGAGACCTCGGGGCGCTGAACGGTGAGCATGTATCCGTCGGTCTCCGTGGACGCGAGCCACGGGCAGGCGTCAACCGGAGCGGCACCCGCCGCCGCCACAGCTTCGTCGTAGGGCGCGCCGAGTTCCACGTCTCCGATGCCCGATGGGCTGACGCCCGCGGTCGGCGTGGAGGATGCGCTGGGCGATGGACTCGGCGCAGGATCAGCGGATGCCGTCACCGTCTGCGTGACCGTCGGGGTGGGGGACGCGGGGGCTGCGCATCCGGCCAGCAGCGCAGCCGTGACCGCCATCCCGAACAGGGGCGAGAGGATGCGTGCACGGCGAACCTGGGGTCGTCTGGTGTCGATATCCATGCTTCGACGCTATCGGCGCGGTCGTGACCAGCCCGTCGATTCTCACGGGATTCCCAGATGCCTCGGCATCCGAAGGCGGATGCCTTCTTCTGTCCCCCTGAGGCCGTTCAGCGCTGAGGTCCAGGTCTCCTGCGGGGCGGCGTGGGCTCGGGAAAGTAGTGCACCTCTCTGGGCTCGCCTTCGGTGTGCGCCCGCGCGGTCGCCTGGATCTCACGGTCGCGACCGGTCAGTCTCTGGGTCTGCTGCCGTCGGTACTCACCCCAGGACGGGACCATGAAGGACTCGAGCAGCAGGTCCTGCTCTTCGCCGCTGCGGAGGAGAGTCCATCGGTACCCGCCGGTTCGCCGCCGCGAACTCTCCACCAGTCGCATGGATTCTCGGAACGCGTCGATGCTGTCGGGGCGCACGGTGTAGGTGATCTGCACGAGAACGGGGCCGTCTGTCGGCTGGGGGTCGAGGACGAGGGTCGGGGTGGGCCACGACATCGAGACGGTCCGGTCGACGGTGCTCGTGCCCGGCAGAAGCGGCAGCCACATCACACTGGCTGCGATGACGACGAGCAGCGCCGCGGCCACGGCCAGCGATGTCGCCGTGCCGACTGCTCCGGCCAGGGCGCCCCAGCCGAACGACCCGGTGGCCATCGTTCCCATGAAGACGAGGATGTAGATCGATGCTCCTCGCGATCGCACCCACTGCGGGAGGGTCAATTGCAGTGCGGCGTTCAGCACGGTGAGCGTGCCGATCCAGGCGACCCCGGCGAGAACGAGCAGCAGCAGCATGGGGACGAACGGCAGCCTTGCCGCGGCGAGCGTGCCGGCTGCGAACAGCACAGCGCTCACCGCGATCACCGCGTTGTCCGAGAACCTCTTGCGGGCGATGGGCAGAACGAAGATGCCCAGCACGGCCCCGGCGCCGAGCGCTCCGAGCAGGAAGCCGTATCCGCTCGCTGTGAGGTCGAGGCGTTTGGCGGTCACGGGAAGCAGCGCCCACAGTGCGCTGGCGGGCAGGGCGAAGAGAGCGGACCTCAGAAGGATGCGGCGCACGAGGTGGGCGGATGAGACGTACCGGACTCCTGCCCGCAGCGCGGCCGTGAAAGGTTCCCTGTCGTCGAGTCCGCTCTGCGGCGGCCGTCGCCACCACAGAAGGGCGACGACTGCTCCGATGAAGCTGAGCGCGTTGATGCCGAAGACCACGGGCGCGCCGAACAGCGACAGCAGCACGCCAGCGAGCGCGGGGCCGACGGCGCGGGCACCGTTCACCGTGACGCCGCCGAGCGCGGAGGACGCGCCGATGAGCGGGCGGGGCACGAGTTCCGGTTGGATCGCCTGCCAGGCCGGGGACGTCAGCGTGGAGGTGATCCCGAGCAGGAACGTGAAGCCGAGGATCGTCCACGGAGTGAGCTCGTTCAGGGCGGCGATGACGGTCAGCGCCGCGGCGATCACGGCGCTCGCCACCGACCCCCAGATCAGCAGTCTGCGGCGGTCGAGGGAGTCGGCGAGAACCCCCGCGGGGAGGGAGAACAGCACGGCCGGGGCCAGACTCGCCGTCTGCACGAGGGCGATGATGGTCGCGCTGGCCGCGGCGTCGACGAGGTACCACTGTGCGCCGACGGTCTGCATCCAGGTGCCGATGTTGCTGCCCAGCTGCGCGAACCACAGCACCCGGAATGCCGGGATGGCCAGCGGCGCCCAGGCGGAGACGGCGGCGGATCTCGGTGCCTCAGGTCGAGAGGTCATCGGGTCCGCTGACATATCCGGCTGTCCTTCCGCAGAGCACATCGGGCCTGGCGCCTCGATGCAGATCGTATAGCCGGAGAACGCAGGCGGAGGCCGATCGGTCGATCTTTCGACTTTCGTCCGAAGGTCGGCACGCAGCGTTCCGATGCGCGGTCGAGCGGCCTCAGCCCTCGGCATCCGTCGCGGAGCCGAGCTCGGACGGGTGGGTGAGGCGCCACCACTCGGTGGGAGGATCGATGGTCCCCGAGATGGTCACCGGCGCAGTGACGGTGTTCGGTCCGGCGGTCCAGGTGACGGTCCCCACGGCCGTGCCGTCGCGGTAGGTGGGAGGGGTGTCGATGTCCATCGTCAGCTCGATCGGCGTGTCCGACCAGGTGAAGATTGATGCGTCCTCGCCGATGACCAGGGTGGCGGTGGACCCCCAGGGTGTCGAGATCGTTCCGATCTCCTGGCCCTCGCTCGCGACGGGCACCTCATGGAAGCCGGAGCGGATGCTCTCGAGCTCGGCGATCACGGTGGCATTCACCGACTCGCGCGATGATCCGCCGAGGACGACGCCGGTGATCGCGAGCGGATCGGCCGCGCCCACGTCGAGCGTCGCCGTGTACAGCAGGCTGTGCGTGCCCTCGCCGAGGTTGCCGGTCTTCAGTCCCGTGATACCGGCGGTGCCGAGGAGGGCGTTCGTGTTGATCAGCTGACCGGCGCCGGGGATCGAGACCGAGGGGGTCGCGGCGATCCGAGCGATCGCCGGATGCGCGGCGGCGAGCTTCGCGACGGCCAGCAGATCGGCGGGCGTGCTCGTGTTGCGCGGACTGATGCCGGTGGGCTCGGTGACCGTCGTTCCGGTGAGGCCGTGGGATGCGAGCCAGGCGCGCGTCGCACTGAGGAAAGCGCTCTGCGACCCGAAGATCCGGGAGGACAGCGCGTCGGCGTAGTTGCTCGCGGAGGGGATGAGCATGACGGCCAGGGCATCGTGCAACGACATCGAGGTGCCGGTGGGCATCGGAGCGATGGTCGCGCCCTGCACGTAGTACTGGTCGTAGAGGTCGTGATCGGCCTTGCCGAACGTGATGGTCGGTCCAGGGTCGTCTGCGGAGGCGAGCGGTGACGCGTCGAGGATGACGAGGGCGGTGATGAGCTTGGTGATGCTCGCGATCGGGAGCGGCTCGCCCGTCCCCGTCGCGGACCACGCGCCGCTCGCCCCCTCGCCCAGGTACGCGTCGGCGCCGGACACGCTGATCGCTGAGGCCGCAGCCGTATGCGTGGCGACGGCAGCCGCGTCGCCGACCGGGACCTGCGGTGCGCGTGCGGTCACGGCCGGCGGATCCACCGGAGCCGTGAGCGCCCACCCGACGTACCCTCCGGTCACGGCCAGCACCAGGACCACGCAGACGGCGGTGATGATGAGTCCTCGTCGCCGGCGTCTTCTGCGCACCGCGGGGTCGACCCGATCACCGCTGAACTCCTGCTCATGCGCCATGAGTTCCGCGAAATCGGACAGCCCATCCACCGGCTGCCCGGGTGCCGTCATCGAGAGCCCCTCATCGCGTCCACCCGTCGCTCGCATTCCGCAGAAAAGGCCATCCTCTCGTATGCCGGCATCCTCCGGTATCCGCCGTTCGGGGGACAGCAACCGGTTGAAAGCCGAACGGCGATCCGATGGACTGACGGGATGCGATCGACGACTCCGATGCCGGGCAACCCCTGGCCGCACGACATGTCCATCACCGTGGAGGACAGGCCACAGCTCCTGCTCGAGTTGCTCTGGATTCGAGAGGCGCACGATCTGCGTCCCGTCGGCGAGACGCTGCCGCCGAGGCTGATCGAGATGCCCGCGGCTGCGGCGAACCCGGTGGATGCCGTCACCCGCGACCGCTGGTCGGCAGCCTGGTCGCGGATCTGGGAGGACGTGCTCGCGCACGCCGCCGTCGAACCCGACCGAGGTCTGCTCGATGCGGTGTTCAGCTCAGACCTGAGCTCGACGGAGCGGGAGCGCCTTCTGCGCGAGCTCGTCGGGCCGGCATGGCGAGACGACTTCGGCGGCGATGTCTTCGACGATGAGGCATATCGGGACTGGGAGCGGCGCGGCTTCGATTCTCACGTCGAGACACGACCGACGACGCTCGCCGAGAGTCCCGAGCATCGAGACGTCGAGGCGCTCGCGGATGCCTGGCGTCGCGGCCTGCTGAAGGTCGTGACCATCCCGTGCCGCGAGTTGCACGTGCGACAGATCGGCCCTCACGCGCTGTTGGTCACCGATGAGGTGCGCAGCGACAGCGCGCAGTATCGGTCGGCTCTGGGCTCGTTCGCTCCGAAGGGGTGAGCGATGTCTCTGCGTCAGTCGGCGAACGACGAGCGGAGGTTCCGCAACCCTAGGATTTGCCAAGGAGACCGGAAGCTCGCTCTCATGCGGCGCCGACGGGGCGCCGTCCGACGAATCAGGGGAGCCTCAGGATGAAGACCGCAATCGAACGTCCCCGCAGCATCTGGCTCGCCCTCGGGGTCGTGGTGTTCTACGTGCTGTGTGCGTGGGGGCTCGGGAACCTCCTCAGCGGGCTGGTCGGCGACGACGGCTCGTTGGCGGACTTCTCCCTCGGTCACTTCATCCCCCTCGCCGTGGGCATCGGCGGCGTTCTGCTGTTCCTGCGGTGGGCAGGCTGGGGTGCCGAGGTGTGGAGGGAGCGACCGACCCCGACCCTCACCCCTCGCCGGTGGTGGCTGATCTCGATTCCCGTGCTCGCGTTCGCCGTGCCGGTGGTCGAGCTGTTCGACGTGCCCTGGGCTGAGCGCTCGCTCGGCTTCCTGGCCGTCGTGGCGCTGGGAACGCTGATGGTCGGCTTCGGTGAGGAGCTGGTGATCCGGGGCGTCTTGCTCACAGCGGTCCGCGCGCGCTTCGACGAGTTCGCCGTGTTCCTCCTCACGTGCTTCGTGTTCGCGCTCGCCCATATTCCGGGTTACCTGTTCAGCGGTCTGCCGCTCTTCATCATCGCCTTCAATGTGATCGCCCTGATGTCAGCCGGCGCCACCTACTACTGGATCCGTCGCGTCACCGGACGCATCTGGGTCGCCATGCTCATTCACGCTCTCACCGACTGGGTCCTCTACGTCGGGTCCGACGTCGGGCTTCCGTCCGCATCGGTCCCCGTGCAGCATTCGCCTGCGGATGACTCGGGGACCGGAGCGCTCGGATACGTGGAGAGCCTGCTTCTGATCCTGCTGGCGACCAGCGTCATCAGCGTCATTCGGGAGAGCCGACGCGACAAGCGCAACGCGCTCAGCGACGGCACGGGGGTCTAGGCAGCGACGGATCTCACGTCGCGTCCCGCGCTCTGGCAGGCTTCTGGCATGCATGTGACGATCACTCCGGCGCCCTCTGCGACGTGGGAACGCTACCGAGACCTTCGGCTGGCCGCGCTCGCAGAGTCCCCGGAGATGTTCGGGTCGACGCTGCAGCGGGAGTCCGCGTTCGGCGACGACGTCTGGCGGAGCCGTTCGACTCATCCCGGAGCATTCATCGCGAGCATCGATGGCGAGGACGTCGGGATCGGCGGCGTCTACGACATGAGTGGCCGCTGGGTGGTCAACGGGGTCTGGGTCGCACCGGGGCACCGGGGTCAGGGAGCCGTCGACGCGCTGATGGTCGCCTGCGCGGACTATGTCTCCTCCCGCGGAGCGGACACGATCCATCTCGGTGTGATGGAGAGCAACCCGCGGGGGATCGCGGCGTATACGCGCCTGGGATTCGCGCCCGATGGGACGAGCGAGACGCTCCCCGACGGACGGATCGAGATCATGATGTCGCGGCCCGTGGCCACGGGCGGGGCCGAACATCCCGGCAAACGGTCGCCTTCGGACTGAGGTATCCGGAGTCCGAGCTAGTCGCGGTCGGCGTCGATCAGCTCGAGGAGTTTGCGCAGCTCGTCGCGGATCTCGGTGTGGTCGTACTGCCCGGCACGGCTCTCACCGGAGATGACTCCCGAGCGGCGTACCGAGCGGAGATCCCCGAAGGGGAAGGAGTACGCCTTCTTCGTCTCGGGGTTCTCGCTCTTGTCGATGCCCAGGTGCCAGTGGGAGAACTCGGTCCATCCGTGCTGCTCGATGAAGCGGTTCTCGTCGTCAGCGCTGGGCGCGGCCTCCGACCAGTCGTCGCGCTCGTCGCGGACGACCTTGCCGTCGCGGACCAGCGAGCGGGCGTGTTCGAGGGCGGGGTGATTCAGTTCGATAGCCATGCGCAGACGCTAGGACGGAGAGCGGCACCGTCGAACCCCCTTGACGCACCGGGCGGGAGCATCCCCCTCAGTCGGCGTCGGCCGAGAAGACGGGGCTGAGGAAGCGGCGCTCGTAGCGGCGGATGCATTGGGTTCTGCGCGCGAACTCGAAGGCCTCGATGCACTCGGGGTCGGTCTTCGATGCCGTGCGGTAGACCTCGTACTCGGCCAACGAGGGGAACGTGAACAGCGCGAACGCCTCATCGCTGTCGCCTTCGCTCGGCATGAAGTAGCCGTGGTGGGTCCCGCCGTGCTTCGCCACCAGACGGATCCATGCCCTGCCGTACTCGGTGAAGTCGTCGAGCTTGTCGGGGTCGATCTCGTAGCGCAGGTGAACCGTGATCATGTCCTTGATCCTGCCAGAGCCGGACCGCGCGTTCCGATCGTCACTCCGCCGCCGCTGCGGCGCTCCGCTCCTGTTCTGAATTCGGCGTCCAGCCGAACCAGCCGTCAGCGCTCTGCACCACGCTCCAGTCGCCGCAGGCGAAGACCGTCTTCACCGTGTACGGGTCCGGGGCGTCGTCGAGCACCCAGGCAGGCGCCGACTGCCGATCCACCTCGACGCAGTCCTCGCCGAGCGCGGATTCGCTGGTGAGCAGGATGACGGCATCCGGGGCATCCTCGATCGTCGATGTCCGCACGGTGATCGCGGTGCCGTCCGCAGGCAGCCAGTCCACGTCGACCTCTGCGCCGTCGTCGAACGCTGCGCCGTCGTCGAAGGTCGACGTGGCCTGCTTGTGGACGATGCTGTCGTACGCGGCGCATCCGGAGAGAGTGAGCGCCCCCGCGAGGAGCAGAGCAGGTGCGGCCAGTGCGATTCGTGCGTTCATGTGTCCAGCCTCGCTGGATCGCCGCGCTGCGGCATCGTGCAAGCGAGGTATCGGCATCCGTCTGGAGGATGATCCGGAGCCCGCCCGCTAGTCGAGTCTGTTCGGATCGTCCCCGGTGTCAGGTGAGGCCGAGGGTGTCGGTCACCGCTTCGGCGCGATCGGTGGCAGCTGATAGGTCCCTTCGGCGATGGCGGTGTCTCCTCCATACGCGCGAATGATGACAGTGAATGCCCCTTCCGGGGCCGGCAGCCAGTTCGCGGCTTCCTCGTCGGATTCCGGGCGCCGGTTCTGGACGTACAGTGTGAGCGATCCGTCGTCTCCGTATCGGATCCCCTCCGTCCGGTCGCCGATGGAGTAGCGGTCGATCTCGTTGGCGCTGAGGAGTCGCTCGGGCAGGGTGTAGAGCGTCGCCGACCAGAAGAAGCGTGCCCGGGGCAGCTGTTCGGCGGTGAATGTGATCGTGTACTCGGTGCGTCCTGAGATGCGCTGGCCCTCGGCGTCGACGAGCCAGCCGCCGTACCATGCGATCGCCGGGGGGAGTCCGTAGAGACCTTTCTTCGCGCCGACGTTCCGGTGGTCGTATGCGCCGGACATCTCCTCACGAGTGCCGAACAGTCCGGTGGAACTCGCCGTGCTCGATGCGACCTGCTCGAGGTGGTCGACGCCGTCGTGCAACCCCTGAAGCAGGGCTGCCCGATCGCTGTCGCCGAGGTCGGCGGTGCGGAACCTTCCCGTGCCGTCCAGCCCCAGGGACTTCATCCGCTCACGCACCTCGCGATCCTCTTCGAGCACGGGGGCGAAGCGAAGGAGAAAGTCCAGGATGTCGAAGAAGCGGATGTCGGTTGCCGCTGATTCGTCCCAGGCGGGCCAGTCGACCGCCTCGACGGACTGAGGTGTCGAGCCGTCGATCTCATGCAGCGGAGTCACGATGTAGGACTGCTGGATGCGTCGCAGCTCCTGGAGGTCGCCATCCGTGAAGGATGTGCGTCCGAGGCACCCGACGAAGTCCGTCGAGGCCGTGATCACGCCATCGATACCCGCGGGCGTCTCCCCGCTCCACGACGGCCCCGCGAGCAGATACTTCCCCGGGGCGGTTCCGGTGGTGGCCGCGCTCACGTACCCGGCATACACGGTGTAGAGGTCGTGGAACGGAAGGATGTAGAAGCGATCGATGGCGGGCACGGTGACGACCACCGGCTCGGCGCGCAGGTCGAACCAGCCCCACGAGTACGGGGTGTCGTTGTTGGGGGTGACGATGTCGGTGTTGTCGGGGGTGAACGGTTCGGAGTAGTGACGAAACAGTCCGAAACCTCCGGTGTAACGGGGATCTGAAGCATCCACCGCCTGCTCGTGGAGGGTGCGATAGTTCTCGATCATCGCGTACCCGAAGGTGTACGCATCGCGAGCGATGGACCTGAGCTCCTCGACGTCAGCCATGGTCTGAAGCTAGTGGTCGTCACGCATTCTGTCAGCCCCTGGACACGACTGAGACGGCGTCATCCGGAGCCCACCCGGAATCTCGAAGGTACGCTGAGGGCATGGGTGATCAATCGCCGACGCCTGTTCGCCCGCTCTGGGCGAGCGTGGCAGACGGCTTCTACGTGGGCAGCCAGGACGGCTCCTTCCTCGGCTACGTCGACCGTCTGTCCGACGGCGTCTGGCGCGCATTCGATGCGGCCTCGCGCTCCATCGGCGACTTCGCGGACCACCATCGAGCGATGGCGGCGGTGACGGCCACCGTCGAGGTCGGCGCGCATCGGTCGGCTCACCACGGCGGGGACGGGGTGCGGAATGACTGAACAGAATCCGCTCGTCTCGCTCGTCTACTGCAGCAGCGCCACGCAGCCGTTCGGCGAACACGAGCTCGGTGAACTGCTGGCAGTGAGTCGCGCCCGCAACAGCGACCGCGACATCACCGGCATGCTGCTCTACCGCGGCGGAGAGTTCGTGCAGATCCTCGAAGGGCCCAGGTCTGACGTCGAAGCGTTGATGGAGAGGATCGGCCGCGACCCGCGCCACACGGATGTCCGCGTGCTGATCGAAGAGCCGCTGCACGAACGGCGCTTCCGGGACTGGACGATGGGATATCAGTCCCTCGTCGCTCCCGAGCCTGGAACGGCCTCGGGATATCGCGACTCGTTCGACGATCTCCGCATGGGCGATCACGACATGATCGGTCGCGCGATCATGGAGCTGACGCTGTGGTTCCGAGTGCGTGAGTCGGCCAGTCGGCAGCCCGTCGAGAGCGAAACCCGGTCGCGCTAGCCGTCATCTGAGGCGGATGAGCACGCTCGCCGCGCCACCACCCGGTGTCACCCCGGCAGGGTGAGGTCGTCCTGTCGGTCTCTTCGGGACCTTCCTACGCTGGCCTGATCCACGCAGGCTCAGGGGGGTCATCGACATGGAACGGCGACGACGGTTTCTCGCAGGACTCACCGTGCTCGCGCTCGCCGCGGCATCCTTGGTCTTCGGAGCGGCGCCGGCCTTCGCGGTGGCGGCGTTCTCGATCCAGAAGTCCGCAGTCGAGGCGGGCCCCTTCGGACCCGGCGACACGGTGACCTATCAGATCACCGTCAACTGCTCGTCGGTGAACGACCCCGGCTGCCTCAACACCGTCATCAGCGACGAGCTCCCGGATCCGCTCCTGTTCAACCCGGCGATCGCGAATCCGGTCACGGTGCAGATCAACCCGCCAGCCGGACAGCCCGCCGGCGACTACGACCTCGACGTGGACACGGCGGAGAACAGCTTCGCCATCACCCCTGGGCTGGATCTCACCGCAGACCCGGTCATCTGGCCCGCGGGATACAGCATGACGGTGACCGTCAACGCGATCGTCGACCCTGCGGCCGATGGCACGTGGGACGGTGCGACGGTGACGAACACGGCCACGGCGGTCGCCGACAACGCGCCGGCCACGCCGGCGACCGCGGACGTCGTGCTCGCCGTGGACACGACGCTCGAGTCGAGCATCGACAAGACGGTCGCGCCGACGAGCACCCTTCCGGCGGTACCCGGTGAGGTGGTCGACTGGACGGTCACTCCCGGGAACGCCTCGAACCAGAACGTCGACACCATCGTCATCCAGGACCCGGTGACACCCCCGGGAGAGTTCGGCGGCTACCTCGATGTGACCGGCTACGACATCACGCCTCCGGACGGAACGGAGTCGACGACGACGGAGTACTTCGTCGACGGCACCTGGACGACGACAGCCCCGGATCCGATCAGCGAGTCCGGCGGTGTCCGTGTGACCTTCACCGGAACCTTCGCGCCCGGGGCCACGGGAGAGGTCGTCGTCCACACGGTCACGAACGACGCCGTCACATCGATTCCGGATGACACCGACGTGACGGTCGTCAACGATGCGTCGTCGACGGTCGCCCGCGCGGGAGAATCCAGCGACCCCACGACGGACTCGGCGTCCGTCGTGATCGCCCAGCGCCTCCCGGACGTCACGATCGAGAAGTCGTTCAGCGACAACACACTCGTCAGTGGCCAGAGCGCCACCGCCGGCATCGTCGCCACCGTCGGATCCCAGAACGTCCAGACGCTCACCGTCACCGAGCCGACTGCGGGCGCCGCGACCTTCACCGAGCAGGGGCTGCGGTTCGACGGATTCGGCGATGTGGAATGGCCCGTCGCCGCGACCGCTGCCGAGATCACCTATCAGTACAGCGACTGCGCAGCCAGCACGGAATCGACGACCACTCCCGATACGCTGCCCGAGCCCACCGACGGCTGCACGGTCGAGGGATTCACCATCGTCTACTCGGCCGAGGGGGATGCGATCGTCGCCGGTTCCTACGCGGCGATCCCCATCGACATCACGGCGCTGCCGACCGACGACGCGGTGGCGAGCACCAACGCGGTAGACACCGCCGCCGAGAACAGCGCCGGCCAGATCGGCATCGATGACGCGTCGGCCCCGTTCACGATCGACCCCCTCACGCTCGACACCTCCGTGACCAAGTCCATCGCTCCGGACACGATCTGGGGAGTGCCGGGAACCGACGCGGATGTCACGCTGACGGGCAACGTCACGCCGGAATCCACGACGGGATCCGAGCGCCTCGTCATCTCCGACCCGGCGGACCCGCAGGCCGACACGGCGTTCTGGGATGCCTTCATGGCCACGGAGATCACGAACACGGACATCCCGGCATGCACGACTCTCACCGTCCGCTACTGGCAGGAACCGGACGGGCCGTGGACCGACTTCCCGGACGCGACGGAGGTGCCGGGCCCGGAGTCGCTGTGGTCGTACGAGATCCCCGCGGATCTCCAGGACGACATCGGCGGCATCCAGCTCGAATACCTGCCGCTGGATGCGGACGGCTGTCCTGTTCTGCTCCCGCCCGGGTTCACGGTCGCCACGCACATCGGCGTCGACCTGACCGACGCGCAGGACGAGGAGGTGACCTTCGCCAACACCGCGCAGTCGCTCGTCGACAACCCCGATGCCGGGGGGGAGAAGACCGCGGACGCATCGGATGACGTCGACGTGCTGCCCATCGACGGCGGGGTCGGACCGGACTTCCTCGACAAACAGTGGCTGCAGGACGACGTTCCCGCGCTGTCGGGCGAACGCCGCAGCGCCCGGCTCCTCTGGTCGACGGAGGGGCTGAACATCAGCAGCATGACCCTCACCGACATCTCCGAGACGGCGGACCCGGCCGATACGGCGGGATCCGTCTACGACGCGTGGAACCTCGTCGCCATCGATCCGATCACGACGACGACCGACCCCCTGATCGCGGGAGACGTCGTCTCCGAGGTCGCGCTGTACCTGGACGGGTCGGGATGGACCGACATCACCGCGCAGGCATGCGCGGCAGGATGCGACGGGGAGTTCGGCGGCTACACGCTCACCGAGGCGCAGAGCGCCGACGCTCTCGCGGTCCGGATCGTGATCTCGGAGGGGACGGACGGCGAGGGCGTCGGGTCGTCGTATGAACGCCGTCCCCTGGATCTGCAGTTCCAGGTGCGCGACACGCTGCGGAGCGTCCCCTCGCAGGCGGTGCTGGGCAACTTCCACGACTACACGTACAACACGGGTGAGCCGGGACTCGTCGACAACACCGCCAGCGCCCGCGGCGTCAACGCAGCGACAGGAGTCGACAGCCTCGACGGCGCGGACGACACGATCCTGATCGTCGATCAGCCCATCAACGCCACGCTCACCAAGACCTTCGATCAGGATCAGCTGGGGCTGCCGGCCGTGGATCCGCCTGCGGACCCGTCCGACTACCCGCTCATCAGCGCGACCCTCGTGGCCACGAACATCTCTGCCGCCCGGGTGTCCGGCATGGTCATCGACGACCCGACCGCAGGGGAGGCGCTTGCGGACACCGCGTTCGACACCCTCGATCTTCATGACATCGACGCGATCGAGCTGCCCGCGGGCATCTCCGAAGAAGAGACCGCGGTCACTCTCGCCCGCGGTGCGGGTTCGACGGAGTACTCGTATGCCGAGGCCCTCGAGCTCGACTCCACCGACCTCGCCGACGTGACGGGACTCTCCGTCGCGTTCCGCTCGGACGACGGGACCCCGGCGATCCCGACCGGCGCGTCGGGACAAGTCCTGCTGACCTGGCAGCTGCGAGACGTGCTGAGGTCGGACCCGGCACAACCCGTCACCGTGACCCCCGCGGGCGAATCGATCGTCAACGACGCCCATGTGCAGCTCGAGAGCCCGGTGCTGGAGGGATGCGCCGACAACCAGTGCGGCACGGGCATCGCGGATGCCGCTGATGAGTTCGCGATCGTCGCGGCGAGTTATGCGATCGAGACGACCAAGACGATCAGTCCCGAATCCGTCTATGAGGACGAATCGACCACGTACGTCACCGAGCTCGGCGGACGACCGAACGGGACCGCGCGCACCACGTCCTTCGAGCTCACCGACAGCACGCCGACGTTCTGGAACACGATGGACTTCGTGGGCGCGCAGATCGCGGTCCCCGCCCCGGTGAACGAAGTGGCGATGGATGTGCTCGTCGATGACGACGCCGGGCGCGACGTCGAGTACGACGAGGTCGCCGGCGATCTCGTCGCCACCTGCAACGGCGCACCGGTGACGGACGCCTCGCCGTGCTGGGAGACCGGCGAGTGGATCGCATCGCCCACGCCGTCGACCGTTCAGCTCGACCCACCGGCGGGTGTCGACGCGGACACGATCGTGGGCGTGCGCTTCAGCGCGCGTCAGGTGGACGCGGACGGCGAGATCCTGCAGTGGGAGCGTCCCTTCAACCCGCAGCTCACGTTCGCAGTGACCACCGAGCGTCGGGAGTTCCTGCGCAGCGACCCCGATGTCCTCGTCTCGACCACCCGACCCGATCTGCAGCCGAACCCCGGCGAGACGGAGCTGGGCGTGATCAGCGACGACGTGCAGTCGTACAGCACGGCGCAGTTCGGTCCCGATCAGGTCTTCGAGCAGGAAGGCCAGGCATCCGATTCGACCGTGGTGCTGCATCGCCCGAACACGGTCGAGGTCACGAAGACCCGCGGATCGTCGGCGCTCGTGAGCGCCTCCGGCACGATCCCCTATGTCATCACCGTCGCCAACACCGGGCAGTGGGACATGACCGGCTTCGAGGTGGTCGACCAGATCGAGACGGATGCCGAGGGCTCGCTGCTCGTCGAACCCACTCCGCCGGCGTATGCCTTCGCGCTCAGCGGCTCCGGTGCCCCCACCGAGGACCCGGGCTTCAGCGCCGAGCTGGATGAGGCCACCGGTCTGCTCACCATCACTGCGCCCGACGACTTCGTGTTCGAGGCCGGCTGGACGCTGACGGTGACCGCGCCGCTGCGGTTCCGCGACGACCTCACCCCGGACACGACCGTCGGCAACACGGTGACCGTCAGCTCCGACCGCCTCTTCGAGACCTGCCAGGGCACGACGGTGATCGACGGTACCGATCTCGCGCCGAAGAGCCCCGAGTCCGGTGTCGCGACCTGCTCGGCCGACACGGAGGTCACGCCGCTCGCCAGTGCGGCGATCTCGGCGAAGAAGTACGTCAAGGGAACGGGAGCGGGCGACCCCGCCACAGCCGACGACGATCTGGGCGTGCTCAATGTCAGCGGCGACGCGGCGGCGTGCGACCCGTCGCTGCCGGGCGTCGTGGACGACGGCTACCACTCGTTCCCGTGCGCCCCTGTCACCCGCCCGGGAGGCGAGGAGTCGTGGCGCATCGACTTCACCAACAACGGCAACACGAGTGCCAGAGTGGTGGCGGCGGTCGACACGCTGCCCACGGTCGGCGACCAGGGCGTGATCGTCGCCGCGGACCGCGGGTCTCAGTTCCCGGTGACGCTGTCGGGCACCCTCGCCGCGAACTTCGCCTCCCTCCAGGACAGCGCGTATGCCACGTACGGCATCTATCTCTCTCCGGCTCAGCTCAGCCAGTCCTGCAACGACAACGCGATCAAGGTGTTCACCGAGGATGCCGCCGTCGACCCCGCCTGCGACTTCCAATGGGAGCTGGCGAGCGATGCCACGCCGCCCGAGACGCTGGCCGCCGCGCGCAGCGTGCTCCTCGTGCTCGAGTACGACAACCCCGACGCCCTCTCGCCGGCACCAGGACTTCGTCCGGGCGAGACGCTGCGACTCACCTACGAGACGCAGACGCCGTTCGTGCTGCCGGCGGCGTCGGCCGTGCCGTCGGGTCTTCCCGTCGCCTACAACTCCTTCGCCACCGCATCCCGCTCCAACGCCACCGTCTCGCAGCCCGAGCGGCCCTCTCTCGTGGTCGAACCGCAGAAGGTGGGCGTCGCGGCGGCCACCGGCCAGCTGCTCCTCGCCAAGGACGTGCAGGCGCCGGAGTTCTCCACCGACATCGAGCTGCCGGCGAGCTACCCGCTTCTCGTGACCTGCACCTCCGGCGGCGAGGCCGTCACCCTGCTGCGTGCAGACGGCAGCGACGCGAGCCGTCCGTCGGTCGACGCCGACGGCACCGTGCTCCAGTACAACAGCGAGACCGGACCCGTGAACCTGCCCCTCTTCTCGACCTGCACCGTGGCCGAAGACCCGGTGCTCCCGGGGGTGACGGTGACCGTGGATCCCGAGACCGGAGTGACCGCCGATCGGGACTGGAGCGAAGAGCCGTCGATCTGGGACCCCTACAGCGGTGACCCCGAGCAGGCGGCGATCACCGTCATCAACGACTTCGCCGCCGGTGGGTTCTCCGTCGCGAAGAGCGTCGACAACGGCGGTGCCTCCGACGAGAACGGTGAGCCCGTCGCCTACACGCGCACGTATTCCTTCGAGGCGACCTGCAGCTATCTCGGGCAGGAGGCGATCCCCGAGGCCGACCGGCAGTTCACGCTGCAGGACGGCGACATCCGGACCTTCGCCGACCTCCCTGCCGGATCCGAGTGCTCGGTCTCCGAGACCGACGCGGCCGGCGCGGCGCAGACCACCATCGTCGTCACGGAGGACGGGGTGGTGGGCGATGAGGTCGTCACCGACGAGACCTCCTTCACGATCCTCCCGTATGCGGACGGGCCGTCGGCGGCGCTGACCGTCGTCGGCGTCGAGAACGCGTTCACCACCGGTGCCGTCGAGGTCACGAAGTCGATCGCGGGCGCCGGGGGAGACGAGTGGGGCGGTGCGACCTTCACCGTCGAGATGGTGTGCACGCTCGAGGGTGCGACCCCGGATCCGGTGTACTCGGACTCCGCCACTCTCAGTCGAGACGACCCCACCTGGCTGGTCGAGGATCTTCCCACCGGTGCCGAGTGCACGGTGACGGAGACGGCTGACGGCGGCGCCAATTCGAGCACGGGTCCCGTCACCGTCGTGGTCGGGGACGACCCGGCGACTCCCGTCGAGGCAGATGTGACCAACACGTTCACGGTCGGCGCCCTCCAGGTGCAGAAGGAGCTCGTCGGCGCGCCGGCCGCGGAGCTGGACCCGGCGATCCAGGACGAGTACCTGATCAGCCTCGCCTGCACACGGGACGTCAACGGCGTCATCACCGACATCGAGATTCCCGGTGGACCCACCCGCATCATCGTCGGCGCGGGCAGCGCGCTCTACCCGGGCCTGCCGACCGGAGCCGCATGCACGGTCTCTGAGCCCGAGGCGGGGCACGCGACCGGCACGACGATCAGTCCGGCCCAGCCGGTCATCATCGGCGACGACGTGACGCCCGTGGAGGTGTCCGTCACGAACGAGTTCGACAACGGCTCGGTGTCGGTCGAGAAGACCGTGGAGGCTCCCGACGGGTTCCCCGTGGCTGCGGAATACACCGCGACGGTGTCGTGCGACTGGTTCGGCGCCGAGGTGCCCCTGGTCGATGACGGGGTCGTCACGCTCGTCCCGGGCGCAGCCCCGGTCGTCATCCCCGACGTTCCGGTCGGCTCGGTCTGCACGGTCGCCGAGGACGACGCCGGCCAGACGGCCGCCGTCGTCACTCCCGAGGCCGTCACCGTGACGGCAGCGGATCAGGTGTTCGCGCTCACCGTCGAGAACTCCTACGAGTGGGCGGCGCTCGAGGTCGGCAAGATCGTCGAATCCGACAGCCCGTTCGTGCCCACCGGTTTCGAGTTCGACGTCGTGTGCACCTTCCGCGGAGAGGTCGTGGTGGACGACACGTTCACGCTCGATGCCGGCCAGACCGAGGTGATCTCGCCCATCCCCGCACGCTCGGAGTGCACCGTCACCGAGACGGACGACCGGGGGGCCGACGACACGATCACCGCGGCCGAGGTCGTCGGAGCAGACGGCGAGCTGGCACCGCAGATCGACCAGGAGAGCCGCACGGTGGTGATCCCCGAGCTGCAGCCGGGCACCGACACCACCGTCAACACCGTCACCTACACGAACCTGTACGACGCAACGGCGCTGCTGCTGGTGAAGGATCTCGAGGGTGCGGGTGCCGAGCAGTTCGGATCCGACGAGACCTTCACCTTCACCGTCGTCTGCGTGCTCGCCGGCGAGACGGTGCTGTCGACCTCTGTCGAGCTGAATGCGGCGAACGGATGGTCGACGCCGCTGACGGATGTCGTTCCGGGATCCGAGTGCACCGTGACCGAGGACGACCTCAACGGGGCGGATGCCGTGGTGATCGAGCCCAATGACGGTGCGGACACCTCTGTCGGCATCGGCGTGGTGCCGGTGACCGGCGGCCTCGTCACCGTGACCGCGACGAACTGGTATCTCACCGGCTCGCTCGAGGTGACGAAGACGTTCGCGGGCGACGGCGTCGAGAAGTTCGGCAACGCCGCGTATGAGCTGCGGCTCACGTGCGTCCGTGACGGAGAGGTCGTCGGCATCCCCGACGGGGCAGTGCGGGTCGTCAGCGCCGACTCTCCGACGGCACTGTGGGAGGAGCTTCCGACCGGGTCCGCCTGCCGCCTCACCGAGGTCGATGACGGCGGTGCCAGCTCGACGGCGATCCTGAACTCCGCAGGAGAGGTCGTCGCCGGTGATGGCGAGAGCTACGCGTTCACGGTGCAGACGGACCCGTCGATCCTGAGCGTCGACGACCAGCCACAGCCGGGACTGGACGTGCAGAACACCTTCGACCTCGCACAGGTCTCTGTGTCGAAGACGGTCGATGGTGGCGGAGCCGTGGCCGCGGACGGCGAACCCGTCGCATACGGACCCTTCGAGGTGACCCTCGAATGCGTCTGGGACGAGCAGCAGGTGCAGGCGCTGGAGCCCATGACCCGGACGATCGCCGATGGAGAGACGATCACGTGGACCGAGCTTCCGCAGGGCGCCGAATGCGAGGTCACGGAGACCGATCCGGCGGATGCCGACTACACCACCCTGGTCGTGACCGAGGGCGGACAGGCAGGCTACGCCGTCGCGGGAACCGCAGCGGAGCTCGCACCGCTCCCGGATGTGGACTCCGCGGATCAGACGTCTGTGGCGATCACCAACGTGTTCACCACCGGTGATCTCCGCATCACGAAGATCGTCGACGGATCGGGTGCGGACGCCGTCTCCCGGCTCTTCCCGGTGCAGGTGACATGCGTGCTCATCGATTCGTCCCACCCGGACCCCGGCCTCGTCGTCCTCGACTCGTCGTACGAGATCGGCGGACCGGACCGAGCGACGGCGCAGATCGAGGGAGTGCCCTCGGGCAGCGAGTGCGTGGTCACCGAGACGGACACGGGCGGGGCGACCGAGACGAGGATCACGGTCGACGGTGAAGAGGTTCCCGGAACATCGACCACGGTCACGGTCTCCGATCAGACCATCGGCCTCGTCTTCACGAACACGTTCATCGCACCTCTTCCCTCCACGGGACTCTACGCGCGGGACGCATGGCTCGCGATCGGCGTGGGCATCGCCGTGCTCGGGGGCGGGGTTCTGCTCCTCGTCCGGGCGAGAAGGCGACGGCTCGGATGGCAGCGCGCCGGGGCTCACCTCTGATGGGTGAAGCGCCGATTGCACCGCCGGTCCGCAGAAGCGAGGCTGAGTCACACGACCACCGCGGTGACGCGGTCGCTATCCCAGGAGGAGACGATGGTGCAGAACGATGCGACGGCGGCGATCACGAAGCAGCAGGAGGCGCTGAAGGCGGCGCTGCCGTTCGACGACACCCGTGACTTCGATGCGGCGGACCGCGGTTTCCTCGGCACCATCAGTCCCGCCGTGGTGCACGACGACGAGGGCAATGTGGTGTGGGATGCCGACAGCTACGACTTCATCACCGGCGACGCCCCCGACACGGTGAATCCGAGCCTGTGGCGTCAGTCGACTCTCGTCTCCAAGCACGGGCTGTTCGAGGTCGTCGAGGGCGTCTATCAGGTGCGGGGATTCGACCTGTCGAACGTGAGCTTCATCGAGTCGGACACCGGCGTGATCGTCGTCGACCCGCTCATCTCGAAGGAGACGGCCGAAGCGGCGCTGTCGCTGTACCGCGAGCATCGCGGCGACCGCGCTGTGGTCGCCGTCATCTTCACGCACAGTCACATCGACCATTTCGGCGGGATCTTCGGCATCGTGTCGAAGGAGGACGTCGAGTCGGGTCGGGTGCAGATCATCGCCCCCGAGGGCACGGTGGCCGAAGCGGTGGCGGAGAACGTCTACGCGGGCACCGCGATGGGGCGGCGGGCCGGATACATGTACGGCGCCGCTCTCGAGCGCAGCGCGAAGGGGGCGCTCGGCGCGGGCCTGGGGCAGACCACTTCCACCGGCCACGCTGGAATCATCCCGCCCACGACCGAGGTCTCTGAGACCGGTGAGTCCCACACGGTCGACGGCCTGGTCATCGAATTCCAGATGGCGCCCGGCACCGAGGCACCGGCCGAGATGCACTTCCTGTTCCCGAAGTATCGGGCCCTGTGCATGGCGGAGAACGCGACGCACACCCTGCACAACCTGTTGACCCTTCGCGGGGCGCTCGTCCGCGATCCGCACGTCTGGTCGCGCTACCTGACCGAGGCGATCGAACGCTACGGAGATCAGGCCGACGTGGTCTTCACCTCGCACCACTGGCCGACCTGGGGCAATGCTGAGATCCTCGAATTCCTCGGTCTCCAGCGCGACCTCTATTCGTACCTCCACGACCAGACTCTGCGGATGACGAACCAGGGCATGACCGGCGCGGAGATCGCGGAAGAGATCCAGCTGCCGCCGATTCTGGAGAACTCGTGGCATGCCCGGGGCTACTACGGCAGCGTCAGCCACAACGTGAAGGCGATCTACCAGCGCTACATGGGGTGGTTCGACGGCAATCCCGCGCGCCTGTGGCCCCACCCGCCGAAGGCGCTGGGCGAGCGGTACGTGGCTCTGGCCGGCGGGATCGACCGTATCGTCGACGCGGCGCAGGCGGCGTATGACCAGGGCGACTTCCGGTGGGCGGCGACGCTGCTCGATCACGCGATCTTCACCGAACCGCAGAACCCGTCCGTCAGAGAGCTCTACGCGGCCACCCTCGAGCAGCTCGCCTACGGAGCCGAGAACGGCACCTGGCGGAACTTCTACATGTCGGGGGCGACGGAGCTGCGCACCGGCAACTTCGGTACTCCGACGACCACGAACGCCCCGGAGATCGTCGCCCAGCTCACCGCCGAGCAGCTGTTCGACTCCGTCGCCATCTCGGTCGACGGACCGCGTGCGTGGGACCTCGACGTCGCGCTCGACTTCACCCTCACCGACGAGGCGCGCAACTTCCGTGTCACGCTCCGCAACGGGGTGCTCGTCTACATCGAGAAGGCCGCGGACTCCGACACGGCTCAGGCGTCATTGTCTCTGACCAAGCCTCGGCTGCTCGCCCTCGTCGCCGGGGACACGGACAGCCCTGGCGTGAAGATCACCGGCGATGCCTCGGCGTTCGCCACGCTCACCTCGGTGCTCACGGCCGGCGATCCGGCATTCGACATCGTCACTCCCTGAGGTCGTGGTGCCGTTCGCATCTCGAGGTCGGGCGACGTCGGATCGCCGTGTCCCGCGGCTGCTCTGGCTGCCATGACCGACGACACAGGCCGAGCCGTCATCGCGGATCTGTGCCGCATCCCCAACCCCGACGCGATCGATCGCACCGCGTATGTCGAGCTGGGAGGTGTCGCGCAGTTCGTCTCGATCCGAGGTCGGGATGCCCGCAACCCGGTCCTCGTCGTCTGCCACGGCGGACCGGCGCTTCCCGCTCTGCCGTCATCGTGGATCTGGCAGCGCGCTGTCGAGGACTACTTCACCGTCGTCAACTACGACCAGCGCGCCAGCGGCAGGTCTGCGGTCGGCGCGCATGACGGGATGGACCTGAGCGTCGAGCGGTACGTCGACGATCTCGTGGAGCTGATCACGTGGCTCCAGCGCGAACTGGGCGTGCGCAGGGTGGGGGTCCTCGGCCATAGCTGGGGGACGATCATCGGCATCACGGTGGCTGAGCGGCGACCCGATCTGCTCTGGGCCTACATCGGGGTCGGGCAGGTGATCTCCGGCCCCGAGAACGAGGCCGAGAGCTTCGCGTTCGCGATGCGCAGTGCGATCGCCGATCAGAACGACGACGCCGTCGCCGAACTCGAGTCGCTCGGCGAGTATCCCGGAGCGCAGCCGCTCACGCTGGAGCGCATCGTGACATGCAGGAGGTGGGCGCAGCACTACGGCGGGCTGTCTGCCTATCGGTCGGAGTCCGCGTACTTCACGGACTCCGAAGCACTCTCGCCGTACTACACGGAGGACGAGGTGGAACTCATCAGCGTCGGGCAGCAGGTGACCATGCCGCAGGTGCTGCCCGCTCTGCTGTCGTTCGACGCGAGCGACAGGACCGTGTTCGACGTGCCGATGCTCCAGCTCCTCGGACGCCATGACTGGACGACTCCCACGCCACCCGTCGAACGGTGGATCGAACGCGCGTCCACTCCGTCGACGCACGTCGTCTGGTTCGAGAACTCCGCCCACCTCTGCATGCTCGAGGAGCCGGGGAAGTTCGTCGTGAGCCTCGTGGAGCTGGCACTGCCGCACGCGGACACCGCCTGATCCGGCGGGCGGCGCTCGCCGCGGAATGATCAGACCCCGTCATCCGTCGACGACCCTGTCTTCGCGTCGTCGACGGACCTCGATCTCCTGAGGGATGCCGCGCGAGAAGAACAGCGCCAAGAGGCTGATGAGGATGAGTCCGAAGAACGCGACCCGCAGCGAGGACTCTGTAGACCCAGGTACTGCCCGCTCGCCCTGTTCAGGACCGCAGCCCGATGTGCCCGTGCGCGGCCGTTCGTAGCGTCGAAGATGACGAAAGGCGCGACATGATCCGAGTTCAGTCTCTGACCAAGCACTATGGCGAGCGGGTGGCGGTGAACGGAGTCGACTTCACGGTCGAACCGGGCACGGTCACCGGATTCCTGGGGCCGAACGGGGCCGGCAAGTCCACGACCATGCGAATGATCGTGGGTCTGGACAGGCCGACGGCCGGCACGGCGGAGGTGAACGGTCGCCCCTATGCCGATCTGCCTGCGCCGCTGCGCGAGGTGGGCGTCCTGCTCGACGCCCGGTCGGCCCACAGACGCCGTACCGCCTACAAGCATCTGCTCGCGATCGCCGCCACGCACGCGATCGGTGCGGCCCGAGTGCGGGAGGTGATCGGGATCGCGGGTCTGGATGCCGTGGCCGACAGGCGAGTCGGGGGATTCTCGCTCGGCATGAACCAGCGGCTGGGCATCGCCGCCGCCCTGCTGGGGGATCCGCAGACGATCATCCTCGACGAGCCGGTGAACGGTCTCGACCCCGACGGCATCCTGTGGATCAGGGCTCTGCTGCGGCAACTGGCGGGGGAGGGGAAGACGGTGCTGCTGTCGTCGCATCTGATGAGCGAGATGACCCAGACGGCAGACCATCTGCTCGTGATCGGGCGAGGATCGATCCTCGCCGACGGACCTCTGCACGAGGTGGTCGCCGGTGCGACGCGCTCTGTGGTGCGCGTCCGGACGCGGGAGGCGGACCGACTGGCGGCCCTCCTGGCGGGGCCGGAGGCGACGGTCGCGTCGCAGGTCGACGGCGCGCTCGAGATCGAGAACCTCGACGCGGAGGACATCGCTCGCAGGGCAGCCGACGCGGGGATCGTGCTGCATGAGATCGCCACCATCGAGGGGTCGCTCGAGGATGCCTACCTCGCCCTCACCGCAACCGACACCGAATACCGCGCGGGGGCGCAGCACACCGAAGAAGGAGCACGACGATGACCATCACGACGAGTCCCCGACGAACGGATGCCCGCACTCGCCGCCCCGCGTTCCGACACGTGCTGCGCTCGGAGTGGATCAAGCTGTTCAGTCTTCCCTCCGCCGCGCTCGCCCTGATCGGAATCTTCCTGATCGGCATCGGCGGCAGCCTCTTCCTCGGCGTGACGCTGGAATCGTCGGGGGCGCCGTCGGTGCCGTCGATCGAACGCACCATGGCCGACGTCACCGTGCCGAGCGTCGTTCTGGGGCAGATCATCGCCGGTATCCTCGGAGTCATGCTGATCGGGGCCGAATACGCATCGGGCTCCATTCAGCCCACCTTCGTCGCCGTGCCCGACCGGCTGCGGATACTGCGCGCGAAAGCGCTCGTCGCATCCACCGCTGTCACGGCTGTCGCCCTGATCACGGTGTTCAGCGCGTGGGCGCTCACCACACCGATCTACGCGCAGTTCGGCCTCGCGGCACCGCTCGCCGCGCCGGGAGTCGTGCTCGCCCTGCTCAGCTCGGCCGCGTACCTCGGACTCTGCGCGCTGTTCGGCGTGGGAATCGGGGCACTGGTGCGGTCGACGACCGCAGGCGCGATCATCGTCTTCCTCGCCACTCTGCTGCTTCCCGTGCTCACGTCGCTGCTTCCCTACGGTCTGATCTCCCGCATCCTGCGGATCGGACAGCTGGGCAACGCGGGCGACGCGATGAGTCGTGTCGGCGCGGAGGGCGGACCGTTCCTCGATCTGTGGGCCGGACACATCAGCGTCGGCGCTGGCTGGCTCATCGCGTCGATCTGGGCAGCGGTCGCGCTCGCCGCGGGTGCGCTCGCTCTGCGCACGAGAGACGTATGAGTGGGCGGAGATCAGACCTCGCGATGCTCGGGGTCTACGCGGCCGTGTCGCTGGTGCTCGGCTATCTGTCTGTCGAGTCCTCGCTGACGACTCCGGCGTGGGCGCTGGTGGCGCTCTTCGTCGCCGGCGTCGCAGCGGTTCTCGTATCGCGACGGCATCCGCTGGCAGCCTTCATCGTCGTGCTCGTGCTCCTGCCCCTGTCGTTCGCCGGCGGCTCCGGTGCCGAAGCGGTGCTGGTCGTCGGCGCGCTGTACCGCAGCGGCGTCGTCGCCCGCCCGCAGCGGGCGTGGCTGGCATTCGCCGCCGCGGCGGCGACCGGAACGATCGCTGCACTGGTGCTCGCGGTCCGGGTGCGCGTCGGTCCGCCCCTGCTCGGGCTGGCGCCGCGGGTCGACGTGGACGCCTGGCCACTGGACTGGCTCGGGATCAGCGCGGTCGTGATCGCCGTCGCACTGATCGCCACCCTCGTCGGACTCGATGTCGGCCATCGGCGTCGCGAGCTGCAGGCACTCGTGGAGCGCGCGGAGCAGATGCGCCGAGAGCGGGACCAGGAGGCGCACATCGCCGCCGTCCTCGAGCGCGAGAGGATCTCGCGGGAGATGCATGACGTGATCGCCCACAGCCTCGCCGTGATGATCGCCGTCGCGGACGGTGCGCAGGCATCCGCGGAATCGCGCCCCGAGGAATCGCGTCGTGCGATCGGACGTGTCGCCGAGACCGGGCGCCGCACCCTCGTCGAGATGCGTCGCCTGCTCACCTCCGTCCGCGGTGAGACCGACGCCGTCGACCGCCAGCGGGTGCAGGCCAGCATGGAGCGCATCCCCGCCCTCGTCGCCGAATCGCGCAGCGCAGGACTGCCGGTCAGGTTCGAGCAGGTCGGTGCCATCGACCCCGATGCCATGGTCGGGCTCACGGTGTACCGCATCGTGCAGGAGGCGCTGACCAACGTCCTCCGGCACGCGCGCGAGGTGCAGGACGTGCTGGTGAGGATCAGCGTCGCCGACGAGGGACTGTCGATCCTCGTGGAGGATCGATCCGCGCCGGTGGTGCCGATCGCCGATCCGGGCCGCGGTCTGGTCGGCATCCGCGAGCGCGCCGCGTTCTATGACGGACACGTCGAGGCGGGGCCCCGACCGGGCGGCGGCTGGCGCGTGTTCGTGCGACTTCAGACGGAGGCAGCGGGATGACCCCGGACGCACCCACCGATCGGATCCGCGTGCTGATCGCCGACGACCAGGAGCTCGTCCGCTACGGCCTCCGTCTCGTGCTCGAGGCGGAGGACGACGTGCACGTGGTCGGCGAAGCGGCCGACGGCGCCTCCGCCGTCGAGGCCGCGATCGCGCTGACCCCCGACGTCATCCTGATGGATGTGCGGATGCCGGGGATCGACGGAATCCGGGCCACGCAGGACCTGGCCGCGCGTCTGCCGCGGACCAGGGTGCTGGTGCTGACCACGTACGATCTCGACGAGTTCGCCTTCGGAGCCCTGCAAGCCGGGGCCGCCGGGTTCCTGCTCAAGAACACGAGACCGGCCGAGCTCGTCGCCGCGATCCGCACGGTCGCCACCGGGGATGCGGTGGTCGCACCCCGCATCACCGCGAAGCTCATCGAGGTCGCCGTGCCGCACCTCGCGCCGCCGAACCCCGGGGCCCGTGAGGGCGCGCTCTCGGCGCTGACCGAGCGGGAACGTGACGTCTTCCTGCAGGTCGCGCGCGGCCTCACCAACAGCGAGATCGCGCAGACGCTGCATCTGAGCGAGTCGACGGTCAAGGCGCATTTCGGCCGCATCCTGGTGAAGCTCGATCTACCCAGTCGCGTCCAGGCGGTGATCCTGGCCTACGAGCTCGGAATCGTGAGCCCGGGCAGCTGAGACCGCGGGCCGATCCGGGCGTCGCATCTTGCCAGACTCGTTCCGGAGTGTCCACCACTGCCGCCGCGCGCTGTTCGTTGCCAGACTCGGCGCATGGTGTTCATCGGTTTTCATGCATCGCACGAGCAGATCCCCCCGAGCGCCCTGCTCGAGGCCGTGGTCGAGGCGGAGCGCGCAGGGTTCGACGGGGCGATGTGCTCCGACCACCTCGCACCGTGGACCACGACTCAGGGCGAGTCGGGTTTCGCCCTGAGCTGGATCGCCGCCGCGCTCGCCCGCACCCGCTTCTCGATCGGCATGGTCAATGCTCCGGGTCAGCGGTATCACCCGGTGATGATCGCGCAGGCGTTCGCGACGCTGGAGGAGATGTTCCCCGGCCGCTTCTGGGCGGCGATGGGCAGCGGCGAAGCGGTCAACGAGCACGTGACGGGCGACGGATGGCCCGACAAGAGCATCCGCAACGACCGACTGCGCGAGAGCGTCGACGTGATCCGCCGACTGATCGGGGGAGAGGAGGTGGACCACGACGGTCTGGTGCGCGTGCATCGCGCGCGGGTCTGGAGCCGACCGGCTGAACCGCCGCCGCTGTTCGCGACCGCTGTGAGCGCCGAGACGGCGGAGTGGGCGGCGTCGTGGGCGCAGGGCCTCGCGACGGTCGCGCAGGAACCGGCCGCACTGCAGCGCGTCGTCGATGCCTACCGGGGTGCAGGAGGCACGGGTCCCTGCATCCTGCAGGTGCATCTCAGCCTGGCCGAGAGCGACGATGCGGCGTTCGGGATCGCGCGCGAGCAGTGGCGGAACGGACTGCTCGCGCCTCCGGTCACCTGGGATCTCGAGCAGCCGGAGGACTTCGAGGCGGCGCTGGTCGGGATCGATGAGGAGGGGCTCCGCAAGGTCGTCCTCATCGACCACGACGCGACCGCACTGGCCGACCGCATCGCGGATCTGGTTCGGATCGGGTTCGACCGCGTCTACCTGCATCACGTCGGCTCCGAGCAGTCCCGATACCTCGACGCCGCAGCATCCGAGCTCATCCCCGCCTTGAAGGAGCGACTGTGAAGATCACCGACACGAGCGACCTCTGGTGGAAGACCGCAGTCATCTACTGCCTCGACGTCGAGACGTTCCTCGACTCGAACGGCGACGGCGTCGGCGATCTGCAGGGCCTTTCCCAGCGCATCGACTACCTCTCGCAGCTCGGCGTCACCTGCCTGTGGCTGATGCCGTTCTATCCGACGCCCGACCGCGACGACGGCTACGACGTCAGCGACTTCTACGGGATCGACTCGCGACTCGGCAACCACGGCGACTTCGTCGAGGTCATCCGCACTGCACGGGACCGCGGGATGCGGGTGATCGTCGACCTGGTCATCAACCACACCTCCGACCGGCATCCGTGGTTCCTCGCCGCGAAACGGAGCGTGAATTCGCCGTATCGCGACTACTACGTGTGGCGTGACGACGCACCTCCGAAGGGACAGAAGAACGCCGTCTTCCCCGGGCAGGCGAACGGCATCTGGGGCAAGGACGAGAAGTCGGGACAGTGGTACCAGCACAGCTTCTACGAGCACCAGCCCGACCTGAACATCGCCAACCCCCGGGTGCGTGACGAGATCGCGAAGGTCATCGGCTTCTGGTTGCAGCTGGGCATCTCCGGCTTCCGCGTCGATGCTGTGCCCTTCCTGCTCGAGATCCCCGAGGGCTCCGGCATCCCCGAGCCCCACGATCTGCTGCGCGACATCCGCCGCTTCCTGCAGCGCCGGTCGAGCGAGGCGATCCTGCTCGGCGAGGTCAACCTGCCCTACGACCAGCAGGTGCAGTACTTCGGCGGTGATGATGAGGACGAGCTCACCATGCAGTTCGACTTCGTCGGGATGCAGTCGCTGTACCTGTCGTTCGCCCGCAAGGACCCCGCTCCGCTGATCGAGGCGCTGCGGGCTCGACCCGTGCTCGGATCCGAGGTGCAGTGGGCGAACTTCCTGCGCAACCACGACGAGCTGACCCTCGACAAGCTCAGCGACAGCGAGCGTCAGGAGGTGTTCGACGCCTTCGCGCCCGATGAGCGCCAGCGCGTGTTCGGGCGGGGCATCACCCGCCGCCTTCCTCCGATGCTCGAGGGCGACCCCCGTCGCATCCGCATGGCCTACAGCCTGCTCTTCACCCTGCCCGGCACCCCGGTGCTGTTCTACGGCGAGGAGATCGGCATGGGGGAGAACATCGAGATCCCCGGCCGCGAAGCGGTGCGGACGCCGATGCAGTGGTCGGTCGACAAGAACGGGGGATTCTCGGATGCCGCGCCCAGCCGGCTCGTCGCTCCGCCACCGTCCGACGGGTACGCGCCGGAGCACGTGAACGTCGCCGCGCAGCTGGGTGACCGCGAGTCGATGCTGTATTTCGTGCGGGCGCTCACCTCGGCGTACCGGATCTCGCCGGAACTCGGCTGGGGAACGCTCGAGATCATCGACCAGCCGGCCGCCTCGCTCCTCGCGCACTCGCTCGCCGCGGACGTGGGCAGGATGATCGCCCTCCACAACTTCGCCGAGGTGCCGGTCACGACTTCGTTCCGGGTGGAGGACGAGCCTGAGGGCACGAGGCTCGTCGATCTGCTCGATCCCGCCCAGATCGCGCTGGGGCCGGACGGCGAGGTCGAACTGGAGGTGCCGGCGTACGGCTACCGCTGGCTCCGGGTCTCGCGACCGGGCGACGGACGCGTGACCTGAGGCTCAGTCGGTGGGCGGCTGTGCCGCGATGAGCTTCATGAAGATCGTCAGCAGGCCGAGCGCATCGCGCGACGGGTCGAGGAGGGCCTGAATCCGCAGCCCGTCGACCATGGCGAGCACGAGCGTGATCTTCTCGTCGGCTGTCAGCAGCTCGCTGTCGCTCGTCGGCAGCGGCCCGTCGCTGAAACGGGATCGCATGCGCTCGCGGCGCCCGAGGAAGAAGTCGTGCGCCGGATGCTCCGGGTTCGTGGCGGCCACCGTGAGCGCCATCCAGTTGCGCTGGAAGTCGGGGTGCGCGAATTCGTCGGCGAGCACGGCGCTCAGGATCTGCTCGCCGGGCACGTGCGCCGTCATGATCCGAGCGGCGAGGTCTTCCTCGTGCTCCTCGCGCTGGGCGAGGGCGGCGGGCAGCAGCTCCTCCTTGCCGGAGAAATGTCGCAGCAGTGCGGCGTGGGTGAGGCCGGCGCGGGTGGCGATGTCGCGCAGTGACGCCCGTTCGTAGCCGTGTTCGGCGAAGCTCGCGAGAGCGGCTTCAGCGATCTCGGCGCGTCTCGCCGGGGTGGTCGCGCTCGGTCCTCGGCGGCGTGGGGCGGGCTCGGCGGTCGGCGGTGACGTCATGCTCTCACCCTCTCACTTTTGCCTTCTGTTACCAAAGTGGTTACTATCGCTCAGGATCGACAATCGGTTGCCAAACGGATGCGTCGACCACATCTCGCGAAGGATGCCCAGTGGAGGGCGCCGCGGATCACTGAACGATGAAGGAGTCCAGGTGACCAAGAGTGAATTCGACCGCAGCGACACGATCGACTCGATCGCTGCGGCTCAGCCGGTGGGCGGCAACACGCCGGACAGCACGCCCGTCGAGGGCGCTGCCGTGGGTGCTGAGCCGACCGCTCGAGTGAGCGGTGGCTACATCTTCTGGCTGATGCTCGCGAACTTCGGCGCCTCGATCGCGATGATGGTGCCGCTGGCCTACGGCCTCGCGCTGCGCATCACCGAGCTCGCTCCCGGGCACGAGGAGGTGCTCGGCTACGTCACCGGCACCGCTCAGCTGATCTTCCTCGTGCTCAGCCCGATGATCGGCATCTGGAGCGACCGGACGCGCTCTCGCTTCGGCCGCCGCACGCCGTTCCTGTTCCTCGGCGCTGCCCTCGGACTCGTCGGCGCGGTCATCATCGGCTTCGCGCCGAACCTGCTCCTCGTCGGCGCCGGCTGGGTCGTCGCGATGACCGGATGGTCGACCGCCGGAGCGGCGATCCAGACCCTGCAGGCCGACAAGCTCCCCGAAGAGCAGCGCGGCAAGGTCTCAGCTCTCACCGGTCTGATGACGCAGGTCGCGCCGGTGCTCGGCATCGGAATCGCCTACGCCGTGTCGTACAGCACCTTCCTGGTGTTCTTCGTTCCCGCCGTGATCGGCGTCGTGCTGCTCGTGCTGCTCCCGACCTTCAAGAAGGAGGGAAGCTCGAAGGACCTGGTCGTCGACTCGTCGGTGACTCTCAAGAAGGTCATCTCGGGCTACGGCTTCAACGCTCGCAAGTACCCCGACTTCGCCTGGAACTGGGTCGGACGCATGGTGTTCTTCATCGGGCTCTACTTCAACACCACCTTCGGCACGTTCTTCTACGCCCAGCGTCTTGACCTGCCGGTGCGCGAGGTCGCAGGTGTCGTCGCCACCGTCGGAATGCTCGGGGTCGTCGCCGCCGCCGGTGGCGCGCTGCTGGGAGGCTTTCTCTCGGACAAGCTCAAGCGACGTCGACTCTTCGTGCTCATCGCAGCCTTCATCTTCATCGGAGGTGCGCTCGCCGAGGCGTTCGCCTGGTCGCTGCCGCAGCTCATCATCGGCGCCGTGCTCATGCAGCTCGCGATCGCCGTGTTCGCCACGGTCGACCAGGCGATCGTCTACGCCATCATCCCTGACCGCGCCGAATCCGGTCGATACATGGCAGTCGTGGCGTTCGCCCAGAAGATCCCCAGTGCGATCGCTCCGCTGATCGCGCCGCTGATCATCACGATCGGTGCGGTCGGAGCCGAGAAGAACTACACGCTGCTGTATCTGATCGGCGCGGTGTTCGCGCTCGTCGGCGGTCTCATCATCATGTTCAAGGTCAAGGGAGTGCGCTGAGATGACGCTCGCATCGAACCCGGCTCCCGCGCCCACAGCGCCCTACGATCTGCGGATCGACAGCGGCGGCGACGAGTTCACCGTCTCCGAGGGTGCGCCGCGGCTGTCGTTCACGGTCCCGGTCGCCGCGGCGGCGTGGACCGGGTTCGAGCTCGAGGCGATCGTCGACGGTGAGCGTCGGGCACTGGTGCCGCTCGGCGCTGACGCGCACCTCTTCATCGACTGGCCGTGGGTTCCGCTGTCGAGCGGTCAGCGGGTCCAGTGGCGCGCACGTGCGAACCACGGGGATCGTCTCTCAGGATGGTCGGACTGGGCATCCTTCGAGTGCGGACTGCTCGACGCGGACTGGACTGCCGAGTGGATCAGTCCCGTCGAACACGACGATCCCGGATACGGTGCGCGCCCCGCTCACACACTGGGCCGGCGATTCGAGGCCCGCGACATCACGTCGGCACGGCTGTATTCGACCGCTCTCGGCCTCTACGAAGCTCGACTGAACGGCGAGCGTGTCGGCACCGTCGAGCTGTCGCCCGGTTCCACGTCGTACGACCGCACGTTGTACGCGCAGGCCGCCGATGTGACCAGGCTCCTCGTCGACGGATCGAACTCGCTCGAGATCGAGCTCTCCGACGGGTGGTACCGAGGACAGGTGGGGGCGTTCCGTCTTCCGGCGGGGTGGGGCACGACGCTCGCCGCGCGCGCAGAGCTCCACCTCGAGCTCTCCGACGGAACGCGGCGGGTGATCCGCACCGACGGGGAGTGGACGAGCACTCCCTCGGCCATCGTGCGGGCCGACCTGATGGACGGCCAGACGACTGACTTCCGCGCGGCCGAGCGGCAGGCGGAGCCCGTGGTCGTCGGCGCAGTCGACGGTCCCTCGATCTCGTGGTCGCCCGCCCCGCCGATGCGCGTCGTGGAGACACGCGACGTCGTGAGTGCGAACCGGGTCGACGACGACACCTGGGTTCTCGATTTCGGCCAGAACGCCTCGGGCTGGGTGCGCCTCACCGATCTCGGTCCTGCGGGAACGCGGACCGTGATCGACTACGGCGAGTACGTCTCACCCGAGGGTGACCTGAGCACTGCTCATCTCGATTCGACAAAGCCGGGGGAGCCCGACGTCGTGTTCGTGCAGCATGACGAGGTCGTCTCGGCCGGAGGGGTCGAGGTCTTCGAACCGCGTCACACCGTTCACGGTTTCCAGTACGCGCGAGTGCGCCGCGAAGCAGCTCCCTTCGACCCGGCGACGGCGCAGATGCGCGTCGTGCAGACAGACCTGCGCCGCACAGCATCGTTCGAGTCGAGCGATCCCGATCTCAACCGGCTGCACGAGATCGCCGACTGGAGCTTCCGCGGCAACGCGGTCGACGTCCCCACCGACTGTCCGACGCGCGAGCGTCTCGCCTGGACGGGCGACTACCAGGTCTTCGCGCCGACCGCCGCCCGCTTGTACGACGTGCTCGGGTTCACCCGCAAGTGGCTGCGGTCGGTGCGTGACGATCAGTTGGACGACGGTCGTGTCGCGAACTTCTCGCCCGACGGCCGACGCATCAAGCTCAAGCTCGACGACCAGTTCGCGATGATGACGGGCTCGTCGGGGTGGGGTGATGCGATCACCTTCGTCCCATGGGAGATGTACGAGGCATATGGCGACGCTCAGGTTCTGCAGGAGAACTGGGATGCGATGGTGCGGTGGGTCGAGTGGGTTCTCGGCGCCGCGCGTGCGAACCGGCATCACTCTCGCGTCGAGCGCTCTGCCGAGCCGCTGCCGCACGAGGAATACGTGTGGGACGGCACGTTCCATTGGGGCGAATGGACGGAGCCGGTCGCCAAAGCCGAGGACGGGTCTCGTCTCGACCCGATCAAGACCAACCCGATGGCCTGGTTCATGGCGGACAAGGGAGAGGTGGGCACCGCCTACCTGTACCGTTCGAGCCGAATCCTCGCCGATGCCGCGGCCGTGCTCGGTCGCACGGGTGAATCGGCGAAGTATGCCGCGATCGCCGAGCGCGTGCTCGACGCGTGGCGTTCCGAGTTCGTCGTCGGCGAGGGGCGAACCGTCCAGGACACCCAGGCCGCCTACGTGCGCGCTCTCTCGTTCGGTCTCATGCCCGAGTCTCTTCGCCCTGCGGCGGCGCGGCGACTCGTCGAGCTCATCCGCGACGCCGGCACGCACCTCGGCACGGGCTTCCTGTCGACGGGGGACCTGCTGCCGATCTTGGCCGACAGCGGCCATGCGGATGTCGCCTATGACCTGCTCTTCCAGCGGAGCGCACCCTCATGGATGTACATGATCGACAGGGGTGCGACGACGGTCTGGGAGGACTGGGAGGGCATCGACGACGAAGGTGTCGCCCATGAGTCGCTGAACCACTACAGCAAGGGCGCGGTCATCCGCTTCCTGCACACCCATACCCTCGGGCTCAGACAGGATCCGGGGTCGATCGCCTGGGAGTCGTTCACGATCGCGCCGCTTCCCGGCGGCGGGGTCAGCTGGGCGAAGGGGCACCTCGACAGCCCTCAGGGGCGGATCCGGGTGGAGTGGCGCATCGAGGGGGACGAGCTGGTGGTCGAGGCGGACATCCCGGCAGGGAGTCGCGCGACCGTGGTCTTCCCCGACGGCACGACGCGGGTCGCCGAGTCCGGTGCGTTCACGGGCTCGGGCGGTCTCGCCGCGGCTCGCTGAGGGCGCGGATCAGTCGTCGTGTGTCGCCGCGGCCTGCAGCTGTCGATTGATCGCCCGCAGGCCGACGGCGAGCGACTCCAACTCCTCGATCGTGAGACCGTCGAGGATGTCGGCACCCATCTCAGGGCGGGCCGCCATGATCTTCCCGATGACGTCCCGCCCGAGAGGCGTGGGGAGCAGGCGTCGGACGCGCTGATCCGCAGCATCCGTCAGGCGTTCGGCGAGCCCTTGGTCGACGAGCCGCTCGACGAGCTTCGACATCGTGGCGAGGGACACATCGAAGGTCGACGCGAGATCGCTGGTGGTGCTGCGGTCCGCCACCACGATCGAGGTGAGCACCTTGAGCTGCTGGATCGTCAGCTGAGTGCTCAACAGGGAGCCGATCATGCGGGGGAGCGAGCGCACCGACACGGCCAGGGTGAGGGCATCGATGTTCTCCAGTGCCTCCGCACGCCTCCGGTTGTTGCTCACCTCAGTACCGTAACGCGCTCTGGGGCTATTCCCAGCGACATTTGCTTAGCTTCAGGCTAACCTTCTGAGAAGGAACCGATCCGGGGTCGTGTCGGGTTCAGGTTCACGCCGTCCCCAGTTCGCGTCGACCTGCGCCCGGCGCCCGGGCGACAGGAGGGCGGAACCATGACGAACGACGCACGAAGCACCGATGAGCAGATCGCGAAACTCCGGGAGCTGCGAGAGAAGTACGCACAGGAGCGCGAACGGCGGGTCCGCCCCGATGGAGCGACCCAGTATCGATCGGCTCTCGGCGAGTACGGCTACTACGCCAAGGACCCGTACACGCCGCGGGTCGACCGGGAGCCGATGCGTGACCGCGTCGAAGCGCTCGTGATCGGGGCAGGCTTCGGCGGGCTGCTCGCCGGAGCCGGGCTGCGCGACGCGGGAATCGAGTCCGTGCGGCTGATGGATGAGGCGGGCGACGTCGGCGGCACCTGGTACTGGAACCGCTATCCCGGCATCCACTGCGACATCGAATCGTACGTCTACATGCCGCTCCTCGAAGAGACCGGATACATCCCGAGCACGAGGTATGCACCGGGCGAGGAGATCCGTCAGCACGCCGTGCGGATCGCGGAGCACTACGACCTCTACCGCGACTTCGTCGGCCACACCCGCGCGACCGGTCTCACGTGGGACGAGGAGGCCGCGGAGTGGGTCGTCGAGACCGACCGAGGCGATGTGTTCCGCGCGCGGTATGTGATCACCTCCTCGGGCACCCTGACGCAGCCGAAGCTCCCCGGCATCCCCGGTATCGAGCGTTTCGCGGGGCATACCTTCCACACCAGCCGGTGGGACTACGCCTACACCGGCGGGTCCGCCGACGGGGATCTCGCGAAGCTGGCCGACAAGCGCGTCGCAGTCGTCGGCACCGGCGCGACCGGGCTGCAGGTGATCCCGCACCTGGCCGAGCACGCGCGCGAGCTGCTCGTCTTCCAGCGCACGCCCTCGACCGTCGATGTGCGCGACAACCGGCCCACGGATCCGGAGTGGGTGGCGACGCTCTCTCCCGGGTGGCAGCGCGAGCGGATGGACAACTTCCTCGAGGTGCTGGCCGGCGAGCCCGTCGAATCACTCGTGCAGGACGGGTGGACGTCGACTCACCGCCTGCAGCGGAGCATCCTCTCGGGAAGCATCGACGGGTCCGTGTCGGAGGAGGATCGGCTGCTGCAGGAGGAGCTCGACGACGCCGTGAAGATGGATGCGCTTCGGGCCCGGGTAGACGAGATCGTCGACGACCCGTCGACCGCGGCCTCGCTGAAGCCCTGGTACCGGTACATGTGCAAGCGGCCGGGGTTCAGCGACCTCTATCTGCAGTCGTTCAACCGCCCGAATGTGACCCTCGTCGACACGGCCGACACCCACGGCATCACCGCACTCACCGAGACATCGGTCGTCGTCGGCGAGAGCGAGTACGAGGTGGACTGCCTCATCTTCGCCACCGGATTCGATGTCGGAGTCTCGGGTGTGGTGTCGGGCACTCTGCCCGTGGCAGGGCGCGGAGGGCGCGCCCTTCTCGAGGCCTGGGGGATGGGCCCGCGGACGCTGCACGGATTCACCACTCACGGGTTCCCCAATCTGTTCCAGCTCGGCCCGATGCAGAACGCGAACTCGGTGAACTTCGTGCACATCCTGCAGGAGCAGGCGCTGCACATCACCGCCGTGATCGCTCGGGCGCAGCAGGTCGGTGCGCGCCGCATCGAGCCGACCGCTGAGGCCGAGGATGCCTGGTGCCGCACGGTCGTGGATACCTCGAGAGATGTGTCGGAGTTCCAGGCGCAGTGCACGCCGGGCTACTACAACGGAGAGGGTTCGCGCACGATCGGCGGCCTCACGTACTCACCGGGACCGGTCGCCTTCCATCGCCTGCTGCGCGAGTGGCGTGACGGAGACATGGCTGAGCTGCTCGTCGTCGACGATGCGGACGAACGCGTGCGCGAGTCGGCCGAGATCGGAGTCTCGGCATGAGGGCGGCGCCGGCGACCGCGGTGTGCGCGGTCGGGGTGCTGGCTCTCTTGGTGGGGTGTGCGCCCGCCGATCCGGATGCCGCGCAGACCGATGCTCCATCCGACGGGCCCCCTGCGCAGCAGATCTCGGAACAGCTGCTCCAGGCGACGGAGCCTCACGAGTTCACCGGAGGGACGCTGCTCGAAGGGCCGACCTTCCACGAAGACGGGTCGCTCTTCCTGGTCGACGTGATGGCGCCGGCCGGGGAGGCGAAGGTGCTGCGCGTCGACGTGGAGGAGCGCACGGTCGATCAGGTCTTCACCGACGAGACGAGCGCGTTCACCTCGGCGCAGTTCCACCCGAGTGACGGTCGCCTGTACCTCACCGACTTCATCGGTGGGGGTGTCATGAGCATCACGGCCGAGGGAGAGGACCCGCAGGTGCACTTCTCGGGTGACGTCGACGGCGTCGCGATGCTGCCGGACGACATCGCGTTCCATCCCGACGGCACCATGTTCGTGACCGACACCCGCGGCATGGACGGTCCAGGGTGGGAGACGCCGGGGCGTGTGGTGAGAATCGGCACCGACGGGCAGGCGTCGACCCTCGCGGGCGACCTGCCCTCTCCGAACGGCATCGTCTTCGACGAGGCGGATGCGGGACTCTGGGTTGCGCAGTACAACGCGAACCGGATCGACTACTTCGCTCTCGACGAGACGCGCACCCGCGTCGTCTCGGCCCACCCCGCCATCCATGTCGACGGCGGGATCGGACGCATCGACTCGACCGCGGTCGACGCCGAGGGCAACATCTATCAGATGTTCCACGAGAAGGCCGAGATCGTGGTGTTCGCGAAGACCGGTGAGCAGATCGGCAGGATCCGCGTGCCGGGCGAGGGGCTCGAGTCGGCGACGAACATCGCCATCGCACCGGGGACGACCGACGGATATCTCGTCGTCAGCGGCCCAGCGGGCGGCTTCGTGCACACCTTCGAGGCCTACGGGGAGGGCATCCGTCAGTCGAACGGCGGGTGATCCTCAGATAGCGTCGCACGTCATCGAGATGCAATGAGGCCCCGCACTGCAGTGCGGGGCCTCACCTCTGAGCTGCCGGTCAGATGCCCACTCCGGCGCGGAAGCGGTCGACCCCGATCTGGCCCTCGACCACGGCTGCGGTCAGCTCTTCGACACTGGTGTCCTCGCGCCGCACATCGAGGATCTTCCTGCCGTGATTCATCACGATGTGCCGATCGCAGACCTTGTAGGCGTGGTGCAGGTTGTGGGTGACGAGAACCGAGCTCACTCCCTCGGTCTTGAGCTGTCGGAGGTAGTCCAGAAGAGCCTCGGTCGCACGCACGGCCAGGGCCGATGTCGGCTCGTCGAGGATGAGCAGGCTGCGCTTGAAGTGCACTGCCCGCGCGATCGCGACGGCCTGCGCCTGTCCTCCCGACAGCGACGAGACGAGCTGCTTCGAACTCTTGATGCCTTCGATCGTGACGACGGTGTCGAGGATGTTCGTCGCGATGGCATCCATCTGCTTCAACTTCATGAAGCCGAGGGGGTTCGTGATCTCCCGCCCCATGAAGATGTTGCGGGTGATCGACATCTGATCGACGAGGGCGGAGTCCTGGAAGATCGTCTCGACGCCCAGCGACTCGGTGGTCGGTCGGTTGACGGTCGGCACGGCGGCGCCGTCCCAGTAGTAGGCCCCCGAGGTCATCGGCACGACACCGGACATGATCTTCACGAGGGTCGACTTGCCTGCGCCATTGTCGCCGAGCAGGCCGACGACCTCGCCGCGGCCGATGTCGAACGAGACGTCCTTCAGCACGGTGTTCGCACCGTACTTCTTGGTCACGCCCTCGAGACGCAGCAGGTAGTCGGAGGTCATGATGCCTTGCCTTCCATGAGCTTGTTGAAGACGGCGGCGATCACGATGATGAGGCCGACGAAGAGCTGGATGTAGAAGCCCGGTGCCTTGGCGAGGATCAGGCCGTTCTCGATGAGTCGGATCAGGGCGGCGCCGATGATCATGCCGATGACCGACCCGCGACCGCCATTGAGCGAGGTGCCGCCGACGACGGCCGCAGCGATCGCCATGAGCGTGTAATCATCGGTGCTGCCCGGCTGCATGGAGCCGGTGCGGACGGAGATCAGGATCGACGCGAAACCGACGAGCAGGCCGAAGACTCCGAAGGCCAGGAGACGCACGGAGTTGGGCTTGATCGAGATCGCCTTGGCCGCAGACGCGTTGCCGCCCACTGCGAAGATGTGGTTGCCGAGCTTGTGGCGATGCAGGAACGCCCACGCGGCGAGGCCGATCAGGACCAGCCAGACCAACTGCGACCGGAAGAAGCCGAAGTCGCCGGCGAACACCGTGACGAGAACGTCGTCCTTGCCGTCGACGAGGATGGCGGGAGAGGTGCCGTTGACGAAGATGCTCGCGCCCACCCAGAAGAACCCCATGCCGAGTGTGGCGATGAAGGACGGGATGCGGGTGAGCACCACGATGAGTCCGTTGATCAGAGCGATGGAGGTGGAGGTGGCGAGTCCGGCGACGATGCCCCAGCCCCAACCGACGCTCTCGGAGACGTTGATGAAGACGATCGCGGTGAAGCCGACGTTCGCGCCGAGCGAGAGGTCGAACTCGCCGGCCACCATCAGGATGCCGGCTCCGAGGCCGAGCAGCGCGAGCACGGGGATGCTCTGCGAGATGACTCCGGACAGATTGCTCGCAGAGAGGAAGGGGAAGGCGGCGGGGGCCACCGAGCCGGCGATGATGAAGCCGATGAGCACCAGGGCGACGATCACGCCGATCTCGAGTGCGCCGCGGCCTCGGCTGTAGCGGATGCTCTCGCGGAGGGAATCGCCGAACGTCCGCGGGGTGCTGTCGCCGAGCATCCGCCCGGTGACGACGGTCTCGGTCGGTGCGGGAGCAGTCAGGACGTGCTCGCGCGGTCTTTCTGTGGGCTGAGACATCTCATGCCTTTCGGGGAAGTGAGGAAGAAGGAGGCGGGGGCCGCGCCCCAGGCTGCGGCCCCCGCGAGTCGAGCTCTCAGAAACGGACGCCCTTGAGCTTGTCGTTCTCGAGCAGATCGACGTTCGACTCGTCGATCAGGCCGCGCCCGCCGGAGTTGATGTTGGCGGGGGAGAGGCCGAAGTCGATGTAGAGGATTCCCTGCGTGACGGACTGGAATCCCTGCACATACCCCTGCTGGTCGGCGGTCGCGATGATGTCGCCGCTCTTGATGCCCGCGACGACCTGCGGCGAGGTGTCGAAGCCGACGACCGGCACCTTCACTCCGGCCGCCTCCATCGCGGCGACGATGTTCCGGTGCGGGGTGCCGCCGAGAGGAGCGATCGCGGCGACATCCGGGTTGGCCGTGAGCCAGGCGGTCAGGGAGTTGAGCGCTTCCTCGTCGTTGCCCGAGGTGCGAAGGAATTCGCCCTTCGCGCCGACCTCGTCGAGCGAGGACTGCACGCCGCCGCCCCGGTTGATCGCGTAGGCCTGCTCGGGCTCTTCGGCGGGGAGCAGGACCTTGTCTCCGCTTCCGAGACCTGCTTCTTCGACGAGCCGTTCGCCGACGATCTCCCCGACTTCGAAGAAGTCCTGCCCCACGAAGCCCGACACGCAATCGGCGGCCGACTCGGGCGCCGGCACGTTGTAGGCGACGACGGTGATGCCCGCCTCGGCGGCGTCGCAGGCGACGCCCACCCACTTCTCGCCCTCGTTGAAGGGCATGAAGATCAGGGCGGGGTCGGTGGCGATCGCCGTCTGCACGAGGTCGACCATCTTGTCGGGATCGCCCTCGGCGGTCTGGTGTGTGAGCGTCAGATCTCCGAGTTCGGCGGCATCCTCGCCGCCCTGCAGGATCTGGGCCCAGAAGGGATCGCCCGCCGGGTTGTAGTAGGTGAAGAAGTAGGCGTTGCGGTTCTCGGCGAGAGAGCCGTAGCCGCTCTCGAGACCACTGGACGCGTCGGTCGAGCCGTCGGAGGCGGCGGCGGAGCAGCCCGCCAGGGCGAGGGCCGACACGGCGACGGCGACGAGTGCCATCCCGGTGCGGGAGCTGTGTGTGAGTGTCACGACGTCGTGATCCTTTCTTGCGCCGGCGGGTTCCGGCTACCGTCATTGGTGCGC
This sequence comes from Microbacterium sp. NPDC090014, assembly GCF_044748285.1. NCBI lineage: Bacteria > Bacillati > Actinomycetota > Actinomycetes > Micrococcales > Microbacteriaceae > Microbacterium > Microbacterium sp. NPDC090014. The sequence continues at coordinate 199,956 of NZ_JBIVFS010000002.1, forward strand.
TGAGCGTATCCAGCACCTGGCAAGAAGTCAATAGAATGTTCTGACATTCGGACCTATAGGGTGGGTAAGTGAAGATCTCGATGAATTCCACCGCTTCTTTCCACGGCACCACCCTGCGAGACATCGCCGTCGCGAAGTCGGCCGGATTCGATGCGGTGGAGTTGCAGACGCCGAAGCTGTTCCGGTTCCTCGACGCCGGCTACACTTCGCGCGACCTCGTGGGTCCGCTCGACGGGTTCGCCGTCTCGGGAGTGGGAGCGATCCAGGAGGCACCTCACGACCGGTTCGTCCGCGATGCCACTCGGCTGGCCGAGGTGGCCGAAGTGATCGGCGCTCCCTTCGTGCAGATGTGCACGGGGCCGGTCGACGTGCAGGTCGTCAAGGACTTTCGCGCAGGGACGCTGACGCCCGGCGACCTGCGCTATCGCGGCTCGCTCGGCCTGACGGACGCCGAGTCACTGGCCGAGACGGCTCACCGGGTCGCGCTCGCCGCGGACATCGCAGCCGATCACGGGGTGGGTCTGTATCTGGAGCCGTTGGCGTGGTCGCCGATCAACCGCGTGTCGCAGGCACTCGAGATCTTCGAGCGGATCGACCGGGCGAACGTGAGGCTGTGTGTGGACTTCTGGCACTTCTGGGCATCGGGCGACGCGCCGGAGGACGTCGCGGCGCTGCCCGCCGATCTGATCGCGGCCGTGCACGTCTGCGACGGCCTGCATGTGCCCGCGGGGGAGATCCCCGATCAGGGAGTCTCTCGCAACGTATGGACCGGTGCGGGCGACATCCCGCTGCAGGAATGGGTGGACGCTGTCCGCTCCACCGGGTACGACAGCTGGTACTGCTCGGAGATCTTCTGCGACAAGGTCGCGGAGCTCGACGATGAGCTCGTCGCCTCGACGCTCCGCAACACCATCAGCATGCTGCTGCGGTGAGGGCGAGCCGGTCGCGCTACTTGGCGACCAGCGTGGTCTCGAAGCTGTACAGATCGGGTCGGTAGATGTGCACTCCGAACTCGATCGCTCGGCCGGCGCCGTCGAACGAGGTGCGCTCCATCTGCAGCACGGGCCCGTCGCGATCGATGTCGAGCAGCTTGCCCTCATCGTCGTGAGCCCGTCGGGCGCCGATCCGCTGCTTCGCGACGCGGATCGTCACGCCTCGACTGCGCAGAATCTGGTAGAGGCCCTGATCCTCCAGCTGCTCCCGGGTGATCTCGGCGATATCGGCGGGGAACCAGTTCTCGAGGATCGCCACGGGGCTGCCGTCGGAGGTGCGACGGCGGCGGATGTGCAGCACCTCGGCGCCCGCTGGGACGCTCAGGTGCTCGGCGACGTTCTCGGGGGCGGGGGAGAGCTCGTGCAGCAGCACTGTCGTTCCGGGGCTGTGCTTCGTGCTCTGCAGGTCGTCGAAGAGGCTGGTGAGCTCGACCTGGCGGGTCACCTGCCCTTGCACCACCTGCGTGCCGATTCCGCGGCGACGTACGAGGAGGCCCCGATCCACGAGCTCCTGGATCGCCCGCCGAACGGTCGGGCGAGAGAGTCCCAGGCGCTCACCGATCGCGATCTCGTTCTCGAGGCGCGCACCCGGCGGGATCTCGCCCGATCGGATCGCCGCCTCGAGCCTGCTCGACACCTGGAAGTACAGGGGAATCGGCCCTGTGCGGTCCAGATCGTGGAACAGGTGGTCCGGCCATACGCCGTCCGTCGTCGCCATCTCGTGGTCTCCCTCGTTTGTCGCGACAATATTACCTCCTACAGACTTTGTCACCTCGGAGCGTGAGAGCCGGGCGCGCGGACCCCTTGCAAGAATCTTCCCTTGTGTTATTGTTAAGACATATCCCGCCCATTGCGATCAGGAAAGTTGTACACAGGAGTATGACCGGAGAAAAGACCTTCGACGTCGTCGCCCTCGGGCGCCTCGGCGTCGACATCTACCCCCTCGAAAGTGGCGTCGGTCTCGAGGACGTATCGACGTTCGGCAAGTACCTCGGCGGAAGCGCGGCGAACGTCGCCGTGGCTGCCGCTCGTTACGGTCGGGCCGTGCAGCTCGTCTCCCGGACGGGCGACGACCCCTTCGGTCGCTACCTGCATCGGGAGCTCACGAGGCTCGGCGTGGACGACTCTGCCGTCGCCGTCGATCCGGATCTGAAGACGCCCATCACCTTCTGCGAGATCTTCCCTCCCGATGATTTCCCGCTGTACTTCTACCGCGAGCCGAAGGCACCGGACCTCAACATCACGTCCGACCAGCTCGATGCGGGCGCCATCCGTGCAGCCGGCGTCCTCTGGGCGACGGTGACCGGTCTTTCGCAGGAGCCCAGCCGCCAGACGCACTTCGATGCCTGGGCGATGCGTGGTCGCGCAGATCACACAGTCCTCGATCTCGACTACCGGCCCATGTTCTGGGCCGACCCGAGCGAGGCGACCGCTCAGGTGGGTCGCGCTCTCGAGCACGTGACCGTGGCCGTCGGCAATCGCGAGGAGTGCGAGGTCGCCGTCGGCGAGACCGAGCCCCTCCGAGCCGCGGATGCTCTGCTGGAGCGCGGTGTGCGCCTGGCCATCGTCAAGCAGGGACCGAAGGGCGTGCTCGCCAAGACGGCCGACGAGACGGTCGAGGTGCCGCCCCACTTCGTGGACGTCGTCAACGGCCTCGGTGCCGGCGACGCGTTCGGCGGCGCCCTGTGTCACGGGCTCCTCTCGGGCTGGGGTCTCGAGGAGATCCTCCGGTTCGCCAACGTCGCCGGCGCGATCGTCGCCTCGCGACTGGAATGCTCGACCGCCATGCCCACCGTGTCCGAGGTGCAGCAACTACTCGAAGGAGCCCGAGGATGACCGGCATCACCCTCTCGGCAGACGACTTCTCCCGTCTCCGTGACCTGCGCGCCTCAGCGCCGCACGAGATCGCCACGCGACTGCGCGACCGCCGCCGCCGCGACCTGCTCGGGGTCGACGGGAAGCTGTTCATCGTCGCCGCCGACCACCCCGCCCGCGGCGCTCTCGCCGTGGGCTCCGACCCCATGGCGATGGCCGATCGGTATGACCTGCTCGATCGGCTCGCGACGGCGTTGAAGCGCCCGGGCGTCGACGGCGTGCTCGGCACCCCGGACATCATCGACGACCTGGCCGCCCTCGGGCTGCTCGACGACAAGATCGTCGTCGGGTCCATGAACCGAGGCGGTCTGCGGGGCGCGACGTTCGAGATGGACGACCGGTACGGCGCCTACACCGTCGACGAGCTCGCAGCGATCGGCGCGGATTTCGCGAAGACCCTGATCCGGATCAACCTCGACGATGCAGGAACCGCACCCACGCTGCAGGCGACGGCCGACGCTGTCACCGCCGCCGCGAGAGCTCGGCTGCCGATCATGCTCGAGCCGTTCCTCAGCCGCTGGAAAGACGGTCACATCGTCAACGATCTCTCGACGGATGCCGTCATCGCCTCGATCGCCATCGCGGCCGGCCTCGGCGCGTCGTCTGCGTACACGTGGATGAAGCTCCCGGTGGTCGAGGACATGGAGCGGGTGATGGCGGCGACCACCATGCCGACGCTGCTTCTCGGCGGCGACTCCGGCGCCGATCCCGACCAGACGTTCGCCGCGTGGGAGGACGCTCTCACCCTTCCCGGCGTGCGCGGGCTCACCGTCGGCCGCACGCTCCTCTATCCCCCTGATGGTGACGTCGCCTCTGCGGTCGATGCCGCAGCCGGGCTCGTCCGCGGCGCCGCCGCCTCCATCCGCTGAACTGCCTCCCCGAAGGATCACTCATGACCACCACTGAACCCCGCGTCATCTCCCACTGGATCGACGGCGCCGACAGTCCATCGAGCAGCGGACGCACCGCGCCCGTCTACAACCCCGCGACCGGGGCGGTGCAGGCGCACGTCGCGCTGGCCGACCAGGCCGAGATCGACGCGGCGATCGAATCCGCCCAGCGCGGATACCAGGTCTGGAAGACCTACTCGATCGCCAAGCGTCAGACCGTCATCTTCGCGTTCCGCGAGCTGTTGAACGCCCGCAAGCGCGAGCTCGCCGAGATCATCACGGCCGAGCACGGCAAGGTCGTCTCCGACGCCATGGGCGAGATCCTCCGCGGCCAGGAGGTCGTCGAACTCGCGACCGGATTCCCGCACCTCATCAAGGGGGCCTTCAGCGAGAACGCCTCGACCGGAGTCGATGTCTACTCGCTCAAGCAGCCCCTCGGAGTGGTCGGCATCATCAGCCCGTTCAACTTCCCCGCCATGGTGCCGATGTGGTTCTTCCCGGTCGCGATCGCCGCAGGCAACGCGGTCGTGCTCAAGCCCAGCGAGAAGGACCCTTCCGCCGCCCTCTGGCTCGCGCAGCTCTGGAAGGAAGCCGGTCTTCCCGACGGTGTGTTCACGGTGCTGCAGGGCGACAAGCTCGCTGTCGACGGTCTGCTCCACAGCCCGGTCGTGCAGTCGATCTCGTTCGTGGGCTCGACCCCGATCGCACAGTACATCTACGAGACGGCGTCGAAGAACGGCAAGCGGGTGCAGGCTCTCGGCGGCGCGAAGAACCACATGCTGGTGCTGCCCGACGCCGATCTCGACCTGGTCGCCGACCAGGCCGTCAACGCCGGATACGGCGCCGCTGGCGAGCGCTGCATGGCGATCTCGGTCGTGCTGGCCGTCGAGCCCGTCGCCGACGAACTGATCGCCAAGGTCTCGGAGCGCATCGCGAACCTGCGCATCGGCAACGGCGCGGGTGTCGACGGCGTCGAGCCCGACATGGGACCCCTGATCACCGGTGTGCACCGCGACAAGGTCGCCTCGTACGTCGACATCGCAGAAGCTGACGGCGCGAAGATCGTCGTCGACGGACGCGGCCTCACGATCGACGGACACGAAGACGGCTTCTTCTTCGGGCCGACCCTGATCGACGACATCCCGACCACGTCGCGCGCCTACACCGAGGAGATCTTCGGCCCGGTGCTCTCGGTCGTGAGGGTGCAGACCTTCCAGGAGGGTCTCGACCTGATCAACTCGGGCGAGTTCGGCAACGGCACCGCCATCTTCACCAACGACGGAGGCGCCGCCCGGCGCTTCCAGAGCGAGGTGGAGGTCGGGATGATCGGCATCAACGTGCCGATCCCCGTGCCGGTCGCGTACCACTCGTTCGGCGGCTGGAAGGCCTCGCTCTTCGGCGACGCGAAGGCGTACGGTGTGCACGGGTTCGACTTCTTCACGCGGGAGAAGGCGATCACCAGCCGCTGGCTCGACCCGGCCACGCACGGCGGAATCAACCTCGGATTCCCGCAGAACAACTGACCCGATCCGGATGCCGCCCGCGGGGGAGCGGGCGGCATCCATTCCTCTGAGAGCACGAAGATGAGCACCACAGAAGATCGCTGGTTCCACCGACGCGGCACACTCGCGCGCGACGGATGGCAGAGCGTGGTCGACGCCTCGCTCGCCGGGTGGCAGCACACCGGCATCCGCATCGCCGAGCTGACGGAGGGCGACGAGCTCGAGCTCACGGCCCTCGACGTCGAGCGGGTCATCGTGCCGCTGGCCGGGTCGTTCCGCATCGCGCATCACCATCACCCGGGTGAGTGGCACACACGACTGCACGGTCGTGCGTCGGTGTTCGACGGGCCGACCGACGTGCTGTATCTGTCGATCGGCACGACGGCGACCATCAGCGGCGAAGGCCGCGTCGCGGTCACCGAAGCGCCGACCGCCGAGCGTCGCGACTGGCAGTACATCGCCGCCGAGGAGACGCCCGTGGAGCTCCGCGGGGCGGGGCGCTCCAGCCGTCAGGTGCACAACTTCGGCACTCCGCAGGCGCTGGACGCCGCTCGGCTGATCGTCTGCGAGGTCATCACCCCGGCCGAGAACTGGTCGTCGTACCCTCCGCACAAGCACGACGAGCACAAGCCGGGGCACGAGTCGCGCCTCGAGGAGATCTATTACTTCGAGAGCGCCCCGTCGCGCTCGGGCGGCAACCCGGACGCGGCCGACGGCGCCTTCGGGATGTTCAGCACCTACTCCTCGCCCGCAGGTGAGATCGACATCAATGCGATGGTCGGCACCGGTGACATCGCACTCGTGCCCTATGGCTATCACGGCCCGGCCGTCGCCGCCCCGGGGTACGACCTCTACTACCTCAACGTCATGGCGGGTCCCGACCCGGAACGCACGTGGCTGATCAGCGACGATCCCGCTCATGCGTGGGTTCGCGACACCTGGGACGGTCAGGAGTTCGACTCCCGGCTGCCCTACGAGAACGAGAACGACAAGGAAGGCCAGCCCTGATGGTGAACACGAAGACGATGACCGTCAGCCAGGCGCTGGTCGAGTTCCTCGGACACCAGTGGACCGTCGACGGCGACATCCGCGAGCGCACGGTCGCGGGCATGTTCGGCATCTTCGGACACGGCAACGTCGCCGGCATCGGCCAGGCGCTCAAGCAGTTCAACGTCGAGCAGCCCGACCTGATGCCCTACTACCAGGCGCGCAACGAGCAGGCGATGGTCCACCAGTCCGTCGGATACGCCCGGATGCACCGGCGCCGCGGCACTCTCGCCTCCGCGGCCTCGGTCGGACCGGGTGCGGCGAACATGCTGACCGCGGCAGCCCTGGCGACCTCGAACCGGCTTCCCGCGCTGCTGCTGCCGAGCGACACCTTCGCCACCCGCGTGGCCGATCCCGTCCTTCAGCAGCTCGAGCACCCGCACGACCCCGGCATCCAGGTGACCGATGCCTTCCGGCCGCTGTCGGCGTTCTTCGACCGAGTTCAGCGCCCTGAGCAGCTGTACTCGATCGCGCTCGGCGCGATGCGCGCTCTCACCGACCCGGTGCAGACCGGAGCGGTGACGATCGCGCTGCCGGAGGACGTGCAGGCCGAGCGCATCGACGTGCCGCTGGAGTTCCTGCAGGACCGCGAGTGGCACGTGCGCCGGCCGCTGCCGGAGCGCGCGGCGCTCGCTCGTGCGGTCGCCGCCATCCGATCGGCGAAGCGCCCGTTCATCGTCGCCGGTGGCGGCGTGCTCTACTCCGGTGCGGAAGATCACCTGCGCACGCTCGTCGAGGCGACCGGCATCCCCGTCGGCACCTCGCAGGCGGGTGGCGGCTCGCTCGTCTGGGATCACCCGCAGTACCTCGGTGGCGTCGGCGCGACCGGCACTCTGGCAGCGAACCGCATCGCGGCGGAGGCAGACGTCGTGATCGGCATCGGCACGCGCTACAGCGATTTCACGACCGCCTCCCGTACGGCGTTCCAGAACCCCGACGTCGTGTTCGTGAACATCAACATCGCGTCTTTCGACGCCTACAAGCACGGCTCGCAGTTGCCGGTCATCGCCGATGCACGCGAGGCGCTGAGTGAACTCGCCATCGAGCTCGAGGGGTGGGAGATCACCTCCGAGTACACCGAGCGCATCGCCCGTGAGAAGGCGGCGTGGGACGCGAGCGTCGACGCGGCCTTCGCCCCGTCAGGACTCGCACTGCCCGGCCAGTCCGAGATCATCGGCGCCGTGCAGTCGGCTTCCGCCCCGGAAGACGTCATCGTGCAGGCCGCAGGCTCGCTGCCCGGAGACCTGCACAAGCTGTGGCGGGTGCGCGACCCCCTCGGCTACCACGTCGAGTACGCGTTCTCCTGCATGGGGTACGAGATCGCGGGCGGAATCGGCGCGAAGCGCGGGCTGGTCGCCGACGGCGACGACCGAGATGTCATCGTCATGGTGGGCGACGGCTCGTATCTGATGCTCAACACCGAACTCGTGACGGCCGTCGCCGAGGGCATCAAGGTGATCTTCGTCCTCATCCAGAACCACGGCTACGCGTCGATCGGGCACCTCTCCGAGACGGTCGGCTCCGACCGCTTCGGCACGTGGTATCGCGAGTACGATCCGCAGGCGCGCAACTTCCAGGGCGAGCAGACCCTGCCGATCGATCTCGCCGCGAACGCCCGCAGCTACGGACTCGACGTGATCGAGATCGAGCCGGGAGCCGGGGCCATCGACGCGCTGTCGGCGGCTGTCGCCGAGGCGAAGGCGTCGGCGACCTCGACCTTCATCCACATCAACAGCGACCCGCTCATCTATGCGCCGGACGGCGACGGGTGGTGGGACGTGCCCGTCCCCGAGGTCTCCACGCTCGCCAGCACGCAGCAGGCGCGCACCGAGTACCTCGCACAGCAGGCGCACCAGCGTCCGCTCCTCGGCTGACTTCAACGGAGAACTGACATGACTGACACCACCACCACCGCATCCGCGGCCGCAGGCGCCAACCCGGGTCTGCGCATCGGCACCGCTCCCGATTCCTGGGGCGTCTGGTTCCCGGACGACCCGAAGCAGGTGCCCTGGCAGCGCTTCCTCGACGAGGTCGTCGCCGCCGGGTACTCGTGGATCGAGCTCGGCCCGTACGGGTACCTGCCGACCGACCCGCATCAGCTCGAGGACGAGCTCGGCTCGCGGGGGCTCAAGCTGTCTGCGGGCACCGTCTTCACCGGGTTCCACAAGGGCGACGACCAGTGGCAGCGCGCCTGGGACCAGGCCCTCGCCGTCGCCGGACTCGCCTCCAAGCTGGGTGCAGAGCATCTGGTGGTCATCCCCGACCTGTGGCGCAGCGACGCGACGAGCGAGGTGCTCGAGGCGCGGACCCTCACCGACGAGCAGTGGAAGAAGCTCGCGGCAGGGCACGACCGTCTGGGCAAGGCTCTGCTCGAAGAATTCGGAGTGAAGCAGCAGTTCCACTCGCACGCGGACAGCCACGTGGGCACCACTCGTGAGGTCGTGCGCTTCCTCGACGAGACCGACGAGCGGTACACCAACCTGTGCCTCGACACCGGCCACTTCGCCTACTACGGCGGCGACAACGTCAAGCTCATCCAGGAGCGCCCCGAGCGCATCGGATACCTGCATCTCAAGCAGGTCGACACCCCGCTGCTCTTCGACGTGCTGAAGAACGACGTTCCCTTCGCGGATGCCGTCACGCAGGGGATCATGATCGAGCCGCCGCACGGCGTGCCAGATCTCGGACCGATCATCGACGCGGTCGCCGCGATCGACTCCGAGATCTTCGCGATCGTCGAGCAGGACATGTACGGCTGCGACGTCGACCGTCCCTTCCCCATCGCCCAGCGCACACGCGAGCACATCTTCGGATGCACGCACCTCGCCCGCATCCACTGATCCCTTCTCTTTCTGGAGCACTGAACTCATGACCACTGACCTCCGCATTGGCGTCGTCGGCGCCGGACTCATGGGCGCCGATCACATCGCCCGCATCACCCATCGCATCTCGGGCGCCGTCGTCTCGGCGATCATCGAGCCGGATCCGGGGCGTGCCGCCGCGGCTGTGTTCAACGCGCCGGGTGCTGCCGCCTTCAGCCGCGTCGAAGACGCGATTGCCGCTCACGCGGTCGACGCCGTGCTGATCGCCACACCCGGGCAGTTCCACGCCCCGGTGCTGATCCCCGCACTCGAGGCCGGCCTTCCGATCCTCTGCGAGAAGCCGCTCACGCCCGACTCCGCCACGTCGTGGGACATCATCGAGCGCGAGCAGAAGCTCGACAAGCCGCACATCCAGATCGGCTTCATGCGTCGTTTCGACCCGGAGTACGCGGCCCTGCGCGAACTGATCGCCTCAGGCGACGCCGGCGACCTGGTCATGGTGCGCGGTGTGCACCGCAACCCGTCCGTGCCCGACAGCTATACGCAGACGATGCTCATCACGGATTCGGTCGTGCATGAATTCGATGTGATCCCGTGGCTGGCCGACTCCGCGGTGAAGTCCGTGGAGGTCAAGTTCCCTCGCCGCAACAGCCTCACCCCCGAGCACCTGCGCGAGCCCATCCTCGTGATCATGGAGCTCGAGAACGGTGTGCTCGTCGATGTCGAGATGAACGTGAGCGTGCAGTTCGGCTACCAGGTCGGCACCGAGGCGGTGTTCGAGAAGGGCATCGCCCGCATCGGACAGCCGTCCGGCCTGCAGCAGTGGCGCGACGGACAGTTCTCGATCAAGGACCACACGAGCTTCACGACGCGCTTCGCGGAGGCGTACGACCGCCAGATCCAGCGGTGGGTGAATGCCGTCAAGGACGGCCGTCTTGTCGATGGTCCGAATGCCTGGGACGGATACCTCGTCGCACTCGCGTGCGAGGCGGGGGTCAAGGCGCTCGACGGCGGTATCGTTCCCGTCGAGGCAGCTGAGCGTCCTGCGTTCTACGCCTGAGCCGGAGAGGAACCGACATGGTCCGCATCGCACTCGACCCCACGCCGTACCACCACGATCACGCGCTCCTCGACTTCCCTGATGTCGCCGCACGTCTCGGGTACGAGTATCTGCACCTCACGCCGCACGCCGACTTCGCCCCGTTCTTCCGGCATCCGAAGGCGGATGATGCGCTCGCCGCGGCTCTCAAGAAGCGCGCGGCGGACGCGGGTGTGACGATCCCCGCGCTGCTCCCGGTGCAGCGCATCTCGTCTCCCGTCGAGGCGGAACGCACAGCGGCCGTGCGCAACATGCGGCGCATCATCGAGCTGGCCGTCGCTCTGGACGCCCCGGTGCTGAACACCGAGTTCTCGGGTCGACCGGAGCTCCAGGAGGAGAGCGAAGACGCGTTCTACCGCTCGATGGAGGAGCTGCTGCCCCTGCTCGAGCGGGAGGGGGTGCGGTTGAACATCGACCCGCACCCCGACGACTTCGTCGAGGACGGGCTCGAGGCCTGGCGGGTCATCCGCGGGCTGAACTCGTCGGCCGTCGGATTCGTGTACGTCGCCTCTCACACGTTCCACTACGGCGACCGTGCGGCGACTCTGCTTCCTGAGATCGGTGAGCGACTCGGCGCGGTCTACGCCGCCGACACATTCGACCACCATCGCTCTCACGGCCTGCGCTACATCTCGAACCCGCCCGGCAACGCGGCCCGCGTGCACCAGCACCTGCAGATCGGCGACGGCGACGTGAACTGGATCGAGCTGTTCGACACGCTGCGGGCGACCGGCTATCTCGATCGCCCCGATGCGCTGTTGGTCTCGAACGTCTTCGCCGAGGATGAGCGGGCAGACGAGGTCTCGCGCTTCCAGCTGCAGAGGCTGCGCGAACTGATCGGCTGAGTCCCGCGCACGAGTCGCGCGTCGCGCAGAAAAGCCCCCTCCTCGATCTCGAGGAGGGGGCTTGTCCATGGCCGGGGCGCACGAAGAAAGGGGGTGGCGAGCCGGTCAGGCTCGCCACCCCTTCTCAGAGGCGATGCATCAACGTCCCGCGAGGCGCTCCCGACGAGGGATCGTGCGGATCGCCTGGGTGCGGAAGTCCGTCTCGAGCGTCTCGAGCGAGCGGCCCTTGGTCTCAGGAACCTGGGTGAGCACGAACCACAGCGAGACGGCGTTGATCGCCGCGAAGAGCGCGAAAGTCCAGGTCGAACCGATGCCTTCGACGATCTGCGGGAAGACGAACGAGATGAACGCGTTCACGGTCCAGAGCACGAACACGGCGAGCCCCATCGCGAGTCCGCGGATCGCCAGCGGGAAGATCTCGCTCAGCAGCAGCCAGACGACGGTGCCGATGAAGCCCTGCACGAAGGCGACGAAGAGCATCATCGCGGCGAGGATCAGGTAGCTGACCCCGTCTGACTGGGGCAGCAGGAAGACCAGGGAGAGCACGATCTGCGAGCCGACCACGCCGCTGAAGCCGATGGCCAGCATCCTGCGACGGCCGATGAATCCGATCAACCAGATCCCCACGATGGTCATGATGACGCTGGTGAGCCCGACGCCGATCGTCGCGATGAGGGCGGCCTGGTCGCCGAGGCCCGTCTGGGTGAGGATGCTGGGAGCGTAGTAGTTGACCGTGTTGATGCCAGTGGCCTGCTGCACCGTCGCGAGACCGAAGCCGACGTACAGGAGCCGACGCATCCAGCGGTTGTCGCGCAGCGCGCGCCAGGCGTGGCGACGCTGATCGCCCTCGACGCTCGCGTTCTGCGCGATCTCGGCGAGCTCTGTCTCGACCTCCTCGGGCGTACGGCTCTTGCTGAGCACCAGTCGCGCTTCATCGAGACGACCTCGGGCGCCGAACCAGCGGGGTGATTCGGGCAGGAGCAGCATGCCGACGAGCAGGATGATCGCGGGCACGGATGCGACTGCCAGCATGATGCGCCAGACGTGCGTGTCACTGATCAGCACGGCGAGCAGTGCGTTGATCGCGAAGGCGAGCAGCTGACCCGTGACGATCATCAGCTCGTTGATCGTGACCATACGTCCGCGCTTGTCGGCCGGCGCCATCTCTGCGAGGTAGAGCGGGCACGCCACGGCAGCGGCGCCGACTCCGAACCCGAGGAAGATGCGCGCGACGACCATGATCGTGACGTTCGGGGCGATCGCGCAGGCGACGGCTCCGATCAGGAAGATCACGGCGCAGACGAGAAGGCTGCGCTTGCGCCCGAGCGCATCGGCGATGCGCCCACCCAGGAGCGCGCCGAAGGCGGCGCCGGGGAAGAGGAGTGCGCTGACGACCCAGGCTTCCTCTCCTGTCGACATCGCGAGGTCATCGCGCATGTACAGCAGTGCACCGGAGATGACTCCGGTGTCGTAACCGAAGAGCAGACCGCCGAGGGTGGAGATCACCGTGAGGCGAGCGAGGAACCCCCGCCCTGCGGTGCCGCCGGTCACAACCGACGACGGTCTGGTGATGCGGGAATTCGACACGAGGACGCTCCTTTGCGTGCAGTCGCCGCACGGTGGATGCCGCGGCGACGGAAGGGGTGATGCGGAACGTGACAAAGCGTTCCATGTAAAGACATTCTCGCATGGAGGAGTGTTTGGGCGCAAGGGTTTGACGGACTGATTCTAATAATGTGAGAATGTCAGGACAAATACTCAGGAGGAACCATGCCACTCGTACGGATCGACCACAGCGACGCCCGCTCGAACTCCCAGGAGATCTCGGAAGCGATCCACGACGCGATCGTCGAGGTCTACGGCATCCCAGTCCGCGACCGATTCCAGGTGATCACCTCTCGATCGGCGACCACGATCATCGCGGAGGATGCCGGTCTCGGCTTCGATCGGACCGACCCCGTGATCATCCAGATCTTCACCCAGCGTGGGCGCAGCGATCAGATGAAGCAGAGCCTGTACGCCGAGATCGCAGCCCGACTCGCTGCGGTGGGCGTCGTGGGCGAGGACGTCTTCATCGGCTATGTCGAGAACGGCCCTCAGGACTGGTCGTTCGGATTCGGGCGCGCGCAGTACCTCACTGGCGAGCTCGCCGTGCCCTCTGCTGCTCCCACGGCCTGACCGCAGCGCATCAGGCTGAGCCAGGCCTCACCCCACGGGTCGCGCGGTCGACTCGCGCACGACGAGATCGAGCGGTAGGACGACCTTCGACGGCACGCGATTCCGCTCGGGGTCGATGAGTGTCTCCATGGCCCGCGTGCCGATCTCGCGCAGCGGCGAGTGGAGGGTCGTCAGTGCCGGCACGGCGAGCTCGGCGCTGAAGATGTCGTCGAACCCGATCACGCTGAACGCCTCGGGCAGCGTGAGGCCGGCGCCTCGAGCCGCTCGGAGCAGTCCATGAGCGACCAGGTCGTTGTAGGCCAGAACTGCGGTCACGCCGCTGGCGCGCACGCGCCGGAGCGCATCCGCACCCGCGTCTACGGTCGGGGAGTCCACGGCGATCTCCACCAGGGAGATGTCACGCGACATCGCCAGGTCGAGCGTGAGCTCCCACCGGGAGCGGTTGATCTGCAGGCCGCCCAGGCCGAGGTACGCGACCGACCGATGCCCGAGATCTCGGAGGTGGTCGACGGCTGCGGTCAGTCCCATCGCCAGGTCGGGGATCACGCTCGGCAGGGACGGTGCCGAGTGATTGGCCGCCACGATCGGCTTCACGCGAGCCAGGTCTGCGAGGGCTGCATCGTCGAGGCGTGAGGCGACGACGAGCAGGCCGTCGACAGACGACTGCAGAGCCTCGATGGTCTCCCGTTCGATGTCGGCTGCGGCTTCGGTCTCCGACACGACGAGGGTGAAGCCGCCGGCACGGGCGACCTGCTCCGCGCCGCGGATCAGGTCGAAGTGCACCGGGTTCGTAATGTCGGGGAGCACGATCGCGAAGGTGCCCGACCGGCCGGTGGGAAGTGCTCTCGCCATCGGGTTGGCGCGGTAGCCGAGCTCCGCGGCCGCCGCGCGGATCTTCTCCTCGGTCGCCGCGTTCGTGCGACCCGGCTTGTTGAGGGCGCGGGAGACGGTCGAGGGATTGAGGCCGACCCGCTGCGCGATGTCGTAGATGGTGGGTCGGCGAGCCGAGCGCTCCTCGTCATCCGGAAGCTCGGGGGATGCGTGTGTCTCGTCTGGCGACATCGAGTGTCTTCCCCTCCATCGTGGCGACCGGCATCCGGTTCCTCGATCGTAGGGCAGGAGTCGCTTCGTGCAGGCGCTCAGCGGGTCGAACGGCTTTGGCAACCGATTGACAAAATGGATGAGAACCGATCTGATAGAAGAATGCTCCAGCCGCAACGCCGCGACCGCGACCGCCTGCTTCCCGCCGACCCGGCGACGCGCTCCGTCGCACGATCCCTGTACGAGCGCGTGTCCTCTGCTCCGATCATCTCGCCGCACGGCCACGTGCCCGTCGAATGGCTCGTCGACGATCAGCCTTTCGCCGACCCGGCATCGTTGCTGATCACGCACGACCACTACGTGACCCGGCTGCTGCATGCGTCGGGTGTCGGGCTCGATGCGCTCGGCGTGGGTGGATCGGTGGCGGACCCGCGCGAGGTGTGGCGGCTGTTCGCCGAACGGTGGCCCCTGTTCGCCGGCACCGCGTCGGGATACTGGCTGAGCGAGTCGCTCGAGAACGTGCTCGACCTGCGGACGCCGCTCACGGCCGCGACTGCGGACGATGCCTACGATCACATCGCTGCGAAGCTCGTCGATCCGAGCATGCGCCCGCGTGCGCTTTATGAGAGCTTCAACATCGAGGTTCTCGCGACGACCGACGATCCGCTCGATGATCTCGCGGGGCACGCTGCGCTCGCCGCCGAGGGCGCGGTCGGCAGAGTCGTTCCCACCTTCCGGCCTGATCGCTACCTCGACCCGGATGCCGCGGGCTTCGCGGCCAACGTGCAACGCCTGCTCGAGACCGCTGGGCAGCCGAGCACATTCGCCGGATATCTCGCTGCTCTGGAGGCGCGGAGGCGGTACTTCATCGAACACGGAGCCGTCTCAGCCGACCACGGTGTCGAGGTGCCCGACACCCTCGACCTCGACGCCGCCGAGGCCCAGGCGCTGTTCGCCCGAGTGGTGGCCGGAGATGCGAATGCCGCCGACCGCCACGCGTTCCGCGCCCATATGCTGCTGCAGATGGCCCGGATGAGCGTCGACGACGGCCTGGTCATGACGATCCATGCCGGAGTCGTCCGCAACCACAACGCGGAGACGTTGGGCAGGTTCGGGCCCGACACGGGCCACGACATCCCTCGTCGCACCGACTTCGTCGGCGGCCTGCGACCGCTGCTCGAGCGGTTCGGGCTCGAACGCGACCTGCACATCGTGTTGTTCGCCGTCGACGAGACCGTCTACTCGAGGGAGGTCGCGCCGCTGGCAGGCTTCTACCCGAGCGTCTTCATCGGGGCTCCGTGGTGGTTCCTCGACGCGCCTGACGCGATGGCCCGCTTCCGGTCGGCCGTGACCGAGACCGCAGGATTCTCTCGGGGGTCGGGCTTCATCGACGACACCCGCGCGTTCCTCTCGATCCCCGCTCGGCATGACACCGCACGCCGGGCTGATGCCGCGTTCCTCGCCCGCCTCGTGGTCGAAGGTCGGGTGAGCGAGGAGTCGGCGGCCACGATCATCGACGACATCGTCGGCCCTCAGCCGAAGCGGGTGTTCAAGCTGTGAGCGGCACGACACTCGGCGTGCGCGAGTCGCCGGCTCCGCCCGTGCGGATCGTGCACATGGGGCTCGGCGCCTTCCATCGCTCCCATCTGGCCTGGTATACGGCTCATGCCGCGGATGCAGCGGAGTGGGGAATCGCGGCGTACACCGGACGAAGCGCCGGGCTCGCGGATGATCTCACCGCCCAGGACGGCCTCTACACACTGGTCGTGCGCTCGCCGGCAGGCGACGAAGCCGAACGGATCGGCAGCATCGTCCGGGCGCATCCGGGAACCGACATCCCGTCGTTCGTGAACGACCTCGCCGCTCCCGCGACAGCCATCGTCAGCCTGACGATCACCGAGGCTGCTTACGCCGATACCGCACTGTCTCGCGATCGGGCTCTGCTCGCAGACGCGGCCGGCGACGACCTCGACGGCATCCGTCCGCTCACCGCGATCGGTCGTCTCGCCCTGGGGCTCGAGGCGCGCCGGCGCGCAGCCTCGGGCCCGCTCGCACTGGTCTCCTGCGACAATCTGCCCGACAACGGCGGAGTTCTCCGTGACGCCGTGCACGCGGTCGCGGGCGGGCTGCCCGGGCTCGCCGACTGGATCGATCTCCACGTCTCGTTCGTCTCGAGTTCGGTGGATCGCATCACGCCCCGACTCTCGGACGAGGAGGCGGCTGAGCTCGCAGAGCGCTACGGGGATCGTGCACCGGTCGTCGCCGAGCCGTTCTCCGACTGGGTCATCGCTGGGGAGTTCCCTGCGGGCAGACCGGAGTGGGAGACGGCGGGAGCGCGCTTCACCGACGACCTCGAACCGTGGGAGGCGCGGAAGCTCTGGCTACTGAACGGTGCTCACACCCTGCTCGCCTCGGTCGGTCGACTTCGGGCACATGACACGGTCGCCGACGCCATCGCCGACCTCGACTGCCTGCACGCCGTAGAGGCCTACTGGGACGAGGCATGCCGCCATCTTCCGGCAGAGCTCGAGCTGCCCGAATACCGTACGGCGCTGCTCGAGCGGTTCCGGAACCCCCGCATCCGGCACCTTCTCGCGCAGATCGCGCTCGACGCAGACACCAAGATGCGCGTGCGTATCGCTCCCGTGGCCGAGCGTGAACGCGCGGCGGGCCGCACCGGTGCTGCGTGCGCGGCGGTCGTCGCTGCGTGGCTGGCAATCGACGGCGGGGCATCGGATCGTGCAGGGGTGGAACGCGCGGTCGCCGACCTCAGCCCTGTGCTCGGTGCTGATGAGGTGTTCGTAGATGCGGTGTTCGCGGGCCGCCGGTCTTTTGCGGATCTCACGCTTCGGTAACATCTTGGCAATCGGTTGTCATCTTCCTAGAACCCTGCTTTACTGACAACAGACGCCGCCGTCTTCGTCCGCTTCACCCTCAGTGACAAGCGGTTGCGCATCAAGTCGTTTCATCCAAAGGAGTATGAACAATGTGGAATACCCGTAAGCATCGTCGCCGCGTGGCTCTGCCCGCTGCGATCCTCATCACCGCACTCGCGGTCACCGGCTGCGCTGCCGGAAGCGACTCGACGCCCGAAGACACGTCGGCGGCCGTCGTCGAGAAGGACCTCGCAGTCGCCGCGGTGTCTGCCCCCAACTCGCTCGATCCCGCTCAGATCGTCGACGGTCAGCAGATGTTCGTCTGGTCGTCGATCCTCGACACCTTGCTGCGCAAGGACCCGGAGACTGGCGAGATGCTTCCCGGCGCGGCCGAGAAGTGGGAGTACAACGAAGACGGCACCCAGCTGACCCTCACGCTGCGCGACGGCATGACGTTCAGCTCGGGAGACCCGGTGGATGCTGCCGCGGTCGCTGCGACCCTGCTGCGTTCGAAGGCCACGCCCGGAGCCGTACAGAGCCGCCTCGCCGCGGTCGCGGACGTCGTGGCAGAGGACGACAAGACCGTCGTCATCAGCTTCTCGGCATTCGACCCCCAGTTCCTCGACAACCTCGCCCAGGGCCCTGGTGCCATCGGCGATCCCGCGACCATGGATGAAGAGCGCACGGCCACCGACCCGATCGGATCCGGCCCGTTCACTCTCGACGTCGACAAGACCGTCCCGGGCAGCAGCTACGTCCTCGTCAAGCGCGATGAGTACTGGGACGCCGACAATGTGCCGTTCAAGACGCTCACCGTCAAGGTGCTGCAGGACCCGACGGCATCCCTCAACGCACTGCAGGCGGGCGAGCTCAACGCGGCGACCGTGCAGTCGCAGGTCGTCTCGCAGCTCGACGCGAACAAGTTCACCATCACGGTGAACGACGCGGTGGCCGTGGGGTACCTCAACATCCTCGATCGCGCCGGCGAGAAGTTCCCGGCGCTCGGTGACGTGAAGGTGCGTCAGGCGATCAACATGGCGATCGACCGCGAGGGCGTGCTCAAG
Organism: Microbacterium sp. NPDC090014; assembly: GCF_044748285.1. Lineage (NCBI taxonomy): Bacteria > Bacillati > Actinomycetota > Actinomycetes > Micrococcales > Microbacteriaceae > Microbacterium > Microbacterium sp. NPDC090014. The sequence continues at coordinate 218,187 of NZ_JBIVFS010000002.1, forward strand.
GGCATCTTCAGTGGAGTGGGCATCGCCACGACGCAGCTGGTCAGCCCGTTCGGCGAGGTCTACGACGAGAAGCTGAACGACGCGTACGAGTACGACCCCGAGAAGGGAAAGGAGCTCGTCGAAGAGGCGGGCTACGCCGGCGAGACCTTCCAGATCCCGAGCACCTTCCTCAGCACCACGATCGAGCCCGTGCTGACGCAGGCGTTCGCCGACATCGGTCTGACCCTCGAGTGGGTCACCGTACCGCCGCAGCAGGCGCAGGCAGCTGCCCGTTCCGGTGACTACGGGCTGTACTACCAGATCCTCGGATTCAACTCGGACTCGGCAGATCTCGCGACCACGATCGGCGCCGCCGGCTTCGGCAACCCGACCGGGTACACCGATCCGACGCTCGATGGCTACTTCGACGAGATCAACAACACCGTCGACTTCGCGGATGCTCTCCCGGTCTACAAGGAGCTGAACGAGTACGTCGTGGATCAGGCGCTCGTCGCCCCGATCGCCTATATCGGCGCGACGTGGGCGACCGCTGACGGGATCACCTACGTCGGCAAGGCGAACACCCTCGCAACCATCCGACAGTTCGACGTCACCGAGTGAGTGACGGGTGGGGATGCGGCGCGCCGCATCCCCACCACACACCGGGAGTCTCTTGATGCTCAGCTATATCCTCCGCCGACTCGGCGCCGGCGTCGTGCTCGCGATTCTGGTCACCCTCATCACCTTCCTTCTCCTCAGCACTTCGTTCAACGACGTCGCTCAGGCCATCCTCGGCACGTCGGCGACGCCCGATGTGGTCGATGATCTGATCGCTGACAAGGGATGGGATCGACCCGTCCTCGTGCAGTACTTCGACTGGCTGATCCACGCCGTGCAGGGTGACTTCGGCGTCTCGGTGTACACATCGCTGCCGGTCGGACCCTCGGTTCTCCAGCGGCTCGCGGTCACGCTCTCGATCATCGTCCCAGCACTGATCCTGACGGTCATCCTCTCCGTCTTCCTCGGCGTCTGGGCGGCATCGCGCGGCGGGATCGTCGACCGCATCGCCCAGGGGATCTCGCTCATCGGCTACATCGTTCCCGGTCTCCTCCTGGCGATCGTCCTCGTCGTCGTGTTCGCGGTGCAGCTCAAGTGGCTTCCGGCCACCGGGTTCACGCCGTTCGCCGAGGACCCGGGGGCATGGGTGCGCAGCATCACCATCCCGGTGATCGTGCTGACCATCGGCGGCGTCGCCAACATGGCGGCCCAGGTGCGAGGCAGGATGATCGACGAGCTCCGTCGCGACTACATCCGAACCCTGCGCACGCGGGGATCGTCGACCACCTCGATCGTCATCAAGCACGCTCTGCGCAACGCCGCGAGCCCCGCGCTCACGGTGATGTCGCTGGAGTTCATCCAGATGTTCGGCGGCGCACTCATCATCGAGAACGTGTTCGCGCTCCCGGGCTACGGAAGCTTCGCGTTCAACGCCTCCCTGCAGGGCGACATCCCCGTGATCATGGGCATCACCGCCTTCGGCGTGCTGCTCGTCACCGTCGTCAACCTCCTCACCGACCTGGCCAACGGTTGGCTGAACCCGAAAGCGAGAGTCCATTGAGCGACGAACGCCCACCCCAGACCACCACCGGCACCGTGACACCTCCCAGCACCGAGCTGCTCGTCACCCTCGAGAACGCAGCGAAGACCCGCACGTCGACCTGGCGCCGCATTCTGCGCGACCCGCAGGCCGTCGTGACGCTCGGGCTTCTCGCCGTGATCTTCCTGCTCGGGCTGCTCACACCGTGGCTCGCGCCGCACGGTCCGAACGACGCCGAGCTCTCGATGATCAACGCGCCGGTCGGCACCCCCGGGTACCTGCTCGGTGCCGACGAGGCCGGGCGCGACATCCTGTCGCGGCTGCTGCACTCGATCAACACGGCAGCGATCTCGGCTCTGATCGGAGCCGGTGTCGCCCTGCTCGTCGGAGTGGTCGCCGGCCTCATCGGCGGCTACTTCGGAACCGTGACGCGAGCCACCACCGAGTGGCTGTTCAACCTCATCATGACCTTCCCCGGCATCCTGCTGCTGATCATCCTGATGCCGGTCACCGGGGGCGACTACCGCTTCACGATGCTGATCTTCGGCGTGCTGCTGTCGCCCGGCATCTACCGCATCGTTCGCAACCTCGTGCTCGGGGTGAAGAACGAGCTCTATGTCGATGCCGCCCGAGTGTCGGGGCTCGGCAACCTCCGCATCCTGGGGCGCCACGTGCTCTTCGTCGTGAGAGGGCCGATCATCATCGCCGCAGCCTTCATGGCGGGCTCTGCGATCGCCGTGCAGTCGGGTCTCGCATTCCTCGGCGTCGGTTCGCTGCAGATCCCGAGCTTCGGGTCGATGATCTCGTCGGGGTTCCGCAACCTGTACATCGCGCCCACGCAGTTCCTGTGGCCGAGCCTCCTGCTCGGCGTCATCACGGCGTCTCTCGTGCTGCTCGGCAACGCCCTGCGTGACATCCTGGAGGGCTCCATGCCGAAGCCGGCCAAGGTCGGACGCGGCCAGCGTGTGCTGGACAGCGCCGGAGAAGCGACGGCCGCGCGCACGGGACTGCTCGAGATCAACGAGCTCGCCATCGCCTATCCGCGTCCGAGTGGCGGCCTGAACGAGGTCGTACGCGGCGTCGACCTGTCGATCGCCCGCGGGCAGATCGTCGGGCTGGTCGGCGAATCCGGGTCGGGAAAATCGCAGACGGCGTTCGCCTCACTGGGGGTGCTGCCCAACGAGGCGGTGATCACCCGCGGGTCGATCCGCTTCGACGGGCGCGAGCTCGTCGGCCTCACGGATGCGCAGATGCGTCCGCTGCGCGGCAAGGAGATCGCGTACATCCCGCAGGAACCCATGTCGAACCTCGATCCGTCCTACAAGGTCGGCGCACAGCTCGTCGAGGGCGTGCGGTCGGCCCTCGGCGTGACGCGTGCCGAGGCATCCGCCCGGGTGCTCGCGCTGCTCGAGAGGGTAGGAATCGCGGACCCGAAGCGCACCTTCGACTCCTACCCCCACCAGATCTCGGGTGGCATGGCGCAACGTGTGCTGATCGCAGGCGCGGTCGCGAGTCGGCCGAAGCTGCTGATCGCCGACGAGCCGACGACCGCACTCGATGTCACGGTGCAGGCCGAGATCCTCGACCTGCTGCGAGACCTGCAGTCCGAGCTCGACATGGCGATCCTCCTGGTCACGCACAACTTCGGCGTCGTCGCCGACCTCTGCGATCGCATCGCGGTCATGCAGAACGGCGTGATCGTCGAGTCCGGTACCGCTGCGGAAGTGTTCTCGCGCCCGACGCACGAGTACACGAAGATGCTGCTCGGTGCGATCCTCGACGAGAGCGCGGTCCGCACCGATCCGCCCGTCGCGGCCTCCGATGAAAGGACAGACCGATGAGCCTGCTCGAGGTCGATGAGCTTCGTGTCGCCTTCCCCGGACGGGGATGGCGGGCCAAGCCGGTCGAGGTACTGCACGGCGTCTCGCTCAGCGTCGCGCCGGGGGAGACCCTGGGGCTTGTCGGCGAATCCGGATCGGGCAAGACCACGATCGGACGCGCGGTGCTGGGCCTGGTGAAGCCGTCCGGCGGTGACATCCGGTTCGACGGGACGTCGATCGCCGGAATCTCACCTCGCGATCGTCGTCGCCTGTCGCGTGACATCCAGGTGGTGTTCCAAGACCCGTACACGTCGCTCAACCCGTCGATGACCATCGGCGACATCCTCGCCGAGCCGCTGGTGATCCAGGGCGCGACGGCGAAGGATGCACGCTCGCGGGTCAAGACCCTGCTCGACCAGGTCGGGTTGCCCTCGGATGCCGTCGAGCGACTGCCCCGCGAGTTCTCGGGCGGTCAGCGTCAGCGTGTAGCCATCGCGCGCGCGCTGGCTCCTGAGCCTCGCCTGATCGTGTGCGATGAGCCGGTGTCTGCTCTGGACCTCTCGACCCAGGCACGCGTGCTCGATCTGTTCGTCGAGATCCAGCGGGCGACCGGGGTCGCCTATCTCTTCGTGTCCCACGATCTCTCGGTCGTCCGCCACATCAGTCACCGGGTGGCCGTTCTGTACCGTGGCGACTTGGTCGAGACCGGATCGGCCGAGCATGTGACCTCGACACCAGACCACCCTTACACGCAGAAGCTGCTGCTCGCGGCGCCGGTCGCCGACCCCGCTCGTCAGCGCGAACGGCGGCTCGAGCGCCGCCGCATCATGGAGGCATCGTGACTCAGAATCCGATCATCCCCGGCTATCACCCGGATCCCTCGATCTGTCGTGTCGGCGACGATTTCTACCTCGCGAACTCGAGCTTCGAGTACTCTCCGGGCGTTCCGCTGTTCCACTCCAGGGACCTGGTGGCGTGGACGCAGATCGGCAACGTCCTCGACCGACCGGAGCACCTCGACGTGCGCTCCGGGCTCGCGGGCGCGAGCGGTGGGATCTACGCGCCGACGCTGAGGCATCACGACGGCCGGTTCTGGATGATCACGACGAACATCCACGAGGTGGGGCGGGGCCACATCCTCGTGCACGCCGAGGATCCCGCCGGCCCGTGGAGCGATCCCGTCTACGTCGCCGGTCTCATCGGCATCGACCCCGACCTCGCGTGGGACGACGACGGCACCTGCGTCGTGACCTGGAGCGACGTGATGCGCGGCGGAATCTCGCAGGCCGTCATCGACCCGCGAACCGGTGAGGTGCTCTCGGAGCCGCGGTCGCTGTGGGCGGGAACCGGCGGTGCGCATGCCGAAGGGCCTCACCTGATCCGTCGCGGGGAGTGGTGGTACCTGCTGGTCGCCGAGGGCGGTACGGGGCCCGGCCATATGGTGACGATCGCGCGATCCTCGAGTATCAGCGGACCCTTCGAGCCGGCACCGACGAACCCCATCCTCACTCACCGCAGCACGAGCGCGGCCGTGCAGTCGACGGGGCACTCCGATCTGGTCGAGCTCGCCGACGGATCCTGGGCACTGGTCTTCCTCGCGACGCGGCCCCGCGGCACCTTCCCGCGCTGGCACACCAACGGGCGCGAGACTTTCCTCGCGGGGGTGGACTGGGTCGACGGGTGGCCGGTCATCGACGAAGAGCGCTACGACGTCCCACTCGCGAAGACCTCGTTCGTCGAAGAGTTCCGAGGCGAGGAACTGCATCCGCGGTGGATCTCGCCGGGAATCTCGCCGTCTTCGTTCGCCCGCACGAGCATCGACGGCCTGCACCTCGAGCGGGGGCGGGGTGCGCTCGCCGCCAGTGCCGAGCGGCTGCTCGCGGTGCGCGCCGAAGACGAACTCTGGTCGGCCCGCCTGCACGCGACAGGCGACGTCGCGCTCTCGGTCCGGATGGACGACGCGCATCAGCTGATTGTCGAGCGCGTCGGTGCAGAGGTGCGCGCACGGATCGTCATCGGTCCGCTGAGCGACGTCGTCGCGCGGACAGAGGCTCCGGCGGATGCGGTGCTCGAGATTCGAGCCACGGAGTTCGAAGCCGAGCGCGGCGCGCGGCGCGGTCCCGACCTGCTGCGCGCCGGTCTCTCTTCGGTGGAGGGCTTCGTCGAGCTCGCCACGCTCGACGGCCGCTATCTGTCGACTGAGGTCGCCGGCGGGTTCACGGGCAGGGTCATCGGTGTCGAGGCTCTCGGCGACCAGGTCGTCGTCAGTCGGTTCGAGTACGAGTCGGGTGCCGCCGCGGAGTGATCAGTCCTGCTCGTCGGGCTTCAGCTCGGGAACGAATGTCGACATCAGCGACGTGACACAGGCATCTACGTCGATCGCCGAACGGTCGAAGAGCCACTGCGTGTGCAGCCCGTCCATCGCGCCGATCGTGATCGCTGCGAGGTGTGACGGGGGCAGGTCGGTCGACAGGCGCCCCTCGTCTCGGAGCCGGGTGAACAGGCGAGTCATGAACGAGCGGATGTTGCGGTATCGCGTCTCGAAGTAGTCGTGCGCCGGGTGAGCGGGCGCCGTGGCCTCGCCGGTGAGCACGGCGCTCAGCTCGACCAGGCCGACGCGCTGATCGCGTTCGATCAACGTCGTGGCCATGCCGCGGAGCACGTCGAGCGGATCGGCTCCGGCGCTCAAGACCTCGTTGCGTGCGAGGTAGTCGGCGCTGCGCTCGTCCTGCAGGGTGAGAACCGCCGTGAGCAGGTCCTCCTTGCGGGGGAAGTGATGCAGGAGTCCGGTGTGGCTGATGCCTGCCCGACGAGCGATCTCGGCCATCGAGGCCCCGTGGAACCCGGACTCGCCGAAGATCGTGAGGCAGGCATCCAGGATGCCGCGGCGGACGGCTGCGGTCTTGGCGTATTGGACCATCGATACCTCCGGCGATAAAAATAGTGAGGACTTACTATTTTATGTTACCGTTAGCTGGCAATCGGTTGTCACGATTGCTCCGATCGAGAGGATCCCTCAATGACGAACTTCCCCACCGGCTTCCTCTGGGGGGCCGCCACTGCCGGACACCAGATCGAAGGCAACAACGTCAACAGCGACTGGTGGGAGCGGGAGCTGACCATGCCCGGCATGGAGCCCTCGGGCGACGCCGTCGACAGCTACCACCGCTTCCGCGAGGACATCGACCTGCTCGCCGACGCCGGCCTCGACACCTACCGCTTCAGCCTGGAGTGGTCGCGCATCGAGCCGATCGAGGGCCAGTTCTCTCGCGCAGAGCTCGCGCACTACCGTCGAGTGATCGACTACTGCCTCTCGCGCGATGTCACTCCCTTCGTCACGCTGCAGCACTTCACGACGCCGCGATGGTTCGCGAACGACGGCGGCTGGACGTCGCCCAAGGCCAAGGACCGCTTCCTCAGCTTCGTGACCCAGGCCACCACGATCCTCGACGGTGTCGAGTGGGTCGCGACCATGAATGAGCCGAACATGCAGGCAGCCATCATGACGGCGATGCGTCGCATGGCCGCTCAGGGCGGACAGTGGACGAGCCCCACGGTCGAGGCGGACGCGGTCGAGAGCGAGGCACCCGCGGAGCAGAAGGAAGAGAAGAAGCAGCACGGCTCCTTCCTGCAGGACGCAGACCCCGAGATCGGCCGCGCGTTCGTCGAGATCCACCATGCCGCCCGGGAGATCGTGCGCGCCAAGACGAACGCCAAGGTCGGCTGGACCATCGCCGCAGGCGCGCTCACCGCGGCCCCCGGTGGCGAGGAGAAGCTGAAGCAGATCCGCTACGGCAAGGAAGACGTCTACTGGGAGGGGTCCCGCGGCGACGACTTCGTCGGTGTGCAGGCGTACTCGTCGCAGGAGGTCGATGCCAACGGTCTTGTGCCGCATCCGCCGCACCCCGACAACACGCTCGTCGGCACCGCCTTCCGCCCCGACTCGCTCGCCATGGCCGTGCGCCACGCATGGGAGGTCTCCGAGGGCGTCACCGTGATCGTGACCGAGAACGGCATCGCCACGGCCGACGACACCCAGCGGATCCGCTACACGGATGCCGCGCTGCGCGGACTCGCCGACACGATCGACGAGGGCATCGACGTGCGCGGCTACCTGCACTGGACGCTGCTCGACAACTTCGAGTGGGGTCACTGGGCTCCGACCTTCGGCCTGATCGCCGTGGATCGGGAGACGTTCGTGCGCACGCCCAAGCCGAGCCTCGGCTGGCTGGGCGAGGTCGCGAAGCGCAACGGTCTGGCCTGACCGAAGCCGCGTACAGAGGCCGAGCAGATGACCGTCGACGTCGACGATCCCCAGGGCGAAGGCCCTGCGGAGGCTGCGGGGCGCGTTCCCGAGGGGAACCTCGCGCTCCCGCAGCCTTCCTCCCTGGTCCCCGCGCCCGACGATCGCGCGGGGACCGGGCAGGCGTCCGTCTCGGGGTGGTCGATCGCCCTGCTCGTCGCCGCGACCTTCGGGGCCGGCATGGCGATGATCGTGCCGATGGCCTACTCGCTGGCGGTGCGGCTCGACCAACTGGCACCCGGGCGCACCGAAGCCCTCGGCATCGTCCTCGCGGTCGGCTCGGCGGCGACGCTCGTGCTCGCGCCGCTCACCGGCATCCTCAGTGATCGCCTGCGCAGCCGCTGGGGGCGGCGGCGTCCGTTCACCGTGATCGGTCTGCTGATCGGTGCGGCCTCTGTGCCGGTCATGGCCCTCGCCCCGGATCTCAGCGTGCTCACGATCGGGTGGACGCTCTCGACTGTGGGGTGGGGAACGGCGGCTGCGTCACTCGGAAACTGGCAGGCGGATCGTCTGCCGCCGCACCAACGCGGCCGTGTGTCCGGCCTCACCGGCGTCACCATGCAGGTCGCGCCCGTTGTCGGGATCATCCTCGTCGGACTCTTCCGCGATCAGGTCATCCTCGTGTTCGCGCTCCCTGCGGCGATCGGTGTCGTACTGGTGATCGCATTCCTCGCGGTGGTGCACGACCCCGACAGCAGGGGGATGCTGATCGAGCGGCGGCTGACTGTCGGCGGACTGCTGCGGAGCTACGGCTTCGATCCGCGTGAAGCCCCGGACTTCGCATGGAACTGGCTCGGGCGCTTCATCTTCTTCTCCGGGCTGACCCTCACCACCAGCTTCACCGTGTTCTTCGTCGCCCAGCGCCTCGAGCTGCGCGTGCCCGATGTAGCCGGAGTGCTCGCGATCGTCTCGGCGTCGAGCATCGTGACGGCCACCGTCGGCTCCCTCGGGGGCGGATGGCTGAGTGACCGGGTGGGCAGGCGCAAGCCGTTCATCCTCGCGGGTGCCGCTCTCTTCGCGGCGGGATGCAGCGTCTCGGCGTTCGCCCACGACCTGCCGACGCTCATGGTGGGCACCCTGCTGAACTCCCTCGGCATCGCCACCTTCTCGGCTGTGGCTCAAGCCCTTCTGCTCGACGTGCTGCCCGATCGCGAGAGGGAAGCGGGTCGCTACATGGCCATCGCCCTGTTCGCGCAGAAGATACCCGGCGTCTTCGCGCCGGTGCTCGGCGGGGCGGTGCTGGCCATCGGTGCCGGCGCCGAGAACTTCACCGCGCTGTATCTCCTCGCTGCCGCGCTCGCCTTCGCCGGCGGTCTCCTCATCACCCTCTCGGTGCGCAGCGTCCGCTGAGCATCACCCATTCGAAACGGAGCAATGATGTCCTTTCCCTTCCCCGACGTCTCGTCGACCCCCCTCGGCTCGCTGATCGATCTGACAGGACGCACCGCGCTCATCACAGGAGGCGCTCAGGGCCTCGGTCGTGCCATCGCGGATCGGCTCGCCGAGGCCGGTGCGAGCATCGTGATCGCCGACCTCGACGAGGGCCGTTCGCGAGCGGCGGCAGACGAGATCGGCGAGCGCTTCTCGGTGCGGACGGTGGGCGTGCGCATGGATGTGACCGACTCGGCGTCGGTGGCTGCGGCGACCGACGCCGCGGCGGCTGAGGTCGGTGCCCCGGATGTCTGGGTGAACAATGCCGGAATCTTCCCCAGCCAGTCCCTTCTCGAGATGAGCGACGAGACCTGGGAGCAGGTGTTCGCCGTCAACACCCGAGGTGTGCGCAACGGTGCTCGCGAGGCGGCCCGTCGGATGCCGCAGGGCGGCGTGATCGTCAATATCGTCTCGACCGCAGGCTTCCGGGGGACTGCGCCCGGTCTGTCGGCCTATGTGTCGTCGAAGCACGCGGTGCGGGGGCTCACGAAGCAGCTCGCTCTGGAGCTCGCGCCCCAGGGGATCCGCGTTCTCGGTGTCGCTCCCAGCTACGTGCCGACCGAGGGGAACATGGCGATGGCAGCTGCGGCGATGGAGCAGATGGCAGCAGCCGGCATCGACCCCTCGACCATGCCTTCGGCGATGTCGCAGAGTCTGATCGGCCGTCAAGGCACGCCCGACGACATCGCGCGCGTGGTGCTGTTCTGCGTCAGTGACCTCTCGGTGGTGATGACCGGCAGCACGCTGCTCGCAGACGCTGGCGAGACGATCTGACTGGCAATCGGTTGCCATTTCTCCCGAACTCTGCTGTACTGAAACCAAGAACGCAAAGAAGCGCACGAAAGGCCATTGATGCTCAAGCCCATCGCCACCGCGACCCGTGACCTCGTCAAGCTCGACGGAGTCTGGAAGTTCGGGATCGACTCCCGCCTCCCGGAGGAGCCCTGGCTCGCCTCTCTCGACACGCCTCTCGAAGCAGCCGTTCCCGCGAGCTACAACGACCTCTTCACCGATCCGGCGATCCGCGACCACGTCGGCTGGGTGTATTACCAGCGGTCGGTGCAGGTGCCGCGCGGCTGGGCGGGGGAGCGGATCCTCCTGCGTTTCGACGCCGCGACGCACTCGGCGAAGGTCTATGTCGACGACCGGCTCGTCGGTGGACACGTCGGCGGGTACACGCCGTTCGACATCGACGTCACCGATGTCGTGAAGCCGGGCACTGCGTTCCGGCTCACGGTCGCGGTCAGCCCCGACCTCAGCAACACCACCATTCCGCCGGGCAAGATCGAGGTCGGCATGACCGGTGCCAAGACCCAGACCTACTTCCACGACTTCTACAACTACGCGGGCCTCGCCCGGTCGGTGTCGCTGTACTCGCTGCCGCAGGTGCATGTCGACGACGTCACGGTCGTGACGACGTTCGAGGGCTCGACCGGATTCGTCGACTACCGCGTCGAGACCGTCGGCGGCGCCGCCGTGCGGGTGAGCCTGGCGGATGCCGCGGGCAGCATCGTGGCCACGGCATCCGGCCCGGAGGGACGGCTCGAGATCGCAGACGTCGTGCTCTGGAAGCCGGGTGCCGCGTACCTCTACGAGCTGACGGTCGAGGCCGTCGACGGAGAAGACGTGCTCGACACGTACTCCGTGGCAGTCGGCGTACGCACGGTCGCGGTGCGAGGGGAGGAGTTCCTCGTGAACGGCGAACCGTTCTACTTCACCGGATTCGGCAAGCACGAAGACACGTTCGTGCGCGGCAAGGGGCACGACGACGCGTACATGGTGCACGACTTCCAGCTGATGGAGTGGACGGGCGCCAACTCGTTCCGCACCTCGCACTACCCGTACGCCGAGGACGTTCTCGACTTCGCCGACCGCCACGGCATCCTGGTCATCGACGAGACCGCGGCCGTGGGTCTCAACATGGGGGTCGTCGGCGGTCTGAGCGGCACCCCGCCGTTCCCCACCTTCTCGGAGCAGTATGCCGGGGCGGAGACGCACGCGGCGCACGCGCAGCATCTGCGTGAGCTCATCGGACGCGACAAGAACCACCCGTCCGTCGTGCTGTGGTGCATCGCCAATGAGCCCGCCTCGAACGAGGACGGCGCACGCGAGTACTTCGAGCCGCTGGTGGAGCTGGTGCGCGAGCTCGACCCGACGCGTCCGATCACCTATTCGATGGTGATGTTCGCGACCTTCAAGAACGACCAGATCATCGATCTGTTCGACGTCGTGAGCCTCAACCGCTACTACGGCTGGTACATCAACGCGGGCGATCTCGCGACGGCCGAGATGTATCTGCAGGGCGACATCCAGGGCTGGATCGACCGCACGGGCAAGCCGATCATGATGCTCGAGTACGGCGCCGACACGATGCCGGGCCTGCATTCGGTGTGGGACCAGGTGTGGACCGAGGAGTACCAGACCGACCTGCTCGCGATGTACCACCGCGTCTTCGATCGCTTCCCGCAGTTCGTCGGCGAGCAGATCTGGAACTTCGCGGACTTCGCCACGACCAACGGCCTGCACCGTGTGGGAGGCAACAAGAAGGGCATCTTCACCCGCGAGCGCCGACCGAAGTCCGCGGCCTTCGCTCTGCGTCAGCGCTGGCGCGGACTCGACGGACGCAAGCCCGGCTCGGACGCCTGACCGATCGCCTTCACGCAGAGGAGAAGCACATGACCATCGACAGGGCCGACGTCATCGTCACGAGTCCCGACCGCAACTTCGTCACGCTCAAGATCACGACCGCAGACGGCGTGACCGGACTCGGTGATGCGACGCTGAACGGACGTGAGCTCGCGGTCGTCGCCTACCTCACCGAGCACGTGGTGCCGTTGCTGATCGGCGCCGACGAGTCTCGCATCGAAGACACCTGGCAGTTCCTGTACCGCAGCGCATATTGGCGTCGCGGACCCGTGACGATGGCGGCCATCGCAGCCGTCGACATGGCGCTGTGGGACATCAAGGGCAAGGTTGCCGGGCTTCCCGTGTACCAGCTGCTCGGCGGAGCCAGTCGGAAGGGCTTGATGGCCTACGGTCACGCGTCCGGCAAGGAGCTGCCCGAGCTGTTCGACTCGATCCGGGCGCATCAGGCACAGGGATATAAGGCGATCCGGGTGCAGACCGGGGTGCCGACCCTCAAGGCGATCTACGGCATCGCCGCGCAGGGTGCGGACGTCGGCGATGCCAGCGTCCGGTACGACCACGAGCCGGCGCGTCGAGGCGCGAAGCCCGTAGAGGAGGACTGGGACACGCGCGCCTACCTGAATCACCTGCCGGGTGTCTTCGAAGCCGTGCGCAACGAGTTCGGCCCTGACATCCCGCTGCTGCACGACGGCCACCACCGGATGACGCCGATCCAGGCCGCACGCCTCGGCAAGGACCTCGAGCCCTACGACCTGTTCTGGCTCGAGGACTGCACTCCGGCCGAGAACCAGGAGGCGCTGCGCCTCGTGCGCCAGCACACCACGACGCCGCTGGCGATCGGCGAGATCTTCAACACGGTCTGGGATTTCAAGGACATCATCCGCGATCAGCTCATCGACTACGTGCGTGGAGCCGTCACCCACATGGGTGGCATCAGCGCCCTGAAGAAGACTCTCGACTATGCGGCGATGTACCAGATCAAGTCGGGCATGCACGGGCCGACCGACATCTCGCCGGTGGGCATGGCGGCGGCGATGCACCTCGGTCTCGCGATCCACAACTTCGGCATCCAGGAGTACATGCAGCACGGGTCGCGCACCGACCAGGTGTTCCAGCAGTCGTTCACCTGGACCGACGGCTACCTGCACCCCGGCGACAAGCCCGGTCTGGGTGTCGACCTCGACGTCGACGAGGCGGGCAAGTACCCGTACGAGCAGGCCTACCTGCCCTACAACCGGCTGCTCGACGGCACCGTCCACGACTGGTGAGCGCACACGCATCGCCCCCGATCGTGGTGATGGGGGTGTCTGCCGCGGGCAAGTCGACCGTGGGGCGGCTGATCGCGACGAACCTGGGCGCCGAGTTCCTCGATGCGGACGACCTGCATCCCGCATCCAATCGGGCCAAGATGACTGCCGGCATGCCGCTGACGGACGATGACCGGATGCCGTGGCTCGACCGTGTGAGCGACGAGCTCGCCGCGCGATCGGCAACGGGAGCGGTGATCGCGTGCTCGGCGCTTCGGCGCGTCTATCGGGATCGGATACGCGGGCGAGTGCCGGGCGTCGTGTTCGTGCACCTGCACGGCAGTGATGCGCTGCTCGCGGAGCGCGCGGCGGGCCGGACCGATCACTTCATGCCTCCTTCGCTCCTCCGATCTCAGCTCGACACCCTCGAGATGCTCGACGCGGACGAGGTCGGGATGGTCGTCGATGTCGGTCGACACCCCACGGAACTCGCCCGCGCCGCCGTCGAATGGCTCGAATCGCGCCCGACATGACACGCTGGGAGCTGGGAGGAACCATGGACGACGATCTGCCCGGCGAACTCGCGGAGCGCATCAGGCGGCGCGGCGGCGCCGCGACCATCTACGACATCGCGGAGCTCGCCGGCGTGAATCCGTCGACGGTGTCGCGTGCGCTCAGCAAGCCCGGGCGGATCAGCAAGAAGACGGAGGAGCGGATCCGTCTCGCCGCCGACCGCCTGGACTTCCAGTTCAACCCGATGGCGCGTGCCCTGCCGACCGGACGCAGCCACACGATCGGGTTGATGGTCGCGGACATCACCAACCCCGTGATCTTCGGCATCGTCCGCGGCGCGGAGCACACGGCAGCCGCGGCCGGATACACGCTGGTGATCGCCGAATCGCAGGAGTCCGGTGAAGCGGAGGCCGAGGCCGTCTCACGGCTGCTGCCGAGCGTCGACGGGCTGATCCTGGCCACGACCCGTCTCTCAGACGACCGGATCAGCCGGATCTCCGAGCGCAAGCCGGTCATCCTGATCAACCGGCAGGTCGACGGCGTCGTCGGCGTGCTTCCGGCAGTGGAGCAGGGCGTCTCCGACCTCGTCGCCCATCTCGCCGACCTCGGACACCGCTCGATCGCCTACCTCTCGGGCCCCGAGACGTCGTGGATCAGTCGCAGGCGGTGGGAGTCGATGCTCGATGCGGCCGAGGCCCGCGGCATCGCCGTCGTCGAGATCGGACCGCTCATGCCCACGATCGAGGGTGGTCGCGAGGTTCTGCGGCGCGTGCAGGCGTCGCGGGCGACCGCGGTGATCGCCTTCAACGACCTCATGGCGATCGGGCTGATCCAGGCCTCCGCGGCCGCTGGCATCGTCGTGCCCGACGACCTGAGCATCGCGGGTTTCGACGACATCTTCGGCAGCGAGCTCATCGTCCCCGCGCTGACGACAGTGCGGGCCCAGCTGCAGCTCGCGGGCGAGCGCGCGGTCGGCAAGGTGCTCCAAGCCCTCGGCGACGCGAGCGAGCCGGTGAGCGACGACCCGCTGGCGACGACGCTGGTGGTGCGGGAGAGCACGGGCCACGCGGCGCGAACCTGAGCGGACGCCGCTGACTGCAACGATTCTGCATCCCGTAGTGGCAATCGGTTGCCGAATCGGGAGAATCCTGCTTTGATGGAACCGTCTCGAGAGCGAGGCGGTCTGGAGTCCTTCGATGAAGAATGCACAGAGGCTGCGGGTATGAGCGAGCAGATGACCCATCCCACCGGCGAAGAAGCGCGGTGGACCTCGAACATCGGCGTGCACTACGACGCGAAGAAGCCGCTGTCCCGCTACATCCGGTGGTATCTGCTGCTCTCGCTCGCGGTCTCGGCGGTGTGGGCGGCGACCAACGGCATCCTCATGCCGAACCAGATCCAGATGATCGAGTTCGGGTCCTTCTTCAGCGGGGCAGACGCCGGCGTCGATCTGCAGGCCCTCACCGAACTCGGGCGAGCCGTGGCCGCCGGCGACATCACGCCTGACGCGGACCAGGCGCGACAGCTCGCTCTGCTCTCGGACTTCGAGGCGGCCCGAGCGAACGGGCTCGCGTTGGTCACGACGACCAGCGCCATCATCGTGATGATCCTGCAGCCGGTTATCGGGGTGCTGTCCGATCGCACGCGCTCCCGACTGGGGCGCCGGGCTCCCTGGATCCTCTACGCCGGACTGATCGGCGCCGTCCTGCTCGTCGCCGTCCGCTACGCACCTTCGCTCGTCGTGCTCGTCGTGCTGTGGTCTGCCACCGAGCTCGCGTTGAACGTCGCTGGCAACCCGCTGCAGGCCACGGTCGCCGACAGAGTGCCGCGCGACCGACGCGGCCGCGTGACGTCATGGACCAGCATGGGGGCGATCATCGGCGGCATCCTCGGCGGCATCGGTGCCGGCGCGCTGTTCGGACTCGTCGGCCTGGACTTCTATCTGATCCTCGGTCTGCTCGTGGCGATCGCGACGGTTCTCTTCGTGACGCGGAACCGTGACGCATCGTCGGTGGACGTCGAGCGCGAGCCCTTCGCCTGGAAGCCCTTCCTGCTCGGCTACGCGAGCGCTCTCAAGGCCCGCAATTACCGGTGGCTGTGGATCTCCCGGGTGCTCTTCTTCTTCGGCTACAGCACGTCGACGGTCCTCAACCTCTACATGCTGCAGAGCTACATCTCCCCGGCGCTCAGTGCCGCCGAGGCATCGGCGATGGTCCCGATCCTCGGGCTCGCGGGCATCCCCTTCACGCTCATCGCCGTGGCGATCTCGGGGCGGCTCTCCGACCGTGTCGGCCGTCGCAAGCCCTTCATCGTCGTTGCGTCGCTGCTCATGGCGGTGTCGATGGCGATCCCGCTGATCTCGCCGACGCTCCCGGCCCTCTTCGCCCAGGTGATCATCACTGGCCTCGCCTTCGGCATCTACCTGCCGGTCGACAACGCGATGTTCATCGACGTGCTCCCTGATCCGGCGCGCGCAGGGCGGGATCTCGGTCTCGCGATCGTCGCCATGAACCTCGGTCAGGCGCTGGCACCGGCGCTCGCTGCGGTCGTCGTCTCGGCGACCGGCGGCTATCAGCTCGTCTGGGGAGCCGCGCTCGTGCTCGTCGCCCTCGCGACCCTCACGGTGGCACCGATCCGCGAGCGGAAGGCCGTCGATGCCTAGGTGGGGCATCGTCGGCACCGGCGACATCTCCGATCGCCTCGTCTCCGATCTGCTCGCCATCGGCGGTGGCATCTCAGCCGTCTGGGGGCGAACCGCCGAGCGCGCGTCCGACTTCGCGACGCGGCACGGCATCCCGACGTCGACCGACGATCGGGCAGCGCTGTTCGCTCGCGACGACGTCGACGTCGTCTACATCGCCACCCCTGCCGTCACGCATACTGCGATCACGCTCGAGGCCCTCGACGCGGGTAAGCATGTGCTGGTCGAGAAGCCGATCGCGACCTCGGCCGCTGACGCCGAATTGCTCTTCGCCCGCGCGGCTCAGGTGGACCGATTTCTCATGGAGGCGATGTGGATGCGGTTCAACCCGCTGCACGTCGAGATCATCGACCGGATCGCCGCGGGAGAGCTCGGTGCGATCAGAAACGTGCGGGCGAGCTTCGGCACCCCGTTCTTCCCGCGCCCGGGCAAAGAGCGGCCGGAGGACGGCGGAAGCATCCTGCGCGACAGGGGGATCTACCCGGTCACGCTGGCCCATTGGTTCCTCGGTGCGCCCGACGTAGTGCAGGCGCGAGGAGTCCTCTCTGAGGGGGTGGATCTCGCGGGGCATGCCACGCTCGAGCGCGCCGACGGCGCCTTCGCGCAGCTCGCGTGGTCAGGAGTGGACTTCCTTGATCTCTCGGCGGCGATCAGCGGCGAGCGCGGCTGGATCACGCTCGATCCCATGTTCTGGGCGGGCAGCGACGCCCGAGTTCATGCAGGGTCGGCGGAGCGTATCTTCCGCGAGCCGGAGCAGCTGCGGCATCCGCGGGTCGGCAACGGCTACGGCCCGATGCTCGAGGCAGTGACCGCGGCGATCGCATCCGGTCTGCGCGAGCACCCCTGGCACGATGCGGCGACGACGATCTCGATCACCCGTACCCTCGACCGCATCCTTGCGGACATCTCCTCCGAGTCGCGCTGATCGCGGCCCGACCCACCCAGAAGGAAACCATGGACATCTCAGGCAAGGTCTTCGTCGTCACGGGCGCAGGAAACGGCATCGGACGCGAGGTGACGCTGCGTCTGCTTGCCGGTGGCGCCTCGGTTGCCGGCGTCGACCTGAACGCCGCAGGCCTTGAAGCGACCGCAGCACTCGCGGCTGTCGGCACGCGATTCACTCAGCACGCGGTGAACATCACCGACCGGAATGCGATCGACGCGCTTCCCGACGCTGTGATCGCGGCTCATGGACAGGTCGACGGCGTCGCGAACATCGCGGGGGTGATCCAGAAGTTCGTCACGGTGAACGAACTGCCGTTCTCGGAGATCGAGAAGGTCATGAATGTGAACTTCTGGGGAGTGATGAACGTGTGCAAGGCCTTCCTGCCTCACCTTCTCGCCCGACCGGAGGCGTCGCTGCTCAATGTCGCGAGCATGGGTTCGTACGCCCCGGTGCCCGGTCAGGCGGTCTACGGGGCATCCAAGGCCGCGGTGAAGCTCCTCACCGAGGCGCTCTATGCCGAGCTGCTCGAGACGAACGTGCATGTCACGGTGATCTTCCCCGGCGCGATCAGCACCGGCATCGCTGCGAATTCCGGAGTCGATCTCGGAGGGGACGCGACGGCGGAGAGCAGCGCCTACAAGACGACGACGCCGCAGGAGGCGGGCCGCGTGATCGTCGACGCGATAGTGAAGGATCGGTTCCGCGCCACGATCGGTTCGGATGCCGCCGCGATGGACCGCCTCTCACGCCTCAACCCGAAGTTCGCGACGAGGATGATCGCGAAGCAGATGAGCGGTCTTCTCGCCTGAGCATCCGGTCGACGGGACCCAGCCGTGGTGACGCCGTCAGTCGACGTCGCCTCGAGCCCCGTCGACGTCGAGCACGGCGGCGGGGAGTTCGCGCACCAGCTCGCGGGCGAGGTAGCCGAGACCCCTGCGCTCGGCGAGTCGGTCTCCTGCGCGGGCGTGCGCCCATGCTCCCCAGACGGCGGCGCGTTCCGGGGCGAGTCCTCGGGCGGCGAAGCCGGTGATGGCGCCCGCGACGACGTCGCCCGATCCGGCCGTGCCGAGGCCGGGGCCGCCGTCGTCGAGTCGCCATGCGGCGCCCGAGGGTGAGACCACGGCGGAGTAGCAGTGGATCACGGCGTCGAGCTCCTGAGCGAGTCCCGGCAGCTCCGAGAAGAGGTCGTCGACGGGGCGGCCCAGCAGGAGCTCGGCCTCGTCGAGATTGGCGTTGACGATCAGGGACGCCGGAAGATTCGAGCGCGGCACGTCGCGCAGTGCACCGACGGCGAAGGCGTCGACCACGAGGCAGGAGATGTCGTGGCCCGCCAGCCGCCGCAGCCACCCGAGGGCATCCTCGGGGTCGTCCAGCCCGGGCCCGACCAGCACCGCATCCGCTCCCTCGCAGGCGCTGCGCAGGTCGTCGGTCATCGGTTCGCCCGGATCGGGCGATTCGTAGACCCCGGCCTCGGGGAACGCGATCCGCACGACATCCGCGACCGAGGCGTCGGTCGTGACCGCGACCTTGCCCGCTCCGACGCGCAGCATGGCCTCTCCGCCCAGCACGACCGCGCCGGCCGAGAGAGACGAGCCGCCGATGATCATCGCCGTGCCGCGGGACTTCTTCGAGTCGCCGGGGTCGGGCAGACCCCACTCCTGCAGCAGCTGCGGCGTCACCCGCGTCGGCTCATCCCGGGCCGACATCGGGGCTTCCCGGGTGCACGGTGATATCGGCGCCCAGCTGCGCGAGGTGGCGCACGTCGGAGAAGTCCTCGAGCTGCCACTGCCGGCCGTCCAGGCGCAGCCGCGTCACCGAGGCGTTGAGCACCGGGTTCGTCGAGGCGAACTGCATGAGGCGCGTCTCGTCCATCCCGGTCAGCAGTGCGACCAGCAGCATCACGACGGCGTCATGCGCGACGACGAGACCGACGCGGGCGTCGTCGGCCAGTGCGTCTCGCAGGAACGACCGCAGGCGCAGGGACACATCGGCCCACGACTCTCCTCCGGGCGGCCGGTGGTAGTACTTGCCCAGTCGCGCCCGACGGTCGGCCTCTTCGGGATGCCGGGCGGCGACGCCCCACCGGGTCAGCAGATCGAGGATGCCGAGCTCTCTGTCGCGCAGCCGTTCGTCGGTGAGCACCCGCTCGACGCCGGCGACGCCCTCCACGCCCTCCATGCTGAGCGCGAACGTCTGCTGGGCCCGCACGTACGGCGACAACCAGGCGACCTGGGGCGTGACAGGGCCGCCGTGCAACGCGGCCGCCAGCGCTCGCGCCTGCTCGGCACCGGTGGTCGACAACGGCACATCGGCGTCTCGGGTCGCGAGGTCGATCACCTCGGCGCGGACGGTCTCCGCGGCTGTCGCGGCGACGTTGCCGATACTCTCTCCGTGCCTGACGAGCCACAGCTCCTGCACGTCACATCTCCCAGTCTTCGAACGGGAGGTCCCATGAGGCGTGGTCCGGCTCGATGCGTCCGGTCGTATCGACGTGCGCGGCCTTCTCGACCGAGATCACCACGCGCGTCGTGGGGCGGATGAGCACGCTGATGCTGCGGTCGTCGCCCGACAGGGTGATGAAGGTCGGCGCTGCGGATGCGGCGGCCTCGATCTCGTCCATCACCTGCCTCAGAGGGCGATCGTCACGCAGCACGAAATTCCGGCCGTCGATCTCGATGTTCGTGCTCATTGTGCGCTCCTCCCTCTCGTGTGGCCGACGCTATGCGATCGAAGCGAGTGTGCCGAGGGCCTTGCGTCAGAGGCCGACGAGGGTTAACCGAACTCTCTACGATGAGATCATGCAGATGCTCGACACCCTCGCGCTCGTCGGCGAGGTGCTGTCGTGGGTCGGCCTCGGGCTCGGTCTGCCGATGCTGCTGATCGCTGTCCTCATCCGGACGATCGAGGGGCCGTGGCTGCCCGCAGAGATCGCCGTCATCGAGCGCGACGGGGCGTTGCTCGCCCGCTGGTTCGCCGGGGGAGACTTCCATGAGCGACCGCTGAGCCGGCAGGAATCGGCGACCGCGGAGGCCGGCTGGGCCGACGGAGTGGTCAGCGCGAACAACCCCTCCCGCGCACGAGTGGGGGAGCCGCCGCACGCACGGCGCGTCGTCCTCACCCTCGGGATCGTGTTCGCCGGCGTCGGGTTCGTGGGTCTCGTGGTGTCGCTGCTCCCGCTGCTCTGGTCGTAGCTCGTAGGGTGACGGTCATGGAGGACTCCGCCGACATCCCCGCATCCACCCCGATGGACGACTGGTTCGACGCGCTGAGTCGTCCGACCGGTTCTCCCGGGGGAGGCGCCGCGTCGGGAGTGATGCTCGCGATCGCCGCCTCGCTGATGAGCATGGTGGGCGGGTACTCCGATGACGACCCTCGAGCATCGGAGCGCCTCGATCCGCTCACCGGGCGACGCGTCGAGGCGCTGCGGGCGGTCGAGGCGGACGGCGTCGTCTCGGCCTGCTTCGGGGCTGCCCTCGCACTGCCGAGCGACGACCCGTCCCGCGACGAGCGCGTCCGCGAGGCGGCCGTCGAGGCGGCCGAGTCCGCGGCGCAGGTCGGTGGCATCGGCGTGCGGATGCTGCGCGACGTGCGGGTGCTCGTCGAGGCGGGCAACCCTCACATCGCCGTTGATCTCGCCGTCGCCGCAGAGGCCCTGGGCGCCGGATTGTCGGGGGCGTCGCTGAACGTCCGGGCGAACCTGCAGATCGCACGCCGTCACGGATCGTCCGACACCGCGCTCGCCGGCCTCGACGCGGAGATCGAACGGTTGGCGGATGCGCGACGCGAGGTCGCGCAGATCATCGAGGAGCTGTCCTCTCGACTCGACTGAGAGCATCTCGCCGTTGACAATAAAACTGAGTGCGCTCATAATAGAGTTCAGTCGTTATTCTGCGACGGATTCCGGAGATCACCCATGAGAGCTTTCGTCCTCTCGAAGTACGACACCGCCGTGCACGCGGCCGACGTGCCCGAGCCCTCCGTGGGCGAGCGCGACGTGCTCGTCCGCGTGCAGGCGGCGGGTGTCAACCAGCTGGATGAGAAGATCCGCGCCGGCGAGTTCAGAGCGATCCTGCCGTACCGTCTGCCGATCGTCCTCGGGCACGACGTCGCGGGGACGGTCATCCGCGTCGGCGCCGGCGTGAGCCGTTTCGCGATCGGCGACGAGGTCTACGCGCGTCCACGCGATCGTCGCATCGGGACCTTCGCCGAGCGGATCGCGGTCGACGAGAGCGACGTGGCGCTGAAGCCCGCGTCGATCACGATGGACGAGGCGGGGTCGCTGCCGCTCGTCGCGCTGACGGCCTGGCAGGCCCTGGTCGAGATCGGCGAGGTGCGGCCGGGCCACAAGGTGCTGATCCATGCGGGAGCCGGCGGCGTCGGATCGATCGCGATCCAGCTCGCGAAGCACCTGGGTGCGGAGGTGGCGACGACCGCGAGCGGCGCGAACGCCGACTTCGTGAGGATGCTCGGCGCCGACCATGTCGTCGACTACCGGTCTGAGGACTTCGAGGAGGTCCTCAGTGGATACGACGTCGTGCTCGACAGCCTCGGCGGCGAGAACCTCGAGAAGTCGCTGCGCATCCTGCGGCCGGGAGGCAGGGCGGTCGGGATCTCGGGTCCGCCCACACCCGAGTTCGCCCGCGCAGCCGGCCTCAATCCACTGCTCCGACTGGCCATGGCCGTGCTCAGCCGCAAGGTCCGGGCCCAGGCGAAGCGCCTGGGCGTCGCCTACACGTTCCTCTTCATGCGGGCGAGCGGCGAACAGCTGCGCCAGATCGTAGAACTCGTCGACGCGGGAGCCATCCGCCCGATCGTCGGTCGCGTGCTCCCGTTCGAGGAGGCCGCCGACGGCATCGCGTCGCTGACCCGGGGCGGAATCCGCGGCAAGGTCGTGATCAGGGGAGCCTGAGTCCTGATCGCTGCAGAGCATCCGGACGCACGAAGGCCCCGGGAGCGATCCGATCGCTCCCGGGGCCTTCGCCGTGTGGACTACTGCTCCGAGGTGCGCGCCAGCTGCGGGTAGAGCGCCTCGAGCGGGGCGCTCAGGGCGGCCCTGACCTGCACCGAGGTGTCGTCGGCGAGCACCTCGTACTCGCCCGCCTCCGTGGCATCCAGCACCTTGGTCACGAGCACGGCCGGGTCGAGCTTCGGGTCGGTGACGTTCGCCGCCATGGCCGTGTCGACGTATCCGACGTGCACCCCGACGACGTGCACTCCGGCCGGGGCGAGCTCGAGGCGCAGCGAGTTCGTCGCCGACCACAGCGCCGCCTTGGTCGCGCTGTAGATGCCGGCGACGGCGTACCAGCTCAAGGCCGAGTGGATGTCGATGAGCGCCGACTGCGGCTGGGCCGAGAGGATCGGCGCGAAGGCGCGAGCGAGGAACAGCGGGCCGAGGAAGTTGGTCTCGACGTTCGCGCGGATCTCCTCGTCGCTGTGCGAGAGGATGCCGGGGCTCGAGGGCGAAGCGCCGGCGTTGTTGATGAGCACCGTGACGTCGGGTGCGGCCGCGACGGCTGCGGCGATCGATGCCGGATCGGTGACGTCGAGGGCGAGCGGCACGATGCGCTCGTCATCCCACTCGCGGGGCGTGCGTGCGGAGGCGTAGACCTTCGAGGCGCCGCGCGCGAGGGCTTCGCGGACGAAGTGCGTGCCGATCCCTGCGTTCGCGCCGGTGACGAGGACTACTGCTCCAGAGAGAGAAGGCATGAGGGTGGGCTTTCTGTCGGAGGGATCGAACGGATGCCGTCACGGCTTCACCATGGATCGATGAGGCGCTCGTGGGAGAATGGGCGGACCGAGCCCACGCCCTGGTGACTATGATCAGAACTGAGCGTGATCATTATTTATTCCGGAGGACGCCATGACTGTCGACTCCCGCCCTCTCGGTCGACGTGAGCGCAACAAGCTCGACAAGCTCGAGCGCATCACGACCGCTGCCGGCGAGCTCTTCGCCGAGCGAGGGGTGGACGACGTCACGACGCAGGAGATCGCCGATCGCGCCGACATCGGCACGGGAACGCTCTTCCTCTATGCCAAGACCAAGGGCGAGCTCCTGCTGCTCGTGCAGAACTCGATGTACGCCGAGGCGCTCGAGCGCGGACGCGCCGCCGCCGCCGACGCGGACGGTGTTCTCGAGGGTGTGCTGGCGGTGATCCGGCCGGTCATCGAATGCAACCGCACCCAGATCGACAACGGCCGCACCTACCTGCGTGAGATCGTGTTCGGCGACCCCGAAGAACCGCATCACGGTGAGGCGCTCGCCCTCACCGGGCAGACCGAGCAGCTGGTCGCCGACGTCATCGCCCGTGATACGCGGGTCTCGGCCGACGAGGCCGCGGCGCTCGCCCGCATCGTCTCGGCCGTCATGTTCCTGACCATGTCCGCCACGATCAACATCGCTCACTCGGTCGAGCAGATCGTCGACGAGGTCGCCGCGCAGATCAGAGTGATCCTGCCGGCCTGACCGGACGTCAGTGCACGAACGCCTTCAGCACGACGAAGGCCACCCCGAACAGCGCTGTGCTCAGCGCCCCGAGGATGCGGACGGGGATGGAGCTGCCCCGACGGAGGAAGGCCACGTAGCCGAGGAAGGCCAGGATGACGGTTCCTGACCACAGGGCGACGTCGTTCGCGGCATCGTCGGGAATGACCCGCGTCGTGCCGGCGACGAGGATGAGCGCGGGGATCCCGGCCGAGCTCAGCATCCCGAGTGAATGGCGCACCGAGCGGCCGATGGCCGTGCGCACGCCCATCTGCTCGGGATCGTCTCGGCCGAGCCGGGCGACGGCACCCGCGTAGACATGCGCCGCCCAGAAGACGATGACGGTCACTCCGACCGACAGGAGCACCGCGGCAGACGTCTCTCCGTGTGCGGACGAGACGGCGATCAGTCCGCTCACGAGGATCGTTCCGTAGACCGCCGCTTCGGTGCCGAATCCCGGACGCAGGGTGCGGTGCGCGCGAAGCAGCGGGTGCTCATCGGGGGAAGACGCCGTCATGCTGCCGAGCGTAGTGCGGATTCCCCGGCATCCGAACCTCCCGTCGAGCGGTTCAGCGACGGGATGCGCTCGCGCGATCGACGCGGCGGAAGCCGTCGCCGTGAGGTTCCACGGCACCGCCCTCGATGAAGCTGTCTATCCAGCCGCGCATCGGCCACTCGCCCCATCGCTCGGCGAACAGAGCGCCGTTGCGCAGGATGTCGTCGAGGTGGCGCCAGGGCGGAGAGCCGGCCGGATGCCACTGGTGGTAGGCATGCGCGCCGCCGACCCAGCGCAGCCCGATGCCACGCGCCCGTGCGCGTCGACCCAGGTCGGTGTCTTCGGCGCCGTAGCCCTCGTACACCTCGTCGAATCCGCCGAGACGCGTCCAGGTCTCGGGGGTCACCGCGAACGAGAGCGACCAGAACAGGTCGAACTCGTCATCGGTCGCCGCCACGACGGCGTCACCCGCGGGCAGCGGGCGAGCAGGGTGCGGACGGGTCAGGATGCCGAGATCGTGCGGTGTCGACGGGCGCTGCACACTGTGGAGATAGGTCACCGGGCCGCAGAGGAGGTCCTGCGGGTGCGTTCGCGCGGCACCGATATATCGCTCGACGAGCCCCGGTCCCGGCAGGCAGTCGACATCGAGGAACACCAGCAGGTCGACGTCCTGAGCGAGCGCGAGCGAGGCCGCCGCGTTCCGCGCCGCGCCGACGCGCATGCCGTGGTCGCCCGGCGGCACATGCACGAACCGGGCTGCGGGCGGTGACGGCGGCGCGTCCGCATCCAGCCACGCCTCGATGCGGACGATCTCGACGCCGGGCGTGCTCACCTCGTCGAGGAACCGCCGCTGACGCTGCAGATGGTCGAGACGGTTGACCGAAGCCGGCGTGATGACGGCGACGCGGACGCTCATCGCGCCACCTCCTCGATCGCGCTCGCGGCGCGGGCGGCAGCCCCGTGCACCTGCCACGCGTGCCAGCGGGGAGCGGTCTCGGCAGCTCGGCGGATGCCGTCCCCGACCTGGGAGGGCTCCGCATCGACCGGAAGACTCTGGGCGAAGCCCTGTGCGGCGAGCACGCGGGCCATGTCCTCCTGCTCGCCGAAGGGCCTCTCCTGGGCGATCACGACGGCGCGGGCATCGGCGGCGGCGAGGTCGGCGATGCTGTTCTGGCCCGCCGCGCTCACCACGACCGTGGCACGGCACAGCAGGGGCCAGACGTCGTCGACCCGGTCGTCGCCGTTCACACCGGCGGTCTCGACGTCCCACCCGTCCGCTCTGAGCAGCTCGACGGTCTCCGAGAGCGCGTCACGGTCGAGAGCGCGACCGAGGAACAGCACGCGACGAGGGTGCTCATCGCCGGTGTCGACGCGGGCTCGGCCGTCATAGCGAGACACGCCGCCGACCGCTCGCACGCGCTCGCGGCCGACGAGCGCCGTCGCCTCGATGGTTCCCTGCGGCCAGGGCGTCAGGATGAGGTCGGCGAGGTCGTATCCGAGCCGGTGCGGGGCGTCGGTGCGCTCGCCCGGTTGAGCGAAGACGATCGTCGGCACGCCCATCAGGCGGGCGAGCATCGTGATCTCGACGCTGACGTCGACGACGAAGGCCGCGGTCGGGTGGACGGCCACCCAGTCGGCGATCACCGAGAGGCGAGCCTGATGCCCGGGATGCCCGAGGGGTGCCCAGTGCAGGCTGCCGTTCGCGGTGACATCGCCGAGCTCGTGCGCCTCTCGGCGCACTCCGTCGGCCCCGACGACCGGGTCGGAGTCGGAGGGCAGCTGCACCCATGTCGTCCGCGGTGCCAGGGACTCGGGCTCAGGCAGGCTCGAGAACACCGTGACCTCGTCGGCGAGATGCGGGCGGATCGCCTGCATCCGCGTCAGGTGGCCCCACCCGTGATGGTGCACGTACCACGCGATCATGCTCCGACCGCCTCCACGAACTCGTGGGCGGGCATCGCGCTCTGAGCGGCGACGGTGAGGACCCGTTCGATCTCGCGATGCCGATGGTCGAGCGAATGCCGCGCGGAGGCGGCGTCGCGCACATCCCGTCGGCGCAGTCCGCTGCGCGACTGCGCGACCAGGTTCGTCGCGGCGCGCGCGAGCGCCTCGGTGTCGGCAGACGGCACCACGGCGGTGCCGGGGATTCCGGCGAGCACCTCACTGGTGCCTCCCGAGTCGAACGCGGCGACGGGCGTGCCGGTCATGAGCGCCTCGGCCATCACCAGCCCGAAGGGCTCCGACCACACCGGTGTCACGAGGGCGACCGATGAGGCCCCGACGAGCGCGGCGAGCTCGGGCTGTCGCAGCGCGCCGACGTAGTCGATGCCCCGGCCGAGACGTGGGCGCACCTCGCGGTCGAAATAGGCGGCGTCGCCGACGCGGCCCGCGAGCTTCAGCCGCGCGCCGGCGCGTCGAGCGGCGTCGATGGCGAGATGGGGTGCCTTCTCGGGCACGATCCGGCCGAACCACACCCAGTCCCCTCCGCCCGATCCCAGACTCCACTGTGCGGTGTCGACGCCGTTGGTGAAGACGAACGCCTCGACGCCCTCGGCCGACCACGCGCGCGCCGTGTACTGGCTGACCGCGAGGAACCTGTGCGGCGACGAGCCGTCGAGAGCATTCGACGCGATCACCATGTCGGCGAGGGGAGGGGTGTGCAGCGTCGTGACGACCGGAACCCCGATCTCACGGCTCCACAGGATCGGATCGCCGTGGAGGCTGTGGTTGTCGACGACATCGACGCGGGTCTCCGGCGCGTCGAGCCGATCCCGTACCCGCGCGAAGGCGTCGGTCATGAGACGGCGGTGCCCCTCGGGGAAGTCGGTGTCGGACGCATCCCGCGCCCGGTGCCACCGCGGACTCGGCAGGTGCAGGTCTATGTCGGCGTCGAGGAAGTCCGATCCCTCCGCCGCGCACAGCTCCACATGGTGGCCGCGGCTGCGCAGCCAGCGCACGCGGTTCCAGACCACGGCCTCCAGCCCGCCCGCGTGCGGTTGGCGAAGAGGATGACGTTCGGGCGCCACGACCAGCACCCGCAGCTGCTCGCGACCGATCATGCGCGGGCCCCCTCGGTGACGCGCGCACATGCCTCGGCATACAACCGCGCATGGGCGGTGCGCACCGCCTGCCGCTCGGCCAGCCTCTCGGACCTGCGCGTGTCCATCGGCGACCTGGGCGGCGCGTCCGACGCGCGCGACACGGCCTCGGCCAGCGTCCGCGCGTCGTCGAACCCGATGATGAAGAAGTCGTCGGGATGCTGCGAGCCGATGTGCCCCACCTCGGTCCCGGCCACGGGGACCCCCAGGTCGTGGCAGAGCTCGACCCATCCCGAGTGGGTTCCGTGCAGGTACGGCAGGACGAAGAGGTCGAGGCCGCCGATCCACGCGGCGATGTCCGCGTCGCTCAGCCGCGGGGTGCGCCGCACGTGCACGGACGGGTGGTCGGCCGCGGCGGCGACCACGCGGGCTGCCGCCTCGTCATCCCGCGTGCGCTCGTTTAGCAGGATCTCGAAGTCGACGGCGCGACCCGCCTCGGCGAGCTGTCCGGCCGCGTCGACAGCCGTGCGGACCGCACGCTCCGCGTCGATGTTGGGACGCAGGTCGCGCAGGTGGATGCCGACCCGCACGGTCGCGTCGTCCGAGCGCCCGATCACAGGCGCATCGTCGAGCAGGGTGGGGTGCGCCAGCACATCGCTGCTCCGGTGCCACCGTCGTTCGATCTCGGCCGTCGCCGTCGCGGTGAGCGTGACCAGGTGATCGGCCGACGGGATGATCACATCGAGCAACTCTCGGTACGGCGCCTGGTCGACCAGCTGCGGGTTCTCGAGGTCGTGCACGGTGTACACGACCGGGCGGCCGAGCCGGTGCGCGGTCTCGAGCGCCTCGCGCAGCTCGTCGGGCGAGAAGGATTCGAGGCCGAAGTGCACGTGCAGCACATCGAACTCATCTGCGTGCGACACCAGCCACTGCGGGGTGAGAGCCACCGGAGGCCACCAGACGCCCGCAGCTGCGCCGGGAACGGGCGGATCGGGGAGGACCTTCACTCGCTCCGTGTCGGCGATGGCGCGCACGTAGGGATGGGTGGCCGGGATCGAGGCGACGCGGATGAGGGCGGGTTCGGTGACGATGTGGTTCTCCGTGGGCGGGCAGAGCATCGACGTGCGGGGTCGCGATGACGGGGGTGACCGCACAGCAAAGGGGGCGCACGACTGATGCGATCGAAGGGGGTACGTTCGAATCATGAGCCACGATCCCGAACCGCGCACGGGCGTTGCGCCGACCGGCTCCGTGGTGCTAGCGCGTCAGAGGCACTACTCGGAGTTCTACGGGCTCACCCCGCTTCCCGAACGATTCGGCGTCGTCCTCGGCAACTGCCAGGCCGAGTCGCTGCGCGTGGTGATGGATGCGCCGGAGCACCGATTCGTGCGCGTCCCCGCCGTGCACGAGATGACCGCCGCCGACGCCGCGCGCCTGCACGAGATCGCCGGCCTCGCCGACGTCGTGGTGAGCCAGCCGATCCGCGACGACTATCGCGATCTGCCGCTGGGGACGCAGCAGATCGCCGCAGTGACCGATGCCCGGGTCATGACCGTGCCCCCGGTGCGCTTCGCCGGACTGCATCCCTTCCAATCCGCCTTCCGGGTTCCCGGCGTCGAGGGAGATCCGCCCGTCGTGGCGTACCACGACGTGCGCACTCTCGCCGCCGCCGCGGGCATCCCCGTCGTCGCCGCGCTCGCGCCCGCTGAGGTGCGGGCCGTGGGACAGACGTCGATCGACACGCTGCGCCTGCGCGAGCAGAGCGCCGACGTGGCGGTCTCCGACCTCTTCGACTCCGTCACGGCCGATCACATGCGCACGGTCAATCATCCGGGCGATGCGGTGTGGATGCCGTTGGGTGCCCGCATGCTCGAGATGCTCGGCCATACGGGCGGCCCGACCGACCCCGGGCGCCCGCTGCTGAACTCGGTGCGCGCGCCGTTGGAGCCGGAGGTCGTCGACGCGTGGGGGCTGGCGGACGAGCCGCGCGCGCACTGGATCGTCGACGCCGTTGCGGTCGACGACGCCGAGGTGCGTGCCGCTCACCGCGAGTGGTACGCCACGCACCCGGAGTTCGTCGACGCCGCCGTGACCCGTCTCGCGCCCCTTCTCGACGTCTGGCGAGCACGATGAGCGTCACCCCGCTGCTGCTCGTCCACCCTGGGACGCACGGCGTCGCCATGTACGGACGGCAGATGGCCGATGCGGTCCGCGTCGCGGATCCGTCGATCCGCACCGTGGAACCGCACGACCTGGATGCGGACGACGACCGCGCCCCGTTGCACGTGCACTTCACCGACCGGCTCTGGGGTCGCTCTCCCGAGGAGGCGGCGCAGGCGTTCGGGGACCTCGCCGCCGGGCGCGCGATCAGCGTCACCCTGCACGATGTGCCGCAGGCGTCGGACGGCGAGCGCAACCTGCCCCGGCGGCGGGCCGCGTACGCGGCGGTTGCGGCGGCGGCGCGTGGAGTGGCGGTGAACAGCGACCACGAGCGTGCGCTGCTGCGCGAAGAGCGGGTGTGGACGGGCCCGGCGGTGAGCATCCCGCTGCCCGTCGAGCTGCGGCCCGACGTGCCGCGGACGCCGGCTGACGCGTCGATCGGAGTGCTCGGCTACTTCTACCCGGGCAAGGGACACGACGAAGCGGCCCGCGCAGCCGCGTCCGCGGGCATCACGAGGATGACGGTTCTCGGCCGGGCGTCCGACGGCCACGCCGCGGAGCTCGAGGAGTTCGTCCGTCGCGCGGGCGCCCTCGGGGTCGAGGTCGACGTGACGGGCTGGCTCGACGACGAGGAGATCGCCCGGCGGGGACGCGCGGTGTCGGTGCCGGTGATCGCCCATCGCCATGTGTCGGCGTCGGGGTCCCTCGCATCGTGGATCGGCTGGGGGCGTCGTCCCGTCGCCGTGCGCAATCGCTACATGGACGAGATGGCGGCGCTGCGTCCGGGAACCGTGCAGACCGTCGACGGATCAGAGCTCGCCACCGCGGTGCGGGCGGCGTTCGAACGACCCGAGACGACCTGGCACGGACTCACTCGGCTGCCGATGTCGTGGCCGGACGCGGCGGAGGCCTACGTGCGCTGGTGGGGCGGGCTGGCGTGGTGACACGGCGCCCGTGGGTCGTCGGCAACAGGTGGGACTCGCTCGACGGGGTCCGGCCGCAGACGCTGCCGAAAGTGTCGGTGATCGTCGCCCACTACGAGCAGCCCGGGGAGCTCGCCCGCACGCTGTCGGCGCTGTCGACGCAGGACTATCCGCGCGAACTCCTCGAGATCGTCGTCGCCGACGACGGCTCCGCCGGGGATGTCCTCGTGCCGCCGGGGGTCACCCTCGTGCGGCAGGACGACCGGGGCTTCCGCCTCGCCGCTGCGCGCAATCTCGGCGCACGAGCGAGCACCGGGGACGTGCTCTGCTTCCTGGATGCCGACACCGCTCCG
Source organism: Microbacterium sp. NPDC090014 (assembly GCF_044748285.1). Classification (NCBI taxonomy): domain Bacteria; kingdom Bacillati; phylum Actinomycetota; class Actinomycetes; order Micrococcales; family Microbacteriaceae; genus Microbacterium; species Microbacterium sp. NPDC090014. The sequence continues at coordinate 248,821 of NZ_JBIVFS010000002.1, forward strand.
GAACCCGGATATGTGCGGGCTCTCACCCGTCTTCCGGCGCTGCTTCCCGAGGCGGTCACGGTCGGACGGCGTCGCCACGCCGACTTCTCGGGCATCGATGCGGAGACGCCCGTGATCGAGGCGGTGATCGGCCGTGAGCTCCCGGAGCCGGCCTGGCTCGCCGAGGAGTACGCGCGCAGCCGTGACCTGCTCGACGCCGACGACCGCTCGTACCGGTTCGTCATCGGCGCGGTGATCGCCTGCTCGCGTCGCCTGTTCGAGGAGACCGGCGGCTTCGACGAGTCGTTCTCGACCTACGGCGGGGAGGACTGGGAGTGGACGCATCGGATGTGGCAGGCCGGCGCCGTGCTGGCGCACGTGCCGACGGCCGTGGCCTGGCACGACGGGCCCGAGTGGGCCGAGCGCACGGATTCCGGGCTCGAGCGCGCGAACGCCCAGACGATGACACTCGTCTCGTCGATCCCGGTCGACGGCTCGGCTCCGCGGGGACTGCTGTCGGCGGTCCCGGATCTCGTCGTCCGGCTGCGCGGCACGCACACCCGGGAGGCGCTGTTCATCGCGGTGGACTCGATCCTCACCGCGTTCCCGCGGTCGCGCGTGATGCTCGATGCGACGTCCGGACTCGACATCGACGACCCGCGCATCGTGATCGACGGCGACGGCGACGGCGACGGCGACGAGCCCGAGGCCAGGGTGCTCTGGGAACTCGACCGCCCGGTCGTGGTCCTCGAGTCGGCAGGGATCGCCGAGCTCGTCGCGGGCCTCGGTGCGGGTGACGTCGGCACCGTCGATCTCGTCGACTCCGCCGGCTCGTCCGCCGGTGTGCTGCACTCGCGCCGAGCGCTGCGGCGAGCCGCGCGATGGGGCACGGCAGAGGGATTCGAGACCCTGACCGTCCGTGCGGAAGGCGTGCATCTGCTGCGCTCCAACCCGCACGTGGAGGCATGGGTCGGAGGATGGGGCGGTCCCGATCGGTTCCGCTGAGCGTACAGTTCTCATCATGGGGAAATTGGAGTACAACAGCTCGCGGCCCGCGATCGAGATCGAGGACGCCACTCTGGCGCACGTGAAGATCGTGATCGGCACGAAGCTGCGCCGCAATGAGAGCTTCATGATGACCTGGCTCTCGAAGCCCGAGGCATCGTCCGGCCGCATGACCATCTGGGTGCACCCCAGCATCCCATTGGTGCTCGAGTTCGATGATCCGACGATGCCCGCGATCGACCCCAAACGGGTCGCCCACATGATGGATCAGCTGAACTCGCGCGGCGAACTGGTGCTCGACCAGCTCTGACGTCGAGCGCTCACTCGTGCTCGGGGAGGATCGGAGTCGACCACCCCGGGTCGCGCCCCAGCTGAGCGGCGCGCGAGACGGATGCCGCGCCGAAGCGACCGCGCAGGGTGTCGAGCACCGTGTCGAGCCGTTCGTCGTCGCCCCAGTCGATCGGCAGTTCGGGTGGCGCGTACTCGGCGCGGTCGAGCTGCGACAGCGAGATCCCGATGAGGGTGATGCCCCGCGCCTCGATCTCGGGCCAGGCCGCGGCGAGCAGGGTCCGCGCGACGTCGAGCAGGATCGCGGTGCGATCGGTCGGCACTCGGAGAGAGCGTGATCGGGTCGCCTTGGCGAAGTCCCCGTAACGAAGGCGCAGCACGACCGTGCGGCAGACGCGCTCGCCGTCGCGGAGCCGGCGGGCGAGCCGGTCGATGATCTGCGTGAGGAAGAGGTCGAGCTCGTCCGCTGTGCGGGCGCGCGAGCCGAGGGCGCGCTGCGAGCCGATCGAGCCGCGGCGCCGGGTCGTGTCGACCGGGCGCGGGTCGCGCAGGCGGGCGAGGGCGTGCAGGTGCGAGCCCGCAGCCTTGCCCAGCACCCGTTCGGCCGTCGCCGCCTCGAGCTCCGCCAGCTGACCGACCGTGTGCACCCCGTAGCGGTGCAGCTTCTCGGCCGTCACCGCCCCGACGCCCCACAGGCGCTCGACCGGCAGCGGCAGCAGGAACTGCTCCTCCCGGTCGGGTTCGACCACGAGCAGCCCATCGGGTTTGCTGACCGCGCTGGCGACCTTGGCGAGGAACTTGGTGCGCGCCACGCCCACCGAGATGGCCAGGCCGACCTCGGTGCGCACCCGATTCCGCAGCCGCACTGCGACCTCTTCGGGGGTGCCGACGATGCGCCTCAGCCCGCCGACCTCGAGAAAGGCCTCGTCGATCGAGAGGCCCTCCACGAGCGGGGTCGTGTCGCGGAAGATCGCGAACACGTCCTTGCTCGCCGCCGAGTACGCCTCCATGCGCGGCGGGACGACGACGGCATCCGGGCAGAGCTCGAGCGCCTGGCGGCCGCCCATCGCAGTGCGCACCCCTCGGGCCTTGGCCTCGTAACTCGCCGCCAGCACCACGCCTCCGCCGACGATGACGGGCCGGCCGCGCAGAGCAGGCGCATCGCGCTGCTCGACCGAGGCGTAGAACGCGTCGAGATCGGCGTGCAGCACGGTGGCTTCGCCCCGCATCGTGTTCTCCCGTCGACGTGCAGATCGTCGCACGGGCCGGGGACATCCGGGCCGGGGCTGTCAGGCCGCGATCAGCCGCGACGACAGCGCGCGGATCCTCTGGCAGAGCGTGTCGAAGGCGCTCTCGAAGGCGGCGGCCGTGCCGACCCTGGCAGGATCCCGCACCGACCAGTGCAGGTCGTCGCCCGTGAGCATCCGCTCGTGCGCGTCGTCGCACACCGTGATCACCAGGTCGTCGTCGGTGCGCACCTCGTCGACGTGGCGGGGTGGCCGCGCCGGGTCGATGATCAGCCCGTGGCGTTCGGCTGTCGCCAGCGCCTCGGGGTTCACCGCGGAGGCGGGCTGGGTGCCGGCGGAGGCCACGTCGATCGCGCTCATGTCGCGCCAGATGACCTCGGCGAGCTGCGATCGTGCCGAGTTCGCGGTGCACACGAACAGCACCCGGCGCGGGGGAGCGACGCTCGGCGGTGCGAGCGTGTCGAACACCTCGGGGCGGAGCCCGATGTAGCTGCGCCGCCTGTCGAACTCCGAGCGCGTGCGCGTGATGATGCGCGCGGACTCGAGGACGCCGAGATGGTGGGCGATCAGGTTCGATCTCAGGTCGAGCGTCGTGCCGATCTCCGACGACGAGAGGTCGCCGAGGGTGAGCAGGTCGACGATGCGCAGGCGCGTCTGATCGGCGAGTGCGGCGAAGATCGCCACGCGGCGTTCGAGATCAGTCATCGTTCCCATCCATATCACGGGATGATGGACGTGTCCACGGGTATTGACTCAATCGGTGTTGACCATATTCTGGTCGTCGCGAGACCGCGGACGCGGTCTCGGAGAGGAATGGACATATGGGCATCGGCAGCGGCATCGCGCTCTTCGTCATCGGAGCGATCCTGGTCTTCGCACTCAACATCGACACCGGCGGCTACGTCGATCTCGATCTGATCGGCTACATCCTCATGGGCGCAGGAGTCGTCGTCTTCCTGATCAGCCTCATCCTCACGATGCGCAGCCGTCGCACCGAGACCGTCGACCGCACCGCCGTCGACCCGGCGACCGGCGACCGCGTGACCCGTCGCAGCATGCGCGACAACGAGCCCCTCGCCTGATGTCGGCGTGACCGAGGTGCAGCGCGGCACCGGCGCGATCGTCGTCGGTGTCGCGGCGACCCTCGCCTTCGTCGTGCTGCGGGCGGTGGTCGCCCTCGGCGGTCACGAGCCGCTCGCGATCGACGTCTGGTGGCACGACCTCATGGTCGCGCTGACCAGCGACATCTGGGTCGTCGTCGCCTGGGTCCCGGCGGTGGTCGGCGGCACCATCGGCATGATCGTCGTCGGAGCGCTGCTGATCGCTGCGCTCATCTGGCGCGGTCGGCGGTGGGATGCCGCGACGCTGGCGATCGCGATGGTCGCCGTCGTGGCGATCGGCGCGACCATGGCGGCAGTGATCGGGCGCACGCGGCCGGCGGATTCGCTCGCCGAGAGCGTCGCGACGTCCTTCCCGTCCGGGCACACGGCTGTCGCCACGACCGTCGTGGTCGTCCTCGCACTCGTGCTCCGTCGTCGATGGGTCTGGGTCGTGGGCGTCGTGTGGGTGCTCCTCATGATGTGGAGCCGCACCTACCTGCATGCCCACTGGCTCAGCGACGTCGTCGCGGGAATGCTCGAGGGCGTCGCCGTCGCGACATTCGTCTGGGCCTGCATGGAGGCGATCCGTGCGCGGCGCCTCGCGTCTGCGACCCCCACTCCCGACATCTCCGAAGAACCGATCGAAAGCACCGTGAACCCATGAACACTCGCGACTCGGCCGCCTCCACCGCGAGAGCTGCCCAGGACTCGACCGCCTTCCGCGTCCTCGCCCGCGTCGGCTACGTCGTGCTCGGCATCCTGCACATCCTCATTGGGGGCATCGCGATCTCGATCGCGACCGGCGGCGGCGGCGAGAACGCCGATCAGGGCGGTGCCATGCAGCAGATCCAGGAGTCTCCCGCCGGCGTGTTCCTGCTGTGGCTGATCGTGCTCGGCCTGCTCGCTCTCGCGATCTGGCAGATCGCCGAGGCGGTCGTCGAGCGCGATCCCGATGCGAAGAAGAAGTGGGCGCACCGGGCGAAGTTCCTCGGCACGGCTGTCGCCTATCTCGCGATCGGCGCGACGGCTCTGGTCTATGCGCTCGGGGGCCAGTCGCAGTCGTCCGAATCCTCCCAGTCGTTCAGCGCGAAGCTGCTCGCGGTGCCGGCCGGCGTCGTGCTCCTCGTGCTCGTCGGACTCGGAGTGGCGGCCGTCGGCGTCGCCTTCGTCGTCCGGGGCATCACTCGCGCGTTCATGGAGCATCTGTCCGTGCCGTCCGGAAAAGCGCGATCCGGCATCGCCGCCTTCGGAACGGCCGGCTATGTCGCCAAGGGCATCGCGGTCGGGGTCGCGGGTGTGCTGTTCGTCATCGCGGCGCTCACGCATGACCCCGAGACCGCCGGCGGCCTGGACTCGGCGCTGCGCGCTCTGGCCGGACTCCCGTTCGGCGCCGTCATCCTGTGGGTGGTCGGTGCCGGCCTCGCTCTGTACGGCCTGTTCTGCTTCGCCCGCGCCCGCTACGCCCGGATGTGAGCTGACCCCGCCGGTCGGGCTTCGCCCGCATATCGAACCGTGCGTCGCCGCGCAACCCTGCGCTGCGGATCGGCCGAGTCGGCCAGAATGGATCCATGAAGATCGTCTCGTACGCAGGCCAGCAGCTGGTGACCACGGATGACGTGGCGGACTCTCTCGTGACTCTCGCCGCAGCCGTCGCCAAAGAGGGGGAGGCCGACGCCGTCGAGATCCCCATCCTCGTCGGCGGGCGCGAGGACTGCGCCGACCTCGTGATCGGCGTGGGGAACGACCTGCTGGTCGGGCCGCACGAGTTCGATGACGACGAGCCCGACTTCAGCGAGCACGCGGCGAAGCTGCAGGCGCACCGCCTCTATCCCGATTCTCCGGACTCGGGAGAGCACGGCGGCCACAGCGACTGGTACGTCGATGTGGACCTCGACCTCGACGGCTCGGCCGCGGCGGCACGCTGACCGCGAGGTTCCTTCGCCGACGGCGGAGGGCACGAGGAAGGCGCCCGCCGCCGTCGGAGGTTCTGATCAGTCGGTGGTGAGCAGCACCTTGGTGGCGCGGCGCTCGTCCATGGCCCTGTAGCCCTCGGCCGCCTGCTCGATCGGCAGCGTCAGATCGAAGACGGCCCCCGGATCGATCTGATCGGTCATGATGAGGTCGATCAGCTGGGGCAGGAAGCGGCGCACCGGCGCCGGCCCGCCCAGAAGGCTGACGGTCGAGAAGAACAGGTCCAGGCCGTCGAGCTCGACGCCGTGGCTCACGCCGACGTACCCCACGTGTCCACCCGGACGCGTGGCGTGGATGGCCTGCATCATCGACTCCTGGGTGCCGACCGCCTCGACGGTGGAGTGGGCGCCGTATCCTCCGGTGAGCTCCTTGATCTTCGCGACGCCTGCGTCGCCGCGCTCCTCGACGATGTCGGTGGCCCCGAACTTCGTCGCCAGAGCCTGACGGTCGGCGTGGCGGGACATGGCGATGACCCGCTCGGCTCCGAGCTGCCTGGCCGCGAGGATCGCGAGCAGGCCGACGGCTCCGTCGCCGACCACGGCGACGGTCTTGCCCGGCCCCGCCTCGGCGGCCACGGCGGCGAACCATCCGGTGCCCAAGACGTCGGATGCCGCGAGCAGGCTGCGCGTCTGCGCGGGGGTCGGATCGCCCTCGACGGCGACGAGAGTGCCGTCGGCGAGAGGGATGCGGGCGTAGTCGGACTGGGTGCCGACGCCGCCCATCATGACCTGGTGGATGCAGCGCGACTGGAATCCCGCCTGGCAGATCTCGCACGTGTTGTCGGACGCGACGAACGACCCCACGACGAAGTCGCCGACCGCGATGTCACGGACCTCGTCGCCGACCTCCTCGACGACGCCGATGTACTCGTGACCCATCGGTGTGGGGTGGTCCACCGGCTCGATGCCGCGGTAGGGCCAGAGGTCCGAGCCGCAGATGCAGGCGGCGGTGACGCGGATGACCGCATCCGTCGGCTCGACGACGGAAGCGCGGGGGACCTCCTCGACGCGGACGTCTCCGGGGGCGTGCATGACGACGGCGCGCATGGTGCGGGTGCTGACGGTGTCCGTGCTCATGATGTTCTCCTTCAGTGGGTGAGGGCGGCGGATGAGGTCGTGTGCGGCGAGTGCCGTGGCGTGCGCCCGCGTGCGGTGCCGATCAGCACCAGGGTGACGGCCGCGAGCACGGTCGCGGAGACGGTGACCACGCCGAGCGGCAGGATGCTCAAGGCACCGGCGACGCCGACGAGCGGGGCGGCGATGCCCCCGAAGCCGAACCGCACCATCCCGAGAAGCGACGAGGCGGTGCCGGCGATCTGCGGGTATCCGACCAGAGCGAGGGTCGTGGCCGGGGGAGACGAGATGGAGACGCCCGCGGCGAGGGCGAACAGCGACGCGAGTACGACCCACAGCGGCATCGTCGTGAGTCCGGCGGCGAGCAGGCCGAGAGCGCCGGCGGTCGCGACCACGGCACCGGCGGCGAGGACGGCGTGCACGTGCCCTCGTTCGGAGAATCGGCCGGCCAGGTGGCCGAAGACCATGAATCCCGCGGAGTTCGCGCCGAACGCGAGGGCGTAGCCGAGGGGCGACAGGCCGTAGATGTCCTGCAGCACGAACGTCGCGCCGGACAGGTAGGCGAAGAGCGCGGCGTACATCAGCCCCTGATTCAGGACGGCGCCGACGAAGACGCGGTCTCGCAGGAGCGTCCGATAGTCGCTCAGGGTGCGGGTCAGACCGCCGGTCGTCCGTGCCTCGATCGGCAGGGTCTCCCCGAACCGCGCGAGCGCGATGATCAGGATGGCGGCGCCGATGACGGCGAGGAAGACGAAGAGTCCCCGCCAGTCGATGATCGTGTTGAGGAGGCCCCCGAGCAGCGGGCCGACGATCGCCGCGAAGCCGCCGACGACGGTGAGCCGCGCGTAGAAGCGGATCAGCGTCCCGCCGGAGAAGACGTCACGCCCGGCCGCCTGTGCGATCACGATGCCGACGCCGCCGGCGAGTCCCTGCACGAATCGGGCGGCGATCAGCAGCTCGACCGTCGGACTGATCGCGCACAGCATCGACGTGACGATGTACGCCACGATGCCGATGAGCAGGACGCCGCGGCGGCCGTATCGATCCGACACCGGCCCGGCGATGAGCTGACCGGCCGCCAGACCGATGAGGCAGGCGGTCACGGTGAGCTGCGCGACCGACGTGGCGGCGCCCAGCGCTGCCGTGAGAGCCGGAAGAGCGGGCAGGTAGAGGTCCATCGAGATCGGCCCGAAGACGGTCAGCAGAAGCAGCAGGGCGGGGAGCACCCGGTCGACGGAGGGGCGGGCTGCGGATGTCATGCTGTCCACTCTGCGCCTGTCGGGTGCTCCGAGGGAGTCCCTGTCGAGGGGTGTACTGCGAGAACCTCCCTCCGAAGCACGGTCGGGGGTAGCGTCCTGAGCATGGACAACAGATCCGAGGTCCGCGAGTTCCTGATGACCCGCCGCGCGCGTGTCGCGCCCGAGTCGGTCGGCATCCCGGCCGGCGGGAACCGACGTGTCGCCGGCCTGCGGCGCAGTGAGGCCGCAGCGCTCGCCGGAGTCAGCGTCGAGTACTACGCGAAGCTCGAGCGCGGCGCGATCGCCGGCGCCTCCGCCGCGGTGCTCGACGCGCTCGCGTCAGCCCTTCAACTCGACGACGCCGAGCGCGCGCATCTGCTCGATCTCGCCCGCGCCGCCGACGGCATCCCGTCGAGCGGCCGCTCGCGTCGCCGGTCGGCGAAGCCCGGGGCTGCACGACCCAGCCTGCAGTGGGCGCTGTCGTCGATCACCGATGCGATCGCGTTCGTCCGCGACCCCCACCAGAACCTGGTCGCCACGAACGATCTCGCCCGAGCCTTCTATTCGCCGGTGATCGGCGACGGCGGCCGCACCCCGAATCTCGCGCGCTTCCAGTTCCTCGACCCGGCAGCGCACGACTTCTATCCCGACTGGGATCTCTTCGCCGAGATGTGCGTCGCGATCATGCGAGCCGAAGCCGGGCGGGATCCGCACGACAAGGGTCTGCAGGATCTCGTCGGCGAGCTGTCGACGCGCAGCGAGACGTTCCGCCGGCTGTGGGCGGCGCACGATGTGCGCATCCACGGCGCGGGCACGAAGCGATTCCGGCATCCGCTCGTCGGCGAGCTGACCCTGGCGTACGAGGAGCTCGCGATCACCGCCGAGCCGGGCAATGTGCTGCTGATCTACTCGGCCGAGCCGGGCTCGCCCTCGGCCGAGCGTCTCGCGCTGCTCGCGTCCTGGTCTCTGGACCAGCGCGTCGTCGAGCCGACCAAGGACGAGAGCCGCGGCTAGCGTCCCACTCCATCGACAGATGGTTGCCTCCGGTCTACAGTTGCACTTTCGCAACCAATAGGCGTATAGTTGACTCTTATCAACTTTCTACACAGGAGCTCTCCACTGTGACACACATCTCACCCACCTCCTCAGGCGACGCGGTGCGCTCGCCTCGCGAGGTCTTCACCGCGATCTCGGGCCTCGTCGTCGGCATGTTCGTCGCCGTGCTCTCGGGCACCGTGGTGTCGACCTCCATGCCGGTCATCATCGCCGACCTCGGCGGCACCCAGTCGCAGTACACCTGGGTCATCACCGCCAGCCTCCTCGCGACCGCCGTCTCGACCCCCATCTGGGGCAAGCTCGCCGACCTCGTCGATCGCAAGATCCTCGTGCAGCTGTCGCTGATCATCTTCACGGTCGGCACCGTGATCGCCGGCTTCTCGACCGACACCAACATGCTCATCGCGGTCCGCGTGATCCAGGGCATCGGCGTCGGCGGACTGATGTCGCTCGTGATGATCGCGGTCGCCCTCATCATCTCGCCGCGCGAACGCGGCAAGTACATGGGCGTCGTCGGCGGAATCATGGCCCTCGGCACCATCGGCGGCCCGCTGCTCGGCGGACTCCTCACCGACGTCTGGGGCTGGCGCTCCAACTTCTTCGTCGGCGTGCCCTTCGCCATCCTCGCCCTCGTGCTGCTGCAGTTCACCCTGCACCTGCCCAAGCCCCAGCGCGACCGCAAGGTGTCGATCGACTACTTCGGCATCGTGCTGCTCGCGGTCGGCGTCTCGACCCTGCTCATCTGGGTCTCGATGGGCGGCAGCCAGTTCGACTGGGACTCCTCGACCAGCATCATGCTCGCCGTCACCGCGGGTGTCGCGATCGCCGCGTTCATCACCGTCGAGTTCTTCGTCAAGGAACCGATCGTGCCGATGTCGCTGTTCCGCAACCGCACCTTCACGCTGTCGGTCATCGCGTCGATCGCCATCGGCGTCTCGATGTTCGCGACCTCGGTGTTCCTCGCCCAGTACTTCCAGCTCGCCCGCGGTGCCACACCGACCGAGTCCGGCCTCATGACGATCCCGATGATCGTCGGACAGATGGGTGCGTCGATCATCATCGGCCAGCTCGTCAGCCGCTTCGGCAAGTGGAAGGGATGGATGCTCACAGGCTCCGTGCTGACCACGATCGGCGTCAGCCTGATGGCGACCCTGCGCTACGACACCCCGTTCCCGCTGGTCGCGACCTACATGTTCGTGCTCGGCGCAGGTCTCGGCATGGTCATGCAGAACCTCACGCTCATCGTGCAGAACGACACCGCGCCGCAGCAGCTGGGCGCCGCCTCGTCGAACGTCAACTTCTTCCGCACGATCGCCGGCACCATCGGCGTGACGGTCATGGGCGCCTCGCTCTCGACCAGCGTCGGCAACTACATCTCCGACGCGCTCGAGGGATTCACTCCCACGACGCCCGATGAGATCGACGCGCTGAAGCACCTCGCCTCCGGCGATGTGCCCAAGGTCACGCAGCTGCCCGACACGATCCGCACGATCGTCGAGGGAGCCTACGGCCACGGCATCGCGGATGCGTTCATCATCGCCATTCCGCTCGCAGTGATCGCCATCATCGCGATCGCGTTCATCAAGAACAAGCCGCTGTCGACGAAGAACGCCGCCGAGCAGCTGCGCGAGCAGGCCGAGGAGTCCGTTCTCGAGGTCTCCGAGGCCGAGGTCGGCGCCACCATGTCGACCGGAGCCATCCGCATCTCGGGCACCGAGTCCGCCTCACCCTCGACCGGCTCGGTGACGACCGTGCTCGAGCGAGACGAGCGGGAGTCGGGGCGCTGACATGGTCACCTCCGAAGCGGCGGCGCCCGCCGACGTCGACACCGCCCTCGGCGACCTCCAGACGCATCTGAATCTCATCTTCGCGAGGACTCGGACGCTCTGGAGGGAGTCGGCGGCGCGCATCGACCCCGAGCTGCAGGTGGGCGGCTACAAGCTGCTGACCTTCATCGATCGGGCGGGCTCCGCCAGCGCTCACGAGCTCGCCGAGCGCTTCGAGATGGACAAGTCCGTCATCAGTCGCCAGGTGCGGATGCTGGAGGAGCTGGGCCTGATCGAGTCGAGGCCGGACGAGCGTGACGGCCGGCTGCGGGTCCTGACGGCGACGCCGTCGGCCTGCTCCGCCCTCACCGAGCTGCGCAGCGACCACGCCTCGCGCCTGCGCACGGTCGTGGCCGAGCTCACGCAGGACGAGATCCACGCGGCATCCAAGGTGTTCCGTCTGCTCTCAGAGGTCTGACCCAGAGCCCGGGCCGATCACGCGACGTGTCGGCCCGGGTTGTCGAGAGCGATATTCTGTGGTTCAGTCGAATGTCTTGACTTCGCGATTCGGCGTCCCAAGACCGTAAAGAACGGTACTTCGGATGAACTGGATCGCCTCCAACCTCGGATTGATCGTCGATCTGACGATCAATCACGTGCGTCTGGCGATCATTCCGATCATCCTCGGCTTCCTGATCGCGGTGCCGCTGGGCTGGGTGGCCAGCCGCAATCGCGTCGCCCGGACGTTCATCATCACGACGGGCAGCCTGCTCTACACGATCCCGTCCCTGCCGCTCTTCGTCATCCTGCCGGTCATCCTCGGCACCCGGATCCTCGATGACACGAACCTGGTCGTGGCGCTGACGATCTACGCGGTCGCGATCATGCTGCGCTCGGCGACCGACGCCTTCGGATCCGTCGATCGGTCGATCATCGAGTCGGCGAAGGCCATCGGCTTCTCGCGCAGCGGCCGGTTCTGGCGCGTCGAGTTCCCTCTCGCCGGCCCCGTGCTGATCGCCGGTCTCCGCGTGGTCTCCGTGTCGACCATCGCCCTCGTCTCGGTGGGCGTGATCATCGGCTCGGAGAACCTCGGCTACCTCTTCCAGAACGGCAAGCAGCGCGGCATCCTCGAGGAGGTCGTCGTCGGGATCGTCATGAGCCTGCTCATCGCTCTCGTCTTCGACCTGATCCTCGTGGCGATCGGGCGGGTCCTCATGCCCTGGAGCCGCGCCGCCGGCGTGCGCGGCAAGAGCGGCGACCCGACCGACCCCGACCCCGCGACCGACAGTGTCAGCACCCGTCGGGTGCTCGCGCCCCCGGGGGCTGGTGTCCGATGAACTTCTTCCTCGACGCCATCGCCTGGATCCTCGACCCCGCCAATTGGGTGCCGGGCTCGCAGAGCCCGCTGCCCATCGGCGACCGACTCGTCGAGCACCTCATCTACTCGGGCGTCTCGCTCGTCATCGCGATGCTGATCGCTCTGCCGCTCGGCTTCTACATCGGGCACACCGGGCACGGTCGCCAGTTCGTGATCGGCTTCACCGGTGCGATGCGCGCTCTCCCGACGCTCGGGCTCCTGTTCTTCCTCACGATGGTGCTGCGCTCCGGTCTCAGCACCACTCCGGCCGTCCTCGTCGGCTCCGTCGTCGCTTTCGTGCTGCTGGCGATCCCGTCGCTGCTCGCCGGCGCCTACGCCGGGCTCGAGAGCGTCAGCCGCGAGTCGATCGATGCGGCGCGCGCGATCGGGATGACCGAGATGCAGATCCTCCGCAAGGTCGAGATCCCTCTCGGGCTGCCGGTGATCATCGGCGGGATCCGCTCGGCCACGCTGCAGGTCATCGCGACCGTGACGATCGCGTCGTACGTCGGACTCGGCGGCCTCGGGCGGATCATCTCGTCGGGCATCGGCCTCAACGACTACACCGTGATCCTCGGCGGGGCGCTCCTGGTGACCGTTCTCGCGCTGAGCGTCGACGGCGTCTTCGCGCTCCTCCAGCGCCTCACCCGTACTCGGGGGCAGACGAGCCGTCCCCTCCGCAGTGTGCAGCGAAACAGGTCGGAGGCCGCTGTGGCGCCGATCGTCGACGAAAGGACCCCCGCATGACCTCTCGAGCCCGTAAGACCTGGCTGACGGCCTGCCTGCTCGCCGTCAGCACCACCGTCGCGCTCGCCGGCTGCGCGACCGCCGACCCGACGTCCTCGGGCGGTGACGCCGCCGAGGGCGACGCGATCGTCGTCGGCTCCTTCGCCTTCCCCGAGAGCGAGATCCTCGGCGAGATCTACGCGCAGGCGCTCGAGGCCGAGGGCTTCGACGTCTCGACCAAGTTCAACATCGGTCCGCGCCAGCAGACGATCCCCGCGCTGCAGGACGGGTCCATCAACCTCATCCCGGAGTACAACGGCAACCTGCTGGCGTACTACGACACGGCGTACGAGGAGCGGACGACCGAGGACGTCGATGCGGCGCTGCCGGATGCGGTGGGCGCGGACGACCTGCAGGTGCTCGACTCGGCCGAGGCCGAGGACAAGGACGCCTACGTGGTGACGAAGAAGACCGCCGAGGACAACGACCTGACGGCCATCGGCGACCTGAAGGCTCTCGAGCCGTTCTCCCTGGCGTCGAACCCGCAGTTCGGCGAACTCGGCTACGGGATCCCGGGGCTGCGCGACGTCTACGGCGTGGGCGTCGAAGCGGGACAGGTCACGTTCGTCCCGTACGAGGACTTCGGCGGTCCCGACACGGTGCAGGCGCTCGTCGACGGCACGGTGCAGGTGGCCGACATCTACACGACGTCGCCGGCGATCAAGTCAGAGGACCTCGTCGTCCTCGAGGACCCGGAGAACATGATCTCGGCGCAGAACGTCATCCCGCTGCTCTCGAAGGACATCTACACCGACAAGCTCGCCGAGGTGCTCAATGCGATCTCCGCGAAGCTCACCACCGACGACCTGATCGACTTGCGCGAACGGGTCGAGGGCGACGAGAAGGCGTCGGCTGCGACCGCGGCGGAAGAATGGCTCACCACCGCAGGTCTGCTCGACAAGTGATCGTGCGGACGGATCACGAGTCGGTGATCTGATCGAAGCCCCGCCGGCACAGCGCCGGCGGGGCTTCATCGTAAGCTGGCGAGCATGAGTGCCTCGTCCGACGAAGTCGCCCCGAAAGACGGCGCCGCAACCCCTGACCTCGATCAGGCGATCTCGAGGGTCGAGCACGAGCTGGGCAGGCTCTTCGCCCGCATCCGGGTGAGCTGGCGCGAAGCCGCGACCACCGTGCATCCCGACCTGCAACCTCTCGGATACCAGGTGCTCACGTCGATCGCCACCGGCAAGGCGACCTCGGCCGGCGCCATCATCGAGCGGCTGCAGACCGACAAATCGGCCGTCAGTCGGCACGTGCGCCAACTCGAGCAGCTCGGTCTCGTCGAGAGCGTCCCCGACCCGGACGATCGCCGCGCGCGGGTGCTCGTCGCCACGGAGCTGGCGCAGGAGCGGGTGGCCCTCGCCCGCGCTCGGTACGAAGAGCGCCTCGGCGAGAGGCTGCGCCGCTGGACGGCCGAGGATCTCGACCACTTCGCGGAGCTGCTCGCCGCCTTCGGCGACTGAGCCGAAGGCGGCGGACCGTTCGCCACGGGGGCTGGACGCAGACGCGAGCCCGGACGAGACTGATCTCACGACTACGGGAATGAGGAACAGTCATGGCATACAGGGTCGGATACTTCGTCGGAAGCCTCTCGTCCACCTCGATCAACCGCATCCTCGCGACGGCGCTGATCAGGCTGGCGCCGGATGATCTCGAGTTCTTCGAGATCCCGATCCGAGACCTCCCTCTCTACAGCCAGGACTATGACGCCGACTACCCCGCGGTGGCCGTCGATCTGAAGGAGTCCATCGCCTCGGCGGATGCCGTGCTCTTCGTGACGCCCGAGTACAACCGCTCGATCCCCGGCGGCCTCAAGAACGCGATCGACTGGGCGTCGCGGCCGTGGGGGCAGAACTCCTTCGACCACATCCCCGCCGCGGTGATCGGCGCCTCGGTGGGCGCGATCGGCACGGCGGTCGCCCAGCAGAGCCTGCGCGGGGTGCTGAGCTTCTGCAACGCCCGTCAGATGACGGCGCCCGAGGCCTACATCCAGTTCTCGCCCGACACCTTCGCCGATGACGGGACGGTCCACAACGAGGGCACCGCGACCTTCCTCCGCGACTACCTGGTCGAGTTCCGAGACCACATCGAACGCGTGCTCACGGTGCTGCCGCGCGACACCGACGTGTGAACCCGGGGGCGCGAGCCGCGTAGCCTGAACCACATGACGCTCACGAAAGCCCGCACCGCCGCAGAGGTCGTCGACTGGCGACGCCGTGTCTTCGCCCTCTACGACGCCGTGCGTCGGGCGGACTCCGCCGAAGACGCGCACGAGCTCTGGCGCATCGAGCGCGACGACCTGCTGCTGCACCATGCGGCGACCCCGCTGATGGCCGACGATCGACCGCTGTTCGAAGGGCTCCCGATCGCGTCGTACGATCCGCAGTGGCGCTTCGAGCTGCCGATCCTCGAGGCCGAGCCCGGGGGCTTCGAGTTCGCGACCGGCACCGACGGCGTGGTTCCCTTCGAGCGCATCGGCAGGGTCGAGGTCCCCGACACCGGGTCGCTCGACGTGTGGCGTCTGACGACCTACGGCGGCGGGATCTTCATCCCCGTGCGCGACGCTCTCGCCGGTCGTCCGGGAGGAACCTACGGAGGCGGCCGCTATCTGATCGACACGATCAAGGGCGCCGACCTCGGGTCGGATGCCGAGCGCGGCACGATCGTGCTCGACTTCAACTTCGCCTACAACCCCTCGTGCGCCTACGACCCGGCGTGGGCCTGCCCGCTCGCCCAGCCGGGCAATGTGCTCGAGGTCGCGGTGCCCGTGGGGGAGATGTACGGCCGCGTCGCCGACTGAGCATCCGGTCTGCATATCTCCGCAGGGGAATACTCGGCACCCCAGGGCGCTTGTCCCTGAGCGTGACCCTCTTCGAATCGGCCGTCTTCGGCGCCCTCCCGCTGTCCAACCGCGTCGTCATGGCGCCCCTCACCCGCACCCGTGCGGATGACGACGGTGTGCCCACCGAGACGATGGTGGAGTACTACCGCCAGCGCGCTGGCCAGGGTCTCATCATCTCCGAGGGCACGTGGCCGGCTGCCGAGGGCAAGTCGTACTCCGGGCAGCCCGGCATCGTCACTCCCGCGCAGATCGACGGATGGCGGCGGATCGCCGACGCCGTGCACGAGGCCGGCGGCACGATCGTCATGCAGCTGATGCACGGCGGCCGCGTCTCGCACCCCGAGATCTCCGGTGAGCCGCGTGTCGTGGGCCCGAGCGCGCTCGCCGCCCCCGGCCAGACGCACACCCCGGTCGGCAAGGTCGACATGCCGGTCGCTCACGCTCTCACGCTCGACGAGATCCCGATGGTCGTCGAGCAGTTCGTCCAGGCCGCACGCAACGCGATCGCCGCGGGCTTCGACGGCGTCGAGGTGCACGGCGCGAACGGCTACCTCGTGCAGGAGTTCCTCTCGCCGGTGTCGAACATCCGTGACGATCAGTACGGCGGATCGCCCGAGAACCGCGCGCGGTTCGCGATCGAGGTCACGTCGGCGGTGGCTGAGGCGGTCGGGGCCGACCGCACCGGCATCCGTCTGTCGCCGCAGCACAACATCCAGGGCGTCCTCGAGGGGGACGACGCCGACGCACTCGCCACCTACCTCGCCGTCGCCGAGGGCCTCGCACCGCTCGGCCTCGCATTCATCGACGTGCTCAGTGCCGTGCCGACCAGCGAGCTCGTGCAGCGCATCCGCCGCACGGCCGGTGCCCCGCTGATCGTCAACTCCGGATTCGCCGCACAGACCACCCGCGACGAGGCCGAGATGCTCGTCTCGGAGGGATGGGCCGACGCCGTGGCAGCGGGCCGTCCGGTGATCGCGAACCCCGACCTCGTCGAGCGCTGGCGTCAGGACGCCGAGCTCAACGAGCCGCGCCCTGCGCTGTTCTACGGACGCACGGCCGAGGGATACACGGACTACCCGTCGCTCGAGAGCGTGCGCGCCGACGCCTGACGCGCGCGGCTGCGCGAAGTACCCCTGTCGGCGCGGAATATCGGGGCGTACTGTGACCGCATGGTCACCGACGATCCCACTGTCACCAACCCCGATCACTACCGCACGCTCTGGGAGAACGATCTCGTGCGCGTGCTCGAGTACACGGATGAGCCGGGCGACCGCACGACTCCTCACGATCATCCGAACAGCGTGATGGTGACCCTCAGCGATTTCTCGCGCCGTCTGTCAGCGGGGGAGCGCACCTTCCACACGTCGTTGACCGCGGGTCAGGCCGTCTGGCTGCCGGCCCAACGCCACTGGGGAGAGAACACGGGGGCGACGTCGACGCACACCATCCTCGTCGAGTTGAAGGGCGACGCCGCGGGGGAGCCCGGCGGCGGCGCGCTCGGACCCCAGGTCTGAGGCGCGCGCGTCGTTCAGCTCAGCGCCGGACGACCCGCGCCCGGTTCTTCGCGACGCTGCTGAGGGTGGCGCGCACGGGCGTTCCCAGATACAGGCCGAGCGATGCGCCCGAAGCCAGTGCGATTCCGATCACCGCGGCATCCACCAGAGAGCCGCCGATGCCGACGACCCCGGATGCCGACCCTGCCGCGTGGATCATCTCGAGCAGGCCCTGGAACACCGCGACACCGGGCACGAGCGGCACGATCGCGGCCGTGGTGACCGCGACCGACGGGACGTGCAGCTTCACCGCGATCAGCATCCCGATGAAGCTCGCGAGCAGGGCGCCGATCGCGCTCGCCGCAGCCGGATGCAGGTTCAGACCGACCATCGTCGAATAGCCGGCGATGGTGACGGCGCTGAGCAGCGCGCTGACGAGGATGATCCGAAGACCCGCGCCGTTGAAGACGGCGACGGCGATCGCGATGATGATCGCCCCCGCGAACTGGTTCAGGAGCGGACCGAACGGGGCCGGGTCATCGGGCAGACCCATCGTGAAGCCGAGCACGCTGCCGAGTTCGAGGCCGACGAGGATGCCGATCACGACTCCGAGCGTCTGCATCGTCAGATCGAGGATGCGTCCGCCTGCGGTGAGCGCGAATCCGTCGATCGCATCCTGCGCGGCCCCCACCACGGTGAGTCCGGCGAGCATGAGCACGATTCCCGACGCGACGATGATCGATGGTCGGATGCCGACGAAGGGCTCGATACCGGCGGCCCCGAGGGCCGAGACGGCGACCGCGACGACCGTGGTGACGAACCCTCCGGCGATCTGACTGAAGAACAGCGGAACGCGCACGCGCGCGAGGCCGGCCTGGGTCAACGCCGCGCAGAGCGCCGCGATGAACGTGAGCCCGACGATGAGCGGCGAGGCCCCGAGCATGATGCTCACTCCGACGGCGAGCAGCGCTCGTGCCACGATGACCACCGGCTGCTGGTAGCCGAAGGGCACGCGCCGCAGGGCACGGAACGTCGAGCGGGCCGATTCGAGATCCAGTCCGTCGTCGATGTCGGCGACCAGGGCCTGCACTCTCTGCAGCTTGGCGTGGTCGGGTGCGGCGACGCGCACGACCCGCACGAGCGTCTCGGGCCAGACCTCGCCGCTCAGGTGGAACGAGACCGTGATCGAGTTGTAGGTGACATCGACCTGCACGTCCCGCATGCCGTACGCGGCGCAGATGCGGGTGATGGCGAGCGTGACCTCGTGCGCCGAGGCGCCGACCCCGAACATCGATTCGCCGATGCGGGTCGCGAGGTCGAGCACACGCGGCACGGTGCGTTCGTCGATGATCGGCATCGCCTCGGTGTGGGCGACGGATGAGGGGTCGGTGTGCAGGATCCTGCGCACGGAGGCGAGCAGTCGCCGCTGGGGATTCGGGGACACGATCCCATTCTTCCTCCTCGCGACCGGTGCATCCGACGCCGCGAGGACTGGGGAGGAGAAGATCCGTCAGGCCTGCGCCGGAACCTCGACGCGCTCGACCGGCGGCGCCGTGCCTTCGGCCGGCTCGCTCACCAGGCGCAGACCGCCGGGGGCGTTCGCCGTGAATGCCAGCGCTTCGATCCACGCGCGGTTGATCTGCGGCTGACGGCTCCCGCTGTACTTGAAGACGAGGGAGCTGCCGGCGTGCACCCAGACAGTCGTCCGACCGCCGCCGACAGCCATGTCCTCGCGCCAGGAGAACGAGAAGGGCTCGCCTCTCCTGAGCTTCGCCGTCATCACGAGCTGCAGGTGCGTGAGCGCCCTGTCCTCGATGTCCGATTTGACGGTGCCCTCGTAGATGAACTTGCCCATGATTATCTCCCCAGTACGCCACAGTGCCCGCGAGACGAGGCGTATCGAATGATCACCGATGGTGGATCCAGTTTCCCATATTCCGATGTGCACCGCGCCTGTCGAACGTTCAGGAACCGCCTGTCAACCCTCTGTCACTTCGCGCGCCGTCGATGGAGGGTGGCCGTTCGACACGTAACGAGGAGGATGACGATGAAGGCACTCACCTGGCAGGGAACGCGCAACGTGGCGGTCGAGGAGGTACCGGATCCGACCATCGAGCACGCGACCGATGCGATCGTCCGGATCACCTCCTCGGCGATCTGCGGTTCGGACCTGCACCTCTACGAACTGCTCGGACCGTTCCTCGACAAGGGCGACATCCTCGGCCACGAGCCGATGGGGGTCGTGGTGGAGGTGGGCAGCGGTGTGCGCGACCTCGCGGTCGGCGATCGCATCGTCATCCCCTTCAACATCTCGTGCGGGCACTGCTTCTTCTGCCTGCGCGGCCTGCAGTCGCAGTGCGAGACGACGCAGGTGAAGGAGTACGGCAGCGGCGCCGCGCTGTTCGGCTACACCAAGCTCTACGGCCAGGTGCCGGGCGGGCAGGCCGAATACCTGCGCGTCCCGCTCGCCGACTACAACCACATCAAGATCGCGTCCGATCTCCCCGATGAGCGGTACCTGTACCTCAGCGACATCCTGCCGACGGCCTGGCAGGGTGTGGAGTACGCGAACGTGCCGGAGGGCGGGACGCTCGCGGTGATGGGGCTCGGCCCCGTCGGGCAGTTCGCAGCCCGCATCGGAGCGCACCGCGGATACCGGGTGCTGGCCGTGGACCCTGTCGCGGAACGCCGGGAGATGGCGGCACGCCACGGAGTCGAGGTCTTCGACCTCACGGACGACGTCGTGGCCGAGCTGCGCGACCTCACCGACGGACGCGGCGCGGATTCCGTGGTCGACGCCGTGGGCATGGAGGCGCACGGCAACGCCGGCGTCGCCCTCGTGCAGAAGGCCGTCGGACTGCTGCCGGATCCGGCCGCCCGCGCCGTGTTCGACAAGGCCGGGATCGACCGACTCGCCGCCGTGTACGCATCGATCGACGTCGTGCGCCGGGGTGGCATGGTGTCGCTCAGCGGCGTCTACGCGGGCGATGCCGACATCCTGCCGATGAAGACCCTGTTCGACAAGCAGATCGGCATCCGTATGGGCCAGTGCAACGTGAAGCGCTGGACCGACGATCTGATGCCGCTCGTCGAAGACCTCTCCGACCCCCTCGGCGTGATGGATCTGATGACCCACGATGCCCCGCTCGAGGATGCGCCGGAGCTGTATCGCACCTTCCAGCGCAAGGAGGACGGCTGCATCAAGGTCGTGCTGCGACCGTCGGCCGCGTGAGAGTCAGGCGGCGGCCCCGACACCCGGGGCCGCCGCCTGCGTCCGCTCGACGCGACCGCGGATGAAGAACAGGCAGATCACGCCGACGACGATCACCACGATGTTGCCGAGGTTCGCGATCGAGCCGAACGCGCTCTCCGCCGGGTACGCCGTGTGCAGGAAGATGCTCGGGTCGGTGCTGGCGTGCAGCAGGATCGGCGCGACGATGGTCCCGGTCACGCGCATCGCGAGGTACATGCAGATGCCGAACGCGAAGGTGTAGGCCAGCTGGATGAGGGTCGCGAACAGGGACTGGCCGGTGAGCAGATTGCCGGCGTGGAGCAGGGCGAACAGGGCCGAGGAGATCACCGCGACGACGAGCTCGCGCTGACCCGCCTTGCGCAGCAGGTTCACCACGAGGCCGCGCGTCAGCACCTCCTCGGCGAAGCCGATGAACAGTCCGGCGAGGAGCCAGGTCGCGACGACCTCGAATCCGGCCGCTCCGTAGTCGATGGCGAACAGGTGGAGCACGTTGAAGAGGAGCACGACGGCGATCGCGATCCACATCCATCCGCGTCCGCGGATCGGCTGCGGACGGAAGATCTCACCCAGCCAGCCGACGGATGCCGCGAAGCCGATGAGCAGCAGGCAGCCGACGAGAACCGGGATCGCGTAGAACACGAGGATCCCCGCCGCGCTCTGCGGATCCTCGATCTGAGCCGCGAACGGGGTCAACAGCAGCGACAGCCCGTTGTAGAGCACGAAGTAGACGACCACGAGGATGACGGCCCGCCACCAGCCGCCCTGTTCCCAGAAGCGTCGCCAGGCGGACTGCGTCACATCGGTCATCGTGCGTCCCTCCGCATCCGCGGAGGTCGCGGCTCACAACCCAATATATGGGCAGGAGTGGGTCAGGACGCGCGCCCCTCCGCGAGGTAGGCGAGGCGGTGCAGGGTCTCGGAATTGCGCCAGCGCAGCAGGGGAGCGGTCACCAGACCGGGCAGCAGCGTGGCGGGGCCGTTCACGGGTTCCTCGTCGATGCGCACCATCGTGCCGCCGTCATACGACCGCACCCGCAGAGTGACGCGGGCCTCGCCGATCGGCCAACCCTTCGCGCGCATGACCATGCGGTTCGGCGGCGACCATTCCTCCACCACGGTCGTGTCGTCGAGCAGAGCGGGCCAGACGCCGACCGAGTGATGCAGCTCAGCGCCCGGCTGCGGCCACGACTCATCGACGTCGCGCATGCGCGAGGCGCCCACCACCCACGCCGGGTACAGCCAACCGTTGCCCAGCACCCGGAAGACATCGTCGGGCTGACAGTCCATCGTGCGCACGTTCTTCGCCATGTCGGAACTCCTCTCGCGTCGTGACGATGATCGCGTGGCTTCCGATTCGCAGACAGGGGGTTGACGACCGCGCGTGGGGGAGTGCGGGTCGCGAGGCACGAGTGAGGCACTAGCACAGAGGCCCCGCTCGCGCCTCCCCCTGGTTCGGCGACCACGTCTCTGCGAACGTCGCAGCATGGCACTCATCGACATCCCCGCGCGTGCGGCGCGAAAGCTCGGCGCACTGGCACAGGACGACGCTCCCACCCTGCTGACCCGCGGCTACGGGTTCGGGGCTCGGATCTGGCGACGGGTGCCGCCGGGTGCGAGATCGGCGCCGATGCGGCTGCTCGGCAGTGACGCGGTCTTCGTCAGGGGAGTGGAGGGGGTCGAGCTCTTCTACGACGAGACCCGCATCGCGCGCTCCGGAGCCATGCCCGCGATCGTGCAGGAGAGCCTGTTCGGGCACGGCTCCGTGCACAGCCTCGACGGCACAGCCCACCGGCACCGCAAAGCCGCCTTCGTCGGCGCCCTCTATGAGGACGAGCAGGTCGCACGACTCACGCCCTGGCTCGAGCGCGAATGGCAGAGCGAGCGCCGGGCGTGGCTCGACGGCGGCACCCGCAGCGCCTACGACGCGGCCGTCGGCGCGCTGGGCCGGGCGATCATGGGCTGGGCGGGTGTGCCGGGCACGCCGGCGGCCCAGACCCGATGGGCGGCGCGGCTCGCCCAGATCGTCGACGGCTTCGGCTCGCCGTACTCGCCGTTGTACATCGCCGCCCTGGCGAACCGGTGGTGGTCGGACCGTCATTCCGCTCGGCTCATCGAGGCGGTGCGACACGGCTCGCTGCGCGCCGAATCGGGCACGGCGCTCGAGGTGTGGGCGCATCACCGCGACGAGGACGGCGAGCTGCTCCCGGCGCGCGTCGCCGGTGTCGAGCTGCAGAACAGCATCCGTCCGATGATCGCAGTCGCCCGGTTCGTGGCCTTCGCCGCGAAGGAGCTGCACGAGCGTCCCGACTGGCGCGAGCGCATCGCCGCCGAGGCCGTCGAGCGCGGGTCGCTCGTCGGCGGACCGCTGTCGATCATGTTCGCGCAGGAGATCCGTCGCACCTCTCCCTTCGTGCCGATGCTTCCCGGTTGGGCCACCGCGGACATCGAGATCGACGGTCAGACGGTGGATGCCGGAGGACGCGTCGTCCTCGACCTGCAGGGTACCAACACGGACGACCGCTTCTGGGCGCGTCCCCAGCGGTTCGACCCCGAGCGCTTCCGCGACATCGAGGACTACGAAGCGCTCGCCGCATTCGTTCCTCATGGTGGCGCCGACGTCCCGACGGGGCACCGCTGCCCGGGCGAGAAGCTCGCGATCGCAGGGCTGGCCGCGGCGATCACGGTGCTCAGCGACCCCGACTTGCGGATCCTCGACGAAGGGCTCGACGTCGACCGGCGTCGGCTGCCCACCAAGCCGCGGTCCGGCGGAGCGGTGCGCTCGGCGGCATCCGTATCGGCATCGTCATCGGCACCCGCGTCCCGTGGGTGCCCCTTCCACTGAGTGGGTGAGCGCGTTCTGTCAAGGGGCGCGCATCGGCTGCTCCGCCCCGGCATGCTGACCGGACTGCGCACACCGACGAAGGGAGCACCATGTCAGACATCGAATCCACCCCCGACGGCGGGCGATCCGAGGCGGACGAGACGCCGATGATCCCCGACGAGCTCGCGCCGCGTCAGCAGTCCGAGGACCCGGTCCCGAACGATCCGGACGCCGCGGGCTCGGAGGACGGCGACGACGAGGACGACCTCTGACGCCTGCCGAGAGCGGCCGGTCGCCCCGAGCGACCGGCTACGGCGCCCGCCGCACGGACTCCCCCTAACTGGTGCGGTGGGCGTCCTGCCGTCCGGGGTCTCGCTCCGAGCGCGGTCAGTCGCGGCCCGAGGTGTCGACGCCCTGGGGGAGCTCCTCCACCGGCACGACGACCACATCCTGCACCTTCCAGTCGAGGTCGGTGATGCGTGCCGCGAGGTCGGTGACGTCGCCCATCGACACCTTTCCGCGATGCGGGACGACGAACGCCTCGATGTGGAAGACCTGCCCCTGATCCCGCATCCGCACTCCCGCCTGCGCGACCCAGGGGCGGGAGCGCATGGTCGAGATCACGTCACCGGCGAGCGGATGCGGGTGCTTGCTGTCGTACGTCCTGGCGCGCTGGTCCATGAGATCGATCACGGCGGTCTTGGTGTTGCGCCAGCCGTCCCACACGATCCCGAGCGAGATCACGAGAGCCGCAGCGCCGTCGAGCCACCACACGCCGGCACCCACACCGAGCACGCCGACGATCGAGGCGACCGTGGTCTGCCAGTCGGCCTTGGCCATGTCGGCGTCGGCGAAGAGCAGCTTGTTGTGAAGCACGGGCGCGAGCTTCGCCTTCGCCGGTCCGTAGAAGAACACCGGGCCGACGATGACCACGGCCATCACGGCGACCATCAGCCAGCCGAGCCAGATCGTCTGCCCGAACAGCTGCACCGTGCCGATGGTCGGGTGCTCGCGGGCGATGAGCCCGGTCACCGCTTCGACCGCCAGATTGAGTCCGACCGCCAGCAGGGCGACGCCCGCCACGAGGTGTCCGATTCCCATCACGCGGTGCAGGCCGTAGGGATGCTTGACCGAGGGGCGCTTGCGGATGAAGATCAGCGCGACGAGGAAGGCGATCTGCGGGATCAGCGACAGCATGTCCTCGATCCACGCGGTGCGCATCGCCTGCGAGTTGCCGACGACAAGGGCGATCACCGCGATCGTCACCGACGTGTAGGCGATGGTGAACCATTCCCACCCGATCGCTCGGCGCAGCGCTGCGCGCTGCTCGTCCGGCAGCTCGGTGCGGCCGATCCGCTGCACGGTCATCGCGACCCCACCGCCTCGTCGAGGTGACGTTCGAGAGCGCTGAGGAACGCGTTCTCGCCGAGTGGCACGAGCATCACGATCTCGCGACCGTCGGCTCCGTCGATCTCGGGATAGCCGCGGGTGACCCCGGCCTTGTCGATCCAGGGGGTGTCAGAGGTGAAGCCGCCCGCCACGAGGTCGAGGTCGCCGCGCTCGAGCATCCCGACCAGCGTCTCCTCCGACCCGTAGGTCCAGTCGATGTCGGCGTCGATGCTGTCGGCGAAGCCTGTCACGAGGTCGGCGATGCTTCCTGTGGGGGTGTCCCGATCAGTGTCGACCAGCCCGGGATCGGCCGAGACGCCGACCCTCAGGTCAGCGCCGGTCGCCGACGCGAGAGTGCCGTCCGGGTCGGCCGGGATGGTCAGGCCGCAGCCCGAGAGTGCGGCGGCGAGCAACAGCGCCACTGCGGCCGAGACCGCGCGGCGGGGAGTCCACGTCGATGCGTTCACGACGCCATGGTGCCCCCGCAGGGCGGCGGTGAGAACCGGGTTGACGCCCGATGTGGCGCGAAGTATGCCGCTGGCGTGAGCGGGGGTCGGTGTCCTCATGCCGCTCGACGACGGTGATCCACCGGTACGGTAGGGCACATGTCACAGGCCCTCCGCACGTTCGGGCGCATCCTCGCCCGACACTGGCCTGCGCTCATGGCCTGGTATCTCGGGGGCGAGGCGCTGCATCGCGTACTGATCGAGCTCGCCGGCTTCGTCGGCGGTCACACCACGCTCGGGGGCCTGCTGCTGCTGCCGCTGGCGGTCGCCGCCCGACTCGTCGCGTACGTCGCGATGTATCTCACTGTGCGCCCCTCCTTGCCGCACAGCCGGAGGGAGGATGCCGGCGGCCTCCGCGAGTTCGCCTCCGCGACTCTCGCCGCGATCCTGCCGTTCTTCGCCTTCTACACCGCGTGGGGTCTGCTCGATGCCGACCAGATCGAGTTCTTCCAGATCGCGAGCGCGATCGCGCTGGCCGATTCCGGGTACGACCTCGTCCAGATGGGCGATCGCGGTGGTGTCATCGCGGTCGGCGTGCTGCCGGTGACGGTGCTCGTGATCGCGTTGATCGCACGACTGCTCTTCACGCGCTTCGCCGACCGGCTGCCGCGGTGGACGATCATCCTGGCCACCTATGCCGAGGTGCTGTGGACCTTCATGCTCTTCACACTCGTCGCACGGTGGTGGGTCAGCGTCCTGGACTGGTTCGGTGAACGAGAGGCGGCCGGGTGGCTGCAGAGCCTCGGCGACTGGTTCTCGGTGAACATCGAACCCATCGCCGCCGTATGGGAAGGGGCGACCTGGCTGGCCGGAATCCTCGTCGCCGCACTCCTCGTCCCCGCGGCCTGGCTCACGGTCGCCGGTGTGATCTTCGGCACGACCTTCGACTCGACTCCGCCGTTCGCACGCTTCGGCGGGGGAGCGGCGCGAGGGGCGGCCCTGAGCATCGCGCGCACGCTGGTGATGCGACTCGAAGGCCTCTGGGCTGCCGTCGCGGTGATCTGGCGTGGCGGGCCGTTGCTCTTCGGCGTCTACGCACTGGCCTACGCCGCGTGGGGCTTCGCCGAGCAGGCGGGCACCCGGGGAGTCCTGCTGCTGATCGGGGGCCACGAATCGTCGTTCTGGGCGGGGTTCTTCCCGCTCGTCACCGTCGCCATCGGTGCCGTCGCCGAACCGCTCAGGGTGGCGATCGTCGCCACGGCCTATGACGCCGTCATCGGCCGGCCCCGGTCTGGCCTCGACACCCGCCCGTCAGGGCTCGATACGGAAGCGGGCGAGGTCGTCGTCACTGCCCTCGATATCGAGCAGGAACGGGCCATCGGCGTCGTCGGGAAGCAGGAAGGTCAGCAGGATGCGGTACGACGCCGGCTCGGCGATGCATGAGCTCTCGCCCTCGTCGTAGGGCACATCGAGGTCTGCGCGAGAGCTGAGCCAGGTGCGATCGGCGTCGATCTCTGTGAGCGTCGTCTGTCCGCAGAGCGATGCCGCGGATTCGCCGCTCGACGACAGTCGGACGCTGAGGGTGCGGGTCCCCGCAGGCGCCTCGAACTCCGCCCATTCCGTGGGCCCGAGCGTGAGGGTCTGTCCGGCGATGTCGACCGTCGTGTCGGCGTCGATCACCCGATCCGTCGGCCGGATGCTCGGCGCGATGTCGAGCCATGCCGTGGCGCTGACCATCGCGACGGCCGCGATCGACAACGCGATCAGCCCGGTCCGCTGCGTCCGCCACCAGCTCATGGGATCCGCAGTTCGGGGTCATCGAGCTCGAGACTCGGCGTGCGAGGAAGGTCGTCCAGTTCGACCGCGATCGCGATCACGTCGTCGAGCTCGGCGGTGAAGTACGAGGAGATGAGACGCAGGTCCGCCTGCCCCGATGTCAGATCCGCTGGCAGCTCGAAGGCCAGCGTTCCGACCGTGTCGATGCCGAGTCGCAGCGGGGTCGACGTCAGCGTCGCGTCGGGTCGCTCGCTGGCCTGGAACACGCGATCGTCGATCGTCAGCGTCGCGAGCTGGATGGCGGCATCCACCTCCGTGCGGGGCGCCGAGGCGATCACCGTCACGACGAGCCAGTTCCCCTCCGCGCTCCAGTCGCCACCGGACACCGCCACCTGGTCCGCGAACGTCGCGTCCGTCGCTGCCGCGATCAGAGTGCGGGATTCGACGGGGTCGCCGAAGGCGCCACGCACGACGGTCGGACCGATGACGTCGTCATCGGTCGGTGTGACGGCGGTCAGCACGCCGGCCGCGACCACCAGCGCAGCGCCGACCAGCCAGGGGGTCGCGCGTCTCATCGTGTCTCCTGGGCGGTGACCGAGATGCGTGCGCTGAGGGCGGCAGGGCGCCACGTGACCGCTCGTGAGGAGAGGATCACCGCTCCACGCTGGATCTGCACCTCGTGCACGTCGAGCGCGACAGAACCGTCGAGGAATGCGTCCTCGGGTATGGTCCAGGCGAAGGTCACCTGGCTGGGGACGCCCGGCTGCAGGATGACCTGGCCGGATGACCCGTCCGCTCGCCAGACCGCCACCGAGTCACTCGCGGGGACGCCTGCGAGGTCGAGAAGCGGACGGCCGGTGTTGACGAACCCGGTGCTTATGCGGTCGACGGTGGTGCCGACTCCGATCGGAGCATCCGAGAGATTCTCCATGCGCGTGCTCATCACGAGCAGCTTCTCGCCGGGCTCCGCCTCGAGATACTCCGACTCGACCTCGGTGGCGAACTCGGCGTCGAGCACGGTGATCGCGTACTGCGAGGTGCGCACTTCCTCATCCGCGCCGAGCAGCGTCGGCGAAGCCTCTGCACGGGCGAACCCGCCCATCGCCGCGACGACGATGGCCACGGCGGCGACCGCGACTGCGGCGAACCAGATCCATCGGGGCAGCTCGGCGATCCCGCGCTTCCACCGGGAGGCAGCGTGCCGCACGACCTGCGCGGGCGCCGGGCGCGAGGCCGCAGGCGTGGCGCCACCGTGATCCCCCGTCATGCTCACGGGGCCAGCATATCGATGTGCATTGCTGAGGCGACGGTCAGCGATCGCAGGTCTCGAACACGTACCCGTCGTCCGACGGCGTGACGAGGTCGCGGTCTCGCAGCACCATCGACGAGGGGGCGTCGTCGTCGGCGCACATCTCGTCGAACGACCGCGGCAGCTCGTCGGAGTACTCGATGTCGATCACGGCGTCTCTGTAGACGTCGGTGAACGCCCCGCACTCGTCGAAGACGCTGCACTCCTCGACGACGGCGAAGTCGAATCCCGCGCGCTCGCGCAGCACCGGTGCGTCTTCGGCGGCGTTCTTCTGCCCGGCCGCGAGTCCGGAGTCGTGGGCGACGTCGACAAGCAGCGCCGCGAGGGCGAGGTTGTCGTCGAGAGTGAGCGCGTCGTCCGAGCGGGTGTACGAGTCGAGGTTGTCGAACTCGACCGCGTCGAATCCCGACTCGGCGCACCCCTCGATCCACGGTCCGACGATCTCGGCGATGCGCTCGCGGCGCTCGTCCGTCGACGTGTCGAGCAGAGCCTCATCGGGCCAATCGGGGTCGAACACCGGCTCGCCGTCGCTCTGCAGCACGAGGTCGTCGGGCCAGGTGTCGAGCTCGCCCGGCTGGGTCTGGAATCCGTTCACGTAGCAGACCGAGTACAGCCCGTCGGCGGGCTCATCCGAGCGGTCCCGGCCGACGATGCCGACTCCGTCGGCGGGGTCGTAGCCGCCGCCGAGCTGATAGTCGGGGGTCGCCCCCGCGGGGGGAAGGGCGAACTGCGCCGGAGGGTCGGAGATGGTCGTGACGCACCCTGTGAGCGTGAGGACCAGCACGGCGATGGCGGCGACCGCGACCGTCGCGCGCCTCAGCTGCCGGCCCCGTACAGTGCGGCGATCTCTTTCGAACCCATCCCTTGAGAATACGTCTCATGCTGGGGCCAGCCGGCGGGGGAGTCCTCCCACTCCTCCTGTCGGCCGAAGGGCAGCAGATCGACGAGACCCTGCAGCTGGCTCATGCGCTCGGTGCCACGGCCGTTCGTGTGCCACGTGCGATAGACCGTGTCGCCGTCGCGGAGCAGCACGTTCACGCCGAAGCCCTCGTTCGGCCCGGCGTCCATGTCGGCACCGAAGGTGCTGTCGGCGCTCGAATACCAGGTCATGCGGTTGCCCACCATGTCGCGGTAGGCCAGTGCCTCATCGATCGGTCCGTTCGTCACGATCACGAAGCGGGCGTCGTAGTAGCGCTCGAGGAAGTCGAGGCGGGTGAACTGCGACGTGAAGCCGGTGCAGCCGGGGCATTGCCACTCATTGCCGTCGGTCCACATGTGGTTGTAGACGATGAGCTGGCGGTGCTCGCCGAAGATCTCGGGCAGCCGCACCGGCCCGTCTTCGCCGACGAGCGTGTAGTCGGGCAGCTCGACCATCGGCAGTCGTCGTCGTTGCGCCGCGATCGCATCCAGTTCTCGCGTCGCCGCCTTCTCACGCACGCGCAGTGCGTCGAGCTCGCGACGCCACGTGTCGACGTCGACGACGGGCGGAAGGGGCGTCTGGGGCGTGCTCACGGTGGACCTCCGGGTGCTCGGTAGGACGATGCCCCCAGTGTGCGCCCGACCACCGACATCGTCAACCGATCGGCGAGGGCGCCCCGTCGACGGCCGGAGCCTCGGCCTCCTCGGCCGGATTGCGGCGGATGCCGATCCACGACACCACACCGCCGAGCACGAGCAGCGCGGCGGTGACCCAGGCCGCGTTGTGGAAGCCCGCGAGATCGAGCGTGCCGCCGATGATGGTCGACAGCATCGCGACGACGAGCAGCCCGGCGACGCGGGAGACCGCGTTGTTGACCGCGGAGGCGATGCCCGAGCGGGATTCGTCGATGGCGCCGAGGATCGCCGAGGTGAGCGGAGCCACGGTGAGCGAGAGCCCGAGGCCGAGCACGATCATCGCCGGCAAGACCTGCCACCAATAGTCGAAGTCCTCGCGGACGAGCAGCAGCATCAGCGCGCCGACCGCCATGATGAGCGGACCGACGGTCATGAAGATGCGGGGCCCGAAACGACCGGCCCAGGATCCGGCGCGCGAGCTGACGAGGATCATCAGGATCGTCATCGGCAGGCTCGCGAGGCCGGCCGCCGTGGCACTGAGACCTGCGCCCTGCTGCAGGTAGACGCCGACGACGAAGCCGTTGAGCGACAGTGCGGCGTAGACGAAGAGGGTGGCGAGGTTGCCCCAGGCGAAGTCGCGCACCCGGAACAGCGACAGCGGCATCAGCGGCGAGGCCGAGCGCTGCTGGCGCACGAGGAACCAGGCGAACAGCGCCGCTCCGGCGATGCCGGGCATCCAGATCGCGGGGGACTGCCACCCGAGGTTCGGCTGCTCGATCAGCGCGAAGACCACAGCGCCCAGA
This sequence comes from Microbacterium sp. NPDC090014, assembly GCF_044748285.1. Taxonomy (NCBI): domain Bacteria; kingdom Bacillati; phylum Actinomycetota; class Actinomycetes; order Micrococcales; family Microbacteriaceae; genus Microbacterium; species Microbacterium sp. NPDC090014. The sequence goes on from NZ_JBIVFS010000002.1 coordinate 279,372, forward strand.
CCGATCGCGCACAGCGCCCCGCTGAGCCAGTCGACCCGCACACCGCTGGGGTGCTCCTTCAGCTTCAGGCGCGAGAGCAGCACGAGCGTGACGGCGATCGGCACCACGTTGATGAGGAAGACGAATCTCCACGAGAGGAAGTCGACGAAGAGCCCGCCCAGCAGGGGGCCGACCAGCTGGGCCGCCGTCGTGAACGCGGTCCAGACGCCGATCGCCCGCGACTGCACGTCGGCGCGCATGGTCGCCGTGATCAGCGCGAGCGAGCTGGGCACGAGCAGCGCACCCGCGGCGCCCTGCGCCGCGCGCGCGATGATCAGGATGAGGGGATCGGGTGCGGCGGCCACCGCGACCGATGCCACGCCGAAGGCGATCAGACCGATGCGCATGACGAGCACCCGGCCGTAGGCGTCCGACAGCGACCCCGCGAGCAGGATCAGCGCGCTGAGGGTGATGAGGTACGCGTCGACCACCCACTGCTGAGTGGTGATGCCGCCGCCGAGCTCTCGGCTGATCGCGGGCAGGGCGACGGTCACCACGGTGCCGTCGAGGAAGGTCACGAAGGACGCGAGGACGGCGACGGATATCACGAGCCGCTGCAGCGGCGCGAAGCGAGAGGATGCCACACGGCGACACTACTGCCGCCGGGAGACCTCCGGGGCGGTCAGCGGGTCGCGGTGCTCGTCCGATACAGCTCGCGGAGTCCGGCGGCGCCGTCATCCGCGTAGGCGCGGTGCTGGCGCTGGGCGCCGGTGCCCTCGGATCGGAGGCGGGCGAGGCCGTCGACCACGAAATCGTCGTCGCCGAGCTGGGCGAGCGCCGGGCGCAGCCGTTCGAGCAGCCGGTCGGCGATCGTCCAGGCCGGTTCGATCGATCCGTCCACCGGGTCGACGAGGCGAGCATCCGTGCCGTATCTGGCCGCGGTCCACAGCGAGGCGTCGATCGCGTCGAGGCTCAGACCGTGACAGTCGTCGAGGGCGTCGCTCACCAGCAGCGCGCGAGTCAGGGCCACGGCGAGCAGAGTGTCGTCGACCGTCAGCTGCGCATCGAAGACGCGCACCTCGACGGTGGGGAACCTCTCGGACAGGCGGACGGTCCATGACAGCGAGCTGGCTTCGGCGATGGCCCCCATCGAGACCAGCTGATCGACGTGCGAGCGGTAGTCGCTCAGATCGTGGAAGAGAGGAGGACTCCACGAGGCAGGAAGTCGACGGATCAGGATGCTGCGCCAACTCGCGTAGCCCGAATCCCGCCCGTGCGCGAACGGCGCATTGCCGGTGATGGCGAGCAACGGAGGCAGCCAGGCCCGCACGCGGTTGACCACGCGGACGCGCTCCTCCTCGTCCGGCACCTCGACGTGGATGTGCAGGCCGTTGACCTCGTGCTCACGCGTGATCTCGACGAGCTGGGCGGACACCGCGTCGTAGTGGGGCGACGACGAGACCACGAGGCGGTTGGGCGAGATGAAGGGGGTGCCGGAGGCGGCCACGATCGATCCCTGCTCCGCAGCGACCTCGCCGAGAATCCCTCTCGTGCGACGCAGCTGCCCCTCGGCATCCGCTCGCGTGACGCACGGCTCGGTCGCCGACTCGAGCTGGCAGGTCAGATACTCAGGGGTGAGACCGGAGCCCGCCGCGTCGAGGATGCGCTCGCGCGTCTCGGGAGTCATGGCCGACGGCACGAGTGTCTGTTCGTCGAGGAGGACGAACTCCTCCTCGACACCGAACCGGGCCACAGACGCGGACCTAATGATCGCGCAGCGCCGAGATGAGCTCGGCCTTGCGCTTGCCGCTGTAACCGGTGAGGCCGATCTCCTTGGCGCGCTTGCGCAGTTCGTCGACGGTCCAGTCCTCGTAGTCGCCGTGCTCGCCGCCTCGGCGCCCGACCGTGCTGCGGCCGTCTCTGGCTGCGGCGTTCGAGATCCTGGCGGCCTTCTCCTTCGAGGCGCCGTCATCGCGGAGCTCTTCGTACAGCTCCGGATCCTTCAGTGAGTTGTTCCTGCGTCCTGGCATGTCGTCTGCTCCTCTCGCACGGCGGGAAGCCCCGCGTCAAGGCCCTCCGGTGACAGGCCCCGGGGGTCTAGGTTGAGTGACCGATGGGCGCACTCCCCCGCGCCCCCAAGAAGGGAAAGACCGATGAACATCCTGCTGATCATCATCATCGTGGTCGCCATCATCCTGGCGATCACCGGCGGGCTCGTGCAGTCCCTGCAGTTCCTCCTGTGGGTCGGCCTGGTGCTGCTGGCCATCGCGGTCATCGCCTGGTTGATCCGAGCGATCTCCGGCAGCCGCACCCGCTGATCCACGCAGTGAGGCCCGCTTCGGCGGGCCTCACTCCGTTTCAGGGGATCAGTCCCGGGAAGCGTCCCGCAGACCGTCGCCGACGTTGTGTGCGGCGTCCTTGACGTTCTCTCCGGCCTGCTTGACCGAAGCCTTCGTCTGGTCGGCGCGACCCTCGGCTTCGAGGCTCTCGTTGTCGGTCGCCTTTCCGACGCCCTCCTTGATCTTTCCGCCGGCCTTCTCGGCTGCGTTCTTGATGTCGTCTGCTCCACTCATGGCGCGATTCCTTTCATCAGTCGATCAATGGATGTCCACCGTCGCACGGACCGAGAATCCTGCACACGGGATTGACAACCGCGGTCGGGCGTGACAGCGCCACCTCCCCGTCGACGCGGACGTCGGCGACGACTAGCCTGGCCCCAGGCGGGTGGTCCTGCCCGCTCTCACCTCGGCTGCGGTCGACGAAGGAAGCGGTAGAACATGGACTCGATGATGATGGGCGCCATGCGCTCGAACATGATGTCGATGCCCGACATGGCGACCATGGACATGTCGGTCATGCAGGCCTGCATGGACGCGTGCTCGGCCTGTGAGCAGGCGTGCACGGTGTGCTCGACGCAGATGATGGACTGCTCACCGGCATGCATGAACTGCGCGGACATGTGCAACACCATGATGCGGTCGATGATGCGGATGCAGGGCATGACCCCTGCGTCGATGATGGCGATGCTCGACGCCTGCATCGCGATGTGTCAGACGTGCATGGACGAGTGCATGGCGCACGCCGACCACAGCGAGGTGTGCAAGATGTGCGCTCAGACCTGCAAGGACTGCATGGACGCGTGCATGGCCGTCAAGGACATGATGATGGCGACCGCCTGAGCGGCAGCGAGGCGCACGGCGCCCTCAGGAGAGCGCGACGTTGAACTGCGTGCGACCGACGGCCAGCACGCCGTAGCGCACGTGCAGCGCGATCGGCGTGCCCGCAGGAGCCTCGAGCGCTGCGCCGCCGCTGTTCCACAGTGCGTGAGTCGCCCCGTCGAGGGTGCGCACGGTCAGCTCGCCGGTCGCCGCATCGGCGTGCTCGACGATCGCGTCGGCCCACTCGGTCGGGGTCGCCGATGCGATGCGCGCCTGGATCAGGTGCAGCGCGTGACCCGCCTGGAACGAGGAGCACGCGAAGCCGTGGTGGCACATGCACGCAGAACGCTCACGCACCGAGAGGGGCGAAAGGCGGTTCAGCGGCGTGGACACGATGGTCTCCTTCATGAGCGGACGTTCCGGCAAGAGTAGGTCGGCCGTGGCATCGAGGAAACCCGAGCCGACATGCTCCGAAACAAACGGGCGTAGACTCTCGGGGTGCTGTTGTCGAAGAGCGCTCTCCGGATTCCGGATCGAGCGCGGAATGGAGTCGTGGGCGCGTTCAGCGCCACGGACAGAGGCTGACGATCGGCCGGAGGCGGAACATCCCGTCCCCGGAACCACGTCGTACCCGGCGTCCGTGCGGATGCCGTCCTCCATTCCTCTTCCGCCGCCCGCTGCGGCCCACACGAAAGCACCGACCCATGCGTCCCATCGACGAGCGCACCCTGCGCGCCTCCTTCATCAACGCCTCCCGCAAGGAGGTCTCCGATCTCACCCTGCCCGCCGGCTTCGCCGACCTCGACGTCGAGAAGCTCGACTACCTCGGCTGGGTCGACCCCAAGCTCCCTCGACGTTCCTATGTCGTCGCCTGGGTCGATGACGTCCTCACCGGCGTGATCCTGCAGCGCGCCGAGCAGCGCGTCACGGCCAGAGCCCAGTGTTCCTGGTGCGAGGACGTCACCCTGCGCAACGACGTGCAGCTGTACGTCGCCCGCAAGGCGGGTCCGGCCGGCCGCAAGGGCGACAGCATCGGCACTCTCGTCTGCGCGGAGTTCGGATGCTCGCAGAACGTGCGCGTGCTGCCGCCGCTCGCGTACGAGGGCTACGACCGCGAGCTCGCCCGCGAGATGCGCATCCTGAAGCTCCAGGAGCACGTGAGCGCGTTCATCGCGGGTGTGAAGGGCTGACGCCTCACACGATCTCGAGCCGGGCGACCGTCTCCTCCTCGTCACAGGCGCCGCCGACCCACAGGCGTATGGCTCCTGCTTCGACCCGCTTGACGCCGTCGAGCCCGGTGAAGGCCAGCCGGTCGATGGGCACGTCGAACTCGACGATCTGCTCGGCGCCGGGCGCGAGCGCGACCCGCCGGAAGTCCAGCAGCTGGGCGACCGGACGGGTCACGCTCGCGACCTCGTCGTGCGCGTAGAGCTGCACGACGTCCGTGGCAGCGATCTCGCCGGTGTTGCGCACGCGCACCGTCGCCCGGAAGTTCTCCCCCGAGGTGACCGATGCGGGTGCGGTGAGCTGATCGTGGGCGAAGGTCGTGTAGCTGAGACCGAAGCCGAAGGGCCGCACGGGCGTCGAGTCGGCGCTCGTGACATCCGTGAGCCCGCCCAGCACGGGGTGCAGATACGAGTACGGCTGCGCTCCCGCCGAACGCGGCAGCGATACCGGCAGCCGACCCGACGGAGCGACGCGACCGCTCAGCAGCCGCGCGATCGCGGGGCCGCCCTCCTCGCCGGGGAAGAACGTCTGCAGCACAGCCGCGGGGATGCCCGCGGATGCCTCGTTCGCCACAACAGAGCCGTCGACCGCTCCGAGGCCGGTCATGGTCCCGGCGGCGCCCGCGCGGGTCGGCAGCGCCCAGTCGAGGACGTACGGACGTCCGGTCATCGCGATGAGGATCACAGGAGTGCCGGTCGCGACGACAGCCTCGACCAGCTCGCGCTGGACGCCGGGGAGCTCGAGGTCCTCGACGTCGTTGCCCTCGCCCACGGTGCCTCGTCCGAAGAGGCCGGCGCGATCGCCCACCACGACGACGGCGACGTCGGCAGCGGAGGCGGCGTCGACCGCGGCGGGGATGCCGGAGCGATCGGAGCCCTCGACGTCGCATCCGATCGCCGAGACGATCTCGGCGGCGGGGAACTCGTCGCGCAGCGAGCCGGCGACCGTCGGCAGATCGATGCCTGCGGGGGTGTCGGGGTGATGCGCGAGCACATGGTTGACGAACGAGTAACACCCCATCAGCGCTTCGGCGCTGTCGGCGTTCGGCCCGATCACGGCGATCCTGGCGGTGGTCGAGGGCGCGAGCGGCAGGGATCCGTCGTTGCTCAGCAGCACGATCGACTCCTCGGCGAGACGGCGCGCGAGCGCACGGTGCTCTGCCGGATCCAGGTCGATCGCGGTCGGAGGGGTGTCGAAGTCGGCATCCAGCAGCCCGAGCTCCTCCTTCTGCGCGAGCACCCGGCCCACGGCCCTGTCGAGGATCTCGACCGGGAGCCGACCGTCCCGCACCTGATCGGCGAGCGTGACGAAGGCGTCGGGCGAGGGCAGCTCGACATCGATTCCCGCTGTGAGCGCGAGCCTGGCGGCGTCCGCTGAGTCCGCGGCTGCGCGGTGCATGCTGTAGAGGAAGTCGACCGCGAAGTAGTCCGACACGACGACTCCGTCGAACCCCCAGCGATCGCGCAGGATGCCGGTCAGGTAGTGCGCGTCTGCCGTGACGGGAACGCCGTCGATGTCGACGTAGGAGTTCATCACGCTGCGGGCGCCGCCCACGTGGATCGCCATCTCGAACGGCGGGAGCAGCACGTCCTCGATCTCTCGCACGCCCGCGCTCACGGGCGCGTGATTGCGTCCGGCCTTCGAAGCGGAGTATCCGATGAAGTGCTTCAGGGTCGCGTGCACGCCCTCGGACTGGAGGCCGCGGACATACGCCGTGCCCACCCGGCCGACGACCAGCGGGTCCTCGGCGATGCACTCGTCGACCCGGCCCCAGCGGGGGTCGCGGATGACGTCGAGCACGGGAGCGAGGCCCTGATGGATCCCGAGTGCGCGCATCGATGATCCGACCGCTCGGCCCACCTCCTCGACGAGCTCGGGGTCGAACGCGGCGCCCCAGGCGAGCGGCGTCGGGAAGGTCGCTGCCTTCCAGGCGGCGAGACCGGTCAGGCACTCCTCATGCACGATGGCGGGGATGCCGAGTCTGGTCTGCTGCTTCAGGCGGCGCTGCTCGGCCCACAGCCACTCGGCGCGTTCCACAGGGTCGACCGGACGCGTGCCGTACACCCGGGTGAGGTGGCCGATCCCGTGCTCCGAGGCGTCCTCGTAGCGGGTCGAGCTCTTCTTCTCGCCCGACATCGGCGCGACGACCTCGACGCCCTGGTCCACCCAGAAGCCGACGAGCTGCGCCTGCTTCTCCTCGAGGGTCATCCGCGCGAGGAGCTCCTCGACGCGGGGGGAGCGCGGCGCGGCGCCTGCGTACTGCGACATCGTGTTCTCTTTCTCGTTCTCGTCGACGTGCGGGGTCGCGACGGCGACCGTGTCAGCCCTTGACAGCACCGGTCAGCCCTCCCACGATCCGCCGTTCGAACAGGCTGAAGAAGATCAGCGCAGGGATCATCGACAGGGAGGTGAATGCCAGCACTTTCGCGGTGTCGACCGAGTACTGCGAGGCGAACGACTGCACGCCGAGCGGCAAGGTGAACGCCGAGGCGTCGTTGAGGATGAACAGCGGCAGCAGATAGCCGTTCCAGCTGCCGATGAACGCCAGGATGCCGGTGGTGATCACTCCCGGCAGGGAGAGCGGCAGCACCATCCGCCAGAAGAACCCGATGCGGCTGCATCCGTCGATGAACGCGGCCTCCTCGATCTCATCAGGGATCGCCCGGAGGAACGGCACGAGGATGATGATGGTCGTCGGCAGGGCGAAGGCGATCTGCGGCAGGATCACTCCGCCGAGCGAGTTCATCAGCCCGAGACTGCGCACCACGATGTACAGCGGCGTGATCGCCACGGTCAGCGGGAACATCAGGCCCGCGGCGAAGAAGGCGTAGAGCACGCCGCGACCGGCGAACCGGTATCGAGCGAGCACGTATGCCGCCATCAGCGCGAGAGCGACGGTGCCCACGGTGGTCGCGAGGGCGACGATCGTCGAGTTGCCCACGAGCCGCCAGAACACGTCGCCGGTGAGGACGTCGAGGTAGTTCGACACCACCCAGGGAGACGGGAACCCCGACGGGGCGGTCGTGATCTGCGCGTTCGTGCGGAACCCGCCGGTGATGATGTACGCGATGGGCGCGAGCATCAGTCCGACGGCGATCAGCGCGACGAAGTACACGGTCGGATGCGCCCACGGGAGCTTCGGCGTGGCGGTTCGACCCGGGCGTCCGAGACGTGCGGGTCGCTGGGTGACGAGCACCGAGGTGGCGGTCATCGGACGTACTCCTTCTGTGTGGTGGCGTCTGCACCGGAGTCGGCGTCTGCGTCTGCGACGGCATCCTGCGGGACGGCATCCTGCGACGCGCGCGACCGGGAGCCGCGCTTGCGACCCGAGGCACCCGTGAGGGCGCCGTCGGTGTCCTTGCGCAGCACCGCACGCTGATAGATGAGAGCGACCACGAGCGAGATGAGGAACAGGACGACCGCGACCGCGTTGCCGTAGCCGTAGTTGCCGGCGTTGCGGCCTTCGGAGACCATGTAGGTCGCCATGGTCGACGTACCCGCGGTGGACGCGATGTACTGGCCCCAGATGATGTAGACGAGGTCGAACAGCTGCAGTGAGCCGATGATCGACAGGAACGCCCAGATGCGCAGAGTCGGCGCCAGGAGCGGCAGAGTGATGCGCCACTGGATCTGCCAGTAGGACGCGCCGTCGATCGCCGCCGCCTCGTGCAGCTCCTCCGGGATGCCCTGGAGGCCTGCGAGGAACAGGATGACCGCGAAGCCGATGTACTTCCACGTGATGATGGCCATCAGCGTCCAGATCGCGATGCCGGGATCCGACAGCCAGTCGGTGGCGAGGAACCCGAGGCCCATGTTCGTCAGCATCGCGTTGATCGCGCCGTTGGTCTGCAGCATCAGGCTCCACCCCGTGCCCACGACGACCTCGGAGATCACGTACGGGACGAAGATCAGCACGCGGATCAGCGACTGGCCGCGCATCTTGCGGTTGAGCAGCAGCGCCAGCACGATGGCGATCGGGCCCTGGAGCACGAGGGAGAACACCAGGATGAACCCGTTGTGCGCGAGCGCGTCGTGGAACAGCGGGTCCTGGAGGATCGTGAGGTAGTTCTTCAGCCCGACGAAGTCGGTGGGAGGGCCGTAGCCCTGCCAGCTGAAGAACCCGTAGTACGCCGCCATCAGCACCGGGAAGATGACGAAGGCGAGGAACACGAGCAGGGCGGGCCCGGCCAGAAGGATCACTTCCAGCCGGGCACGCGTGTCACGCTTTCGCTGCGGCATCCTGCACAGCCTTGACGAGGTCTTCCGCGCTGCTGTTGCCGGCGAGCAGGTCGACCACGGCGACGTTCAGCGCGTTGCCCACGTTCTGGCCGTAGACGGTGTCGAGCCACTGCGTCGCGTAGGGGGCAGCGTTGTACGCCTCGAGGATCGTCTGCAGGTAGGGCTCGGTGACGGCCTCCTGAGCGACCGTGTTGACGGGCGGGGCGTTGAACGCCTTGTAGTACGCGGTCTGCACGTCCGAGGTGCCGATGTAGTTCAGGAAGTCGACGCAGGCGTCCGGTGCATCCATCGAGCACGAGTAGCCGTCGACGCCACCCATCATGGAGCCGGGTTCGCCGTCTCCGCCCTCGACCTCGGGGAACGGGAACCAGCTGAGGTCGGCCAGCGGCTTCTGATCAGGGGTGAGGGAGCCGATCACGCCGGGGTTCCAGGCGCCCATGAGCTCCATGGCGGCCTGGTGGTTCGCGATGAGGCCGGCCGAGCTGCCCGCGCCCTGCTGTGCGGGAGTCGTCAGGAATCCGGAGTTGAAGGGCTCGGTCTCGGCGAACGCCTGCAGGTCCTCACCGGCACGCACCCAGCAGTCGTCGCTGAAGTCCATCTCGTCCGCCGCGGCGGCGAGGGTGTCCGAGCTGCATTCGCGCAGCGCCAGCCAGTAGTACCAGTGCGCGGCGGGCCAGGCGTCCTTGGCGCCGAGTGCGATCGGGTCGATCCCTTCTGCCTTCAGCGCCTCGGTGGCGACCTCGAGCTCCTCGAGGGTCGTCGGGTTCTCGGTGATGCCGGCCTGGTCGAAGAGGTCCTGGCTGTAGAAGAGGCCGCCGGGCAGCACGGCGACGGGCATGGCGTAGATCTTGCCGTCAAGGCTGTTCGCCGAGTACGACGCATCGGGGATCTCGTCGGCGGCCGGGCCGTCGATGGCGTCGGTGAGGTCCTTGAGCTGGCCGGCTTTGACCATCGCCGCCATCTTGCCGCCACCGCGCTGCAGGAAGATGTCGGGGGCGTCGCCGGAGTTGAGGGCGGTCTGCAGCTTGCCGTCGAGATCCTCGTTCTGAATCGACTGGATGTCGATCGTGACGCCCGGGTTGTCCTTCTCGAAATCCGCGACGGTCTGTTCCCAGAACTCCACTCCGGGGCCCGTCGTCGAGTTGTGCCACAGGGTCATGCTGGTGTCGCCGCCGTCTCCGGAGCCGGACGAGTCCGCGGTGCAGCCCGAGAGCGCGAGCGCTCCGACGGCCAGGACCGTGACTGCGGAGGCGAGGGGGAGCCTTCTGCTGTTCATGTGATCGTTCTCCTCATCGAGTTGCGCGCCGCGTCACTGCGGGGCGCCTGCGGACACTCTGGTGAGACCGCAGTGGCATGAGTCTCCGGCGGACGCGCTCGATCGTCAAACGTTTTCGAAAACAGTTTCCATCGCGATCGGCGGGAGACTACGCTGGCGTCTCATGGGGGCACGCACGACGATCCATGACGTCGCGAAAGCGGCGGGAGTGTCTGTGTCGACCGTCTCGAAGGCGGTGAACGGTCGGTACGGGATCGCGGATGCCACGGTGCAGCGCGTACTCGACGCGGTGAAGGAGCTCGGCTACGAGTCGAGCCTCGTGGCGAGCAGCATGCGCGCGCGGCGCACCGGTGTGATCGGCGTGCTGCTGGCGGACTTCGAACCCTTCAGCGCCGAGATCCTGAAGGGCGTCGGCTCGGCCGTGCACGACACCTCCTTCGATCTGCTCGCGTACAGCGGCTCCCACCTCGGCGCGGGCGACGGATGGGAACGCCGATCCCTGAGCAGGCTCTCCGGCACGCTGATCGACGCCGCGATCATGGTCACGCCCACGGTCGTCAGCGCCGGCACCGAGATCCCCGTCGTCGCGATCGACCCGCACACGGGCCGGGCCGACCTGCCCACGGTCGAGTCGGACAGCTTCGGAGGCGCGCTCGTCGCGACCAGACACCTCATCGAACTGGGCCACCGCCGCATCGGCTTCCTCGCCGGTCGCCCCGACCTGCGCTCCGCCGGGCTGCGCGACGCCGGGTATCGCAGGGCTCTATCGGACGCGGGGATCCCCCTCGATCCGTCGCTCATCGGTGTCGGTCGCTACGAGCTCGACGCGACGAGGGAATCCGCTCGCATCATGCTGAGCGGCGACTCGCGTCCCACGGCGATCTTCGCCGCCAACGACCTCTCCGCGATCGCGGTCATCGATGTCGCCCACGAGCTCGGTCTGCGGGTGCCCGACGATCTGTCGGTGATCGGATTCGACGACGTGCCGGAGGCCACCAGAAGGGCGCTGCCGCTCACGACCATCCAGCAGCCGATGCGGCGACTCGGCGCGGTCGCGGCTGACATGGTGTTCACGCTGCTCGCGGGGCAGGAGGTCGACGAGATGCACGTGATCCTGCCGACGCGGCTGGTGGTGCGGGCTACGACCGCCCCGCCGCGGTGAGCTCGGCGCCGGTCGCGGAGCTTCCGGCCGCGGGGTGTCGCGTGACGTCGCGCACACGCCGCCACGCGGCATCCGACAGCTCTGTCGACAGCCTCTGGAACTCGGCGACGCTGCGCCGACCGGGCCACTCGGCCGGCAGCATCGACGGCGGCAGCCCCGGATCGACGTAGGGCAGCACTCGCCAGCGGTCGAGCAGCTGCACATACGCGGCGAACGGCGCGGTGGGCAGCGTCGCGAGCGAGGCCTGGAACGCGAGGTGCTCGGCGCGCAGCGACTCGAGGTCCCACCAGTCGGCGGCGGCCGCGGGCAGTGTGCGGGCCGTCGTCGGCGTGCCGGCCTGGAACAGGGTCACCCACTCGCTCGCTTCGAGGTCGTCGACGATCTCCTGCACCTCGCCCTGCAGATGCCCCGGACAGATCCACAGCGCAGGCGAGACGACACCCGCCCCGATCCACTGCAGGCGACGGCGAAGCTGGTGCCGGGTGGCTCGCGCGCTCTCGGGCATCGAGAACGAGATGAGGCACCAGCTGTCGGCATCCGTCATCTCGCGCATCTCGAAGATGCGCCGATCGCCGCGCTCGAGCATCGTCGCGGCATCCGGATTCAGCAGATACCCGGCCGCGTGCCTGCGCTCGGCGAGCAGCAGCCCCTTCTGCTTGAGACGGGTGACGCCGGTGCGCGCCTGCGCCGTGGGGATCCCGAGATCGCCGGCGAGGGCGACCAGGTCGGCCGTCGAGATCCAGCCGCCGAGAGGTCGCAGATACAGCCCGACCAGAGTGCGCAAGAGGGAGGCGGTGCTGCCGGGGCGCGCATCGATGTCATCGAGCACGGGGCCTGTGGTCGCCTCTGCGCGGTCAGCGGTCATGCGACTCCAGTGCGTCGCGCACGGCGAGGACGCCGGTGAGCGTCTCGACATACGACGTGCTGAGAGGGGAGAGCCCCAGACGGATGCCGTCGGGGAAGCGGAAGTCGGGGATGATGCCGTCGGCCCACAGTCGCTGCGTCACCGCGCGGAAGTCGGGGTGGCCGATGGTCACGTGGCTTCCGCGCTGTGCGGCGTCGCGGGTGCTGAGCAGGCGCACGCCGAGAGGCGCGAGCACCTCGTCGTGGGCGCGGACCGCGAAATCGGTGAGCGAGAGCGACTTCTCACGGATCGCCTCGACCGACGCCTGCTCGATGAGGTCGAGCATGCCCTGCATCGCGAGCATCGAGGTGATCGGGGGAGTGCCGCTGAGCAGCTGACGGATGTCGCCGGCCGGCTCGTACTGCGGACCCATCGCGAAGATGTCGGCGGCGCTCCACCACCCCTGGATCGGCTGGCGCAGCACGCCCTGATGCTCGCGCCGCAGGTAGGCGAACGCGGGGGAGCCAGGGCCGCCGTTGAGGTACTTGTAGGTGCACCCGACGGCCATGTCGACGCCCCAGTCGTCGAGCTGCATGGGGATCACGCCGGCCGAGTGGCACAGATCCCACATCATCAGCGCGCCGACCTCGTGCACCGCGGTGGTGATCGCCGGCATATCGGCGAGGGCGCCGGAGCGGTAGTCGACGTGGCTCAGCGACACGAGCGCCGTCTTCGCAGAGATCGCAGCGACCACATCGGCCATCTGCACCCCGAGCACCGGATCGGGCTCGATCCACCGCACCGTCATGCCGGTCTCGGCGGCGACGCCCTCGGCCATGAACCGGTCGGTCGGGAAGTTGCCCGCCTCGATGACGAGCTCGGTGCGCGAGGGGTCGGCGGTGGCGGCCGCGCGCATCAGCTTGTAGATCAGCACGCTGGTCGAGTCGGCGACCATGGTCTGACCCGCGGCGGCGCCGAGGGTGACACGTCCGATACGATCGCCGAGCTCCATCGGAAGGGCCATCCACTGCTCGTCCCACGAGCGGATCAGGCGGGTGCCCCAGTCGTCGCGCACGAATGCGGCGAGCTTCTCGGGGGTGTCCTTCAGGGGCCGGCCGAGCGAGTTGCCGTCGAGGTAGGCGCCGACGCCGGGCGCTTCGGCGAAGGCGGAGAGGTGCGAGTGCAGCGGATCGGCCGCGTCGAGAGCCTGCGCGAGGTCGAGGAGGGTGCTGTCGGCGGTCGGAGCGGCGGTCGTGGTCTCGGGTGAGTCGGTCATGTCATGCCTTCAGATCGGCGCTGGTCAGCGGGCGGGCGAGTGTCGGGTCGGCGGCGGTGCCGGGGAGTCTCAGGAGCAGAACGGCGGAATCGAGCGGGTCCAGCGGCGCGAGAGCGCGCAGGAGGTCATCGCCCGCGATTCCTGCCTCGCGGAGCGCTGCGAGCTCGGCGGGGTTCAGGCCCACGGGCGTCGGACCGTTGCCCATATCGGTGCCGTAGAGCACCACTCCGCCGGCGGCGTGGAAGCGGCGGACGTTGTCGACCGCGGTGGCTCGCTCGTCGCTGTCTGCATCGTGGATCGCGAGCGTCGAGATCCACGAGACGGATGCCGCCTGTCGGGCGATCTCGTCGTCGGCGAGCCGTTCGGTGAACGGTGCATGGGCGAGACGGGCGGCCCCGAGGCGAGCGGCGCGCTGCGCCTGGCCCGGTCCCTCGGCATGGGCGACCACGGACAGCCCGCGGGCCGAGGCGGCGTCGACGATCGTGCGGAACAGGTCGTCGTCGAAGACGGGGCCCGCGGTGGCGTTGCTCGCCACCTTGATGCAGGATGCCCCGGCATCCGCCATCGCGGTGACGGCCGCGCGCGCCGTCTCTGCGTCCGTGATCTCGCGGAAGGATCCTGTGGGGGCCCAGTCGCGGTCACTCGGGTACCCGCCGACGGGAGTGAGGAATGCGCCGGCGAAGTCGACCTGGACACGGTGCGAGGCGTCGGTTCGCCGGAACTCCGGCATCCCCGCGTCGGCTCGGCTGACATCCGCAGAATCCGGGATGGTGTGGCGCAGATCTCCGGAGTCGTGGAGCGCCGATGCCCGGGACAGCGCTTCGATGACTGCCGGGTCCGCCCCGAGGTCGACCACGCGGCCCAGGGTCGAGCTCGCGAGCAGCGTGTGGTCGACGAGCTGAAGGTGCACGTGGTGGTCGGTGAAGCCGCCGATGACCACGCCGACCAGACGGGGCAGATCGCGGGCGGGAGGCTCGGCACGGAGTCGCATCCGCTCGCCGTCGCGGTCGATGATGCCGTCGCGCCATCCTTCGCCGTCGAAGAAGGTCGCCGCGTGCATCAGCCGCCGATCTCGGTGCGCACGGTGTAGAGCTCGGGGAAGAACGTCAGGTCGAGGGCGCGCTGCAGGAATCCGACTCCGCTCGAGCCGCCGGTGCCGACCTTCATGCCGATCGTGCGCGCGACGGTCTTGAGATGACGGAAGCGCCAGAACTGGAAGTTGTCCTCGAGGTCGACGAGGTCTTCGCACGCTTCATACAGATCCCAGTGCTGCTGGTGGTTCTGGTAGATCTCGCGGATGGCCGGCACGAGTGCGGGCGTCTCGCGGTAGGGGAGACGCACGTCCCGGTCGAGGATCTCGGTCGGGATCGGGAGGCCGCGTCGCGAGGCGTAGCGCAGGAACTCGTCATAGAGCGTCGGCTTGTGCCATTCGGCGGTGAGCAGCGCGAGGTTCGCGGGGTGGTCGCTGAAGACGCTCAGCATCTTCTCGTTCTTGTTGCCCAGCGCGAACTCGACGGCGCGGTACTGCACCGACTGGAAGCCGGAGGAATTGCCGAGCGCTCCGCGGAACTGCGCGTATTCGGTGGGCGTGAGCGTCGCGAGGATCGCCCACTGCTGGGTCATGACGTCCTGGATGCGCTTGACCCGCGCGACCCTCTTCAGCGCCTCGCGGAGGTCGTCGCTCGCGAGCAGCTGGCGTGCGGACGACAGCTCGTGCAGCAGCTGCTTGAGCCAGAGCTCGGTCGTCTGGTGCTGGATGATGAACAGCAGCTCATCATGGTGCTCCGGGACGCTGACGGGATTCTGGGCGGTGAGCAGCTGGTCGAGCGACAGATACGACCCGTACGTCATGCGTCCGGACAGATCGGTGACGATGCCGGCCTCGAGCTCGCGCTCGTTGTTCTCGGTGCTCATGGGTCGCTTCCTGTCGTGACGGACAGGAAGAACATATAACAATCGTAACGAGCGTCACAATAGTGAAATGTCGCGCGGTGGGACCGGCTCCGCCGAGGTCAGAGCCTCGGCGTGCGCAGCGGGGGAGTACGCCGCTCGCCGGGTGCGCCGACGGCTTCGAACCCGGCCGCGAGTCGCAGCAGCGACGAGTCGTCGTAGGCGCGGCCGGCGAACGTCAGGCCGATCGGCATGCCGATGTCGGCCATCAGACCCATCGGCACCGTCACGGTCGGAATGCCGAGATGACGGATGGTCAGGTTGCCGTTCGCGATCCAGGTGCCGTTGCGCCAGCCGAGGTCGGCGGATGACTCGTTCACATCCATGTCAGCCGGCCCGACGTCGGCCACCGCGGGGAAGACGACCGCGTCGAGCTCGAGCTCGTCCATCCACTGCTCGAGGTCGACCCGGCGGGTCTCCTCGAGTCCGCGGAGGCCGTCCGGCAGCTCGGGCATGTCCTCGAATCCGACGCCGGGGTTCTCGCGCACCCATTCCGGGTACTCGGCGATGTCGTCGTCGAAGCCGGTGTAGCGGTCGGGCAGCGCACCCTCAGGGTGGGGGAAGATCGATGCCCCGTCGACCTCCGCGAGAGTGTGCAGCCGCGGGTCGCCGTTCGCCTGCAGGAAATCCTCCCAGGCCCAGGCCGACAGGTCGACGATCTCGCGGTGCAGGTACTCCGGCGTGACGAGCCCGCGGGTGGCGATGGTCGGGGCGCCGGGTCGATCGCCCTCGTAGTTCGACACCACCGGGAAGTCCACGTCGACGACCGTCGCGCCGGCCGCCTCGAGGCTCCGTCGGGCCGCCTGCCACCGGTCGATCACGGACGGACGCGTCGCGATGCGCCGGCCGGTCGGGCCGCCGATGCCCGCATCGTCGGCGGTGCCCGCGTCGGAGTCGGCGTTGATGTACATGCGCGGGATTCCGATGCGAGCGCCGTCGAGAGCTGCCGCCGCATCGGTGGAGAGCGCGCGGTACGACGCGGGGCGGACCTCGGAGGACTGCGGCAGCGACACCCAGGGCTGTGCGCGCCAGAAATCGCCGCGGACCTCGGCGTCGTCGGCGACGATCACCTCGAGCACCTCCAGCAGATCGGCCATCGTGCGGGTGTGCGGCACGACGACATCCATCGTCGGCACGAGCGGCCAGTTGCCCCGCGTCGAGATGACGCCTCGCGAGGGCGTGTAGGCGCACAGGGCGTTGTTCGTGGCCGGGCCACGACCGCTCGACCAGGTCTCCTCGCCCAGACCGAACGCGCCGAAGCTGGCAGCCGTCGCCGTGCCCGAGCCGTTCGACGACCCGGAGGCGAAGGGCGCGGTGAGGAAGTCGGCGTTGTAGGGGCTCTCGGCGCGGCCGTAGACGCCGCGCTGCATGCCGCCGTTCGCCATCGGCGGCATGTTGGTCAGCCCGAGGCAGATCGCGCCTCCCGACCGCAGGCGCTCGATCGTGAACGCGTCGCGCTGCGCGACGAGGTCGGCGAAGGCGGGGCTGCCGGCGGCCGCCGTGAGCCCTCGCACGAGATAACTGTCTTTCGCCGTGTAAGGGATACCGTCGAGCGGCCCCCGCGTCTCGCCACGGGCACGTCTCGCGTCCGATGTCTCGGCCTCCGTGCGCGCCTCGGGATTCGCGACGACGATCGCGTTCAGAGCCGTGTCCGTATCGGGGCCGTCGTAGGCGGCGATGCGCGCGAGGTAGGCGTCGACCAGTTCGACGGAGGTGGCAGCGCCCGTCTCCAGCGCTCGCCGCAGGTCGGCGATCGAGGCCTCGACCACGTCGATCATGCGAACACCCCCACACTCGGCTGCTGCTGGGTGATGCAGTGGATGCCGCCGCCGCGGTCGAACAGCGGGCGCGCGTCGACGGTGACGACCCGGCGGCCGGGATAGACGTCGGCGAGGATGGCCCTCGCGGCGGCATCGGCCTTCTCGTCGCCGAACCCGCACGCGACGACGCCGTCGTTGGTGACCAGATGGTTGACGTAGCTCCAGTCCACGAACCCCTCGCCGTCGCGCAGGGTCGCGGGCGCGGGCAGGTCGACGATCTCGAAGCGGCGACCGGCGGCATCGGTCTGATCGCCGAGGTGCGCGCGCAGCTCGCGGGTGACCTCGTGGTCGGGGTGCGCGGGATCCTGCTGATCGTGCAGCAGCAGCCGACCGGGGGAGACGATCGTCGCCACGATGTCGACGTGGCCGTTCGTGCCGAAGTCGTCGTAGTCGCGGGTGAGGCCCCGGGGCAGCCACACGGCCTTCGAGGTGCCGAGAGTGCGGGCCATCTCGGCCTCGACGCGGGCCTTGTCGGCGTAGGGGTTGCGGCGCGGATCGAGCTGCACGGTCTCGGTGAGCAGCACGGTGCCCTCGCCGTCGACGTGGATTCCGCCGCCCTCGTTGACGAGGGTCGAGCTCACGAGCTCGGCGTCGACGGCCCCGCCGATGATGCGCGCGTGCTGCGCCGCCTTCTGCCACTGCGCCCAGGCCGGTGCGCCCCACCCGTTGAAGATCCAGTCCACCGCGCCGAGCACGCCGGGTCGCTCGTCGTCGATGACGAACGTCGGCCCGGAGTCGCGCATCCAGAACTCGTCGACCGGCGCCTCGACGATGTCGATGGCACCGCTGAGCATCCGCCGGGCGCGGGCGATCTCCGCCGGGTCGACGATCATCGTGACCGGCTCGAACTCGGCGACCGCATGGGCGACGGCGGTCCAGGTCTCGTAGCCCTCGTCGCGCTCGGCCGCCGTCTCGCCGAGCGTCGGCCCCTCGGCGGGGAACGCCATCCAGGTGCGGTCGTGCGGTGCGGTCTCGGCGGGCATGTGCCAGGCCATGGTTGTCTCCCTCGCTGCTGATCACGACCTCGGCAACGAGAGTCGCCGTCGCTATTGAACACGCGATCAACGAGTGATACGGTAACCCGTGATGAAGACCACGTCAAGAGCCGCCGCACCGCGCAGGCTGCCGCCGGAGGAGCGCGAACGCTCGATCCTCGACGGCGCCGTATCGCTCGCCTCGGAGAGCGGCCTCGAGGCCCTCACCGTGCGCGCCGTCGCTGCGCGGGTCGGCGTCACACCCGCTCTCGTCGCCCACTACCGGCCCGTGATGGAGTCGTTCGTCGCCGAGGTCTTCACGACGATCGTCGCGGCCGAGCGCGAAGAGGTCATCTCCTCCTACGACCCGACTGTCGACCTGCGCACGAATCTGCTGCGTCTCATCGAGACGCTGCTCGACGACTCGCGCGACGACGTGGCGATGGTGTGGGTGCAGTCGTGGGCGCTCGGAGCCCGCAACGAGGCGCTCGGCACCCGGGTGCGCACCGAGATGGACCTCTGGCACAGCGCCCTCGAAGACCTCATCGCCCGGGCGATCGCCGAAGATCCGGCAGTGCGGGTCGATCCCGATTCGTCGGCGTGGATGCTGCTCGCCATGGTCGACGGGATGAGCGCCCACTCGCTCGTGCACTGGGCGCCGCGCGATCGGGCGGCACTCGCTCGCCGCACCCTCTCCGCCGTGCTCGATGTCCCCGTGACGGACGTTCCGGAGCCCTCCGTTCCGGTGTCGGACGATCTCGAGCCCGGCGCAGCACGACGGGCAGCACAGCCCGCACAGCCCGCAGAAACCCTCAGGTAAGGACAGCTCATGGGAGCAGAACGCATGCACGCGGCCTCGGCCGAATCGACGGCGATCGTCGATGCAGTGCTCGACTACTCGCGCCGGCGGATGCTCGCGGCCGATGTGCCGCTCGACAAGCCCCAGTCGCCCGCCGAGCTCGACCGTCTGGTCGGCACGACGATCACCGATGCGGGTCTCGGATCGCAGCGGGCGCTCAGCGTGTTCGAGCACATCCTCGCTCCCGCCTGCCTGACGACGAGCCACCCGGCGTATCTGTCGTTCATCCCGACGGCGCCGACCATCGCGTCGATCGCGTTCGACCTCGTGGTCTCGGCATCCGGCCTCTATGGCGGCAGCTGGCTTGAGGGCGCAGGAGCCGTGCATGCCGAGAACGAGGTGCTGTCGTTCCTCGCCTCCGAGTTCGGCCTTCCCGACACCGCGGGCGGGGTGTTCGTGCAGGGCGGCACGATCGGCAACCTGTCGGCACTCGTCGCGGCGCGCGAGGCGGCGAAGGCGAAGCTGCTCGACGCGGGCAAGGAGCTGCCTCGTCGCTGGAAGATCGTGTGCAGCGTCGAGGCGCACTCCTCGAACAAGTCGGCGGCGAAGGTCATGGACGCCGACGTGCTGCTCGTGCCGGCCGGAGACGACGGCGTGCTGAGGGCGGACGCGGTGCGCGACGCACTCGCCGAGCACGGCGACGAGATCTGCGCGGTGGTCGCCACCGGCGGCTCGACCAACTTCGGCATCGTCGACGACATCGCCGGCATCGCCGCGCTGAAGGACGAGTTCGACTTCTGGCTGCACATCGACGGCGCGTACGGGCTGACCGCCATGCTGGCCCCCGAGGCCCGGGGTGTCTTCGCCGGGGTGGAGCGAGCCGACTCGGTGATCGTCGATCCGCACAAGTGGCTGTTCGCGCCCTTCGACTGCTGCGCGCTGATCTACCGTGACCCCGATGCGGGTCGTCGCGCGCACACCCAGCACGCCGAATACCTCGACACGCTCACCGACGCGGGCGACTTCAGCCCGTCGGACTACTCGATCCAGCTCACCCGGCGCCCCCGGGGGTTGCCGCTCTGGTTCTCGCTCGCGACGTACGGGGTGACGGCGTATCGCGAGGCCGTGAGCGCGACGCTCGCTCTGACGCAGCGGATCGCCACCGAGATCGCCGCGCGGCCCGAGCTCCGTCTCGTGCGCGACCCCCAGCTGTCGGTCGTCGTCTTCGAACGCGAGGGCTGGGAACGCGGCGACTACGACCGGTGGTCCGACGAGCTCCTCGACTCGCAGCGTGCGTTCGTCGTGCCGAGCTCGCACGGGGGCCGACCGAACACCCGCTTCGCGATCCTCAATCCGCTCACCACGTTCGACGACCTCGTCGGCATCCTCGACACGATGAAGTAGGCAGCGGGACACGAAAGACGGCCCACGCCGACCCCGCCCCGTCAGCGGGTGGTGTGCGCGTCCAGGAAGTCGATGGTCTTCTGCAGGGCCGTCTGCGCATCCGGCATGTCGAGATGGAACTGGTATTCGTGGGGCAGCTGCGGCTCGTGCGGCGCAGGCCAGAAGAGGGTCGTCACGTCGACGCCGAGCGCGTCGAGCCGCTGGGCCATGGGGATCGACTGCAGCCAGGTGAGACCGTCGCCGTTGCCGCCCGAGATGTAGGTCGTCGGGAAGTCCTCGGTGACCCAGTCGATCGTCGACATCGTGGCACCGGTCGAGTCCTCGGCCCAGGTCTTGGTGCCTGAGTACGCCCACATCGAGGTCTTCAGCCCCCAACCGGCGATGCCGTCGAGCGTCGCGAGTGCGGCCAGGTCGTAGACGCCGCAGTTCAGCACGGTCGCCACCACCTGCTCGGCCTCGAGCGCCGGGGTGACGTCCATGATCTCGGCGTAGTCGGGGCTCGTGATGAGCGTCGCCATCTGACTGGCCAGCTGACCTCCGGCGGAGTCGCCCGCGAGCACGATCTGGGTCGGGTCGACGCCCAGCTCGTCGGCGTGCGCGTCGATGTAGGCGAGCGCGTCGTTGAGCTGGTGCACGGCGAGCGGATACACCCCTTCGGGTCCGATCGTGTAGTTCACGGCGATGGTCGTGTAGCCCTCCGCAGCGAGGATCCGCATGTACGGGTCGACGTTCTCCTTCGATCCCGAGATCCAGGCGCCGCCGTGAATCCAGACGACGGTCGGAAGCGGGCCCGTGGCGGATGCCGGTGTGAAGACGTCCATCGTGGTGTCGGCGCCTCCGTCCGCATACGCGAGATCGAGCTTCTCGGTGAGTTCGGTGTCGGGCACGTGCTTGTCCATCTCGGCGGCAGTCTCGTCGCCGCCCCGGGTGAACACCGCGCGAATGACCATCGCGGACGGCCAGGGGGTGAGCGCGCCGATGATCGCCACCACGGCGACGACGATCAGTACGATTCCGACCGCCACCTTCGTGCGATGCCAGGGGCGACGACCCTTCGGGTGGACGGATCCGTCGTCGTGCGTGCTCGCCGTCATGGAAACCCCTCTCCGCGCATCATCTTGGCAGTATTCCGGTTGCTCTTCGGCGCAGCCGCTCGCCGAGCGGCGAGATCGGCAGGCCGCCGGGGCGGGTGCTCCGACCTCTCAGGCGGTCAGTCCCGCGAGTATGCGCTCCACCGCGTAGTCGAACGCCTCGTCGACGTCGCCGCCCAGACGGAAGGCTCCGGCGAGTTCCATCTGCAGGAACCCTGTCGCCCAGGAGGTGAAGAGCCGGGCCGCATCGAGCGCCCGATCCGGCCCGACGAGAGCGGCGCATGAGCGCAGCACCGGAACAGACGTCCGGTGCAGGGCGTCTTCGGGCGCGGAGGCGGTGAACAGCAGGCGGAACGCGTGCGGGCGCTCGTGCGCGAAGGTGCGGTATGCGATGGCGAGGAGGGGGAGCTCGTCGCCTGCCGCGTCGAGCCTGACCGTCAGCGCGTCGGCCGAGGCCTCCGCCACTGCGGAGAGCAGAGCGTCACGATCGCGGATTCGCTTGTAGAGGGAAGGTGCGCGGACGCCCACCCGCTCGGCGACCGCCTGCATGGTGAGTCCCGCGGGTCCGGCGGACTCGAGGATGTCGCGACCGGCGTCGATGATGGCCGCCAGCGAGGTTCGTTCGGGGGTCGGCATCCGGGTCTCCTTCATGGCTATTGACATTAGCTATGATAGCTACGTAGTCTAGCCATCATAAGCCACCGCGAAGGGAACGGCCATGAAGCTCGCACCGCACCTGCATCGACTCGGCAACGACATCGTCGCGTCATACCTCATCGATCTGCCCGAGGGGATCACGCTCGTCGACGCCGGGCTGCCCGGCCACTGGAACGATCTGCAGCGCACCCTCGCAGAACTGGGGCGCCCGCTCTCCGACATCCGGGGTCTCGTCCTGACCCACGGCGACAGCGACCACATCGGGTTCGCCGAGCGGCTGCGCAGCGAAGCAGACGTGCCGATCTTCATCCATAGCGCAGACGCGCACCGCATGCGCACGGGTGAGAAGCCGAAGACCCCGATGGGACCCGCTCGCGTCGGTCCACTGCTCGGCTTTCTCGCGTACGGCGTGCGCAAGAACGGGCTGCGCACGCGCCATGTCACCGACGTCATGACGGTCGCCGACGGCGAGGTCCTCGACCTGCCGGGATCTCCGGTCATCATCGGCATGCCGGGACACTCGCCGGGCAGCATCGCGGTGCACATTCCCGCAGCGGACGCGGTGTTCGTCGGCGACGCCCTCACCACGCGCCATGTGCTGACGGGGCAGGTCGGTCCTCAGCCCGCGCCGTTCACGGATGAGCCGACCGAGGCCATCGCGTCTCTCGACAGGCTGGCTGCCGTGTCGGCATCATGGGTGCTGCCCGGGCACGGAGCTCCGTGGCGGGGGTCGCCCGCCGACATCGCGGCCGCGGTGCGCGCGGAGAGCTAGAGCCTCGACAGCACGGAGGCGGTGTCGCTGATCGTGATCTGCGGCGGGTAGAGACCCATCACCTGCATCGCGGCCGCATGATTCTCCGCCGTCGATCCCGCGCAGGCGTCGCCGACCACGGTGACGTGCGCTCCGGCATCCGCTGCGGCCAGTGCGGTCGAGATGACGCAGCAGTCGGTCGCGACACCCGTCAGCACGACGTGCGCCCTTCGGCCGACGACCGCCTCGATCTCTGTGCCCCACTTGCCGAAGGTCGGCAGGTCGAGAGTCGGATGCGGCGACAGCCCGGCCGCGTCGGGGACGAGGTCGAACAGTGGATCCGTCGGCGGCTGGTCGGCGAACGGCCACGCGGCGAAGTAGGCGCCCCACGAGGTCGAGCGGTCTGCCGTCGGCATCCAGCGCGTGACGATCACGCGGTCGCCGAAAGCCGTGGCCAGCTCGCGGATGCGCGGCATCGTGTCGGCGAAGAACGGCGATCCCCACGCAGATCCGGGCGACGCGAAGATCTGCTGAGGGTCGATCACGATCAGCCAGGGACCGTCGCTCACGCCGAGGCCTCCTGCGCGCGGATCTTTCCGGCCCGGGCGAACCAGGTCACGACGAACGACAGCACGAGGGCGAAGAAGACCCCGAGGTTGGCATAGGCCCAGTCGCCGTCGACACCCCCGACGAGGCCGAGGAGGTAGCCCTGCCAGTTGTTCCACGGCGCCGCATCCGCGAATCCGTTGAGCACGAAGCCCCAGCCGATCACGCTCGCGATCACCATCGTGCCGATCGAGATCCAGTCCCACGCGCCGTAGCGGCCGCGGCTGTCGAAGAGCGCCTCGTCGTCGTAGTCCTTCTTGCGGCGCAGGATGTCGGCGATCAGGATGCCGGCCCATGACGCCAGCGGCACGCCCAGCGTGATGAGGAAGCTCTGGAACGGACCGAGGAAGTCGGTCGCGAAGAACACCACGTAGATCGTGCCGATCGTGAGGATCACGCCGTCGATCGCCGCCGCGGACGGGCGGGGGATGCGGATGCCGAGGCTCAGCAGCGTGAGGCCCGAGGAGTAGATGCCCAGCACCGCGCCGGAGACGAGCGCCAGCACGGCGGTGAGCAGGAACGGAACGAGCACCCAGATGGGCAGGATCGTCGCGAGCGCGCCGATCGGGTCGGCGGCGATCGCCGCGCTGAGCTCGTCGTCGGATCCGGCGAGCAGCAGACCGAAGATCACGAGGACCACAGGAGCCACCGAGCCGCCGATCGTGTTCCACAGGACGATCGCTCCGTCGGATGCCGTGCGCTTCTGGTACCGCGACCAGTCGGCGGCGATGTTGATCCAGCCGAGGCCGAAGCCGGTCATGACCATGACGAGAGCGCCGGTGACCTGGCCGATCCCGCCGTCCGGACGCGCGAGGACGGCCGCCATGTCGATGCTCGGAGCGGCGAGGACGATGTAGAGCACCGTCACGATGCCGGTGACCCAGGTGAGCACCGACTGCAGCTTCATGATCGTGTGATAGCCGAGCACGGATGCCGCGACGATGAGCGCGGCGACGATCACGGTGGCGGTGATCTTCAGCGCGATGCTGTCGCCGTCACCGCCGAGCTGCGTGATGACGGTGGCCGTGGCGAGCACGGCCATGATCGCGAGGAACGTCTCCCAGCCGATCGACGTCAGCCACGAGACGATGCCCGGAACCTTCTGCCCCTGCACGCCGAACGCCGCACGGGACAGCACCATGGTGGGCGCCGAACCGCGCTTGCCGGCGATCGCGATCAGTCCGCACAGCAGGAACGACACGACGATGCCGATGATCGACACGAGGGTCGCCTGCCAGAACGAGATGCCGAAGCCCAGCACGAACGAGCCGTACGACATGCCGAACACCGAGACGTTCGCCGCGAACCACGGCCAGAAGAGGTCGCTCGGCTTCGCGGTGCGCTCGGATTCGGGGATGATCTCGATGCCCGCGCGCTCGATGAGAGCAGGCTTGATGTCCGTCATGCCATCATCCTGGCACTGCGCAGGGCCCGCGAGGGCGTCGGCAGGGCTCAGCCGGCGAAGAAAGCTCCGGCGACGCGGGTGAGGTCGTGCAGGTCCGAGACGCCGGCGAGCTCGCGCGCCGAGTGCATCGACAGGATCGGGATGCCGACGTCGACCGTGCGGATGCCGAGACGCGTGGCCGTGATCGGGCCGATCGTCGAGCCGCACGGCACGTTGTTGTTCGACACGAACTCCTGCGTGACCACGTCGGCGGTCTCGCACCAGCCGCGCCAGGCGGCGGAGCCGACGGCATCCGTCGCGTAGCGCTGGTTGGCGTTGAGCTTGAGGATCGGTCCCGAGCCGAGCACCGGCTGCACGACGGGGTCGTGCTTGTGCACGTAGTTCGGGTGCACCGAGTGGCCCACGTCGCTCGACAGGCACCACGACGCGGAGAACGCGCGTCGACGCTCGGAGGCGTCGGCGCCGAGCGCGTCGTAGACGCGGCCGAGGATGTCTTCGAGCAGGGGGCCGCCCGCGCCGGAGCGGGAGTTGGAGCCCAGTTCTTCATGGTCGAACGCCGCGAGGATCGCGATCGGTCCGCTGACGGCCGTATCGATCTTCTCGAGCGCGACGACGCCGGCGTGCACCGAGGCGAGGTCGTCGAGTCGGCCGGAAGCGAAGAACGCGCGGTCCTTGCCGAAGATCGCGCCGCGCGCTGTGTCGGCGATCACGACGTCGTAACCGCGGATGTCGGATGCCGAGACGCCGGCCGAACCGGCGAGCTCGGCCAGGATGTCCTCCTGGGTCGGGTCGCCGAGGCCCCAGACCGGCTGCGTCTGGAACTGCTTGTCGAGCGCGAGGCCCGTGTTCGCCTCGCGGTCGAGGTGGATCGCGAGCTGGGGAAGCCGCAGCAGCGCTCCCGTGTCGGCGAGCACCACGCGTCCGTCGGCGAGGGCCAGCCGTCCGGCGAGACGCAGCTCGCGGTCGAGCCACGAGCTCAGCAGCGGACCGCCGTACACCTCGACGGCCGCCTGCAGCCAGCCCCTCGAACCGGTCGTCGGCTGCGGCTTGAGCTTGAAGCCGGGGGAGTCGGTGTGAGCACCCAGGATGTGAGCGGGCGTGGTCGCGGTGGCGTCCCCCGGAACCGTCCACGCGATCGCGGCACCGTCTCGCACGACGACATAGCGTCCGCCGGGGGCGACATCCCAGGCCTGATCCTCTTCGAGACGCGCGAAACCGGCATCCTCGAGGCGCCTGGCCACCTCGGCGGCGGCGTGATAGCTCGAAGGCGAGGCGGCGACGAAGTCGGCGAGATCCTCGGCGTGGGCGAGAGCGTCCGGGGTGACGGGCATGAGCGACCTTCCTGCAGGGGCGGTCCTTCGATCGTAATCGGCGACTCGATGCGCGATCTCCGCGACGGTCGGATGGCGGTCGTTCACCTTCTCGTCACCATCGGCCGGTACGGTCGATCTCGATAGCGCCTAGGGTTCCGGGGTTCGTCCCGTCTGGTCCGAGCGGCGCCACGGTGCTCCTCCGCAGGAGCGCCGTCATCTGACAGGACAAAAGCCCGGAGGACCCTGTTCGTCGCGCCCGCGAAGAACGGAAGGGTCTCTGATGTCCGCTCTCGCCTTCGCTCTCGTCCTCGCCGCAGCCGTCACGCACGCCGCCTGGAACATCATCGCCCACGGCGTGAGCCGCGCAGGGACGCCGTTCCTCTGGTGGGGGGCCGTCGGAGGAACCGCCGTCTGGATCGGGGTCGTGCCGTTCACCGGCGGGCTCGGCACCGACGACGTGCTGGCGTTCCTGCTCGGCGTCGGAGTCTCCGGTGTGCTGCACGTCGCCTACATGGCGGTGCTGCAACGCGGATATCGCGAAGGCAATCTCTCGACCGTCTACGCGACGGCTCGGGGAACCGGGCCGTTCCTTTCTGTGATCGTCGCCGTGCTGGTGCTCGGGGAGCGTCCGTCGGCCCTCGCGCTCGCCGGCGTCGCGGCGATCATCCTCGGAGTCGTCGCGATCGGTCTCGTCGACCGAGGACGCGCCGACCGGTCGCGTCGCCTGGATCCCGGGCTCGTGTTCGGTCTGCTCACCGGCGTCGCGATCGCGGTCTACACGATCTGGGACGCCAACGCCGTGCGCACGTGGAACCTCTCGCCCGTCGCCTTCATGGTGGGGACGATGCTGCTCGAGATCCCGTTCTACTCGCTCGGCGTCCGAGGCCGATGGGCGGCCGTTCGCGCGCTCGGCCGCACGCAGTGGAAGCGCATCGTGGCTTTCAGTATCCTGTCGCCGCTCTCGTACATCCTGGTGCTCACGGCCATCCAGATCGCTCCGGTCGCACTGGTCGCGCCGCTGCGCGAAGTCAGCGTCGTGCTGGTCAGCCTGTTCGGCGTCTTCGCCCTGAAGGAGAGCAGGCCCGGATGGCGTCTCGCCGCGTCCGCGGTCGTCGCCGGCGGGATCGTGCTGCTCGCGCTGTAGCGGTGGGTCTGCAGCGGTGGGGCTGTGGTCGTGGTTCTGTGGTCGTGGTCGTGGTCGTGGTCGTGGTCGTCGTCGCTTCGGGTGCGTGGCCTGCGTGATTGTATGGATGCTGTGTGCGCCGCGTGGGGTCTTCGAGAGAGCAGTCCGTCGGATGCGCACTGGATGTCGGAGCTGCGAGCGATCGTCATGCGCGCCGATCTGGAGCGTCTCGGACGCTTCGACCCGGTGCGTGTGCGGCAGCGGTTCCTCGATGGGTTCGTCCCGCAGAACACGCGAGTGATCGTGGTTGCCGGGCAGGACGTGGGGCTCATCGCGGTGAGGCCCGAGAGTGACGCGGTGTGGATCGAGCACTTCTACCTCGATCCCGCTCAGCAGGGCCGCGGCCTCGGCTCCGCGGTGCTGGCGGACGCCTTGGAGACGCGTCATGCGGGCGATGACCGGCCGTTCCGCCTCAATGTGCTGCAGGGCAGTCCGGCGCGACGGCTGTACGAGAGGCACGGCTTCGAGCTCGAGAGCGAAGACGCGGTCGACGTCTTCATGAAGGCCGAGCCGCTCCGGCGCTGATCGGGTACCCCAGTGACGGGTGCTTCGCGGCGGGCGCTCCGTGGCGGGCGTTCGGTGTCGCGCGCACGGTGTTCCGTTGTCCGGCGTTGTCGACTGGCTTTGTTGTGGGGCGTTGTCGACTGTCTTTGCTTCCTGTTCTTGCCGTCTCGTCTCCTGTGTTGCTTGTTTTCTCGAGTCGCGTGTCTCGTTCCTGGGGTCAGCGGCCTGGGGTCAGCGGTCTGGGGTCTCGTTCCCGTTGTCTCGTTCCTCGTGTCTTGTTCCTCGTGTCTTGTTTCTCGTGTTGTTCCGTGTGTCTCGTTCCTCGTTCCTCTTTTCCGTCTCTTCCTCGCTTGTCGACTGGTCTCTCCGCTCCTCTTGTGCCTGCGTTGTGCGGCATTCCGGGAGATTGGAATACGTGCTCTGATCTGGTCTAAATCGGACTGGTTTCGGGGGTCGAATGTCGGTGGTTCCGTGTTGACTCGAGGGTATGAACAGCATCGTGGGGCGTCTGGGTCGGGTCGTCGCTGACCTTGATGCGGTGCTGTGTGATGACGCGCTGGCGGGGTTGAGCGATGCGGAGCGTGTCGCGGTGCTGCAGGCGGCGGGGGCCGTGTTCCGGCGGGCCGAGGCGGTGATCGTGGCAACCGTGGCGACCGGGGATCCTGTGGATTTTCCGCATGCGGCAGGGTGTCGCGGGGTGAACGAGCTGGTGCAGCGGATGGTGGGCGTGGATGTGCGGGGTGCGTCCCGGGTCGACAGGGTCGTCGATCTGGTGCGCCGGCCGGTGAGTCTGGCGGGGGAGCGGATGCCGGCGCGGTGGTCGGAGATGCGCGTGGCCTTGTTGGATGGTGTGGTGGGTGTCACGGGGTTTCTGGCGGCGACGGGCCCGATCGAGCGGGTGTGGGACCGGTTGAGCGTGGATCAGCGGTTGGCGGCGGATGTGGCGTTGGCGGGGTGCGCCCGCGGGCACGGGATCGGCGGGGGCGCGGATTCTGGTCCGGCGCCGACGGTGCAGGATCTGAAAGCTCTTGCGGAGGATCTCGCCTCGATGTTCGACCCGGACGGGGAGGAGCCGAAGGATGAGGACGCGCGGCGCAAGCGCGGGATCACGATCGGTCGTCTCACGGACGGGATGCATGCGATCCGGGGGTATCTGACTCCGGATGCCGCGGCCCAGTTGCAGCTGATCCTGGACGCGATGCTGAACCCGAAGGGTGACGGCCCGCCCATGCCGGGAGTGTTCTTCATCCCCAGCGGTGACACCGGTCACACAGACACAGACACAGACACAGACACCGACACCGGTGTTGACCCGGGTGTTGATCCGTTCAATATGGATGAGCGCAGCGTGCTCGATGATCGCACCGCGTCGCAGAAACGCCACGATGCTCTCGCCGCCGCTCTCGCGATAGCCGCCCGTCACAAGGACATGCCCACGCTCGGTGGCGCATCCCCGGTGCTCGTCGTCACCGTCGACGCGACAGACCTCGCCCACCATGCGGAAGGTTCTGCTTTCGGTGCGGGCATCGCCGGCGCGGGTGGTGGTGCGGGCAGCGGCGGGTGGGCGACGATCCCTGGATCCGGTGCGCATGTGCCTGTGTCCGTCGCGGCGCAGACCGCATGTGCGGGGGCGATCCAGCGGGTGCTCCTGGACGAGGGGCGCATCATCGGGATCAGCACCACCGACCGCGTGTTCACCGTGCATCAACGCCGGGCGATCATCGCCCGCGACAAGGAATGCCTCATCCCCGGGTGCCACGTGCCCGCATCCTGGTGCGAGATCCATCACGTCACCGAACACGCCCGCGGGGGGCCGACCCATACCGACAACGGTGTGCCGCTGTGCTGGTGGCACCACCGATCCCTGGGCACCTCGCAGTGGGAGATCCGTATGAAGAACGGGCTCCCCGAAGTCCGTGGACCGAACTGGTGGGACCCCGACCAACGCTGGCGCACCCCACAACACAGCCTCCCCGCGGACCGTGACCGAAGGCGCCTCGTTCGAACCGGGTGATACGCGGCGGCATCCTCACGGCAAGTGCTGCTGATCCCGAACAGCCGGCCAGACTCAGCGAGCCGGACTCACAGTGCCCGGCTCAACGGGCTCGCCTCAGCAGTCTCACTCCAATGATCCCGCCGGTCAGCGATCCCGCCGGTCAGCTGCCCGCTTCAGCGGAAGTCGACCAGCCCGGCGTGCGCTGCCGTGACGAGGATCTGCACGCGATCGCGCACGTGCCACTTCGACATGATGCGGCCGAGGTGGGCCTTCACGGTTCCCTCCGACACGATCAGTGTGCGCGCGATCTCGGCGTTGGACATCCCCTGCGCGAGTCGCTGCAGCACCTCCTGCTCTCGATCCGTGAGCGCCTCCAGGGTGTCGTCGCCGCCGACGGGCTCCGTATCCCGCACGTGCTTGATCAGCAGCGACGCGATCCGCGGCGACAGCGAGCTCGCTCCGCTGTACACCTCTCGCACACCTTCGAGAATGCTCGCCGCGCTCGAGTCCTTCAGCAGATAGCCCGACGCACCTGCGCTGAGCATCGGAAGCACGGTGTCGCTGCCGTCCAGCGTGGTGACCGCGAGGATCTTGATCTCAGGCCAGCGTTCGCTGATCACCGCCGTCGCCTCGATGCCGTTCATCTCCGGCATCTGCACGTCCATCATCACCACGTCGGGACGCTCGCGTTCCACGACCTCGATGCCCTCGAGCCCGGACTCCGCCTCGGCGATCACCGTGATCTCCGGGTCGCGGGAGACGAAGTGAGAGAGCGCTGAGCGCACCAGGGGATCGTCATCGACGATCACGACGCGGATTTGGGACATGGAGGAAGCCTAACCGGGGTCTACCTGCGGCGCGAGGTATTAGACCTTTGGCTATCGAGGTGTAGCCGTGAGACAGATGTGCCGCTCGCAGATCACCGAGAAGATGAGTACATCGCTAGTCAAAAGTGCAATAAAGGAGGTGAACGTATATGTCTTTCTGGAACCAGGTTGGTCACTTCTTCGGCTTCTACCGCTAATATATATGGCGAAAAGGAGATACTGAAGTATGGCTTCAAGTCTTTCGACGGGTGACCGCTCTGACGTCACCCGACTCGGCAGGGGCGAGAAGCTCAGCACGATAGAACGCATCGCCGTTTTGGCGGTCGTCGGGACCATCGTCATCTTCGACATCGTCGGACTGTTCCTCCCTCCGGGGCTGGAACCTCTGACAGCGGCAATCGGGATCGCATCCACTGCAGTCCTCGGCCTCTTCCTCTGGTCGCCACTCATCGCGACATACGCCCTCGGCGTCGTGTTCGCCCTATCCTTCATCCCCGGCATCGAAGCCCAGGTGCTGACCGTCGCCGCTTTCGCGGCCGGCTTGATCGTGCGCCTGGGGTGGACCTCACTGGTCCTGTCCTATGTCGGAGTCTTCCTCGTCGCATCCGCGTTGGTCGCCATGGGCGATTCGACGGATGCGTTCAACATCGGCATCTTCCTGGTCGGCGCCGCAGTATCCGGAGCTGTCGGCTATGCGCTTCGCCTGGCATTCGCTCGAGGGCGGACGCTCGAGATGCAACTGGCCGAGAAGGCCGAGCAGGAACGCCAGGCAGTACTCGCTGAGCGGCGCTGGATCGCCGGCGAGCTGCACGACAGCATCGCGCACCACCTCACCGTGGTGGCGCTGCACGTGCAGATGCTCGACGACGATCGCACGAGCAGAGATTCGCAGGAGGCGATTCGCATCGCCGCACGTAAGGCGATGACCGACCTCCGCTTCGTGATCGACCTCGCAGACGACGGACCCCGCTCCGAGGGAATGCCCTCCGGTGATCTGGTGGCCTCCGTCGAGGAGGCCGCGCAGGAGTTCGAAGCCGCCGGCCATGCCGTGGCCGTCATCGGCGACCCCTCCGATGAGCGCGTCCCGCGGGCCGCCGAGATCATCCTCGCGCGCATCATGCGAGAGTCCGCCACCAACGTCCTCAAGTACGCCGGCGCGGGCGAAGTCGAGATCCGATTCGACATCGACGACGACGCCGCGAAGATGGCGGTGAGCAGTCCGCTCTCCATCACGCCGCGTCGCGAGCTCTCCTCGAGCCGCACGGGCATCGGCCGCATGGCCGAACGAGTTCTCGGTGCCAGCGGCGAATTCAGCGCCGGCGAAGTCGACGGCCGCTGGGTCGTCTCGGCGCTGCTGCCGATCGTCTGACGCCTCCAGCATCCCAGCATCCCGGCTTGAAAATGGCAGGGGATTGCGTACCGGTATTCCGGTACGCTGGGAGCAGGATCCGCGGAATTCCGGGGTTTTCGACGTGAAACCTAGACGAAAGTCCAGGGTAGATCTCGACTATAGACCGTGTTCCATGGTGTAGCCGGGCGCTTACATTGGGTATACCCCAGAAATAGCGCATCCCCAGCGCTGTGATCGCGAGCGCGGTCTTTGGAATCTGATCCCCATCGCGCTCGCGATCGGCTTCTTCCGACGAGTCACCTCGAGGAATCGATGCCGATCGACTGGCCGGCTGTCAGCCGCCCACCGCACGCATGTAGTGCCCGTCCGTCGAGATCCCCGACGCCGCGACCGTGAACCGCACTACCTCGCTGAGGTAGCGATCTTCGGATGCCTCGAAGATGCGCCCGCCCGCATCACGGGAGATGCGGCTGAGTCGAAGGATCGGCGTTCCCTGCGGCACGCGCAGCAGGGCGGCATCCTGCTCGTCGGCGGCGACGGCGTCGATCTGGTGCTCGAGCCCGACGATCGGGTGTCCCACCGACCCGAGGTACTCCGTGATCGAGATCTCGTCCGTGTCGACGTCGAGCAGTCGTCGTCCTACTGCCTCGGTGTAGAAGAGCCGCTCGAGCATCGTCGGCCTGCCGTCCAGCAGGCGCAGTCGCACGACGCTGACGATCGTGTCGTCGGGCGACACTCCGAGCAGTTCTGCGCGGTCACCGGCCCTGCGAAGGCTCAACTCCTGCGTCTGCGCGCCCGGAGTCACCCCGAGATCGCGGGCCCAGCGAGTGAACGGCACCGACACATCGACCGCCTGGCTGGCCTTGCGCGACACGACCCGCGCGGGGCGTCCCCGCCCCGTCTCGATCAGGCCCTCTCCGCGCAGGGCGGCGAGAGCGTTCCTGATCGGACCCCGCGAGGTGCGCCACCGTTCGGCGAGCTCCGCCTCGGTCGGCACGTCGTCGCCGGGGCGCAGGGTGCCCGCCGCGATCTGCGCGCGGAGGTCGTCTGCGATCTGGGTGTATACAGCTTCGGCCACATAGGCATACTACTTCGCTATCAAGGCGGAAGGGTTGCGCGTTCCCTCGACGTTCATCCGAGGAAAGACCGGGTGAACGGACCTTGAACTCTTCCAAGTTAGGTACATATCTTGGCTGTTGCCCTGTCAGAGTGGCTCGTGGATCACCCCTCCCACTCTGAAAGGTCCTCATGAAGCTCCGCGCTCTCCCCGTACTCGCCGGCGCCGCGATCCTCGCGCTCGGCCTCGCCGCCTGCTCCGGCTCCGCAGAGGCCACCGGCGCGTCCGGTGCCGACGCATCATCGGCCGCCGGCGGATTCGCCGTCGACGAGAACACGCTCGTCTTCGGCGTCGTGCCCGACTCGGTCGACACCGAGACGAACTACCAGCCGCTCATGGACTACATCGCCGAGATCACCGGCAAGACGGTGGAGTACCACGAGTCCACCGACTACGCGGCGCTCATCGAGGCCGCGGTCGCCGGCAAGGTCGATGTCGCCTCGTTCTCGGGTTTCACCTACGTCACCGCCACGAACAACGGCGCGAAGCTCACCCCGATCTCCTCGATCGTGACCGAGGAAGGCCAGGAGCCCGGGTACTACTCCCAGGCCATCGTGCCTGCCGACAGCGACATCTCGAGCATCGAGGACTTCGCCGGCAAGAAGGTCTGCTTCGTCGATCCCTCGTCGACGTCGGGATACCTCTTCCCCTCCTACAACCTGCTCGAGGCGGGCATCGACCCCAAGACCGACATCACGCCCGTCTTCGCGGGCAAGCACGACGTGAGCGTGCAGAAGGTCGGCGAAGGCGTTGAGTGCGAGGTCGGATTCGCCGAGGACTCCGAGGTCGAGAAGTCGGATGCCGTCAAGGTCATCGACGAGACCATGGTCCCCGGAGCGCCGCTCGTCTACTCGTCGACTCTGCCGGACGACGTCGCGCAGGAGCTCATCGACGGACTCTCCGAGATCACGATCGACGACATCATCGCCGCCGGCATCGAGGGCGCGGACACTGATGCGTTCCGCAGCGTGTTCTACGCCACCAAGCCCGTCGACGACGCGTACTACGACCTGATCCGCGACATCTGCAAGGAGACCGAAGCGGAGCAGTGCCAGGGCTGACGCCCGATCGCTGACCGCAGCGTCAGCCGAGCGCCCCCGTTCCGCAGTGTGCTCCCACCCCGGGGCAGCGGAGCGCGGGGCGCTCACCCGCAAGAACCACGCTCGACGCCACGACCCTGGAGAACTGACATGAACACGGCATCCGATGCCCTCATCCGCCTGGACGGTGTGACGAAGACCTTCGGCTCGACCACCGCGCTGAAGAACGCATCGCTGCAGGTCTCACGCGGCGAGATCGTCGTGCTGCTCGGGCTCTCCGGCTCGGGCAAGTCGACGCTGCTGCGCCACCTCGACGGTCTCGAGGTGCCGACCTCGGGCGAGATCGAGGTGCTCGGCGCGAAGGTCCCGACGCTCAAGGGCAAGGCGCTGCGCGCCCTCCGCAGCCGGGTGGGATTCATCTTCCAGCAGTTCGAGCTCGTGCCCTCGCTGACGGTGCTCGAGAACGTGCTCACCGGATCTCTGTCGGAGGTCCGCGGCCCGCGGCTCGGCCTCTGGGGCTACTCGAAGGCGGCGAAGCTGCGCGCCCTCGAGCACCTCGATCGCGTCGGGCTGCTCGACCGGGCCTATCAGCGCAGCGACACCCTCTCCGGCGGCCAGCAGCAGCGCGTGGCGATCGCCCGCGCCCTGATGCAGAAGCCCGACATCCTGCTCGCCGACGAGCCCGTCGCATCCCTCGACCCGGAGTCCAGCGACCAGGTGATGGCGCTGATCCGTGAGATCGCCGCCGACGAGGGGCTCACGGTCGTCTGCAGCCTGCACCAGGTCGACCTCGCGATCTCGTGGGCCGACCGCATCGTGGGGCTGCGCCACGGCGAGATCGTGCTCGACACCCCGACCGGCGACCTGACCAAGGCCGAGGTCATGGAGATCTACGGCCGCGTCGCCACGACCACCGCAGAGATCCGCGCCGTGCAGGACGAACTCACTGAGATCACGGTCGACGTCGCCCAGCTCGACAAGGCGCGGGCCTCATGACCGTCCTCTCGGACCCGCCTCGGGCGCACGCGACCCCCGCACGCACGAGTGTCGCCGATCGAGCTCCTCGCCGCCCGATCTCCGCCGAGCGCATCGCCGCCGGGCTGACGCTGCTGGCGCTCCTGGTGCTCGGCATCCTCGCCGTCGACGAGGTCGGCATCTCGATCCCGGCGATGGTGCAGAGCTGGGGCAACGCCGAGAACTTCATGGCCCGAGTCGGCGGCCTCTCGTTCCCTGAACCGGCCGACCTCGCCTGGCTGATCGCCCTGACCGTGGGGCTCGTGCTCGTCGGCACGTTGCTCGCCGCCGCCCTGTCGGTGCCGATCGCCTACCTCGCAGCCTCCAACACGACCCCCGGCAACGGATGGCGTGCCGCCGCGCGGTTCGTGGGAGTGCTCACCCGAGCGCTGCCGGACGTCGTGCTCGCGATGGCGTTCGTTCTCATGTTCTCGCTCGGCACCCTGCCCGGCATCCTCGCCATCGGCATCCATTCGATCGGGATGATCTCGAAGATGTTCGCCGACGCGATCGAGCAGATCGACGAGGGCCCCCGGCTCGCGATCCGCGCCGCGGGCGGATCGAAGATGCAGGAGTTCG
The DNA here is from genome assembly GCF_044748285.1 of Microbacterium sp. NPDC090014. Lineage (NCBI taxonomy): Bacteria > Bacillati > Actinomycetota > Actinomycetes > Micrococcales > Microbacteriaceae > Microbacterium > Microbacterium sp. NPDC090014. The sequence goes on from NZ_JBIVFS010000002.1 coordinate 314,914, forward strand.
CCTCAGGAATCCTTCCCCAGGTGCTGCCGAGCTGGGTCGCGACGGTGCTGCACCGCAACGACATCAACCTGCGCGGCAGCGTCGTGCTCGGCTACGTGGGCGTGGCCGGCCTCGGACTCGAGATGTCCTACGCCTTCAAGTCGCTGAACTACGGCAAGGGCCTCGGCATCGCCCTGGTCATCTTCATCCTGTGCGTCGTGATGGAGATCGTGTCGAGCCTGGTGCGCGGGGCAATGCTCGGCCAGCAGCGGCAGACGCGGTCGTGGATCGACCGCATCATCCACCCGCGACTGCGCGGGGCGACGGGCGCGGCGACGACGGAGCGCCCGGAGTGGGCGGCCAGCCCGCAGACCGCCGTGCGTCGACCGTGGACCGCGGAGCGGGTGCGCAACACGATCGGCATCGGGACGGCGGTGCTCGTCGTCATCGGCAGCGTCGTCGTCAGCCAGATCAACTGGATGGACTTCTTCACCTTCTGGGCCAAGCTCCCCGAGGTCGCAGCGAAGTTCTGGCCGCCGTCATTCGGCAGCTATGAGGCGTCGGCGATGATCGCGGCCATGCGGGACACGGTCGCGATCGCACTCGCGGCGACGGTGCTCACGCTGCTGCCGTCGCTGATCCTCGGCTCCCTCGCCGCGAGCAACGTCGCACCCGGAGCGGGAGCGCGGGGCATCGCGCGCTTCCTGCTCGTCGGCATCCGCGGCATTCCCGAGCTGATCCTCGCGATAGTGCTCGTCGTCATCACCGGCCTCGGCGCCCAGGCGGGAGTCATCGCGCTGGCCATCGGCGGCATCGGTCTGCTCGGCAAGCTGATCGCCGATTCCCTCGAGGAGGTCGACCGTGGGCCCGAACGGGCCCTGCGGGCGGTCGGCGCCACCCGGCTGCAGACCTACGCCTCGGCGACCGTGCCGCAGGGCATGCAGGCGCTCATCGGGCACAGCTTCTACATGCTCGACACGAACATCCGCGCCGCGACCATCCTCGGCATCGTCGGCGGAGGCGGTGTCGGGTACTACCTGCTCAACGCCAGCCAGGGTTCGCGCTATGAGACCGTGACGGCGATCGTGCTGATGATCCTCGTCACCGTGCTCGTCGTCGAAGGGCTCGCGATGTGGATGCGCAAGGTGTTCCGATGAGCGGCCGCGCCGGCTCGACCGACTCCGTCGACCTCGTGGTCGTCGGCTCGGGGATCATCGGCCTCGGCGCCGCGTACGCGGCGGTGCGGCGGGGTCTGAGCGTCATCGTCGTCGACAGAGCGGATGCTCCCGTCGGCGCGACGATCCGTAACTTCGGCCACCTCTGCATCGGCGCGCAGACGGGGGAGGCCCGGCGCTACGCGGACCTGTCCAGAGACCTGTGGCTGCGCCTCGCTCAGGATGCGGGGTTCTGGATCCGCGAGTCGGGGACACTGGTCGCCGCCCGCCACGCCGACGAGATCGCCGTGCTCGAGCAGGCGGCGGCCGATGGCGGCATCCGGATGCTCGATGCGGATGAGCTGCTGCGCCTCGCCCCGCTCCGTCGCCGGGGACTCCTCGGTGGAGCGCACATCGAGACCGACCTGCAGACCGATCCGCGCACCGCCGCCGCGGCGATCGTGCGGCACCTCGCAGGACTGGGCGTCGACTTCCGCTTCCGCACGGCGGCGACCTCCGTCGCCGGACGCCGCGTCGAGACGACGAGAGGCGCGATCACCACAGGCGCGGTCGTCGTCGCGGCGAATCACGACATCGACCAGCTGCTGCCGGAGGTGGCGGAACGGTCAGGCGTCGTCCGGTGCGCTCTCGACATGATGCGTGCAGCGGTGAGTCTCCGGCATCCGCTCTCCGCCCCGCTGCTGACCGGGTGGTCGCTCGTCCGCTACGGAGGCTTCGCCGACGGTGCCGCCACCGCCGCGCTCCGCGATCGCCTGCATTCGGAGCGTCCGGACCTCGCCGCGCTCGATCTCAATCAGATGTACACGCAGCTGCCGGACGGCACGCTCATCATCGGCGACTCGCACGCCACATCGACCGCGCCGGAGCCGTTCCAACCCGAGGCCGCGTTCACGGCGTTCCTCGCCGAGGCGGAGGCGCTGTTCGAGATGCCGGCCCCACGGGTGCTGGAGCGCTGGCAGGGCGTGTATGCGAAGGCGTCGAAGGACTTCCTCATCGACACGGTCGACGAGGGGGTGCTGGTGCTCGCCGCGACCACCGGCATCGGAATGACCACGGGTCTGGGGCTCGCCGAAGAGAATCTCACCGCCGCCTTCGGGTGGACACCTGCAATGGAAGGAACCCCATGACCACTCAGCTCGACGCAGCTCCGGCACCGGCGCTCGAACTCATCGTGCTCGACATGGCCGGCACGACCGTGCTCGACGACGGGGTCGTCGAGACGGCGTTCCAGCGCGCCGCCGAACGCACCGGAGTCGCCGATCGGATGCCGTGGGATGACGCGCTCGCGCACGTGCGCGCCACCATGGGGCAGTCCAAGATCGAGGTCTTCACGCATCTCGCGGGAGGAGACCGTGCCGCCGCCGAGCGCGCGACGGCCGCATTCGAAGGCGCCTACGCCGAGATCGTGGCCGAGCAGGGGGTCACCGAGATCCCCGGGGCGGCCGATGCGATCCAGGGGCTGAAGGACGCCGGTCTGCGGGTCGTGCTCACGACCGGATTCGCGCCGGTCACCCGCGATGCTCTGATCGACGGTCTGGGCTGGCGCGGGCTCATCGACCTCGCCCTCTCGCCGGTGGACGCCGGGCGCGGGCGTCCGGCACCCGATCTCGTGCTCACGGCGCTGATCCGCACGCAGACCTCGTCGGTCGCCGCTGTCGCTGTCGCCGGAGACACGATCAGCGACGTCGAGTCGGGCCGCCGCGCAGGCGCCGGTCTCGTCGCCGGCGTCCTGACGGGCGCCCACGACGCGGGCGCGCTCGAGCTCGCCGGTGCCGACGTCGTGCTCGCGGACGTGACGCATCTTCGCGGCACGCTCACCGAGCGCGGGCTGCTCCCTCTCGTGCCCACGGTCTGAGGTCCTGACATGGGAACTCTGCTGATCCGTCCTCCCGGCCACCGTCGCGACGTGGCCCTGCGGCCCGCGGCCACAGCGATGGTGTGGATCGGTGAGGGCCACCCGCACGAGATGATCGCCGTGCCCGGTGTCGCGCTCGGTGAGCACGACGTGCTCGTCGCCGTCGAGATGTCGACGATCTGCGGGTCCGACGTCCACACCGTGCACGGACGTCGGTCCGCCCCGGTGCCGCTGGTGCTCGGACACGAGAGCGTCGGACGTGTGATCGCCCTGGGCGACGGCGGGGCCTCGACGGTCGACGGCGTCCCCGTGCGCATCGGGGATCGGATCGTCTGGTCGGTCACGATCTCGTGCGGCACCTGCGACAGGTGCGCCCGGGGTGTGCCGCAGAAGTGCCGCACGCTCGGCAAGTACGGTCATGACCGCATCGGCGTGCACGGCGACCTCACCGGCGCGTTCGGCTCGCACGTCCAGGTGCGGGCGGGCACCGCGATCGTGCGGGTGCCCGAGTCCCTGCCGGCCGCGGTGCTCGCTCCGGCATCGTGCGCGACCGCGACCGCCTGGGCCGCCGTCGCCCGGGCTGCGCGCGATCACGACCTCGACGGCGCGACCGTCCGCATCCACGGAGCCGGACTCGTCGGGCTCTCGGCCGCGGCGATCGCGGTGGAGCACGGCGCGACGGTCGAGGTGCTCGACCCCGCACCCGAACGGCTGGCTCTGGCCGCACGCTTCGGCGCCGGTCCGATCGATCGTGATCCGGATGTCGTGATCGAGGCCTCGGGGCATGCCGTGGCCGAGGCGCTCACCGGCGTCGCCACCGGGGGCACGGTCGTGCTGGTCGGGAGCGTCTTCCCTGCCGAGCCGGTGCCCCTCGACGCCGAGAGCATCGTTCGCCGGCTGGTGACCGTCACCGGCGTGCACAACTACACGGGATCGGAGCTCGCCGAGGCTGTCGCATTCCTCGCAGGACGAGGACGCGCCTACCCGTTCGTGGACGCGGTCGGGGAAGTGCGGCAGCTCGCCGACCTCGACGAGGCCATCACCGCGGCATCCGCACCCGGCGCGCCGTTGCGCATCGGCGTCGTACCCGGACGCTGACGGGAGACGGGTCGAGCGCAGGAGAGCCAGGGCTCAGGCCGTGGGCTCTGCCGCGCCATCTCCCTCGGCGTCGTCTTCGGCGTCGTCTTCGGCAGCCGCGGATGCCGAAGACTCCGGTCCCGAGCGCCGCGGCCCCGCAGGGCGGATGCCCTCGGCATGGAACGCGAGCAGCCGCATGGCGGTGTCGACCGTCTCGTCGAGGACTTCCTGCGGATCGCCGCTGAGCGCCAGCCTGCGGTGACCGACCCCGTCGCCCGTGGCCCATCCGACGTAGACGGTGCCGGGCTCGTGCCCGCCTTCAGGATCGGGCCCGCCGACCCCCGTCGTCGAGATGCAGACGTCGGCGTCGAACAGCCGCAGTGCGCTCGCGGCGAGATGCTCGGCGCACTCGGGGGAGCACGGATCCGTTCCCGGCGTGAGTCCGAGCAGTCTCTCCTTCACATCGGTGAGGTAGGCCACGATGCCGCCGGCGAACCACGAACCGGCGTCGGCCCCCGCGCCGATCGTGCTCGCCAGACGTCCCGAGGTCAGGGATTCGACCACGCAGATGCGCAGTCCGCGCTCAGCGGCGACGTCGCTGACGCGGTCCAGCGGTGACTGCTCTGCTGTCACTTCTCTTCAGCGGAGTCCGCGTGCGTCGGGGCGTCGGACTCGATGGTCGCCTCGTCGGAGTAATCGGGCCGCGGGGGCTGCAGCGGCTGGTCGGAGTACTCGCCGCCGAGGCGTCCGCCGTACGGGCGCCCGTGGTCGGCGAACTCGTCGCGTGCGTAGACCAGCTCCCACTCGCCGACGGTGAAGCGTGCGCCGGTGCGCAGCGTCTGGGTGCGATCGCCGGGGTGGGTGGCGGTGGCGTCGGGGTTGCTGTTCATCTCGCCCTCGCCGTGGAGTTCGAGGACGTACTCGTCACGGTCGTCGTGCGTGATCGTGGCGTGCACGGGGTCGGCGCCGTCGAGCCGCAGCTCGTTGTCGGCAGCGGAGCCGATGCGCACCACGTCGACCTCGAGGGCGAACTCGGCGCGCTCGCCGTCGCGCGTGACGCGCAGGCGCGGGTTGCCCTCGCCGAACTCGGCGTGAGTGGTCGTGGGGGTGTAGCCCTCATCGGAACGGTCGTCGATGTGTCGTGCGTTCATGGTGGGTCTCCTCGCGGTTCCTGCCAGGATATCGGCGAAGGGATCCGCACGCAGGGGGTTGACTTCGGCCCGCTCCGACCCCGTCTGGACAGCCCGCTCGGGCCGACGCATCGAGGGCCTGCGGTCCCATAAACTGCATGACGAAGACCTGCACACCAGAGGAGAGGGCGAATGGGCAAGTTCATCTACGAGGGCAGCGTGAAGACCGAGATCGAGGATCGCGCCCTCACCCACCTGCAGCTCGTGATGACCGCCAAGCTGCGACGCGCCGAGCCGTTCCCGTTCAGCTGGCGCGAAGACGCGAGCGTCGGCGGCGGCCGCACGACGGTGTGGGTGCAACCGGGCAGCTCGCTCGTCTTCAAGTACTTCGGCAGCAGGCAGCCGTCGATCAACCGCGCCTGGATCGAGGCGCTCGCCTTCACCGCGAACGCGCCGAGCGGGCTGTATCTCGTTCCCGAGCCACAGGACACGTCCGGCCCCGTCGCGCCGGCCGACGACGAGCCTGCCGCTCCCGGGGCCTGAGCGGCCCGAGCCATTCACCTGTCGAACTCCGATCGTCGATCGAGGTGTCGATTGTCAACCCCCTCCCGAGGGCGCCGACGGGCCGCGAGTCTCGTTGAACGCCCGACTCAGGCCACGCACGATGATGGCGAGTCGCGAGGAAGAGGAGACACCATGGCAGACAGCACCCCCGACCCCCGCAGCCAGCATCGCGACGAGGAATTCCCCGGTCAGCAGCAGAACCAGCCGGGACTGACCGACGACATGCGCCCGACTCCGGACCACGGCGAGGAGTCGTACGTGGGCCACGGGCGTCTTGAGGGGCGTCGAGCCCTGATCACCGGCGGGGATTCCGGAATCGGCCGAGCCGTCGCGATCGCCTTCGCCCGCGAGGGAGCCGACGTGGCGATCGTGCACATGCCGGAGGAGCAGGCGGATGCCGACGAGACCATCGACCTCGTGCGCGCCGAAGGCCGCCAGGGGCTGAGCCTCGCCGGCGACGTCCGCGACGAGGCCTTCGCCACCGAGGTGGTGACCGAGACGCGGAGCGCCTTCGGCGGCCTCGACATCCTGGTGCTGAACGCCGCGTACCAGCACGACATCGACGGCTTCGAGAATCTCGAGACCGACCGCCTCCGCCGCGTGTTCGAGACCAACCTCTTCGGCCTGCTGTACTCGGCCAGGGCCGCGTACCCGCATCTGGAGTCCGGCTCCAGCATCATCGTCACGTCGTCCGTGCAGGCCTTCGAGCCGTCGCCCAACCTCATCGACTACGCGATGACCAAGGCGGCGCAGGTCGCGTTCGTCAAGGCGCTCGCCGAGGAGGCGGGAGAGCGCGGCATCCGCGTGAACGCCGTCGCTCCCGGCCCCATCTGGACGCCACTGATCCCGGCCACCGGCTGGTCGGACGAGCGGGTGAAGACCTTCGGATCCGACACGCCTCTCGGCCGGGCCGGACAGCCCGCAGAGCTCGCCGGCGCCTACGTGTACCTCGCGTCGGCGGAGTCGTCGTACACCTCCGGCGCCGTGCTCGCGGTCACCGGCGGCAAGCACCTCTGACGGGGCCGGTTCGCCGGCATCCGCGCGCGCCGTAGGCTGGCTGGGTGAAGCAGTCCACGCCGTCCCGTCCGCTCGTGGGCGTCGTGCTCGTGGTCTGCTCGTGTCTGTCGCTGCCGTTCGGGGCCGCGGTCGCGGCCCAGCTCTTCCCGGTGCTCGGCCCGTGGGGTGTGACCTCGCTGCGCGTGGCGATCGCGGCGCTGCTGCTGGTCGTCATCGTGCGCCCGAGACCGTTCCGGTGGACGAAGTCGCAGTGGCTCGCCGCCGTGCTGTTCGGGGTCTCGCTCGCCGCGATGAACGGCTTCTTCTATGCCGCGATCGACCGCATCCCGCTCGGTCCGGCCGTCGCGATCGAGTTCCTCGGGCCGCTCGTCCTTGCCGCCGTGCTGACCAGGCGCCTCGTCGATGCCGCCTGGGTGGGGGTCGCGCTGCTCGGGATGGTGCTGCTCGGCGTCGACGGACTGATCGGCGCCGAGCCCCTCGATCCGCTCGGGATCGTCTTCATCCTGATCGCCGCCGGCTTCTGGGCCATGTACATCCGGATGAGTGCCCGGGTGGGTGCCATCATCCCCGGCAGCAGCGGACTCGCGGTCGGCCTGGTCGTGGCCGCGATCCTGCTGATCCCGGTCGGTGTGCCGGCCGCGGTCACCGTCGCGGGCGACATGCAGCTGCTGCTGCTCGCCGCGGTCACCGCCGTGCTGTCGTCGGTGATCCCCTACAGCTTCGAGCTCGCCGCGCTGCGTCGCCTGCCGCAACGCGTGTTCGGCGTGCTCCTGAGCCTCGAGCCCGCATTCGCGACGCTCGCCGGGTGGCTGATCCTCGGGCAGTCGGCGACTCCGCTGCGGATGCTTGCGATCGCCCTGGTGGTGGCAGCGAGCGTCGGCACGACGCTCGGCGTGCGACGTCAGCGCCGTCGAGACGATGCGGCCGCAGCCCGAGAGGTCGGGACCGGGCCCGACGGCGCCCGCCGCGACGACGAGCCCGGTCCCTTCACCGCGCCGATCCCGCTGCCCGAATGACCGGCCGACCCGTCAGGCGCTGACCGCAGCAGGCACGGGCAGCGGATAGCGGCGCCGCAGCAGCATCCGCTGCACCAGCGTCCAGACCACGGTCACGGTGAGATACAGCGCGGCGGCGAGCGGCACGAACATCGCGAAGACGGCCGTCAGATAGTGCAGAGCGCTGGTCACACGCAGCATCGTCGGCGAGTTCAGCGGCGAGTCGTCGTCGACCACGGCCGGCCGGAAGACCCGTCGTGTGATCTCGGCCACCACGATCATCACGGCGATCAGCGCACCGAAGACCCACAGCGTCTCCGGCGTCGCCGTGCCGCCGAAGACGGCGGAGACGAGACTGGTGCCCAGCGGTGCACCGAACAGGTCGTGCGTGAGCAGGTCGTTCGGGTGCCCGGCGATGTCGGGGCGGATGAACAGCGTGTACAGGATGCCGACGACCGGCGCCTGAGCGAGGACCGGCAGCATCCCGGCGAACGGAGACGTGTTCTCGGAGCGGTAGAGCTCGAGCATCTCCTTCTGCAGGCGCTCGGGATTCTTCTTGTGCCGGCGCTGCAGTTCGCGCAGCCGAGGAGCCAGGCGCGCTCTGGTCTGCTCGGCCTTCGCCTGCGAGACGCCGACGGGAATGAGCAGGGCGCGCACGAGAAGCGTGACGAGCACCACGGCGAGTGCCGCGGCGGATGCTCCGGCGAGCGGTTCGAGCAGTGCGGAGAGCCCGGCGAGGGCGCCGTACGCCGCGTCGAGCAGGAAGGTCAGGGGTGGGAAGGCGAAGATGTCCATGGAAGTCCGTTCGTGTGTCGGGAAGGGTCGGCGAAAGCCGCGCAGTCCCGTACGAGGACGGACTACGCGGAGACGGCGACTCCCGGCGCACGAGGACGCGGGTGACCGGCGGCGTCAGGATCGCTCTGGGCGAGCAGGGTCGAGACGTCGATCGCCCGCAAAGGGTGCGGGGCGCTGCGTGGAGAGGGCGGTGCGACGCTCAGCGCCACGGCGATCGTGAGGGTCGTCAGGGCGATCAGCGCGATCGCGACACCGAGTGCCGCGGCATCCGGCACCGCGATGACCCCGAGCGCGGCCGCGACGAAGCCGAGCATCTGCCCGAACCATTCGCTCATGCGCGCCTCCCTGATCCCTCACGCCGAGATTATCACCGGCATCCGAGTGCGGCATCGGTCGCGCGCCCGCCTCGGGGCAGGGGAGCGGAGATAGCCTCGAGGCATGAGTGATCTGCGCGCACTGCTCGGCATCGAACACCCCATCATCCTCGGTCCGTTCGGCGGGCTCTCCTCCGTCGGGCTCACGGCGGCGGTCAGCGAGGCCGGCGGCCTCGGCGGCTATGGACTCTACGGCTACGACGCCGACCGCATCGACGCGACGATCGCGTCTCTGCGGGAGGCGACCTCGCGTCCTTTCGCGGTGAACATCTGGCTGCCGACCGGCGACGAGGTCGAGCCGAATCCGCAGCACACCGTGTTCGCGCAGGCGCTGCAGCCGTTCTACGACGCGGTCGGACTCGAGGTGCCCGCCCGCCCCGAGCGCTACCTGCCTCCCCTCGACGAGCAGCTCGACGCGATCTTCGAAGCGGCACCACCCGTGCTGAGCACCGTCTTCGGGGTTCCGTCCGGGGCCGTCGTCGACGAAGCGCACCGCCGCGGCATCCGTGTCGTGGCAACCGCGACGACCGTCGCCGAAGCCGTCGCACTCGCGGGCGCCGGGGTCGACGCCGTCGTCGCGACCGGCTTCGAGGCCGGCGGCCATCGGGTGTCGTTCCTCCGTCCGGCCGAGGAATCGCTCGTCGGGACCTTCGCACTCGTGCCGCAGGTCGTGGATGCCGTCGATGTGCCGGTCATCGCGGCCGGCGGCATCGCCGACAGGCGCGGAGTCGCCGCCGCGTTCGCGCTCGGAGCGTCAGCCGTGCAGGTCGGCACGGCCTTCCTCGCGACGGCGGAGTCGGCGGCGAACCAGGCGCATCGCGACGCCATCCGCTCCACCGCCGCCGACGGCACCGTTCTCACGAAGGCGATGAGCGGACGCCTCGCCCGCGGCACCCGCAACCGCGCGGTGCGGGCGATCGAGGCGAGCGGGACGATCGCCCCGTTCCCGATGCAGAACTGGCTCACCGGCCGATTCCGCGCGGCAGCGGGCGAACAGAACCTCGGCGAGTTGCAGTCGCTCTGGATGGGTCAGGGCGCGGCGCTGGCCGGTCATGCGACCGCGGCCGAGGCCTTCGCCGAACTGCTGGCGGGAGCGCCGGAGGCCCGGTGAGGGTCGTTGTCGATCCGGGCTATGAAGCTGGCCAGGTCCCGGGGGCTCGCCGTCGACGTCATCGGCAAGAGGCGTCGCACCCCTCTCAGCGCCCCCTCAGAGGATGACGGTGGACCGGCCGTGGACGATCACACGGTCCTCGGCATGCCACTGCACGGCGCGGGCGAGAACGAGGCGTTCGACGTCGGCGCCGCGCTGCTGCAGATCGGCGGCCGACTCCGAGTGCGTGACACGGGTGACGTCCTGCTCGATGATCGGTCCCTCATCGAGATCCGCCGTCGCGTAGTGCGCGGTGGCTCCGATCAGCTTCACACCGCGGTCCTTCGCCCTGGCATACGGGTTCGCGCCGATGAACGCGGGCAGGAACGAATGGTGGATGTTGATGATCGGGGCGCCGAGACCCTCGATGAAGTCGTCGGTGAGGATCTGCATGTACCGGGCGAGGACCACGAGATCCACGTTGCCGCGCAGGAGCTCGAGCTGACGCTGTTCCATCGTCTGCTTGTCGCCTGAGGGGATGTGCACGAACGGCACCCCGAACGAGCGTACGGACTCGGCGAGGTCGGGGTGGTTCGAGACGACCATCGTGACGTCGATGTCGAGCTGGCCACGCTGCGTGCGCCACAGCAGCTCCATCAGGCAGTGGTCGTACTTCGAGACGAAGATCGCGACGCGCTTGCGCCGCGCGGTGTCGTGCAGCGACCACTCCATGCCGAACCGCTCGGCGACCTGAGCCAGATCGGCTTCGAGAGCCGTGCGCGCCGCAGAGAGCCCGGGGAGGTGGATCACCGTGCGCTGGAAGAACCGGCCGCCCTCGGAGTCGGTGGAGTGCTGGTCGAGCGAGATGATGTTCGCGCCGTGGACGGAGAGCACGCCGGCGACGGCGGCGACGATGCCGGGCTGATCATCGCAGGCGATCAGCAGGCGGGCGGTGTCGGGCTGAGACATGAGGGCTCCTCGGGGGTGTGCATCGATTCTGCCGTGGATGCGACCACCGGGCGAATCGGACGCATCGCGACGACGGGTCGCTACTCTGGGAGCGTGGACGCGGGCGATCTCGGACTGGTGCTGATCCCGCTGCTCGCCGTGGCAGCGCCGCTGCTGGCGCGCGGCATCCGGCCCCTCATCCGCGTGCCGATCATCGTGTTCGAGCTCGTCCTCGGGATTCTCGCGGGGCCCGCGGTGCTCGGCTGGGTCGAGCCGACGCCCATCCTCGAGAAGCTCAGTGATTTCGGTCTCGCGATGCTGTTCTTCATCGCGGGCTCCGAGATCGACTTCCGGGCGGTCGCCGGACGGCCCCTCGTCCGCGCCTCGATCGGGTGGGCCATCAGCGTGGTGCTGGGCATCGGGATCGGCTTCCTCCTCGCCCCGGGCGAGGGGATGGTCGTGATCGCGATCGCCCTCAGCTCCACCGCACTCGGCACGCTGATGCCGATCCTCAGGGATGCGCAGGAGACCGACACCCCGTTCGGGCGAGCGGTCACCGTGATCGGCGCGGTCGGCGAGTTCCTGCCGCTGATCGCGATCTCGCTCTTCCTCAGCACCCGCACCACCCCGCTCGCCACCGCGGTGCTGCTCGCCTTCGTCGTGCTCGCGGGGCTCGCCGTGCTCATGGCTCGGAGGATGCCGCACGGGCGCCTCCACTCGTTCGTGCGTGCGACGCTGCACACCTCCGACCAGTTCGGCGTGCGGTTCGTGCTGCTGCTCATCGCGTCGCTGGTCGGTCTCAGCGTCGTGCTCGACCTCGACATGCTGCTGGGTGCATTCGTCGCCGGAGCGGTGTGGCGCATCATCATGGCGCGCGCGCCCGAGAAGGACGCCGAGGCGGTCGAGACGAAGCTCGAGGCCATCGCGTTCGGCTTCCTCGTGCCGATCTTCTTCCTCTACACGGGCGTGAACTTCGACCTGCAGGCGCTCACCGGCTCGTCGTCGGCGATGCTGATGCTTCCGCTGTTCCTCGTCGCGCTGCTCGTGCTCCGCGGCACGACCGCGCAGCTCTCCGCGCCGACGGGCGCGAGCGCCAGGGACCGCACCGCGATCGGGCTGCTGGCCGCCACCGGGCTGCCCATCATCGTCGCCGTGACGGCGATCGGGGTGGATCAGAAGATGATCGACACCGGCACGGCGGCAGCACTCGTCGGGGCCGGGATGCTGTCGGTGCTGCTGTTCCCCCTGATCGGGATGCTGATCCGCGGCGAGGCGGCACGACTCGTCGACCCGGCGCTCGTCCGCGAGACACCGCAGGGGGAGCTGTGACGGCCGCGTCCGCGCTCGTCGCCGACGCGGTGCGTGCGCTCGCCGGCCTTCCGAAGGAGGGACTCGGTGAAGAGCGCGAATCGCGCTGGCGCGGACGCCGCATCGTGCGGGTGGGCGAGGCGTGGCACCTCGGCGTGCTGCTGCTCACCGAGACGCACGCACTGGCGACCGCCGAAGTGCTGAGGGCCGCCGATCCGGGGCGCCGCGGCTACACGGCGGAGTCCGCGCGCGAGCGCGCAGAACGACGTGCTCTGGCACTGCGGGGCGGGTTCGACGAGGGCGATGTCGTGCACGTCGGGTGGTCGGTGATCGACCTCGCCGCCGTGGACGCGGGCGGAGCGTCCGGGCCTCTGGCGATGGTCGACACGGTGCCATCCGTGCGATGGAGCACGGCAGGCGGTTGGATGCCGCTCGAGGCATACCTCCGCGAACGGGTGGAGCTGCTGCGCGGCTGAGGCGACGGGCTCGGCTGACCGGCCGAGCCCGCGGCTCGGCTGAGCCCGCAGGCGTCAGGCTGCCGCGAACGTCTGCGCGAAACGGCGCAGCAGCGCCGCACCCTCCGTCACGGATGCCGACAGCACCTGCCCCTGCACGGCGTCGAACTCGTCGGGGTCGAAGTACCCGGTGGTGCGATAGAACGTCATCCGATCGGCGAAGTCCCGCGGAGTCGGCTCCGGATGGAACTGCGCCGTGTAGAGGTGGGTGCCCACCCGATACGCCTGCACGGGACAGGTGTCATTCGTGGCGAGCAGCACCGCGCCCTCCGGCAGAGCCGCAGCGCTCTCCTTGTGAGCGGTGAAGACGGTGAGCGCGGGGGAGCTCGGACCGAAAACGGGGTCCGCGGCGCCGGCGGCGGTGGTCTCGATCACGGTGGCGCTCGCCGACTCGGGGGTGTCCGACGTGACCTGGCCGCCGAGCATCCGCGTCACCACGCCGATGCTGAAGCAGGTGAAGAAGGCGGCGACCTGCGAGTCGATCGCCAGCCGCGCGATGTGCTCGAGATCCGCTTCGACCCTCAGCTGCACAGCGGACTTCTCGACGTCGCTGACGTTGAACGGCGAGCCGCCGACGACGACGCCGCTGTATCGAGCGAGGCGCGCGGGGTCGAGGCGCTCGGTGAGCAGGTCGAGGCGGTCGACGACGTCGACGCCGAGCGCCCGTCGGAACGAGGCGTGCTCGGCATCCGCCGCCCCGAGTTCGGGGCGCACACAGACGTAGAGAAGCGAGACCACCACGAGAGTCTAACGACGACGGGACACGGTCGACGTCGCCGCCGACTCCGACCACATCACGGAGCCGCCGCGGAGCCGTCGCGGTGGCGGCGCGCTCGCGTCATCGGGACGAGTTGGACGTGCGGCCGCGCACGATCCCGATGAACGTCTCGACGTCGGGGGTGGTGTGATCGCGGCGCCAAGCCAGGGCGACCGTCGAGGTGGGGCCGTCGGCCAGGGGTCGGTGGCCGACATCCTTGCGGTGGTGCAGGCGTGCGAGCGACATGGGGACGATCACGATGCCCGTCCCGGTGGCGGCGGTCACGATGGCGTCCGCGACCGACAGCGGTGCGAAGGCCGGCGCGACGGCACCCGGGATGTCGATCGGACCGAGCGCATCGTCGGTCGGGACCATCACGATCTCGCCCGACAGATCGGCGACGGTCAACTCGTCGGCCGCGAGGAGGTGCGACTCGATCGATGCGACCACCACCGGCACCTCGTCGTACAGCGTGATGATGTGCAGGTTCTCATCTGCCAGCGGCAGGCGCACGAGGGCCGCATCGAGGTCGCCGATGGCGTCTCGCTGATCGGCGACCTCGATCGTCACCAGCTCGATGGGCACATGCGGCATCCGCTGCTTCCAGGCATCGATCCACTTGCCCGGCGTCGCGCCGGGGACGACCCCGAGACGGAATGTGCGCGGCTGCTCCGGTTCGGTGTCGGGCGCGTCGAAGACGACCTTGGCGGTCTTCTTCGGAGGCTTGGGCGGCGGGAACCGCTGAGCCGGTGCGGCCTTGTTGCGCCGCACGGGCGAGCCCTTGCCGGCACGTCCTGCCGGTCGTCGTCCCTGAGTCGCCATGTGCTCCAGGGTACCCGGCGGATGAGGTGAGACGTTCTGAGAGCGCGGCCGATCAGGCCGCGAGCCACAGGCCCTTCGGGTCGGTGGCGACCGTCAGTCCGGCCGCGACCGTCTCGTCGTCGCCGATGCGCGCACCGCGGACGATCCGCGCTCCCGCGCCGACCTCGGTGCGGACGCCGATGTGCGCGCCGTCTCCGACGGCGGCACCCTGGCCGATGTGTGCGTGCGCGTCGACGTGCGCACCCTCGCCGATCACGGCATCCGGTTCGATCCATGCGCCGCGGGCGATGGTCGCCCCCGCGCCAATACGGGCGCCGGGTTCGATGTAGGCGCCCGCTTCGATGTGCGCCTTCGGATGGACCTTCGCGCCGTGCGCGACGAGACCGCGACCGTTGGCGTGCTTGCGGTATCGCAGCGTGGCGCCCTGGTCGTTCTCGATGTCGACGTAGTTCTTTCCCACGATTCCTCCCGTGTTCCGGAGTTCTCCGGATATATCAATAACCACGGGGGTGCTGGATTCATTCCCGAGCATGGATGCGGGTCACCGCTGACACACGGGGCACCAGAATGTGATCCTCTCGCGGGTCGGATCCGCGCCCTGCTCGCCGCGTCTGATGGGGGTTCCGCAGCGGCGGCACTGGCGTCCGGCACGTCCGTACACCCACGTCCCCTGACCGGGGCGATCGACTCCGGTGAAGGTGCGATGGCGACGATCGCGGTTCGCGCGGATCGTGCGCACGCCGAGGTCGAGCAGTGCGGGAACGTCGACCTCCGGTGCGGGGGTCGTCGGCAGGATTCCGCGGAGGAACAGGAGTTCCGCGGCGTATTCGTTGCCGAACCCCGCGACGTTCCGCTGGTCGAGAAGGGCGACGTGGATGCTGCGGGTGTCGGCGCTCACGCGTCTGGCGGCCTCCACGGCATCCCAGTCCGGGCCGAGCGGATCGGGGCCGAGATGGCCGACGAGCTCGTCCTCGTCGCGGGTCGGAACGACCTCGATCTCGGCGAGGTCGATGCCCACCGCCTCGCGCTGCGCCGTGCCGACGATCGCGCGGACCTTGAACGCCGGATGCCGCCACTTCTCACCCGCCCGGTAGACGAGCCAGGCGCCGTCCATGCGCAGATGGGAATGCAGCGTGCTGTCGCCGATCCGCAGCAGCAGATGCTTGCCGCGCGCGATCGACGAGAGGATCGGCTGACCCGTCAGATCGAGCGTCGCGAATCGCGGCACCCGAAGGTCGAAGCGCGCCACCTCGCCGCCGACCAGCGCCTCGTCGAGACGTCTGGCGGTGCGGAAGACGGTATCGCCCTCGGGCATCAGGCGTGCCCTGACCCGGGGGGTGGCGGCAGCGGCGCCGAGACGCTGCCCGGCAGGGGAGGCGGAGGAGTCTGCTGTGGAGCGTGCGGCGGAGTGTGCTGTGGCAGCGGCGTGCGCTGCAGCATGGTGCGCGCGAGGGCAGTGGCACCCGCGACAGCGGCGGGCATGACCGCGACAGCCCCGCCGGGGATCAGAAAGCACAGCTGCGTGGCGACACCGAAGCCGAGCACGCGCGCGCGGCTGCCGCGGAACAGCACCGCCCGGTCGGCAGGGCTGAGATCGCGGGCGTCGAACGCCCGCCCGGTGAGCTCGCGGGCGAGCATCCGTCCCGACAGCACGACGCCGCCCACCGCACCGAGGAATCCGCCGATGAGAGGGATGAGACCGAGGAGCAGCACGGCGATCGCGATCAGGATGCCGAGGACCACGAGTCTCAGGCCCTCGCCGACCGCCATCCAGAATCCGCCGCCGTCCGAGGGCGGGGCGTCACCGAGATCGGCCTCGACAGCGCGCCAGATGCGCTGGTAGAACGGGTCGCCGATCGTCAGGGCGAGGGCGCTGAACACGGCGCTCGCGAGTGCGAGCGCCGCGGCGAAGATCACGATGCCCACGGCGGTGCGCAGCACCGAGCGCCAGGCCGGGATCCAGCCGTCGGCGAAGGGCGTGAGACCGTCGGAGATCGGCCCGAGAGTGAGCGCGAGCGGCACGAGTCCGGCGAGCAGCACCAGCGCGGCGATGAAGCCCGGTACGAGACCGAGGGCCATGAGCCCCGGTCGGCGCCGCCATGTGCCGAAACCGCGCAGCAGGGTGCGGACGCCGCTGATGAACTCCCCGATCATGCGTCCAGCCTAGAAGCAGTGGTCATGGGCCGGTCAGATCGCCTTGCGCAGCGTGTAGCCGCGGGGGGTGGCCACGAATCCGGACTCCTGCAGAGCGAGGGCGAGCTCGGTGCCGTACACGCCCTCGCCGTTGACCTTCTCGACCGTGAGGGTGTCGAGGCGCCGCGCGCGGGCGGTCGCCGCGAGGTCGGTCGCTGCCGCGCGCAGCACCTCGGCGTCGTCGGTGAAGCACAGCACCGTGCGTCCCCCGCGTTCGAGGTAGAGGACGAGCGATCCGTCGACGATCACCACCAGGCCTCCGGCCTTGCGCCCGGGGCGATGCGAGACCTCGTCGCGCTTGGGCCATCCGAGCGCCGCGCCGTAGGGGTTGGCGGGATCTGTCGCGGCGAGCGTGACGGCATTGCGGGGAGGCGGATCGGCGAGCCCGGCGAACGTGCGAAGTCGGTCGACGGTGGCGGATGCCGCGAACTGCGCCGCGCCGAGCCTCTCGATCACATAGCCGCGGCGGCAGTGCCCAGCCTCCTCGAAGCCGGCGAGCACCCGGTATGTCTGCGCGAACCCGCCCGGCACGCCCTCGGCCTGCACGGCTCCGCGGGTGACCACGCCGTAGCGGTCGAGGAGCAGCCCTGCGGTGACGGTCGCACGACGAGCGGCATCCGTGTCGACGGTGGGCAGCAGCGACCAGCGCCCGCCGATCGACGTCGGTCGGGGCGCGGTCCGTGCCAGCGACATCCCCCGATAGGTGCGCGTGCGCGGAGCGCGTCGGGTGACCCGGTGCGCCTGGGAACCACCGGCCAGCAGCGACCGGATCGGGGCGAAGGTGTCGTTGGTGACCCGGCCGCCCCACGTCAGCGCCCACAGCGCCTCGAGCACGGACTGCTCGTTCTCGGCGCCGGTCATGTCCTTCAGCTGACCGGCGAAGTACGCGCCACCCGCATCCAGCGCGATCAGCACTCGGGCCTCGAGCGAGTCGGCGGCGATCTCGTCGTCGGGCTCGGGCAGCGTGAACGGCGCGAGGTCTGCGGGATGCAGCGAGACCCAGCCGTCGCGCCCCGGCAGCGTGCCGTGGCCCGACCAGATGACCTCTCCCGAGGCAGTGAGCTCGTCGAGCAGGGCGGGGGAGTAGTCGCGCACCCGAGAGGGCAGCACGAGCGACTCCCACGCGCTCGCGGGCACGGGCACCCCGGCGAACTGCTCGATCACCGCGAGCACCCCGTCGAGTCCCTCGAGCGGGCGTCCCAGGTGCTGCCAGTCCGGCAGGAAGCGCGCATACGCCTCGGGCGACACGGGCTCGACGCTGCCTCGGATCGCGGCGAGCGACCGCATCCGCAGGCGGCGCAGCACCTCGGTGTCGCACCATTCGGTCTCGTTCCCCGTGCCCGAGGCCTCGGGCAGGAAGTAACCGCTGGTCAGTCTGCCCGAGTGCTCGAGCCGCTGCAGGGTATGCCGCGCGACGGCGGCGCCGAGCCCGAATCGCGTCGCGACGGCATCCGTCGTGAAGGGACCATGCGTGCGGGCATAGCGCGCGATGAGGTCGCCGAGCGGATCGGCGAGCGGTTCGAGGAATGCGACGGGGATGCCGGTGGGCAGCGCGGCACCGAGTGCGTCACGCAGCCGACCGGCGTCCTCGATGGCTGCGACGCGCGTGGTGCCGGCGACGGTGACGGGGATCGCGCGGCGTGCGGCGATCAGAGCGTCGAGGTGGTCGGATGCGGACCCCGTCTCCGGGTCGAGTCGTGCGTCGATCTCGGCGGCATCCATCGGACCGAGCATCCGCAGCAGATCGGCGACGCCTTCGAGACCTCGCGCTCGTCGCTCGGGGTCGAGGCGCTGCGCTTCTCTCTCGAACTGGGCGATGACGTCGGGGTCGAGCAGCTCGCGGAGCTCGATTGTGCCGAGCAGTTCGCCGAGCAGTGCGGGGTCGACCGAGAGGGCGGCCGCCCGGCGCTCGGCGAGGGGGGAGTCCCCTTCGTACATGAAGGCGCCGACGTAGCCGAACAGCAGGTCGCGGGCGAAGGGCGAGGGCTGAGACGGCTGCGTCTCGACGAGCCGGATGCGCCGGTCGGCGATCGACACCGCCAGCGTGCGCAGCGAGGGCAGGTCGTAGACGTCCTGCAGGACCTCACGGAGCGTCTCGAGGATCACGGGGAACGTCGGGTGCCGGCGCGCCACCTCGAGCAGCTGCGCCGAACGCTGACGCTGCTGCCACAGCGGGGTGCGCCGGTTGGGGTTGGTGCGCGGCATGAGCAGCGCGCGCGCCGCGCATTCGCGGAAGCGCGACGCGAACAGCGCCGAGCCGCCGACCTCCTGGGTGACGAGCTGCTCGAGTTCATCCGGGTCGAACACGAAGAGCTCGGCCCCGGGCGGCTCGGCCTCGGCATCCGGGATGCGCACGATGATGCCGTCGTCGCTCGCGACCGCAGAGCCCTCGACTCCGAGTCGCTCGCGGATGCGGGCGTTGATCGCCAGCGCCCACGGTGCATGCACCTTCATGCCGTACGGGGAATGAAGGATGACCCGCCAGTCGCCGACCTCGTCGCGCCCGCGCTCGACCGTCAGAGTGCGATCGGTCGGCAGCGTTCCGGTCGCTTCGCGCTGCTCGGTCAGGTGCGCCATCAGGTTCATCCGCGCCTGCGCGTCGAGTCCGGCTTCGATCAGTCGCTGGGCGGCCTTCTCGGGAGTCGCGGCGGAGACCTCTCGCGAGAACCTCCCCAGCGCCTCGCCGAGTTCGAACGGTCGGCCGATGCCGTCGCCGTGCCAGAACGGCACCTTGCCGGGCTGGCCGTAGGCGGGGATGACGTTGACCCGGTCATGGGTGATCTCGGCGATCCGCCAGCTCGTCGTGCCGAGCGTGAAGACGTCGCCCACTCGCGACTCGTAGACCATCTCCTCGTCGAGCTCGCCGACGCGGGCGCCGGTCGACTCGCCGGCGACGAAGACCCCGAAGAGTCCGCGATCCGGGATCGTGCCCCCGCTCGTCACGGCGATGCGCTGCGCGCCCGGACGTCCGGTCAGGGTGCCGGCGTCTCTGTCCCACACCAGCCGCGGGCGGAGCTCGGCGAACTCATCGGAGGGGAACCGTCCGGCGAGCAGGTCGAGCGTCGCCTCGTAGGCCGATCGCGGGAGCGACTGGAACGGAGCCGAGCGACGCACGGTCTCGAACCACTCCTCGACGCTGATCTCGCCGAGGGCGCTGGCGGCGACCGTCTGCTGCGCGAGGATGTCGAGTGGATTGCGGGGCACCTGGATCGCCTCGATCTTGCCCGCCAGCATCCGCTCGGTGACGATCGCGGTGTGCAGCACGTCGCCGCGGTGCTTCGGGAAGAGGGCGGCCCGGCTGATCTCGCCGACCTGGTGACCTGCTCGCCCGACGCGCTGCAGACCGGAGGCCGCGGACGGCGGAGCCTCGACCTGGATCACCAGGTCGACCGCACCCATGTCGATGCCGAGCTCGAGGCTGCTCGTCGCGACGACGCAGCGCAGGACACCGGACTTGAGCTCTTCTTCGACCTGGGCGCGCTGCTCTTTCGAGACCGACCCGTGGTGCGCCTTGGCGAGCACGGGGTCTGCTCCGGCGGTGGCACCTGCCTGCGCCATCATGGCTGCCGGCACGGAGGCCTCGGGCAGTGCGACGCCGATGCGCTCGGAGTAGATCTCGTTGAGTCGCCCGGTGAGGCGCTCGGCGAGGCGACGCGAGTTGGAGAACACGATGGTCGACTTGTTCTGCAGGATGCGATCGACGATCGCCTCCTCGACGTGGGGCCACACGGAGCCGGTGACCTCGGTGTACTCCGCATCCGCCGCGTCTCCGGCATCCTTCGGCGCGCCGGGAGGGGGTGGCGGATTGGTCATGTCGTCCATCGGCACCACGACGCCCAGCTCGAACGTCTTGGACGCCGGCGGCGCGACGATCTCGACAGGCGCCGCGCCGCCGAGGAACCGCGCGACCTCGTCGATCGGACGCACGGTGGCCGACAGGCCGATGCGCTGTGCGGGTTCGTCGTGGCCGTGGGTGCGACGCAGCGCATCGAGACGCTCGAGGCTCACCGCGAGGTGGGCTCCGCGCTTGGTCGCGGCGACCGCATGCACCTCGTCGATGATGACCGTGTGCACATCGCGCAGCGTCTCGCCGGCGCGACTGGTGAGCATCAGATACAGCGACTCGGGGGTCGTGATGAGGATGTCGGGCGGATCGGAGACCAGCTTGCGGCGATCGCTCGAGGTCGTGTCGCCCGAGCGCACGCCGACCGTCACCGAAGGGGCCTCCACACCCAGTCGCCTGGCCGACTGGCCGATGCCGATGAGAGGCGAGCGCAGGTTGCGCTCCACGTCGACGCCGAGCGCCTTCAGCGGCGAGATGTAGAGGATGCGCGTGCGCGAGGCGTCGGCGGCCTTCGTGCGCTTCGCGGGAGGGGTGGGCTGCTCGATGCGTTCGCGGAACACGCTGTCGATCGCCCAGAGGAAGGCCGAGAGCGTCTTGCCCGAGCCGGTCGGTGCGACGACGAGCGCGTGCTTTCCGGCCGAGATCGCATTCCAGGCGCCCGACTGGGCCGGCGTGGGTTCGGGAAACGCACCCCGGAACCAGTCTTGCGTGGCAGGGGTGAAGCGTTCGAGCACGTCGCTCATCCCTCCATCATCACCCGTGCCACCGACATCGGGGTCGGCATTGTCCGAGGGTGCGGGCATGCTGTAGGCATGGCGACGCACACCACGAACTACGCGAGCACGTTCATCGAGGTCGCAGAAGACTGTCCCCTCGACCACGCCGAAGAGCCGCCGACGGGTGAGAGGCCCACGATCGCCGCACTGCACTATCGACTGATCGCGCAGGAGCCGTATGCGCGCACCTCCGACGACGTGATCTTCACCACGCATGCGCTGCGTGCCGGGATCGACCCCGACGACTCCGCCGCACGCGAGGCGTTCTTCTCGAAGGGGCAGCCCTGCCTGCGCTCATCACCGCTGGGAAAACGCTACGGGTGGGGGATCGCCCACGACGCCGAGGGGCGGGTCGCGCTCGTCCCTCGAGAATCCGCGGACTACACCCTGCTCGCCGCCGACCCGCGATCGCCCATACCCGGGCGATGCGGAGCCGACGGGCGTGAGCTCACCTCGCGGTCAGTGAGCCGTCGACGTCGATCTCGAGCGTGAGTCCCAGGTCGAGACGCGCGAGGAACGCATCGTCATGACTCACGACCAGCACCGCCCCGCGGTATGCCCGGAGCGCCTCGACCAGCTGATCGACCGTGTCGATGTCGAGGTTGTTCGTCGGCTCGTCCAGCACCACGAGGTGGGGTGCGGGGTCCGAGAGCAGCAGTTTCGCCAGAGCCACGCGGAACCGCTCCCCGCCTGACAGAGCGGCGACAGGTCGCTCCGCGGTGGCCCCTCGGATGAGGAACCGTGCGAGGCGATTGCGCAACTCCTTCTCGGGCACCTGCGGTGCGGCATCCGCGATGTTCTCGAATACCGACCGGTTCTCGTCGAGCCCGTCGACGCGCTGCGGCAGGTAGCCGATCCGGTCGGTGAGAGCTGTCGCGACGAGGCGCGCTCCGGAGCTCCGGAGATCCGCGTCGTCACCTGACGGATCGGGCCGGTCCGCGTCGAGCGGCAGCGCTTCTCCGGAGTCGTGGCCGACGTCGGCCACGAGCCGTTCGAGCAGCGTGGTCTTTCCGGCGCCGTTGCGCCCGATCAGCGCGACCCGGTCGGGGCCCTGGATGATCCACGACCTCTCGCCGTCGCCGATCGTCGCGATGCGACGACTGCGTGACACCTGCGGATCCGGCAGCTCGATCTTCATCGACGCGTCGGACCTCAGGCGCCGCCCCGCCTCGTCGAGCGCGGTGCGGGCGGCATCCTCCTTCGCCCCGACCTCCGTGCGCAGCCTGCCCGCCGACACCTCGGCCGCCATCTTGCGCCCGTGGGCCACGATCTTCGGCACGCGCTTCTCGATCTCGGCCTTCTTGGCGGTGCGCGCTCGGTGGGCGAGCTTGACCTCGGCCTCGATGCGCTGGCGCTTCTCCTTGCGGAACTCCTGTTTCGCCGTCACCTCCGCCTGCCTCGCGGCATCCTGCTCGGCGTCCAACCAGGCGCGCCATTCGGAGTACGGCCCGCCGAACACGCTCAGCGTCTGGGCGTAGAGCTCGGCGGTGTCGTCCATCAGTTCGAGCAGCGACAGGTCGTGGCTGACAACGATGAGTGTGCCCTTCCACGAGCGGACCATCGCCGCGAGTCTCGCGCGGGCGTCGCGGTCGAGATTGTTGGTCGGTTCGTCGAGCAGGGTGATCGGCGCGCGCCGGAGACGGATGCCGGCGATCGCGACCAGCACGGCCTCACCACCCGACAGCTCGCCGACCCTCCGGTCGAGGAACTCGGGGGCGAGCCCGGCGTCTGCCAGGGACATCTCGGCGCGCGCTTCGATGTCCCACTCGTCGCCGACCGTGTCGAAGTGCACCTGATCGACGTCGCCCGCGCCGATCGCACGGACGGCATCGAGGGCGGGAGCCACTCCGAGAAGATCGGCGACCCGGCGGTCGACGTCGAGTGTGAGCTGCTGCGGCAGGTAGGCGACCTCGCCGGTGGTGGTGAGGTGCCCGGCCGTCGGGGTCAGCTCGCCCGCCATCAGCCGCAGCAGCGTGGACTTGCCGGCGCCGTTGCGACCGACGAGGCCGGTGCGACCGGAGCCGAATGATCCGGAGACCGAGTCGAGCGCTGACGTGCCGTCGGGCCAGGTGAAGGTGAGTCGATCGAGGGTGACCGATGAATGAAGAGTGGGGACTGACATGGTGTCTCCTGTCCAGTGCGAGGGTGCACTGACACCGGTCGCCCGATGGGCCCGTCTGAGCGGGTCGCTGTCGAAGGACAGCGGGCGGTGGTCTGCCGTGGAGTCGGCGATCGTCGGGTCAGCGCGCGGAAAGATGAGCGCGGAGGCGACGGATCAGATCAAAGGACTTCCAGACACGGCGGACAGGACTCAACGACGATACCCGGGCGTGTCGGAGTTTCGCAACCCCGGGCGTGTCGCGGCTGCGTGCGGGGGCGGTCACGCCTCGACGGCGCGCTCCAACCACTTCGTGAGGAACGCGCGCACGTCTCGGAGCTCCTCCTCCGAGATGCTGTGCGTGAGCCCGGTGTAGACGCGTCCGGACAACTCGGAGTGCGCCGGAAGCCACTCGGCGGTGTGCGCGACCAGCGCCTGGGGGATCACCTGGTCGTTCGTGCCTCGGCCCCAGAAGACGTGCGGTCGCGCCTCGGTCAGCGCATCGTCGCCCGGCAGCTCGCCGTGCGCGGCGTAACCGCTGAGGGCCACCACGGTGTCGATGCTCCCGGGCGCGAGTCGCATGGCCTGCAGGGCGACGGCGGCACCCTGCGAGAACCCGAGAAGGGCCACGGCAGGGGCGTCGGCCATGACATCGTCGAGCCAGCGCAGGAACGCCTCTGCCGCGACGGTGACGGATGCCGAGCTGCGGCCGTCGAGACCCTCGATGGCGTACCACGAGCGCCCGGGCATCGGCCACGGGGGAGTGAGCGGGGCGGCGACGGACGCGACCACGATGCCGTCCGGCAGGTAGGGGACGAGCCCGAACAGGTCGTGCTCGTCGGCGCCGTATCCGTGCAGCAGCACCAGCAGCGGCATCCCCGCGCGATCTTCCGTCGACCAGCGCGTGAGGAGCCCGTCGATCATCAGTTCTTCGCTCACGGTCCCATCCTGCCAGCGCCGTCCGACACCCGCAGGAGACGATCATCGGATCGTATGCCGGTCGTGGCCTCAAGTCGGTGTTCGCCGGAGGGCGCTGCTGGTAGAAAGGAGACATGGCCGTCCGCACACCTGATCCCGACCCCGAGCCCGACGACGGCATGGAGGGCTTCGGCGCCGCACAGCCCTCGCGTGACTCCAACCCGGGGTGGTTGAGCGACTTCGAGCTGGCGGAGGCGAGACGCCATCTGCCCATGCTCTACGTCGAGGCGATCCCGGTGAGGACCGATGGCTCCGGGCAGGTGACCGAGATCGGCATCCTGCTGCGTTCGACGCCCATGGGCGAGATGACGCGCACCATCGTCTCGGGCCGAGTGCGGTTCGGCGAGACGATCCGCGATGCGCTGTTCCGCCATGTCGAGAACGATCTGGGCCCGATGGCGTTCCCCCTGCTGCCGCCGCAGCCGCTGCCCTTCACGGTCGCCGAGTACTTCCCGATCCCGGGGGTCAGCGCCTACCACGATGACCGTCAGCATGCCGTCTCGCTCGCATTCGTGGTGCCGGTCACCGGCACGTGCGAGCCGCGCCAAGATGCACTCGAGGTCACCTGGTTCTCGCCCGAGGCCGCGGCCTCGGACGCCGTCGCCGCCGAGATGGAGGGCGGGCGAGGCACCCTCATCCGCCTGGCGCTCGCGAACCTCGGTCTGCTGCGCTAGCCGCTCCGCTCAGTTCCGCTCAGCTCAGCGTGTCGTGAGGCGCGCGAGCTCTGCGACGAACTCGTCGACGTCGGACTCCTCGGTGTCGAAGCCGCACATCCACCGCACCTCGTTGCGCGCGGCATCCCAGTCGTAGAAGCGGAACTTCTCGCGCAGCTGGTCGGCGATGCCATCGGGCAGCTGCGCGAACACGCCGTTCGCCTGGGTCGGCTGCGTGAACGAGACGCCGGTGATCTCACCGGCCGCGATGCCCGCCTCGATCGCCCCGCGCAGCCGCTGCGCCATGGCGTTCGCGTGCTGGGCGTTGCGCAGCCACAGGTCTCCTTCGAGCAGCGCGATGAGCTGGGCGGAGACGAAGCGCATCTTCGACGACAGCTGCATGTTGAACTTGCGGGAGTACTGCAGTCCGTTCGATGCCTCGGGGTTCAGCACCACGATGGCCTCGCCGAGCATGGCGCCGTTCTTCGTGCCGCCGAAGCTGAGCACGTCGACGCCGGCGTCGCGGGTGAACGCGCGCAGCGGCACGTCGAGGGCTGCGGCCGCGTTCGAGATGCGCGCGCCGTCGAGGTGCAGGGTCATGCCGCGTTCGTGCGCGTGATCGGCGAGAGCCCGGATCTCGTCGACGGAGTAGAGGGTGCCGAGCTCGGTCGACTGCGTGATCGAGACCACGAGCGGCTGCGCGCGGTGCTCGTCGCCCCAGCCCCAGGCCTCGCGGTCGACGAGCTCGGGCGTGAGCTTGCCGTCGTCGGTCGGGACGGCGAGGATCTTGAATCCGCCGATCTTCTCTGGCGCTCCGCCCTCGTCGACGTTGATGTGCGCGGAGGATGCCGCGATGACGGCTCCCCAGCGGGGCAGCATCGACTGCAGGCCGGTGACGTTCGCACCCGTGCCGTTGAACACCGGGAACGCCTGGACGCCCTCGCCGAAGTGGGCGCGGAACACCTCCTGCAGACGGGCGGTGTAGGCGTCCTCGCCGTACGCGACCTGGTGGCCGCCGTTCGCCGCTGCGATGGCCGCGAGGACCTCGGGGTGGACGCCGGAATAGTTGTCGCTGGCGAAGCCCCGGACCGCGGGGTCATGCTGAATAGTCACCGCACAAGCCTACGGGCGGATGCCGAGCCCGGCGTCCCCCGGCCGGCATACCGCTCTAGCGAATGTCCGAGGCCCCGCCTACCCTCTAATTCATGGAGCGCAGCGCTGCGAAGACCGCCTTCGCGAACGTCCTCGTCAACACGCTCATCGCGAACGTGACGACGAGCTTTCTGTGGTTCGCGCTGACCTTCTGGGTCTACATCGAGACGCAGTCCGTGCTCGCGACCGGCGTCATCGGCGGCGCGTACATGCTGTTCATCGCCTTCTTCGCGATGATCTTCGGCACCATCGTCGACCGCAATCGCAAACACACGGTGATGCTGCTCTCGAGCGTCATCTCGGCGGTCGCCTTCCTGATCGCCGGCGTTCTCTACGTCTGGCAGCCGGAGGCGGCGCTGCTCGACCTCGGCGGTCCGTGGTTCTGGCTGTTCTCGGCGATCATCCTGTTCGGCGGGGTGATCGAGCAGCTCCGCAACATCGCGCTCTCGACGACCGTCACGCTGCTCGTCCCCGAAGATCGACGGGCCAACGCCAACGGCCTGGTCGGCACGGTGCAGGGTCTGGCCTTCCTCGTGACCAGCGTCTTCTCCGGGCTGTCCATCGGCTTCCTGGGCATGGGGTGGACGCTCGCGATCGCGATCGGCGCGATGGTGCTGACCTTCGTGCACCTGCTCTTCATCCGCATCCCCGAGGGGGCGCCGCAGCCAGACCCCGATGCGAAGAGCGCCCTCGACTTCCGCGGCAGTGTGGCGGCGATCCGGCTGGCCCCCGGACTGTTCGCGCTGATCATCTTCTCGACGTTCAACAACCTCATCGGCGGCGTGTACATGGCGCTGATGGATCCGTACGGTCTCACGCTCTTCGACGCGCAGATGTGGGGCTTCGCGCTGGCGTTCGCGTCGACCGGGTTCCTGATCGGCGGCGGGCTCGTGGCGAAGTTCGGCCTCGGGGCGAAACCCATGCGCACCCTGCTGCTCGTCGTGATCGCGATGGGCATCCTGGGGTCGGTGTTCATGCTGCGCGAATGGTGGCCGCTCTACGTCGTCGGCATGTGGATCTACATGGCCCTCGTGCCGCCCGTCGAGGCGGCCGAGCAGACCATCATCCAGAAGGTCGTCCGCTATGACAGGCAGGGGCGTGTGTTCGGCGTCGCCGCGGCGATGGAGGCCGCAGCCGCTCCGATCACGGCATTCCTCATCGCGCCGATCGCGGAGTTCCTGATCATCCCGTACATGAGGACGCCCGAGGGGCAGCAGCAGTGGGAATGGCTGCTGGGTGAGGGTGAGGCTCGGGGCATCGCCCTGATCTGCCTGTTCGCGGGCATCATCATGGTGATCGCCGCGACGCTGGCCTTCTTCACGAAGTCGTATCGCAAGCTCACCGAGCGCTACGCGAACGCGCCGGAGCAGAATCCCGGCGACGGCGAGCCCGACGGCGACGGCGACGGCGCACCGGACGACGCAGGCGAGAACACGGGCGGCGGCACGGGCACCGGCGCCGAGTGGAACGCGGACGCGGTGGCCGAGGGCCGAGCTGATTCCGCGGAGGACCGCAGCGTCGATGCGCGCGTCGCGGATGCTCCGCCGCCCCTCCGAGGGCTCCCTCCTGAGGTGCCGGAGGCGCGCCGCTAGCGGAACGGCGTCACCAGCCGAACGCGTCGGCAGCGGAACGGGCTGCGGCGTTCAGTCGAGCGTGATGATCCGGTCGTTGAGATCGGCGGCGTCCGCATCCCACAGCGCGAGCACCTGCGGCGCGAGCGAGTCCGGGTCCAGTGCCTTGGCGCGGAAGACGACCGATGCCGCGCGCAGGGGCTCGACGGCATCCCGCGCTGCCTTCGCGAAGCCCTGCGCCACCGCGCGCGTCCACCCCTCGCTCGCGGCCTTGACGGCGGCGTAGTTCGCGCCTCCCGCCAGAGGGCGACCGACCGCTGTCGACGAGACGATCGCGAAACGTCCGGCGTCAGAGGCGCGCAGCAGGGAGTCGAAGGCGCGGCTGGTGGCGCGCACCGCATCGAACGCGGGCATAAGCGCGTGCAGGTCGTCGTCGGTCTGCCCGGCGAGGCCCCCTCCGCCGCGCCAGCCGCCGACCAGCGGGATCACGGCGTCGATCGCCTGCAGGCGGGAAGCGAGTTCCGTCATCGACGCCAGCGAGGTCGCGTCGGCCACCTCGACCTGTGCGCCGAGTGCGTCGAGCGCGTGCAGCCGTTCTGAGGATCGGCCGGTGGCGACGACGCGCGCCCCGGCGTCGACGAGTGCTCGCGCCAGGGCGAGGCCAGACGGGCTGGTGGCTCCGGCGAGGAGGATCGTGCGGTCGGTGACGCTCATGTGCTCAACTCTCGTGAAGAAACAGTTCTGCGGCCACCCCGGGCAGGAATGGCCGCAGACGCTGCGTCCGGTCGCACCACACGATCGGACCCCAGAAATGCGCGATTCGAGTCAGTCGTCGGTGCCCCGGATGCCGACGGTCGACTCGATGACCGCCTTCATCTTCTTGTCGAGGGTCTCGAAGAACATCGACAGCGGGAACTCGTCGTCCATCACGGCATCCGTGTAACCCTTCGGCGCGCCGGCGAGGATCTCGTCCGACAACCCGCGGGCCCACTGCGATGCCGGGTGCGGCGTGAGCGTGCCGCGCACGAGGTCGTACGCGGCGAGCCAGTGCGCGACCTTCGGGCGGTCGATCGAGTGCCAGTACAGGTCGTCGATCGCGTCGCCCAGAGCCACGACGGCATCCGGCACGTTGTCCCAGTCGAAGGTGAGCGCCGTGTCGGTCCAGTGCAGCACGCCGCGCTGGTGCAGCCAGGCGAACAGCAGCTGTCCGCCGACGGCGTCGTAGTTGCGCGTGCGGGTGCCGGTGATCGAGAAGCGGAAGATCCGGTCGAAGATCACCGCGTACTGCACGAGGTGCGCGTAGTCGTGCATCTCCTGCTCGGTCTCGGTGAGCTCCTCACCCGCGGCGATGCGGGCCGCGAGGGTGCGCTCGATGTTCACCGACTCGCGGAACGCCGTCATGTCGCAGCGCATCTCCTCGAGCGAGTAGAGGAAGAACGGCATCCGCTGCTTGATCATGAACGGGTCGAAGGGCAGGTCGCCGCGCATGTGGGTGCGGTCGTGGATGATGTCCCACATGACGAAGGTCTTCTCAGCCACCTGCTGATCGTCGAGCATCGCGCTCGCGCGCTCAGGCAGGTCGAGGTTGGTGATCGCGGCAGCGGCGCGGGTGACCCGGCGGTAGCGTGCGGCCTCGCGGTCCTGGAAGATCGCGCCCCATGTGAACGAGGGGATCTCGCGCATCGCGACGGTCTCGGGGAACAGCACGGCCGAGTTGGTGTCGTAGCCGGGCGTGAAGTCGACCAGACGCAGCGAGACGAACAGCTTGTTGCCGTAGTCGCCGGCCTCGAGGGCGGCGATGAACTCGGGCCAGATCGTCTCGACGATCAGCGCCTCGACGAGTCGGTCGCTCGATCCGTTCTGCGTGTACATCGGGAAGACGACCAGGTGGCGGATGCCGTCGACGCGGTGCTGCTGCGGCTGGAACGCCAGGAGCGAGTCGAGGAAGTCCGGCACGCCGAAGCCCTCCGAGACCCAGCGGTCGAAGTCGACGACGGAGGCGGCGAGGTACTCGGCGTCGTGCGGGAAGGCGGGAGCGAGTGCGCGGATGCCGGCGGTGATCGCGGCGACGAGGTCGCGCGCCGCGGCGTGGTGCGCGGCATCCGGGATCGATCCGTCCTTGATCTGCATCTCGCGGATCGCGATCGCGGCGTCCTTGAGCTGAGCCCAGGCGACGCTCTGCTCGGCGATCGATGCGTCCTCGACGACCTCGGGTTCGCCGACGATGGCCTGAACAGCGGTGCTGTGGGCAGAAATGATGGACATCGGGACCTCCGATCGGAGAGTTTGACGGAAAGATTCCGGCATATACGGAATCCTGACGATAATATTACATCTATGGATGACTCTGTCGACCGCGCGATCCTGGCCGAGATCTCACGAGACGGCCGTGCGACACTGTCCCAGTTGTCCGATGCTGTCGGCCTCTCCGTGTCGGCCGTGCAATCACGTCTGCGTCGCCTCGAGACGCGCGGGATCATCACCGGCTACCGCGCGATCCTCGACCCCGAACTCGTCGGCACGCCCCTGTCCGCCTTCATCGAGATCACGCCGCTCGACCCGGCGCAGCCCGACAACGCCCCCGAGCTTCTCGAACACCTCGACGCGATCGAGGCGTGCCACTCGATCGCGGGAGACGCCAGCTACATGCTGTTCGTGCGGGTCGCCTCGCCCCGCGCGCTGGAAGAGCTCGTGCGCGACATCCGGCTGGCCGCGAACGTGAGCACCCGCACCACGGTCGTGCTGCAGACCTACTACGAGCACCGGCCGATCATCTCGGTCGCGCCGGACGCATCCGCATAGCGCGGACGCGCGGTGCTCACAGTGCGGCGCCGACCATCGCCTCGCCGAGGGGCGTGCGCAGATGCAGCATCCTCGCGCCGTCGCGCTCGCTCGAGATCAGTCCTGCGTCGCGCAGCACGGTGAGGTGGTGGGATGCGGTCGACACCGCGATTCCCGCGTCCTGAGCGACCTGCGAGGTCGTGCGGGACGTGCCGGCTCCCAGGAGGATGCCGGCGCGAGCGGGGCCGAGGAGGGCGCCCAGCGCCCCGGAGATCTCGGCGGCGTCCCTCGACCAGCCGGCGGTCACCCCGCGCGCCGGGTAGAACAGCGTGGGTTGCGCCGGCGGCTCGGTGAGCACCATGCACCCCCATGTCGACATCACCGACGGAACGAGCACCAGCCCGCTTCCGTGGCAGTCGACGACCTCGCTGTGGCGGCGCAGCGAGACGCGCACGGCCCCGTCGCCCCAGGTCACCTTCGGGTGGAGGCCCCCGGCCATCTCTCTGATCCCCGACGTGGCGATCACTCGCGATCGGACCGCGATGTCGGCTCGCAGCAGCCGATCCAGCTGCGGCCAGACCGGCGCCAGTGCGGCATCCCACATCTCCGACCAGGCGTCTGCGATCATCGCCCGCGCTCGTTCGGGCTGCTGCTGCATGTCGCGCAGTGCGCGTCGGCGAGCGCCGGTCGAGCGGATGACCATCTTGCCGAGGTCGACGCGCAGTGGATCGAGGGGTGCGCTGCGCAGCGCCGACAGCTCGGTCTCCGGTGTCATGTCCCATGCGGGGGCGGTCGTGAAGAAGTCGGGAAGATAGCCGTCATCGCCGACGACGACGGCGAGCAGGCGGAAGCTCTCGCGAGGCAGCCGATCGCGCACGGCGCGCAGCCATCCCCACTGCAGGGGATGCTGGGCCGGCCGCAGCAGCACGCGCACGGCGTGGGCGAGCTCATGCCCGGGGGATATGCCGAATCGCACCGCCTGGATGTCTCCGGGGCTCAGAAGGAACTCCACGCGGTGGTCGGGGTGCTCGACGCCCTCGCGTGGCGTGCCGGCACCTGCGACGACAGAGTTTCGATCCACATCGAAACTCTAGGTCGTCCATCGCGGCCTGTCGAGACTGGGCTCATGAACACCACGTCATCTGCTCTCGCAGCCGTCGCCGCAGCGGACATCCGCATCGGAACCGGGAACAGCCGACGCTTCGTCGGCGCGGATCACGGTGCGGCCATCTCCTACTTCTACGTCGAGAATCAGCCCGGCGACGGGCCCGGGCTGCACTGGCATCCCTACCCCGAGACGTGGGTGGTGCTCGAAGGCACGGCGCGCATCACGGTGGGCGCGGACACGATCGTCGCCTCCGCCGGTGACACGGCCACGGGCCCGGCCTTCGTGCCACACTCCTTCACGAACATCGGTCGCGGAACGCTGCGCCTCATCGGCATCCATGCGTCCGCCACGATCATCCAGACCTTCCTCTCCGACGACTGACCCACGACACACCAGGAGCACCCATGTCCTTCCAGGCATACCTCGACAAGGTCGAGACGCAGACCGGCCTCACCCCGCGGCAGTTCATCGAACTGGCGAAGGAGCAGGGCTTCGACGAGACGACCAAGTCCACCGTCGTCCTCAACTGGCTCAAGCAGGACTACGGCCTCGGGCACGGGCATGCCCAGGCGATGGTCCACGTGATCCTCAAGGGGCCGAAGATCAGCGACAAGCATGTCGGCAAGGGCGGCGCGCACGGCGATGCGTCCGACACGCTCTGGCTCGACGGCAAGGACAGCAACCCCGACGGCTGATCCCGCCCGCCACCGCACGACCGAGAACACCCAGAACACCGCACCGAGGAGCCCACATGGCAGTCCGCATCGATCTCAACGTCTCTCTCGACGGATTCGCGACGACCACCGACCAATCACCCGAGAATCCGTTCGGCGAGGACTGGTCGCGTCTGGTCGCGGCGTACACCGCGACACGGACGTTCCGCAGCCGCGTGCTCGGCGACACGTCGGGTGCCGGCACGACCGGCGTCGACGAGAGATACGCCCAGGAGTACTTCGAGGGCGTCGGCGCCGAGATCATGGGTGCCGGGATGTTCGGTCTGCACCAGAACCCCGATGACACCGAGTGGCGCGGATGGTGGGGCGACGAGCCGCCGTTCGAGGTGCCGGTCTTCGTGCTCACGCATGCACGGCGCGAGCCGATCGAGTTCGCCAACGGGACCGTCTTCCACTTCCTCGAGACGACCCCGGAGGAGGCGCTCGCCCGGGCTGCCGCGGTGGCCGGCGACCGGGACGTGCGCGTCGGCGGCGGCATCGACGTCGTGCGGCAGTTCCTGCGCAGGGGCCTGGTCGACCGGCTGCACCTTGCGGTCAACCCGCTCGTGATCGGCAGCGGGCAGCGCATCTGGGACGGACTGCGCGGCATCGAGAACGACTACGAGCTGCGTTCCGAGGTGGCCGAGAGCGGTGTCATCCATCTGAACTTCCGCCGAGACTGAGGCGCAGAGGGGGCGTCCATCGGCGCCCCCAGTAGGATTCCCTGCGTGGCAGCATCCTCGAAGCGCAAGAAGAATCAGCCCCGTGTGAGCGGCAATCCCGCGAAGCGGGCGAGCGGCAATCCGGCGACCCAGACCGCCATCGACGCCGGGCCCGTCACAGTCCGCGACTGGATCGGCGCCGCACGGCTGCGCACTCTTCCGCTCGCCGTCGCCCCCGTCGTCATCGGCACCGGCGCCGCACGCAGCACCGGTCCGGAGTTCCACTGGGTGATCGCGCTCGCGTGCCTCGCGGTCGCCGTGCTGCTGCAGGTCGGCGTCAACTTCGCGAACGACTACAGCGACGGCATCCGGGGCACCGATGCCGTGCGCGTCGGCCCGGCCCGCCTGACGGCATCCGGTCGGGTGAAGCCCCGCACCGTGCTCGTCGCCGCGTTGGTCTTCTTCGCGCTCGCTGCGGCGGTCGGCGTCGCGATCGTGGTCCGCACCGAGCAGTGGTGGATGCTGGCCATCGGCGCCGCGTGCATCATCGCCGCGTGGTTCTACACCGGCGGCAAGAGGCCCTACGGGTACAACGCTCTCGGCGAGGTGTTCGTCTTCATCTTCTTCGGCCTCGTCGCGACGCTCGGCACGACG
Source organism: Microbacterium sp. NPDC090014 (assembly GCF_044748285.1). Lineage (NCBI taxonomy): Bacteria > Bacillati > Actinomycetota > Actinomycetes > Micrococcales > Microbacteriaceae > Microbacterium > Microbacterium sp. NPDC090014. Next base: position 348,498 of record NZ_JBIVFS010000002.1, read on the forward strand.
TGGGTGCAGGCGTTCGAACTGCCCCAGCAGGCGTGGCTCGGGGCGATCGCGGCGGGCCTCTTCGCCTGCGCCGTGCTCCTCGCCAACAACCTGCGCGACATCGATCAGGATCGCCTGGTCGGCAAGCGCACGCTGACGGTGCTGATCGGCAAGCGCGCGACCCAGGTGCTCTTCACGCTGTTCGTGATCGTGCCCTTCGGCATCCTCGCGTTCATCGCGCTGCTGTACCCGATCGCGTGGATCGGGCTGCTCGCGCTGCTCGCCGGGCTCCCGGCCATCCTGATCGTCTGGACCTATCGTCAGGCGAAGGAGCTCGTCACGGCCCTGGCGCTGACATCGCTGACCGCACTGCTCTATGCCGGTGCGTTCTTCTGGGCCCTCGCCGGCTGAGCCGCCGATCGAACCGGCTGGCGCTGTGCGTCAGGCCCTCTCGGCGCCGTCGATCGCGTCGTCTTCGACGTCGGCGTCCTTCTGCGCGGCGGAGCTCTTGCCTTCGCGGCGCTCGACGATCCGGGCCGAGGCGTCGGTGAGCGGCCGGCGCAGGAACAGCATCGAGATGCTCACGCCGATGAGCGCGGCGAAGATCGCGGCGAGCCACCAGTACTCGCGGAAGATCGGGAAGAAGAACCACATGATCGCCAGCGGCACGAGGAAGGCCAGCAGACGCAGCACGGTGTAGACGAGGAAAGGTGCACGGTTCTTCACCTGCTCAGTCTACGTTCGCGACCTGAGGGGTCAGCTGTGTCAGCCGTCGATGCCCAGCGTCCGGAACGGGATGCCGCGCACGACGCGCTTCCACGGGTGCTCGCCGAGCGACCACAGCAGCTTCTCGTCGAGGTCGAGTGCGAGGTCCTCGCAGCCGACGGGCAGCGGCACCCGGTCGCGTGCCAGCGAATCGCGGTTCCCCGTCCACAGGACGCCGGGTCGCATGTGATCCGACTGCGAGACGAAGTGCCGGTCACCCCAGCGGACGGCGCCCTGCATGTGCGTGATCCCTGGCGAGAAACGGCTGATCTCGCGGAACTCGTCGCCATCGCCGTCCGGCACGGAGAACTCGCCGATGCGTCCCTCGTCGTCGCGGGTGTATTCGCCGATGAGCACCCTCCGTAGGGGCACTCCCTCGTCGTCGTAGACGCGGCCGAGGTACGAGCAGCGCAGGTCGAGCGGGTGCACGCGGGTGCGCACCGCGACGAGCGCGGTGGCCCGCAGGCCTCGTCCCCGCGCGCCGGCGAGGCGTCGCGCATCCGAGCCCCGGACGCGACGGATGTCGGCGAGGTCGAACTCCCAGATGCCACGGCCGGTGGCTGCGACGAACAGGCGGTCGTCGAACCACGCGAGTCCGCCGGCGTGGATCCGGGCGGGCTGGAGCTCGCCGTCCTCGTCGATCGCGAGCAGCACGTCGAGATGTCGGGAGCGCTCGAGGTCGACGAACGCGACCCGCGATGCCAGATGGTGTCCGTCGAGCTGCTGCCGGAACCAGCTCACGGCGAGAGTCCGACGGCCCTGCCACAGGCCCAGGTCGATGCCCTGCGGGTACCAGCGGCGGGTCCAGGTGCGGGCGCTCAGCCACCGCAGGTCGACCGTGCTGCGGCGCTTCTGCCGCACCGGGCGCCACGTCGTTCCGAACGGCCAGAGCATGCTCCCATCGTCGCCGATCCCCGGGCGCGGTGCGAATCCGGCATCGCCACGCCCGGGTCGACCGAGATCACGTCACCGCGCGTTCACCCGCAGGCCGCCGACCGGCAAGGAGCGCCTGAGAGCATTCCGACACCGTCGACCCGGGGGAGTTCTGTGCGCACACCGCTCGTGACCGTCATCCTGCCCGCCAAGGACGCAGGCGCCTACATCGGCACGACGCTCGAGACGCTGACACGGCAGTTCGACGATCCCGCCGCGCTCAAGCTGGTGGCGATCGACGACGGCTCCCGTGATGACACCGGCATGCTCATGCGTCGATACGCCGAGCGCTTCCCGCACGCCGAGGTCATCGTCAACGCCCGGCCGAAGGGGCTCGCGAGCGCCCGCAATCAGGGGCTCGAGCGGGTCGACGGCGACGCGTTCTGCTTTCTCGACGGCGACGACTGGATGCAGCCGGGGCGGCTCTCGGTGCTGGTGCGCCGACTGCATGAGCTGCGCTGCGACATGCTCCGCACCGATCACGTCACCGTGAAGGACGGCGTGCGCACCCTGGTGCCGGCGCCTCACCCGTGGCGCGAGGCGGTCGGCTCTCCGCGCGACGCGATCCTGCCCGAGAACGAGCCGACCATGGTCGACTATCCGTTCGCGTGGGCCGGCGTCCTGCACCGTCGCCTGATCGACGAGGGAATCGCGGGGTTCACACCCGGCCTGTTCACCGCCGAGGATCGTCCGTGGATCTGGCGTCTGCATCTGCTGGCCCGGTCGTTCGCGGTGGTCGACGCTCCTGCCCTGCTCTACCGCCGGGGGGTGTCGACATCGCTGACCCAGGTGCGCGACCGCCGCCAACTGGACTTCGTGCGGGCGATGGGCGAGGTGCTCGACATCGTCGAGGCGGATGCCGAGGCCGACCGCTTCCTCCCGAAGGCGGTGTGGAGCGTGATGGCCCTCTCGTCCCGGCACCTGGTGCGATCGAGGCGGATGACGCCGTCGCTGCGCGCCGAGATGCGCGCCGGCCTCCGCGGTCTGCTGGCCCGCCTGCCCCAGAGTGAGACGACGGCCGTGCTGTCGCGCCTCGACGGGCCGCGTCGCCGAGTGCTCGCCCCGCTGCTGCGTGCGGTCGGACGTGCGGCATGACCCAGCTCTTCGCGGTGCACAGCGCCTATGGGCTCGCCACCGTCGCCGCCGCGCTCGACGGCGGGCTGCTCGGCGAGCATGGCGAGCGCGTGCTCGTGCCGTTCGTGTCCTCGCGGGTGCCCGAGACGTCCGTGGGCATCGTCGCCGACCCGGCGCTCGCGAGCCTCCGCGACCGGTTCGACCGGATCGAGGATCTCGACGCGCTGCTCGGTCCGCTGCATCCGAGCTCCTGGAAGCCGGATGCCGGCGACCTGCCGCTGCTGCGGCGACTGCTGACGAGGGCATGGGGGATCGACCCCGGCGACCTCGAACTGCTCGTGCAGAGCCCGCAGGTCGCCCCGGCGCGCGTCCTGATGCAGATCTTCCCTCATGCGCATCTCACGATCATCGGCGACGGGCTCATGACGTACTCGCCGATGCGGGTGCGGATGCCGCACACGATCACCGCTCGGATCGGCCGCGTCGTGCACGTCGACGTGGTGCCGGGGGTCACACCGCTGGTGGGCTCGCCCGTCGCGACGCCGGTGCCGGTCTCACCCGATCTGTTCCGGGCGGTGCTCGCCGAGACCGCCGAGGCGGTCGACGACACGGCGGAGCTCGAGAGCGCGCTCGACGGAGAGCCGACCGTGCTCGTCCTCGGCCAGTACCTGTCCGCCCTCGGCCTGGTCGGCGAGCGCGAGGAGATCGCGCTGCAGAAGGAGATGATCGATCGTGCGGCCGGCCGGCGACCGCAGCACATCGTCTTCAAGCCGCACCCCTCGGCGCCGCCTCGGCTCAGCGACGCACTGCGCGACCGAGCAGCGGTCCACGGCATCGACTTCCGCGAGTACCGCGGCGCGCTCGCCGCAGAGGCGCTGGCCGAGCGGGTCGATGCCAGGGCCGTCATCGCCGGATTCTCGACGGCGCTGCCGACCGTCCAGGCCCTGTTCGGTCGAGAGATCGAGGCGGTGGGCACCGACACCGTGCTCGCACGTCTGACCCCGTACGAGAACAGCAACCGGGTGCCTGCGACGATCGTGGACGCGCTGACCAGGCCGGACTCCCCGTATCGCGATCCGGCGCGCATGCAGCTCCTGATCGACGCGGTCGGCTACGTCATGCAGCCCGTCGTCGCCGCACACCTCCGCGAGCGTGCCGAGCAGCTGCTCTCCGGCATCCGCCCGTCCGATCGCGATCGCTACTTCGCGCCCGAGAGGCTGATCGAACTGCGGTTGCCCGGGGCGCCGCGCGAGACGGCGATCCGTCGCGTGCTGCGCCCGGTGGGCGGCATCGGTCGAGTCGAGCAGGTGCGGCTCACCGTGCTCGCCGCGCGGCGCAGACTCTCGCGTGCCTGGCGCGTGCTCAGAGGGCGATGACGGACGATGACGGGCGATGACGGCGAGGGGACGAGCGGCATGATCGAGCAGCAGCAGCAGCAGAGGACGGATGTCGGCAGGGTCGTCGCGATCATCCCGGCACGTGGCGGGTCGAAGGGCGTGCCGCGCAAGAACCTGCGCCGTGTGGGCGGTGTGCCTCTCATCGAACGCGCCGTGCGCACGGCGCTGGAGGCCGAGGGCATCGACCTCGTGGTGGTGTCGACCGACGACGACGAGATCGCGGCGGTGAGCGAGGCGGCCGGGGCGCGAGTCGTGCGGCGTCCGACCGCGATCTCCGGCGACACGGCGTCGTCGGAGTCGGCCATCCTGCATGCTCTCGACGAGCTCGCCGCCGGGGGAGACCGCGCTGACGTGGTGGCCTTCCTGCAGGCGACATCGCCGTTCATCCCGCGCGAGGCCCTGTCTCGTGCCGTGCGCGAGGTGAGCGAGCGTCGGGCGGACAGCGTGTTCGCGGCCCATGAGACCTACGGATTCCTCTGGGCACGCAGCGCGGATGCCGACGCAGCCGTCGCACTCAACCACGACGCCGCGCGTCGCCCGCGTCGCCAGGATCGCGAGCCGCACTACCTCGAGACGGGCGCGTTCTACGTCTTCCGCGCTGACGGCTTCCGTGAGGCGGAGCACCGCTTCTTCGGCCGCATCCGCGTCGCCGAGGTGCCCGAATGGACGGCGATCGAGATCGACGACGAGCAGCAGCTCCGCATCGCCCGAGCGCTCGCCGCCCTTCACGAGAGCCCGGACCGGGTGCCGGTGCGAGCGATCGTGACCGACTTCGACGGCGTGCACACCGACGACACGGCGACGGTCGACGCCGACGGCATCGAACGGGTGCGGGTGAGCCGGGAAGACGGCATGGGGGTGTCGCTGCTGCGGCGGGCCGGCATCCCGATGCTGATCCTCTCCACCGAGGTCAACGCGGTGGTGCGGGCTCGGGCCGACAAGCTGCGCGTTCCGGTGCTGCACGGCATCGACGACAAGGAGTCCGCGCTGCGCGGGTGGGCCGAGGAGGTCGGCATCGCGCTGGCCGACATCGCGTACCTGGGCAACGACGTGAACGACCTGCCGGCGCTGCGCATCGTCGGCTGGCCGGTGGCGGTGGCCGACGCGCATCCGCTGGTGCTCGAGGCCGCCAGGGTCGTGCTGACGCGCCGGGGCGGCCACGGCGCCGTCCGCGAGCTGATCGAACGGGTGTTGCCCGCCTGACCGGTGCCGGTAACCCTCCTGTCGTTCGGCGTTCACCCCCGGCGCGTACTCAGGAGAGAAGGCCATTTCGACGACCGGAGGAACCATGACTGTCAGCATCGGCTCACGCGTGATCGGCGGCGGTCACCCCGCCTATGTCATCGCGGAGATCGGCCTCAACCACAACGGCGACGTCGACCTCGCCAAGCGCCTGATCGACGTCGCGGCGAAGGCGGGAGCCGACGCCGTGAAGTTCCAGAAGCGCACCCCCGAGATCTCCACCCCCGAGCACATGCGCGATGTTCCGCGCGAGACGCCATGGGGCACCATGAGCTACCTCGACTACCGCCGCCGCGTCGAGTTCGGCCGTGACGAGTACATCGCGATCGGCGATCACGCCACGATGCTCGGGCTCGACTGGTTCGCGTCGCCGTGGGACGTGCCGAGCGTCGCCTTCCTCGAAGACCTCAACGTCGTGGCGCACAAGGTCGCCTCCGCGAGCCTGACCGACACCGAGCTGCTCGTCGCGCTGCGCGAGACCGGCAAGCCCGTCATCCTCTCCACCGGCATGTCGACGATCGAGCAGATCGATCGCGCCCTCACGACCCTCGGCACCGACCGGGTGGTGCTGATGCACGCCACCTCGACGTATCCGCTCGAGCCCGAAGAGGCCAACCTGCGCGCGATCGCCACCCTGCGCGACCGCTACCCCGGTGTTCCGGTCGGATACTCGGGCCACGAGCGGGGGCTGCAGATCTCGCTCGCCGCCGTCGCGATCGGAGCGGTGGCCGTCGAACGCCACATCACGCTCGACCGCACGATGTGGGGCTCCGACCATGCGGCATCCCTCGAACCCACCGGACTCGAGCACCTCGTGCGCGACATCCGCGTGATCGAGATGGCTCTGGGCGACGGCGTCAAGCGCGTGTTCGACAGTGAGCGGGCGCCGATGGCCAAGCTGCGCCGCATCCCGGCATGAGCGGATCCGGCTCGCTGCGGGTCGTCGCGATCGCCGACGCCGACTCGTTCGTGAAATGGTCGGCGTCGCTGCTCGGCAGCGTGCCCGGCATCCGTCCGCACCTGCTGCTCGTGCAGACGCCGCTGACCGCCAGCCTCGACCAGCAGCGGAGTGCGCTGGCGGGCACGGGGATGCTGTCCGACGATGTGACCCGCCTGTCCTTCGCGCGCGTGAGCGCCTGGCTCGAGGGGCAGCGTCCTGACGTCGTGCTGCTCGCCGGCCGCGGCCCGTTCGTGCGCCTGTTGGGCCGGGTCGTCGACGGGCTCACCGTGCGACCGGTCGTCGTCGCCGGACTTCCGGGCATGGCCGTTCCCGCGCAGCGCGGTGCCCTCGAGTACCGGCGGAACGCCGATCTGCTCGTCGTGCACTCGCATCGGGAGGAGCGTGCGTTCGCCGAGCTCGGTCGCCGGATCGGCGTGCAGGTGCCGACGGCGCTCGCGACCCTGCCGTTCGCGAGATCCCGATCGCGGATGGTGGCGGCTGATCGGGCACGGGTGATCGCGGCCGAGTCCGGAGGATCGTCCGGAACCCTCGTCGCCGAGAGGCCGGCCGAGCCCCGGGCGGTGCGGATGCCGGCGACCGACATCGTGTTCGCGGCCCAGGCCCTCGTGCCCACCGACCGGGAGGAGCGGGCCGAGATCGCGGCCACTCTCGTGCGCGCGGCGGAAGCGGACCCGAACCGCCGTGTGGTGGTCAAGCTGCGGTCGCGGCCCGGTGAGTCGGAGACGCATCTCGAACGCGACGCGTACCTCGATCTGCTCCCTGCGAGGCGTCCGGAGAACCTCGTCGTCTCGTACGGATCCATGGCACAGGCGCTGTCGACGGCGGCCGGACTCGTCACGGTCAGCTCCACCGCGGCGGTCGAGGCGGTGGCGCAGGGGGTGCCCGTGATCGCCCTCGACTCGTTCGGAGTGAGCAAGAGCCTGTTGAACACGGTGTTCGTCGGCAGCGGTCTGCTGGGCGGGCGCAGCGAGGTCGTGGCCGGGCGCTTCCGGCATCCGCACCCCGTCTGGCTGCGTGACAACTACTTCCACCCCTCGGCCGAATCGACCTGGTGGGAGCACGTCGAACAGCTCGTCGCGCTGCGCCGCGCGGGGGGACTCCCGGCGAAGCGCGTGCCGGCGGCCCGCGGTGGCGCGATGCACGAGGCGTGGCATCGCGCGAGTGTGCTCGGGGCGAACGACCGCACACTCCGCGGAACCGCGGCGCTCGCCGTCGGCGTGCCCGCCACGGCGCTGCTCGGCGCTCTGCGGCGGGGTCGATCGTCGGTGGGCAGCGGCACCTGGGCCGACGCGTCGACCGATTTCACGCTCGAGCCGAACCCCTTCCACGACTCGATCCGGCGCTGAGGGCGCTGCCGACCCCTCACACGGCCGAGCGCCCTCACGCGGCCGACGGTCGAGGCGCGGCGATCGACGGCGGGTTCGGGTCGTTCCACCGCTGGAAGGTCTGCACCCACCAGAACGTGGCGAACAGGATCAGTGCGACGGCCTCGCCGATCAGCACGACCGGAGTCTCACCGAAGGCCTGACGGAAGAGCAGCGCCACCACCAGCAGCACGAGGTCGGCGATCATCAGCCCCGAGATCCACCGATAGATCGTGCGCTGTCGGGGCGTGGGCGGCGTCTCGTCCGGGTCGAGCGGCCCTCCCGCGTAGAGGATCGGGACGGCTGCGAACACTCCGAAGAACAACAGGGTCGCTGCGAAGTGGATGCTGTTGACCGGCCAGAAGTTGAACGGGAAGTGCTCGTTGACCGCCGGAGCGAATGCGAGCGCCACGACCACGACCGCGGTCACGAGCGCGATGATCGAGACGAGCGTCGCCGAGCGATTCGGGGTGCGGGTGCGGCGACGGATCAGCGCCATCGTGACCACGACCGCCACGACCACCACGGCGTAGACGGCGATTCCCGCTTTCGCGCTTGCGACGGCGTCGACGGGGATGCACTCCTGCGCCGTCGGGCACGGCATCCGGTCGACCGCGCGCGGATCGGCGATGCCCACGGGAACGATCGCGATGAGCGGCGCGAACACCGCGCACACGTCGAGCAGGGTCGTCGCGTGACTGCGTCCCGAGAGCGCGAGCAGGGCCACGGATGCCGCGATCAGGGTGCCGACGAAGACGTCGCGGACCGGTGTGTAGAAGGCGTGGCTGATCGAGGGCGGCGGGTTCCAGCCGAAGATCAGGGGTGTCCACGACACGACGACGCTCTGCAGCACGACAGCGAGGATCAGCGCGACGACGATCAGAACCAGCGACAGACGCAGGTAGCGATGCGTCTTCTGTCCGGTCGTGACGGGGGCGTCTGCGGCTGCCATGATCGTGACGGTACACCGCCGGGCTGACGCCGACGTGTGACGCCCCGCGACGGCCCTTGTCATGCGCGGACTCACTCTGTCAATCCCCGCAACGTTCCTGGTCTTCCCGGTCGGGGCCGGGTAGCGTCGTTCCCATCGCGGCGATCCGGGCGGTCCCGGGCCTCAGCTCATACCTGATGGCGTTGCGGGTTCGACTCCCGCCGTCGCGTCCACTTCACCGGTGACGCAGTCAGTCCTCGCCGGTGATCCGCGCTTCGACCGGCGCCCATCCGTTCTCGAGCACGGTGAATCCGGCGGCGAGGATCCCGAGCTGGTCGTCGCTCTCGTTGACGAGCAGCTGCATCTGCAGCACGAACCGCGAGTACACGCGGATCTCCGGGGTGGCCAGGGTCAGTCCCAGTTCGACCGCGATCGCATCCGCGAGCGCGTCCTCGTGTCGCAGCCACATCCGGGCGGCGTATTCACGCAGCGCCGGCGTCTCGTTGAGGAACCGCGAGAAGACCTGCGACACCTCCGCGCCGTGCTCGGCGAGGTTCGCGTGCACCTCGGCCGTGTAGAAGTCGTGGATCGCGCGGTTGATGGTGACGCCCGCGGCGCGGTCGCGAACGGCGGAGACGAGCCGGTCCCGCTGCTCGTCGTCCTCGTCGAAGACGAGCGCCTCCTTCTGCGGAAAGTGCGCGAACACCGTCGTCGGGGAAACGTCGGCTGCGTCCGCGACCTCGCGGATGCTGACGTTGTCGAACCCGCGCTCGAGGAACATCATCGTCGCGACGTCGGAGATGTTCTTGCGCGTCGCGGCCTTCTTGCGCTCGCGGCGACCGATCGGCTCAGCGTTCGTCATGCGTCCACGATATCGCGAACCCGATCCAAAACTGGCTTGACAACAAAACTGGTATTGATACAGTTTCGGAGTGACTTCACTAAACACATCGCTCGCGCGCAGCGACAAGCGCGCCTGGACCATGCTCATCGTGCTGACGATGCTCACCGTCGTCGGCATGACCGTCGTGCTTCCCGTCCTGCCGTTCGTCGTGCTGCAGTACGTGTCGCATGAAGGCGACCTCGCCATCTGGGTCGGCATCCTCGAAGCGATCAACGGCCTGTGCGCCTTCCTGGTCGCCCCCTTCCTCGGTCGCCTGTCCGACCGCTTCGGGCGACGACCGGTGATCATCGCCGCCGCCTTCGGAGCGGCGTTCGCCATGGCGCTGTTCGGCATCGGGGGAGCGATCTGGGTGCTCGTGCTCGCGCGTGTCATCCAGGGACTGACCGCCGGCGACCTTCCGGCCCTCTTCGCCTACCTCGCCGACATCACGCCGCCCGAGAAGCGCGCTCAGCGGTTCGGTCTGCTCGGTGCGCTCTCGGGAATCGGCATGATGATCGGACCCGCGATCGGCGGACTGCTCGCGGCCGTCAGCCTGCAGCTGCCGGTCTTCCTCACCGCAGCCGTCGCCCTCGTGATCGCGATCCTCAGCATCTTCCTGCTGCCCGAGAGCCTCGCGCCCGAGAACCGGATCGAGCGCATCTCGGTGCGCGAGATCCAGCCGTTCGGCGTCTTCAAGGAAGCGTTCGGACGCAAGGAGCTGCGTGGTCTGATGATCGGATTCGGCCTCCTGGCGCTCCCGTTCGGCTTCTTCGTCAACAACTTCAGCGTGCTCGCGCTGGACTCGATCCAGTGGGGGCCGACGCAGATCGGTCTGCTCACGGCAGGCGTCGGCATCATCGACATCCTCATCCAGGGCGTGCTGCTCGGCATCCTGCTTCCTCGCATCGGCGAGCGCGGCGTGATCATCAGCGGCATCGTGGCGCAGGCGATCGGACTGGCCGGGCTCGCTGTCGTCGCGTCGATCTTCGCGCAGCCGTGGGTGTTCATCGTCGGTGCGCTGATGCTCGCTGCAGGGCAGGGCGCCTCGACCGCGGCGATGGACGGAGCCATGTCGAACGCGGTCGGCGACGACGAGCAGGGCTGGCTGGGCGGAGCGACGCAGTCGCTCAACGCCGCGATGAACACGGCGGCCCCTCTGATCGCCGGTGCGCTCTATGTCACGGTCAGCCATGCGGCTCCCTACTGGCTCGGCGTCGCGCTGATGATCGTCGCCGTGATCGTCGTGTCCCGTGCGCACATCGCGAACACGGCGAAGAAGGATGCGCGGACGCAGGATGCAGGGGCAGAAGTGGAGGCAGGCGCGAGAGGCGTCCTGGTCGCGGTCACGGACGCCCGCAGCTGAGACGCAGGCTCCGCAGCCGGGGGATGATGGACACATGCCCAGTCCTCATCGCCCCGGTCTGCGGGTCTCGTCGGGTCTCACGATCCCCGAGGCCGAGCTGTCGTGGCGTTTCTCGCGGTCGTCGGGCCCCGGCGGACAGGGTGTGAACACGGCGGACTCGCGGGTCGAACTCCTCTGGGATGCCGCGGGCAGCACGACGCTCACCCCGCACCAGCGTGATCGCCTCCTCAATCGGCTGAGCGGGCGTCTCGTGAACGGCGTGCTGACCATCGCCGCATCCGAGCACCGCGCCCAGCTGCGCAACCGTGACGCTGCACGTGAACGACTCGCGAGCATCGTCGCCGAGGCGCTGCGTCCGCCGGCGCCGCAGCGCCGCGCGACCAAGCCGAGTCGAGGGTCGAAAGAGCGGCGGCTCAAGGCGAAGCAGCGGCGCACCGATGTCAAGCAGCTGCGCAGGCGCCCGAGCGACTGACCCGCGCATCGCACCGACAAGGTGAGGTCCGCTTTCGCCACCCGCCCTCTGCGGGCACTCTGAGTTCATGACCGCACTCACCATCGGCACACCTCTCGACAGCGGGCTCGGAACCGTCACCCTCGATCCGCGGCGCTTCAACCGGCACACCTTCTGGTGCGGCCAGAGCGGCAGCGGCAAGACCTACGCGCTGGGCGTCGTGCTCGAGCAGCTCCTGCTCGAGACCGAGCTGCCGATGCTGATCCTCGACCCGAACGCCGACTTCGTGCGGCTGCAGAGCACGCGGCCGTCCGCGGCCCCGCATCACGCCGAGCGCATCGCGGACTCCGACATCCGGGTGTTCCGCTCGGGGCGCGTCGACGGCGAGCCGTTGCGCGTGCGCTACATCGATCTGTCGCCGGCATCCAAGGCAGCCGTGCTGCGGATGAGTCCGATCCAGGATGCCGAGGAGTACAACGTCCTCCTCCATCTCGATCAGAACGCGAGGCTGCTCGGCTCGGATCGCATCGTGCCCCACCTGCGCGACGGCGGGCACGACGCCCGCAACCGACTCGCCGACCGCATGGAGAACCTGCAGGTGCTGGAGTGGGAGCTCTGGTCCCGCGGCGAGGCGTCGGTCGTCGACGTGATCGAGCAGCGGCCGCGGGTGACGGTGCTCGACCTCGGCGGATTCGACCACCCCGCCGAACCGAAGGTCGCAGCCCTCGCGGTGCTCGAGCACCTGTGGTCTCGTCGCGAGGAGCGAAAGCCCCTGCTCATCGTGATCGACGAGGCGCACAATCTGTGCCCTCCCGACCCGCGCACCGAGGTCGAGCGGGCGCTCACCGAGCAGCTCGTGCAGATCGCCGCCGAGGGTCGCAAGTTCGGGCTGTGGCTGTTCCTGTCGACACAGCGGCCGACGAAGATCCATCCGAACGTGCTGTCGCAGTGCGACAACCTCGGTCTGATGCGCGTCAACGCGCCGCGCGACCTGGCGGAGCTGGCCGAGGTGTTCGGCTTCGCGCCGGAGGAGGCGATCCGCAGGTCCCAGACCTTCACGCAGGGTCAGGCCCTCTTCGCCGGGGGGTTCATCGCCGAGCCGACCTTCGTGCAGATGGGGGAGCGACTGACGGAGGAAGCGGGCGGCGACGTCTCGGTGCCGCTCCGCTCGACCCCGTAGCGCCACCCCTCGGGTGCGGGATCAGCTCGCCGTGAGCGCGGGGAACGCCCACGTGCCGTCCAGCACTTCGGGTCGAGGTCGGTAGAGACGCACCAGGTAGTTCCACCCTTGCGTGAGGGGAAGCACGTTGGGCAGTGCGGGGTCGCCGCCGAAGCGCACGGTGATCGACCCGTCCGGATCCCGCACGCCCGTCACGCTGTTGACGCTGTATGCACCGGCGTCGTTCGGAGCGAAATAGCCTTCCGCGTCGTACAGCGAGACGGACCAGAAGCCGTCCACCGGCACGTCGCCGACCCGCAGCGTGTACTCGCCGACCGGGAGCCGGGGATCGACGTTGATGTAGAAGGCCTCGTTCTCGGGCAGACCGCCCCAGGCGGCTGCGGTCCCCAGAAGGTGCCGCACGGGGTCGACGTCCTCGGCTCGACCGAAGCAGCGCTCCAGACCGCCGAGGCCCTTCGCGAGGGTGAGGATCGCCTGGCGGGTCTCGGCGAAGCTCGATTCGTCGTAGGACGGCGCAGCGAACTCTCGCGCGCCGGTCGAGCTCACAGCGAGTTCGTCCTGCAGGGCGTTCACGATCGAGACATCATCAGGATCCTCGGAATCCACCAGAATGCGAGTGGCCGCGAGCACGAAATCGGAACCGAGGTCTTCGGCCGAGAGCGAGTGGACGCCGGGCTCATGCAGCACCCGGTCGATGTAGTGACCCTCGTTCACCAGCATCACCGAGACGTACCGGTCGCCGGCATCCGGCACGGTGATCGTCGCCCCTTCGGAGATGTCGATGATCGCAGCGCTGTAGAGGGTGTCGCGATTCATCCTGATCACGGTCTGCTGGTCGATCGGCGTGGGCACTCGATAGTGGTTCCACCGGTTGGAACCGCCGGCCGACGCCGCGATCGCGGCGAACATGCGGGCGGTCTCGATCTCGGCGAAGTTCGCGAACGTGACGGGAACGGAGGTGTCGGTCATGGCTTCATCCTGGCGCTGCCGGTCTCGGCGAGCGCGGAATCATCACCTCAGGAAGGTGAGGCCTCAGTCCTTGCTGCCGCGCACCAGCTCCAGCCCCGCTCCCGCGAACTGCCTCAGCGTCGCATCCGGCAGGAACGCGCGGGTGAGCGCTGTGCCGATCGCCGCGAGATCGCTCTCGTCGCGGAAGAGCAGATACATGGTCTCGTACCGCGGGTGGAACTTCTGCTTGAAGCGGTGCAGCGAGCCGAAGCCGTACACGGGCTCGAGCGCTTCGGCGAGGCGTTCGCTGAGGACGGCGATGATGCCCGCGTCCGGCGGATAGTCGTGCGCGAGCGGAGCACCCGAGAGCGACATGATCTCGGCACCCTCCTCGGAGAACTGCTTCGCGGACGAACCGATCAGGTACTCCATGACCGGTGCGAAGCCGCCGTCGCGGCGGCGCATCAGGTCGAGCGTCCAGCCGCGCACGACGCCGCCTTCGCCATAGACCGGCAGCCACGAGAGGAAGCCGTCGACGTCACCGTTCGGGGCGATCGCGAGAGCGAGTCGCACCTCGCGGTCCTCCGCCTCATCCAGCGTGCCGAGAGTGAACCGCATCTCAGGCAGGTCCTTGTCACCGACCCATGCCTCGGAGATCGCACGCAGCTGCTGCCGTACTCCCCACGATTCGTCCGCCAGGCGCGTCATCCGGAAGGTCATCTCCTCGCGCCCCGCCCGATTGAGAGAGCTGCGCACCGAGTTCCAGCGCTTGCCGGTGAACTCCAGGCCCGGCAGGTCGACGATGGTGTCGTCGGCGACGACCAGGCTGCGCCAGCCGGCGGGCACAGCGGCCCGGGTGGCGTCGTCTGCACTGAAGAAGCACGGGACGAGGCCCACCAGCTCCGCCGTGCGGATGAACTCTGTGACGGCGACTGCGCGGGATGCGGGCGGTCCGATCGGATCCGCGAGCGCGAGCGCCACACCGGCCCGTCGCTGGTAGGCGACGATCCCGGCATCGCTGCGGGCGTAGCTGTTGCCCTCCCAGGTCGTCATCCACGACAGGGTGCCCCCGCCGTGCGCGCGCAGCTCGGTCTTCACGTCGTCGACCGTGGGGGCCGGCTGGATGCCGAGGAGAGACTTGCGCTTCGCCCGGAACGCACGGCGCACGGCGATCAGGTAGACGAGCAGGATCACCCAGAGGAAGCCGTTGGCGAGCGCGAGCTCCGTCTCGCCGTCCCACCGCAGATCGATCTGCGCCTGCGAGAACACCGTGATGAGGATGAGGACCAGAGCTGCGACCAGGATGTTGAAGAGCCCGAGCAGCATCACGAGAACCCACGCCCAGCGACGGCCGCGCAGGAGTCCGTTCACGAGAACGACGATGACGACGAGGTCGAGCGCGAGGTCGATGAACCCGCCCGACGCGGGCTCGGTCGGGCCGAACGGGCCGTCGGTGGCGACGAGAGTCGTGATGATCTCGACCGCTCCGAGCACCATGAGCGAGATCACGGCGATCAGACGCTGCTCTCGCACCGTGGTCCGCTGCACACGCAGGGTGCGGTCGACGACGAGGATGAGCAGCACCGCGAGCAGGTGCTCGAGATCGGCGACCGCACCCCAGAACAGCATCGCGATGAACACGAAACCGAGCAGCACGAGCCAGCCGCGCACTCGCCATGGCGGGCGGAAGAGCCCGATCGCGGCGGCGATGCACGCCATGGTGCCGCCGGAGGCGCCGACATCGAGCGCCTGGGCCTGCTCCTGAGCCCACGCCCAGGGCAGTTGCGAGGCGACGAACAGGACGAGCGCGGTGGCGAGGATCGCGAAGAGCTGTCCGACCCAGTAGTACGCGAGGGCGACCCTGGTGCCACGTCGGTATTCGAGATACGCCATGCCCCAGAATCCCGAGATCGTGAACAGGTACACCCACGGCTCGTTGACGAAGAACGTGCCGGTGAGCGGCGTCCACCACATCCCCTGCGCGAGGTTGGGCAGGCCGTATGCGACGGTGCCGAACAGGTCGGTCTTCTCGAACGGGGTCCACAGGCCCTGCCAGATCACGCCGACGGCGAGGATCACAGCCACCATCGTGAGGGTGGCAGGAATGCGCCGCAGTACGGCGGCGACGCGATGCGATGTGGGGGTTCGCGCCTCGGTCATGCGCTCAGCGTAGCGACCGACCGTCGCCTTCCGGAGTGGAACGTCGTGGCGCGTGATGGCTCCATGCCCAGCGGTAGCCGACGCCGCCGAACGTCATGAAGCCGGCGGCGAGCACCAGTCCGGCGACGATGCCGAGCGCGATCGCCCCGGCGAAAGCGCCGCCACCCGCGATCACGGCCGAGCCGACGAGCATCCCCACGACGCAGGCGTTCACGACGATCAGCAGCATGACCGAGCTGCCGAGCAGGATGCTCAGGCGACGGGGACGGAGGAACGAGTACGTGCGCTTCATCCCCGGTTCGTCGTCGTGCGGCGAGGCGAGGAAGACATCGGCGACCTCCGGATCCAGGTCGACGTACGCGCCGCGGATGCGGTTCATCGCGACGACGTACATCATGTCCTCCTCCGACACGTTCATCACGCGCACCTGGGTCATGAAGCCGATGACCGCGAGGAACGCGAGGATCGCGAGTGACGCGCCGCCGAACCACCCGCCGAAGTCCGACGCCTGCCCCAGCAGTCCGATGGTCACGAGTCCGGCGGAGACGAGGGTCAGGAAGATCGTGATGCGCGACAGCACCTCGCTCTGCGCGGTGCTGCGGGCGGCGAGAAGCCCCCAGTGCTCGGTGGCGAGAAGCTGCGCACGGCGGCCCAGCATCGCATCCGACTCCCCGCTCGTCCGTGGCGGCGCGACATCGTCGTGCGGCCCTGCCGGCCCCTCCGCAGGCACGGGCTGCTCCACGGAAGCGCCCTCGTTCATATCGGTATTGTGCTCCTGCATCCGACTCTCCGAAATGGGTTCATCGGCACGCACACCCGGTCGACGCTGTCGCTCGGCGTCGATTCCGCGTTTGCGCGACGTCGTCGCCGGACCGGACGGCATGCTCTGGGTGCTCACGAACAATACCGACGGACGCGGAAGCCCCTCGCCCGGCGACGACCGCATCCTCCGTCTCGCCGCCGACTGACGGAAGCCGCCCGACGCGGGCCGCCGCTCAGGCGAAGCCGTCGACTCCCGTCGCGGTGACCGAGAGCGCCCACAGCCGCTCGGCGGCCTCGGGATCGATCGCCCAGTGCTTCACGCCGCCGGTCGTCATGTCCGTGTGCTCGGGCGGGACGATGCCCTTGATCGAGCAGTCCTCGCAGTACGCGCCGCTGCGATCGGCCAGCTCGGGAGCCGTCGCGGCCCAGAGACCCGTCGACGCTCCCTCTGCCGGCGTCTTGAAGCGCGGGTTCGGCGTTCCGTCCTCGTCGATCCATCCGCGCGAGATCAGCTCCTCGCGGGGCACGTGCCGCTGCAGGTCGGTCATGATCCCGCCCGGGTGCACCGAGAAGGCGAGGATGCCGCGGGTCGCGCCACGACGGGCCAGCCCGACGGCGAACAGCGCGTTCGCCGTCTTCGACTGCCCGTAGGCGACCCACGGGTCGTAGGGCGTCGTCTCGAAGTCGATGTCCTCGAATCGCACGGGGGAGCGGAAGTGCCCTCCCGAGGAGTAGGAGACGACGCGAGCGCCCTCCGGCAGCAGGTCGGCCACTCCGTTGACCAGGGCGAAGTGGCCGAGGTGGTTGGTGCCGAACTGCGACTCGAAGCCCTGCGCGGTGTGACCGAACGGGGTGGCCATGATGCCGGCGACATCGAGCACGAGATCGATCGGGCGTCCGTCGCGACGGACGGTCTCGGTGAACGCTGCCACCGAGTCGAGGTCGCCGAGGTCGGCGCTGCGGACGTCGACCGCGTCGATCCCTGCGAGCGCCTCCTCGGCGGCGTCGAGGCGACGCGCAGGCACGATCACGCGCACTCCGGCATTCGCGAGCGCACGCACCGTCTCGAGTCCGAGTCCCGAGTACCCGCCCGAGACGATCACGGTCTTGCCCGAGAGGTCGACCTCGGCGATCACCTCGGCCGCAGTGGAGCGATAGCCGAACTCCGAGGCGAGGGGCTGCTGACGGGCGATCATGTCGAGAGGGGGGAGTGCATCTGTCATGCTCCGACCGTACGATCTAGAGTGCACTCGAAGTCAAGGAGGAGTCCTCGTGGAGGATGTGATCGACACGACGCGCACGTTCAGCATCGGCGAGCTCGCCCGTCTGGCCGGCGTGAGCGTGCACACGCTGCGCTGGTACGAGGCAGAAGGGCTCTTCCCTCGCGACGTGCCGCGCACCTCCGGCGGTCGGAGGGTCTACGCCCACGACTCGCTCGCGTGGCTCGCGCTGCTGGCGCGACTGCGCGAATCCGGCGCCCCCATCGCCCTGCTGCGTGAGTACGCCGCCCTGGTGCGCGTCGGCAGCGGCAACGAGGCCGAGCGTCTCGCCCTGCTGCGCGCGCACGAGCGCTCTCTCGACGCGCAGATCGAGACGCTGATCGCCTGCCGTCAGGTCGTCAGCGCGAAGGCGGGCGCGTACCAGGAGGCGCTCCTCGCCCGAGGACTCCTCTGACGACGGCTCTGCTGGCTACCTCTCCACGGCATTCTCCAGAGCCGCTTCGAGGTCCCCCCACGCCTCCAGCGACACGGGCTCGCCGTCGATGAAGAAGCTGGGGGTGCTGCGCACTCCGAGCCGCTCGCCGTCGCTCCTGTCGGCCTCCACTCGATCGAGTGTCGCCGGGTCGGAGATCGCCGCATCGTAGGCGGCCATGTCGAGTCCGAGCTCGGCCGCGATTCCCCGGAACACCTCGGGCGTCTCCTCGGACTTCTCGCCCCACTGGGCCTGCGTCTCGAAGAGGCGGTGGTACATGTCCTCGAAGCGGTCCTGCTGCGCCGCGGCTTCGGCGGCGAGAGCGGCCTGCGTCGAGTTGATGTGACCGGGCAGAGGGAAGTACCGCACGACGTAGGTGATCTCGCCCGAATACTCCTCGCGCAGGTCTTCGACGATCGGATAGAACGCTCCGCAGGCCTCGCATTCGAAGTCGAGGAACTCGACGACGGTGACGGCGTCCGGTCCTCCGTCGTCGAGGACGTGCGAGTCGGTGCGCACGGTCTGCCGCTTCTCGCCCTCGGGCGGCAGGGGGTCTGCGGGGCGCTGCGACAGGGCGTAGGCGACGCCGACGATCGCGAGGACGATCGCGGCGGCGACGGTGATCAGGGCCACCTTGGCAGGGGTCTTCATGGGTTCTCCAACGGTTCGGATCAGGCAGGGTGAGTGAGCCGCGACGAGCGCGGCCGGGGTCGCCGACGAGCGGCGTGCCTGATTCAGGTGCGGGAGACCGAGAGCTGAGCGAGGGTGAGCGCGGGGACGTGCAGACGAGGACCCGCGCGGCTCGGAGCCGATGCACGCACCACCGCAGCGCGACGGATCAGCGGCGCGCCTCTGACGGAGCGCAACGAGAGCAGCACGAGGAGGACGCAGCAGAGCGCCGCGACCATGACGACCCCGACGT
Source organism: Microbacterium sp. NPDC090014 (assembly GCF_044748285.1). Taxonomy (NCBI): domain Bacteria; kingdom Bacillati; phylum Actinomycetota; class Actinomycetes; order Micrococcales; family Microbacteriaceae; genus Microbacterium; species Microbacterium sp. NPDC090014. The sequence goes on from NZ_JBIVFS010000002.1 coordinate 367,505, forward strand.
CGTCCGATGGAGCGGACTCGACCACGCTCGTCTCGTCGTGGTGCGCCGTGACCGACGCGACGCTCGCGCCCGGAGCGAGGCACAGCGTCGTGTGCGCATCCGCCTTGCCGTGCGACGCCGACCACGCGCCGATGACGAGCAGCAGGGCGAGGCCGAGGGCGAGAGCGACCCGGAGGATCAGCATCCGCTCGACGCCCTGGTGACGCAGCGGCATCGACGGGGCAGGCATGGTCCGCGCAGTCTAACAATCGGGCATCGGCGCCCGCGCTGAGCGCCCAGGCAGATCCACGCGTCACAGACCCGCCTACACTGGAGGGGTGGCGAGACTGTTGATCGTTGGCGGCTTCCTGGCCGCCATATTCTGGGTGTACAGCATCGTCGACTGCGCAGTGCAGCCGCCGACGCGACACCGGGGCGTGCCCAAGGCCGCCTGGATCGCCATCGTCATCCTCATCCCGGTCATCGGGGGCATCCTCTGGTTCACGATCGGCCGACGCCGCGCGAACGACAACGGCGGAGCGATCACGATCATCGCGCCCGACGACGACCCCCAGTTCCTCCGCAGCATCAGCAAGAGCGAGCAGGATGCGCGCATCCGCCGTCTCGAGGAGGAGCTCGCTCGTCTCGAGGACGAGACCGACGACGGAGCCGCACCGGACGGTACGGCGCCGGACGCGCGTCCGTGACCTCATCGCCCGCGACGGATGCTGCGGCATCCCTGATCGCCGACCTGATCGGCCACGGCGTGCGCGATCTCGTGCTCTCGCCGGGGTCTCGATCTCAGGCGCTCGCGCTCGCCGCGGTGCATGCCGCGAATCAGGGGCAGCTGCGTCTGCACGTGCGCATCGACGAGAGGGTCGCAGGATTCACCGCGCTCGGTCTCTCGCGTGAGACGGGTGTGCCCGCGGCGGTGCTCTGCACTTCGGGGACCGCTGCCGCCAACCTCCTTCCCGCAGCGATGGAGGCCTTCCACTCGGGGGTGCCGCTGCTGCTCCTGACGGCCGATCGGCCGCCCGAGCTGCGCGGAGTGGGAGCTAATCAGGCCACCATCCAGCCGGGCATGTTCGCCTCCTGGGTGCGCGAGCAGATCGATGCCCCCGTGCCGGGCGACGGTGACTGGGCGGGTCTCGCGATGCGCGCCGTCGCCGCGGCGATGGGCGCGGATGCCACCCACGGTCTGGCCGGTGTCGCCGGCCCCGTGCACCTGAACCTGCCGTCGCGCGAGCCGCTGTCGGGCGACGTCCCGACCGTCGACATCGTGCCGGGCGACGTGCCCAGACCGGTGGCGGCAGAACCGCTCCTGCTCGAGCGGGGGCCGCGCACGGTCGTCATCGCCGGCGCCGACGCGGGACCGGATGCCGAAGAGATCGCGCACGCCGGATCCTGGCCGTTGATCGCCGAGATCGTCAGCGGTGCGCGCTTCGGCCGCCAGGTCGTGCACGGCTATCGTGCGCTGCTGCGCGACGACGAGCTGGGCGGCCGCATCGAGCGCGCCGTCGTGCTCGGGCACCCGACCCTCAGTCGTGAGGTGGCTCGCCTGCTGTCGCGGCCGGATGTCGACGTGATCGCCGTCCGACGTGGCGGCGAGGCTCTCGATCTCAACGGCCGCACGACGGCCGCGGCGTCCGTGTCGGTCGCACCCGGCGTCGCCGACCGCGAGTGGCTCGGTGCGTGGCTCACGTCATCCGCGGCTCACGCCGTCGATCTCAGCGAGCGGGCGCCCGACCAGGACGGTCTCACGTCGACCGATCCGTCGGCGCGGCGCGACGCGGTGAAGGCCGAGCTGGCGGCGGTGCGCCGGCCGCTCGACCGTGAGCTGCTCGCCGACGCCGTCTGGCGGGCGACCTGGCCGCACGATCGACTCGTCTTCGGCTCGTCGCGGCTCGTGCGGGTGGCCGATGCGGTGCTCGGTGGCAAGAAGGTCCCGGTGCGCGCCAACCGCGGGCTCGCGGGGATCGACGGCACGATCGCCACCGCCACGGGCATCGCGCTCGCCAGTCAGGCCGGGGGAGCGCCCGGGGTCACCCGCGTGCTGCTCGGCGATCTGACCTTCCTGCACGATGTCGGCGCCCTGCTGCTCCCGCCCGACGAGCACGAGCCTCGCATCCAGGTCATCGTGGGCAACGACGGCGGCGGCACGATCTTCGACGGCCTCGAGGTCGCGGGCACGGCGGATCGGGCCGATCTCGATCGCGCGTTCTACACGCCGCACGCGGTGCGGCTCGAGCAGCTGGCACTCGCCTACGGATGGGAGTACCAGCGCGTGACGACCCGCACGGCACTCGACCAGGCCCTCACCACCCCGGCCGGTGGCCGTCAGCTGATCGAGGTCCCGCTGTCCCGCTGAGAACCTTCGCCTCCGCTGCGGATATCCAGTGGCAGGATGAACGCATGACAGCGCATGAGTGGGCCAAGGCCCTCCAGGTCGGCGACGGATTCCGCCTCTCCGACCTCGATCCGCAGAGCACCCCCGGCTACAGCGGCGCGAAAGCCGACGGCAAGCGCGATCTCGAGGCGGGCCTCGACGAGCTCAATCAGCTGCAGGAGCGGCTCTTCGCCGAGAGCCGCGTCGGCGTGGCGAAGGACTCGGTGCTGCTGATCCTGCAGGCGATGGACTCCGCGGGCAAGGGAGGCATCGTGCGCCACGTGGTCGGCGGGGTCGATCCGCAGGGCGTCGCGCTCACGGCGTTCAAGGCGCCGACCGACGAAGAGCTCGAGCACGACTTCCTGTGGCGTGTGTCCAGGCGCCTCCCGGAGCCCGGGTTCATCGGCGTCTTCGACCGCTCGCACTACGAAGACGTGCTGATCGGCCGGGTGCGTTCGCTGGCCCCGGCGGACGAGATCGAGCGCCGGTACGACGCGATCAACGAGTTCGAGGCCGCGGTCGCCGCATCGGGCACGCGCATCGTCAAGGTCATGCTGCACATCTCGCCCGACGAGCAGAAGTCGAGACTGATGGAGCGGCTCGAGCGACCCGACAAGCACTGGAAGTACAACCCGGGCGATGTCGACGAGCGACTGCTGTGGGACGACTACATGGCGGCGTATCAGATCATGTTCGAGCGCACCTCGACCGAGCCGGCTCCGTGGCATGTGATCCCGGCGAACCACAAGTGGTTCGCCCGCCTCGCCGTGCAGGAGCTGCTGCTCGACGCGCTGCAGCGCATCGATCCGCAGTGGCCGGCGGCCGACTTCGATGTCGACGCGGAGAAGGAGCGCCTCGCGGCGAGCTGACCGCGGGCGGTCCGGGCGCGGGTCAGGCGAGCGCGTCGACCAGCGGACGGAACTTGACCCGGGTCTCGAGCAGCTCCGACTCGGGGTCGGAGCCTGCGACGATGCCTGCGCCCGCGTAGGCGGTGACGGCGATGTCGGTCTCGGCGGGGGTGAACTGCGCGCAGCGCAGCGCGATCGCCCACTCGCCGTTGCCGGCCGCGTCGACCCATCCCACCGGACCGGCGTACCGCCCACGGTCGAACGGCTCGAGCTCGCGGATAGCCGCGATCGCCGCAGACGTCGGGGTGCCGGCCACGGCGGCGGTCGGATGCAGGGCCCCGACCAGGTCGAGTGACGAGCCGCCATCGGCCAGCTCGCCCTCGACGTCGGTCGCCAGGTGGAAGAGGTTCGGCAGCTTGAGCAGGAACGGCTGCTCGCTCGCCGCCAGCGCGCGGGTGTGCGGACGCAGCGAGGCCAGCACGCTCTGCACCGCGTACTCATGCTCGTCGAGGTCCTTGGTGCTCGAGGCCAGGTGGCTGGATGCGACGGTGTCGGCATCCGCGTCGGCTCCGCGTCCGATCGTTCCGGCGAGCACGCGGGCGGTGACGGTGCGCTGCTGCACGGTGACGAGGGTCTCGGGACTCGCGCCGATCAGCCCGTCGACCGCGAACGCCCACGTGTCGGGGTATCCGGTCGACAGCGCGCGCACGAGCCGGCGCAGGTCGGAACCGGCCGGGATGCTGCCGGTGAGGTCGCGTGCGAGCACGACCTTGCTGAGCTCGCCGGCGGCGATGCGTTCGAGTGCCTGGCGCACCGAGTCCTGATAGCCCTGCGGGCTCTGGGCACCGGGGCCGACGGTGCCGGCCCAGTGCGGGCCGTAGGCGATCGTCGCCGCCTCAGGCTGCGGCTCGGTTGCGGGTGCCGACGCCGACGACGAACGGATGCGGGTGATCCAGGTGCGCCCGTGGTGTCGACCGATCACGAGCGCCGGCACGACGAGGATGCTGTCGGCGGCGGAGTCCTCGTCGAAGGTCAGCGCACCGAAGGCGACCAGTCCGGAGCCGGGGAGCCCGAGCTCGTCATCGATCTCGGCGTCCTGCGCGAGCTCTCGCCATGCCCGAGCGATCGCAGCGGATCGCAGGGCCGCTGCGCCGGCGGGGATGCGGACCGTCTCGACGATGGCGTCGCCGACGGCGACGATGCCGTCGCCGCGGCGCAGCCAGGCGAGAGGCCGCGACGGGTCGGCGTAGGCCAGGAGATCCTCGACCGGATCGATCTCACGGGTCTCCACGACCAGCCTGCTGCTCACCCCTCCAGCCTAGTTCGTCACCCGTCGACCGGGATGTGACAGGCCACGCCTACGCTGAGTGCATGAGCGACGTCCGCCCCGCACCCGGCACCGAGATGATCTTCCAGTGGCGCAAGTGGGACGGGTCTCCGCACTGGCGTCATGAGTGCGTGTACCTCGGCGCCGACGAGTGGGGCGACTGGCTCGGCCAGCCCGTCGGCTGGTCGAGCGCTCGACCGGGCGCGGGCTACATCGCCGAGGCCCCTAATGTCACGCTCGTGCCGAGGCGGTCCGACTTCGCCCTGACCGTGAACCGTGACCACCCGAAGGGCATGCGGATCTACATCGACATCGGATGGGAGGTGCGCTGGTCGGACGACCCGCTCCTCGCCGTCGGCATCGACATGGACCTCGACGTCGTGCGGGTCGAGGGTCCGCGCGGCACATGGGTCGACGACCGCGACGAGTGGGCCGAGCACAGCGTGAGCTACGGATACCCCGCCGAGATCATGGCCGGACTCGAGGCTCTGGCCCTCGATCTCGAGCGGCGGGTGCGAGATCGCCTCGCCCCTTTCGACGATGCCACGCCGGATCTCTGGCTCGACCGCCTCGACGCGCTGCACCTCGCGCCTAGACTGGGCGTGTGACCTCGAACGAAGCCAACCGCGCCGATCTCGGCAAGGACCCCGCCCGCGTCAGCGGCATGTTCGACCAGGTCGCCGCGGGCTACGACCGGACGAATACGGCGATGACGGTCGGCAACGACGCGCTCTGGCGCGCGGCCACGACGAGGGCCGTCGCCCCGAAGCCGGGGGAGAAGATCCTCGACCTCGGTGCGGGCACCGCGTCCTCGTCGGCATCCCTCGCCCGCAGCGGTGCGCAGGTCGTCGCCGCCGACTTCTCGCCGGGCATGCTCGCCGAGGGGCAGCGCCGCCACGGCAGCATCCGCAATCTCTCGTTCGTGCAGGCGGATGCCACCGATCTGCCGTTCGACGACGGCGAGTTCGACGCCGTCACCATGTCGTACGCGCTGCGCAACGTCAACGACCCGAAGAAGGCGCTGCGTGAGCTGCTGCGCGTCACGAAGCCGGGCGGTCGTCTGGTGATCAACGAGTTCTCGACCCCGCCGGGCTCGGTCTTCCGTGCCGCGTACCGGTTCTACAACTCGCAGGTGCTTCCTCGGGTGGCTCGCGTCGCCGGCACCAACGGCGACGCCTACGACTACCTCAACGAGTCGATCCGTGACTGGCCCGACCAGAAGAAGCTCGCCGCGTGGATCCGCGAGGCCGGGTGGACCGAGGTCGAATACCGCAACCTCTCGTTCGGGATCGTCGCGCTGCACCGGGCGTTCAAGCCCGCGTGAATGCGACGCGCGTACCCGCCCAGCTGACGACGGTAGGCTGAGACCGTGACTTCGAGCCGCGTAGCCCCGGGTTCGCGACTGGCGAGCCGTCTCGGTTTCAGCGACCGTGTCTTCATCGGCACCGCCGGTCGACGCATCGCGCAGGCGATCGAAGACGGGCTCGAGCTCGTCGAGACCGGTCTTGCCGACGACGTGCGTGTGGCCGATCCGCTCGCCGATGCCGCCAGCCGCTATCTGTACGAGGCGGGGGGCAAGCGCATCCGCCCCGTGCTGACGCTGCTCGCGGCCCAGCTCGGCGACGGCAACACCGATCAGGTGATCGATGTCGCGAAGGCGCTCGAGATCACCCATCTCGGCTCGCTGTATCACGACGACGTCATGGACGGTGCGGATCGCCGTCGCGGAGTGCCCGCGGCGCAGACCGTGTGGGGCAACAACATCGCGATCCTGACCGGCGACATCCTCTTCTCCCGTGCGAGCCAGCTGATGTCGCGTCTGGGTGAGCGGGCAATCCGGCTGCAGGCCGACACCTTCGAGCGCCTCGTCCTCGGACAGATGCACGAGACGATCGGCGCTCAGCCCGACGATGATCCCATCGAGTTCTACCTCCAGGTGCTGGCCGACAAGACCGGCTCTCTCATCGCCGCGGCGACGCAGGGCGGCGTGATCTTCTCCAACGCACCGTCGGAGTACGAAGAGCCGCTGCGCGTGTACGGCGAGAAGATCGGCGTCGCCTTCCAGCTGCTCGACGACGTGATCGACCTGTCGGCGAAGCCCGAGGACACCGGCAAGGTGCCGGGCACCGACCTGCGGGCCGGGGTTCCGACGATGCCGTACCTGCTGCTGAAGGCCGAGGCCGATGATGCCTCGATCGGTCTCGCCGCTCGCATCGACGACGGGGTGGCGCGCATCGCCGAAGGGGCCGACCCCGCGATCCTCGACGGACCGCTGACCGAGCTCCGCGACCACGTCGGAACGCAGAAGACCCTCGCGCTCGCGCACTCCTGGACTCAGGATGCGATCGACGCGCTCGCCCCGCTCCCGCGTGGCACCGTGCGCGAAGCGCTCACTCGTTTCGCAGAGACCCTCGTCGAACGCTCCAGCTGATCGCGTCGCGGCCCTCGGCCGCGTGCGCCGGGCGTGACGGCATACGAAAGGACCCCTTATGACCAAGCTCAGACTGGCCATCGTCGGAGCGGGCCCCGCCGGCATCTACGCAGCAGACATCCTGCTGAAGGCCGAGCGCAAGTTCGACGTCTCCATCGATCTCTTCGAGCAGCTCCCCGCCCCCTACGGCCTGGTCCGCTACGGCGTCGCACCCGACCACCCGCGCATCAAGGGCATCGTCAACGCGCTGCGCGATGTGCTCGACCGCGGTGACATCCGGCTGTTCGGCAACGTGCGGTTCGGCGAGGACATCACCCTCGACGACCTGAAGAAGCACTACAACGCGGTCATCTTCGCCACCGGCGCGATCCGCGACACGACGCTCGACATCCCCGGCATCGACGCGGTCGGCGCCTACGGGGCAGCAGACTACGTGAGCTGGTTCGACGGCCACCCCGATGTGCCGCGCGAGTGGCCGCTCGACGCCGCATCCGTCGGTGTGCTGGGCAATGGCAACGTCGCTCTCGACGTCGCCCGCATGCTGGCGAAGCACGCCGAAGACCTGCTCGTCACCGAGGTGCCGGAGAACGTCTACGAGGGTCTCAAGGCGAGCGCCGTCACCGATGTGCACGTGTTCGGACGCCGCGGACCCGCTCAGGTCAAGTTCACCCCGCTCGAGCTGCGTGAGCTCGGCGAGCTGCGTGACGTCGACATGGTCGTCTACGACGAGGACTTCGACTACGACGAGGCGTCGAAAGACGCGGTGGCCAGCAACAAGCAGGTCATGGTGATCGACCGCATCCTGCAGTCGTGGCGCAAGCGCGACTCGGTCAACAATGCGGGAGGCACGGCATCGCGTCGTCTGCACCTGCACTTCTGGGCCCGCCCGGTCGAGGTCCGCAAGGACGACGCCGGTCGTGTCGCGGCCCTCGTCTACGAGCGCACGAAGCCCGACGGGCAGGGCGGTGCCGTGGGCACGGGCGAGATGCGCGAGGTTCCGCTGCAGGCGCTCTACCGCGCCATCGGCTACTTCGGCTCGCCGCTTCCGGGCGTTCCGTTCGACAAGAAGCACGGCGTCATCCCCAACCGCGAGGGCCAGGTGCTGGCCAAGGACTCGAACCAGCAGATGCCCGGCATCTACGCGACAGGGTGGATCAAGCGCGGACCGGTGGGCCTGATCGGCCACACCAAGTCGGATGCCATGGAGACCGTGCGGCACATCATCAACGACCAGGGCTCGTGGTGGCACCCGGAGGACCCGTCTGAAGAGGCGATCCCCGCCCTGCTGCTCGAGCGCGGTGTGAAGTGGACCGACCTCGAAGGCTGGCACCGGCTCGACGAGCACGAGGTCGCTCTCGGTGCGCCGCACGAGCGCGCGCGCGTCAAGGTCGTGCCGCGTGACGAGATGGTGCGCGTCTCCCGCGGAGAGTGACCGACACCGGATCGTTGTCGGCACCCGGTGCGCCTGCGGGGCGGCATCCGTAGGGTGAAGGGATGCGACTGCGATCCCTGATCGTCCTCGGCACCGCCGCTCTGCTGCTGGTGTCAGGGTGCACTGCCGAGCCGGCCGCCGAGCCGAAGCCATCAGGTTCGCCGTCTGCGACGGCGTCGTCGACCGGCACACCGTCCCCGACGCCGGCGCCCATCGTCGAACCGGCGGCGGCGTTCGATGTGACGTGCGACGACGTCGCCGCCACCATGGCCGAACTCGTGGGGGAGCCGTCGACGCCGGTCGCACCGGCGCTGTCGCTGGTGTCTGCGACGGGCTGGCTGCCGGGCCCCGGGCAGTACATGTTCCAGCGCGCAGGGGGGATCGCGTGCTCCGCGGGTGACACGGAGCGCAGCTGGGAGGTCACGATCGTGCCGGATGCCCAGGCTGTGATCGCCGGCGCGACCGAGCGTCAGGGCTTCTGGGGTGAGCAGGCGAGTTGCGAGGACGGGCGCTGCGGCTTCGAGCTTCCCGACGGAGACGTGCTGCTGTCGGCCACCGTCGTCGACCCCGATCTGGGAGCGGATGACACCGCTCCGATCGAAGAGGCGCTGCGTCGGATCGCCGCCTCGGCGGCTGCGAGCCTGCGCGAGGTCGACTACGTCGAGAGCGACATCGTCGGTGCGCCGTGCGAGCGCTTCATCACACCGGAGCAGGTGAATGCCGAATTCGGAGTGACGGATGCCGCGCTCTTCTCGGACTTCGGCGGCTGGGGCATCCCAGCGGAGGTGTACGAGGTCGTCAACGGATCGCGCATCTGCTATTTCAAGTCGGCCGGGAGCGAGTACGAAGGATCCAGCTATCTGATGCTCACGACACTTCCCGCCGGGGCATGGGCGTTCGAGAAAATCGACGGTGAACCCGTCGAACTCGAGGGAGCCGATGCCGCCACGGCGAGCACGGGTGCGAACGGCGAGAAGATCGTCGACGTGCGAGTCGGTCCGGACTGGATCCGGCTGGTGACCTTCGACAACGGAGCCGGGGCCGCTGATCCGGCACCGCTCGCGCAGCAGGTCGTGCGCAGCCTCACGGTCGGACACACCGCTCCCCAGTAGTCGACACCGTTTCGATAGCCTGGCGGCATGCCTGAGTGGATACCGGACGTCCTCGGCGACGAGTTCGAGCAGCTCACGCTCGAGCTCGGCGAGGACGATGAGGGACCGCTCGTCGCCACGCTCGTGCGTGCGGTGCCGCGGGACCGGCCCTGGTGGGACCGGCTGCGCGGGCAGAGCCTCCCGCTGGACGATGTCGACGTGCTCTATGTGCACGGCTGGTCGGATTACTTCTTCCAGAAGCGGCTCGCTCGATTCTGGACGTCTCGCGGGGCGCGCTTCTTCGCGCTCGACCTGCGCAAGTACGGCCGGAGTCTGCGCGATGGGCAGACTCCCGGCTACATCACCGACCTCGTCGCGTACGACGAGGACATCGCCGCGGCTCTGTCCGCGATGGGGCACGGGACTGGAGCCGCGGCATCCCCCCGGCGGCTCGTGCTGCTCGGCCACTCGACCGGCGGACTCACCCTGAGCCTGTGGGCGTCGCGGCACCCCGAGGCGGCGGATGCCGTGATCCTGAACAGCCCCTGGCTCGAGTTCCAGGTCGCTTCCGCCCGCCCGCTCATCGCTCCGGTCGCCGAGCTGCAGGCCAGGTGGGCTCCTCGGGAGGTCGCGCCGCAGGTCGATCTCGGCTTCTACACCCGCGCGCAGCAGGAGGTCGCCGACCCCGACGATCCGGTCGAGGTGAACCTCCTCTGGCGTCCGGCGCAGACGATGGCCGTCCACGCGGGGTGGTTCCACGCGATACTCACCGGACACGCCAAGGTCGCGGCGGGGCTGACGATCGACGCGCCCGTGTGCGTGCTGCTGTCCGCGCGCTCAGCGACGCCCACGCGATGGTCGGAGGACCTCACCCGAGCAGACTCGGTCTTGGTCGTCGACGACATCGCGCGGGCGTCGCTGAAGCTCGGTCCGTCTGTCACTGTCGAGCGCATCGACGGAGCCCTGCACGACGTCTTCCTCTCGCGGCATGGGGCCAGAGAGGAAGCGTATCGCCGCCTCGACCGATGGGTCAGAGGCTGGACGGCCGCGCGCCGACAGTGATCAGGCGCAGTGTCCGACCCAGTGGTCAGACGTAGTGCATCAGACGTGCCTGCTGCTCGGCCTCGTCGGCATCGCCGCGCAGCACCGCGTCGTGGAAGTCCCGGTAGACCTGGAGCATGCGCTCGCGGTCGTTCTCGGGCACGCTCCAGCCGCGGAGATTGCGGAAGAGAGCCATGCTCGCGTCGTTGATCAGCACCTGGTGCTGCGCGTTACGACTGCGCGCGCTGAGGAACGAGAACACCGCCCACCGTGTGTTGGAGATGTGCACGTCGTCATCGAGCGCCGTGTACATCTCCTCGACCAGTGCGGCGAGACTCTCGCGGTCCTGCTGGCTCATCCGCGCGACGCCCATCCGCGCGGCCATCCCCGCCTGATACCCCGCGAACTCGAGCGTCTGCTCGACGGTCTCTGCCGTGACGGCGGTGACCTCGGTGTATCTGCTCGGGTACATCGTCACGAGCCCGAGACGCTCGAGACGCTGTAACGCCTCTCGCACCGGAGTCCGTGACACATGCAGTTCTTCGGCGACGTCGACATCGCGGATGCGATACCCCGGCTCCAGCACACCGTCGACGATCTGCGCGCCGATGTGCTGAAACACCTCCTCCGCCAAGAGCTGCTTGCTTTCTCGAATACTCGTCATCGAGTTGTTGGTGTTCATGGACTGCCCCCAGTTGCTTTCCAGATCCGGGCTCCCCATGATGTGCCCGGACGGCCACTACATCACGAAGTGGATCGCGATGCCAATAATCCACAGACGAGTTTTCCGACGATCACGCAGGCGCTTGTCGTCGGCGCGTCGTCGCAGGATTGAGTACGGGTGATTTTCTGTGGTCGGCGAGTGTTGGGACACTCGCCGACCACAGACGATGGCGTGCACGGAGCTGAACTGCGCCCAGTCCCCACAAGGCGGGAACCGCGATCCGCGAAGCGCGGAACCGTGGTTCGGCAGCGCGTCATGCATCGCCGCATCGTCTGTCGCGTCGGGACGCGACTGCATCCAGTCTCGGTCACTCCGACCCATATATCGGAATGGGATCCGAGGGCACAGAAAAGGGGACGGATGCGGCGGCATCCGTCCCCTGCGTTGTGGGATCAGCGGTAGTTGATGAACTGCAGGTCGAGATCGAGATCCGCGCCCTTGAGCAGCGCGATCACCGACTGGAGGTCGTCACGGCTCTTCGACTGCACGCGCAGCTCGTCGCCCTGGATCTGGCTCTTCACGCCCTTCGGACCCTCGTCGCGGATGAGCTTGTTGATCTTCTTCGCGTTCTCCGAGGAGATGCCGTCCTTGAGGGTCGAGACGATGCGGAACTCCTTGCCGCTGGCGAAGGGTTCGCCCGACTCGAGGCTCTTGAGCGAGATGCCGCGCTTGATGAGCTTCGACTGGAAGACGTCCAGAACGGCCTTCGCGCGCTCCTCGGTGCCGGCGATGATCAGGATCTGCTCGCCGCTCCAGGCGATGGAGGCGCCCGTGCCCTTGAAGTCGTAGCGCTGCTCGATCTCCTTGCGCGCCTGGTTCAGGGCGTTCTCGGCCTCCTGGTGATCCACTTTCGAGACGATGTCAAAGGAACTGTCAGCCATACGCAAAGTGTATCGACACCGCCGTTTTCACGCTCGCTTGGAAGCGCTTCCATCGACTCTCACGCACCAATCCGCGGTTACAGCTTGATATCGAAGGGCTTTTGCATTGCGATTCCCGTCGTTCTCGATGCATACTGTAAGCGCTTGCAGTCCTTGCAGGCCACCAGTACTCAGAGAGGCACACACCAATGAAGGTGAACAAGAGGGGCATCGTCGCCGCCGGCGTCATCGCGATCGTTTCGACTCTTTCCCTGGCCGGTTGCTCGACCGCGACCGACGGCGGCGACGCATCCGAGGGTGAGAACGGCGGCACGCTGACCGTCTGGGTCGACGCCGAGCGCGTCGACGCGCTGCAGAGCGCCGCCGACTCCTACGAGGAGAAGACCGGAGTCAAGGTCGAGCTCGTCGGCAAGTCCGTCGACGACATGAAGGACGACTTCATCCAGCAGGTGCCGACCGGCAAGGGCCCCGATGTGGTCATGGGCGCGCACGACTGGCTCGGAGAGCTCTCGACCAACGGCGTGGTCGCCCCGCTCGAGCTCGGCGACTCGTCGGCCGACTACCTGCCCGTCGCCCTTCAGGCGGCGACCTACGACGGAACCGTCTACATGCTTCCCTACGCGGTCGAGAACATCGCCGTGCTGCGCAACGCCGACATGGTGCCCGCCGCCGCGACGAGCTTCGACGACATGGTCTCGAAGGGCGCGTTCGTCGTCGAGCAGGGCACCGAGGGCAACCCGTACCACCTGTACCCGTTCCAGACGGCGTTCGGCGCTCCGGTCTTCGGCACCGACGACTCGGGCAGCTACGACTCCGCAGATCTGCAGCTCGGCAGCGAGGGCGGAACGGCCTTCGCCGACTGGCTCGCCGCTCAGGGCGCCGCAGGCACGCTGAACACCGACGTCGACGGCGAGATCGCCAAGCAGCAGTTCCTCGACGGCACCGCGTCCTTCTGGCTGACCGGCCCGTGGAACGTCGGCGCCGCAGTCGACGCCGGAATCAACGTCGCGATCGACCCGATCCCCAGCCCCACGGGTGAGACCGCGTCGCCGTTCGCCGGCGTCAAGGGCTTCTTCGTGAGCTCCGAGTCGAAGAACAAGGTCGCCGCGAACGACTTCCTCGTGAACTACATCGGCACCGAAGAGGTGCAGCTCGAGCTGTTCGAGGCCGGCAACATCCTCCCCGCGCTGACGGCCGCCGCCGATTCCGCCGCCTCCGACCCGATCATCGCCGGCTTCCAGGCCGTCGGTGCGGATGCCGTCCCGATGCCCGCGATCCCCGCGATGGGATCGGTCTGGGAGTTCTGGGGCGTGGCCGAGGCCGCGATCATCAACGGCTCCGACCCGGCGTCGACGTGGCAGAAGCTCGTCGACGACGTCACCGCAGCGATCAAGTAAGACACCCAGCACCATCCCTGCCGGGGCGGACCTCGTCCGCCCCGGCAGCTCGACGACGGGGACGAGATGACAGACACCGCCGAGCCCACGGCTCCACTCACCAAGCGCCAGCGCCAGGCCGCCGGCATCGCCGAGGCCGCATCCGGGCCGCTCGGCTGGATGCTCTTGAAGATCCTGCTGCTGGCCATCGTCGACGCCATCGCGCTGTATGCGGCGTTCGTCCTCTTCGGGCAGCAGGAGTGGCTGGTGCTCGGCCTGGTCGTGGCCGTCACCGTGCTCGTCAACTACATCTACTTCTCGCGCAAGCGCATCCCCGCGAAGTACCTCACGCCCGGCATCATCTTCCTGATCATCTTCCAGGTGTTCACGCTGCTGTACACCGGGTACATCGGCTTCACCAACTACGGCACCGGCCACAACGGCACGAAGGACCAGGCGATCTCGTCGCTCCTCGCCTCCGCCCAGGAGCGCGTGGAGGACTCCCCGACGTACCCGGTCACGGTCGTCGAGCAGTTCGGCACCTACGGCCTGCTGGTGACCGATCCCGACTCCGGCGACGCGCTGCTCGGCACGGCCGAGCAGCCCCTGGAGGAGGTCGACGCCGAGTTCGACGGCGACCAGGCTGTGGCCGTCGACGGCTGGACCACGCTGCCCCTCGCGAAGGTGTTCACGCTCTCGGAAGAGCTGGAGAAGCTCTCGGTGCCGTTCAGCGACGACCCCAACGACGGCAGCCTGCGTGCGCCCGACGGCCAGAAGGGCTACCTGTACGTCTCGACGCTCGAGTACGACGCGGATGCCGACACCATCACCGACACCACGACCGGCGCGGTGTACTCCGACACGGGGGAGGGCTCGTTCATCGCCGAGGACGGCACCGAGCTGCTTCCCGGCTGGCAGACCACCGTCGGGTTCGACAACTTCGTGCGCGCGGTGACCGACGACTCGATCCGCGGCCCGCTCATCTCGGTGACGATCTGGACTTTCGTCTTCGCGGTGCTCTCCGTGGCGACGACGTTCTTCCTCGGCCTGCTCCTCGCGCTGGTGTTCAACAACACGCGGATGCGGTTCCGCAACGGGTACCGGATCATCCTGATCCTCCCGTACGCATTCCCCGCGTTCCTCTCCGCCCTCGTCTGGGCCGGGATGATGAACGAGAGCTTCGGCTTCATCAACCAGGTGATCTTCGGGGGAGCGGACATCCCGTGGCTCACCGATCCGAACCTCGCGAAGGTCTCGGTGCTGCTGGTGAACCTCTGGCTCGGCTTCCCCTACATGTTCCTCGTCTGCATGGGCGCCCTCCAGGGCATCCCCGAAGACGTCAACGAGGCCGCGGTGATGGACGGCGCCAACCCGTGGCAGGTCTTCCGGCGCATCAAGCTTCCGCTGCTGCTCGTCACGGTGGCGCCGCTGCTGATCTCGTCGTTCGCGTTCAACTTCAACAACTTCAACCTGATCTACATGCTGACCAAGGGCGGGCCGCGGTTCGACGATGTCAGCATTCCGGTCGGGCACACCGACATCCTGATCTCGATGGTCTATAAGGTGGCTTTCACGGGGCAGTCCCGCGACTACGGCCTCGCCTCCGCGTTCACGATCCTGATCTTCATCGTGGTCGCGACGATCTCGATCATCAGCTTCCGCAAGACCAAGGCCCTCGAGGAGCTGAACTGACATGAGCACCACGGACATCGGCACCGCCGCCCGCACCGTCGCCGTCGAACAGAACCTCGCGCCGCGTCGCCGCAGCTTCGGCGCATGGTTCGCCGACACCGGATGGCGCCATGTGGTCGCCATCGTCGTGAGCGCCTTCGCGCTGTTCCCGCTGCTGTACGTCGTCTCGGCCTCGCTCAATCCGAGAGGAACACTGACCGGATCGAACCAGCTGTTCTCGGCGTTCGGCTTCGACAGCTACGTGCGCATCCTGAGCGACCCGCAGAACCCCTACGGGCTGTGGTTCCTGAACACGCTCGTCATCGCCGTGGTCACGGGAGCCGTGACGGTGTTCATCGGCGCCCTCGCGGCATACGCCTTCTCGCGCATGCGCTTCGCGGGTCGCCGCATCGGCCTCGTCACGATCGTCGTCGTGCAGATGTTCCCGCAGCTCCTCGCCGTGGTCGCGATCTTCCTGCTGATGTCTACGCTGGGGGACTGGTTCCCCGCGATCGGACTGAACACGCACACGGGGTTGATCCTCGTCTACCTCGGCGGCGCGCTCGGGGTGAACACCTATTTGATGTACGGGTTCTTCAACACCCTGCCGATGGAGCTCGATGAAGCGGCGCGCATCGACGGCGCCGGACACGCGCGCATCTTCTTCACGATGATCCTGCCGCTGGTCGCGCCGATCCTCGCGGTCGTCGCGCTGCTGTCGTTCATCGGCACGGTGAACGAGTACGTGATCGCGAGCGTCATGCTCGTCGATGTCGAGCAGCAGACCCTGGTCGTCGGTCTCACCAAGCTCGTCGCCAACCCTCGATACGCGGACTGGTCGGCCTTCTCGGCCGGCGCGGTGATGGCCGCCATCCCGGTGATGATCCTGTTCCTGTTCCTGCAGCGGTACATCGTCGGCGGACTGACCGCGGGCGCCACGAAGGGCTGATCCGCCATCATGGTCGTCGCGTTCGCGGCGTTGCGATCACCCGTCGTGGGACGGCGGCCGTAGCGTGATGGCATGACGCGTGTGGCCGGGCGGAACGTGGCGATCAGCTGGGTCGCCGGAGTGCTGTGCGCGGGAGTGATCGGCGCTCTCGTCTGGTTCTCGATGCCGATCGTGCCGGTCGTCGCATCGTTCGTCGGCGACACCCTCCGTTCGACGCTTCCCTAGCGATCACGGGCTGCACGACACGTCGGCACGCCTCCCTCGGGGTGCGGTCGGGCGGCGGTAATCTCGCAATGCACACATCCGATGAGAGGCGCACCCCCATGAGTGACCCCGAGGTTCCCCAGCCCGAGCGGCCGAAGGACGTCAACGACGTCGTCGACAGCGCGAACGCTGGACTCGACGCCGCCGCCGCAGCGGGTGCAGGCGTGCATGGCACGCCCGCGGACGCTGCGCACGACACGTCGGCTCCGACACCTGCCCAGCCCGCCGTCGACCCGGATCTCGCCGCGTTCGAAGCCGCCGAGAAGGATCACCCCGGCACCTTCGCGACGCCCGAGCTCAACGACCCGAAGTACCTCGACGCAGACGACACGACGACGTCGCGGAACACGGATGCCGACACGACGAAGTCGTTCGGCACGGATGCGGACGCACCCCCCGCCTACACGCCGCCGGTCGCGCACGAGCAGTCCGCTCTCGCCGGAGCCGCGTACTCGTCGGCCGACAACACCGAGACCCGGATCGTCCCGTCCGAGCCTGCCGCCGCCGAACCGGTCATCGCGCCGGTCCAGCAGCAGCCGATCTTCGTCCAGGCTCCCGAGCCGCCCCGCGAGCGGGGAAACCGCGGCACCGCCGGTGCGATCGGTCTGCTCGCTACCGTCGCCTTCGCGATCCTCTACCTGGGTGCGACGCTCGGCCTTCGTGCCGTCGCGGGTGACATCACGGGCGAGAACATCGGCGAAGCGGCTCTCGCTCCGCTGATGACCTGGGGCTTCTGGGTCCCCGTCGTGGTGTTCTTCCTCGGCTTCTGGCTTCTCGGAGCGTTCATCAACCGCGGACGCTGGGGACTCTGGGTGGTCTTCGGCATCATCGTCGGGCTCATCGCCTACGGCGGACACATCCTCGGTGCTCTCTTCGAGGCGCCGTTCTGGCTGCTCACGGCTCGGGAGGGGAGCGAGCTCATCGGAGCCCAGCTCTTCCACCCGCTCGCCATCGCGGCGTTCGTCTTCGGCCGCGAGCTGACCATCTGGTTCGGCGCGTGGGTCGCCCGCAGCGGGGCGCGCAAGACCGAGCTCAACGCCGAGGCGCAGCGTGAGTACGAGCGCACGCTCGAGGCCGGTCCGACGCTCTCGAGGTAATCACGAACATGTCATCGCCGAACCCCCGTGGACCCGCGTCCCCGGGGGTTTCGGTCATCCTGGCTCTGGTTCTCGCCACGATCAGCTTCTTCGCCCTGGCGGTGTTCGGCCTCGGCGCGCTGAGTGTGGCCACAGACCGGGACATCATCGCCGTCCCTGGCCTGGGGCAGGTGCCGGGAGCGGTCGGGATGCTCGCGGCGGTGGTGGCGTTCGCGCTGTCGCTCTGGGGGTCGCTGCGGCGATCGCATCCGTCGTTCCTCGCGGTGCCCGCCGTCGCGCTGGCCACGGCGCTCGCGCATCTGGTCGTCCTCTGGATCGCGGTCGCGGTCGCGAGCGGTGACCTGATCGTCGCGACGGTCGTCGCGGGCGATCTCGTCCGTGGCGGGGCGAGCGCGGTGCTGTTGGCCGCCGGGGCCATCGCCGCCTGGGGCGGCATCGCGCTGCGCCGCACGCGCGCGCAGCAGCCGCAGTGGCCCTGGGAGCGCGACGACGAGGAATGACGCCCCGCCGTCGAGACGAAATCTCGGCAGCAGCGGTGCACGCGCCGTACGCTCTACGTGTGGAGCGCTCGTTGGAGACGCAGGTCGACCAGGCCGTCGAGGCCTGGTTGCGGTGGGTGCCGCGCTGGGAGCCGGCGACGCATCGTGGTCGGGTCGCGCCCTGTCGGCGTTGCCTGGGCTCGCCGATCCTGTCGGCGGCGGGCATCGGATCGAACACGCCGCACGGCGTGCAGCACGGCCTCTCGACCCGGATCAAGACGATCGTCGATCATGCCGTGGCCGAGTACACCGCGAGGAACCTCCCTATGCTGCAGCGCGAGCTCGACCAGCAGGCCGCACGGAACCGGGCGCGCAGCTACCGTCCGGCCGACGGGCTGGATCCGGAGTTCGACGGCCTCCCGCTCGATCCTGAGCCGGTCCCCGGTGCGCCGTTCCTCTTCACGATCGCGGGACTGGCGGACGAGGCGGTCGACGATCTGCCGCCGTTGCCGCCGCTGAGCGACGAGGCGAAGGTGGCGCTGCGACAGGAGGTGGCCCTCGCCGACGAGTACGCGAACATGGTCGGCCGTGAGATCTGTGGCATCCTGCTGCGCCACCGCATCTACATCCAGGCCGCGATCTCGCAGCATGTCGAGCCGCAGATCGAGGCGCTGCTCGCCGAGCTCACCGATTCGCTCGACTCCCCGTTCGACTCGGACCAGGCCTAGCGACCGCCGCTGAGCGGCCTTCATTTGACCACCACGTTACGCGGCATTACACTTGATCAGGTGTGTGCACGTCTCGACGTGCGCGCTGGGCGTCGGCACCATGCCGGTCCGCCCCCACGGCATACCCACCACCACAAAGGCTCGTCGATTCCGGCGTGCCGGTGGGTCACTGATGTGAAACCCATCACGCTGTCACCGTGCAGCATTATGAGGAGAGAACGTGCCAACCATTCAGCAGTTGGTTCGCAAGGGTCGCTCGCCCAAGGTCTCGAAGACCAAGGCGCCTGCACTCAAGTCGAACCCGCAGCAGGCCGGGGTCTGCACCCGCGTCTACACCACCACCCCGAAGAAGCCGAACTCGGCGATGCGCAAGGTCGCTCGTGTGAAGCTCCGCAACGGCACCGAGGTCACCGCCTACATCCCCGGTGAGGGTCACAACCTCCAGGAGCACTCGCTGGTGCTCGTCCGTGGAGGCCGTGTCAAGGACCTCCCCGGTGTCCGTTACAAGATCGTCCGTGGCGCCCTGGACACCCAGGCCGTCAAGAACCGTAAGCAGGCTCGCAGCCGCTACGGCGCAAAGAAGGGCTGAGTCCAATGCCTCGTAAGGGTCCCGCCCCCAAGCGTCCCGTCGTCAACGACCCGGTATACGGCGCTCCGATCGTCAGCCAGCTGGTCAACAAGATCCTGGTCGACGGCAAGAAGTCCCTCGCCGAGTCGATCGTCTACAACGCCCTCCGTGGCGTCGAGGCGAAGAACGGTCAGGACGCCGTCGCCACTCTGAAGAAGGCGCTCGACAACGTGCGCCCGACTCTCGAGGTCAAGAGCCGCCGCGTCGGTGGCTCGACCTACCAGGTTCCGGTCGAGGTCAAGCCGCACCGCGCGAACACCCTCGCGCTGCGCTGGCTCGTCAGCTACGCCAAGGGTCGTCGTGAGAAGACGATGACCGAGCGTCTCCAGAACGAGATCCTCGACGCGTCGAACGGTCTCGGTGCAGCGGTCAAGCGCCGCGAGGACACGCACAAGATGGCCGAGTCGAACCGCGCGTTCGCTCACTACCGCTGGTAAACAGCTTCGCCCGCCCCCGATCACACATCGGGGGCGGGCACCCCCCTCTTCGCAGTACGACTGCACAAAAGATAAGGACACTCCTGTGGCACAAGACGTGCTCACCGACCTGAGCAAGGTTCGGAACATCGGCATCATGGCTCACATCGATGCTGGCAAGACCACCACGACCGAGCGCATCCTGTTCTACACGGGCGTCAACCACAAGCTCGGCGAGACCCACGACGGTGCCTCGACCACCGACTGGATGGAGCAGGAGAAGGAGCGCGGCATCACGATCACGTCTGCCGCCGTGACCTGCTACTGGAACAAGAACCAGATCAACATCATCGACACCCCCGGTCACGTGGACTTCACGGTCGAGGTGGAGCGCTCGCTCCGCGTCCTCGACGGTGCTGTCGCCGTCTTCGACGGCAAGGAGGGCGTCGAGCCCCAGTCCGAGACCGTGTGGCGTCAGGCCGACAAGTACAACGTCCCCCGCATCTGCTTCGTCAACAAGATGGACAAGCTCGGCGCGGACTTCTACTTCACCGTCGACACCATCATCAACCGCCTCGGCGCCAAGCCGCTGGTCATCCAGCTGCCCATCGGTGCGGAGAACGACTTCATCGGCGTCGTCGACCTCGTCGAGATGCGCGCGCTCGTCTGGGCGGGTGACTCCAAGGGTGACGTCACCATGGGTGCCTCCTACGAGATCCAGGAGATCCCGGCCGACCTCAAGGAGAAGGCCGACGAGTACCGTCAGCAGCTCCTCGAGACCGTCGCCGAGACCGACGACGCGCTGCTCGAGAAGTTCTTCGGTGGCGAGGAGCTGACCGTCGCCGAGATCAAGGGCGCGATCCGCAAGCTCACCGTGGCTTCCGAGATCTACCCGGTCCTCTGCGGTTCCGCGTTTAAGAACCGTGGCGTGCAGCCGATGCTGGATGCCGTCGTCGACTACCTCCCGAACCCGCTCGACGTGGGCTCGATCGAGGCGCACGACCCCAAGGACTACGACACGATCATCGAGCGTCACCCCGACGCGAAGGACCCGTTCGCGGCTCTCGCGTTCAAGGTCGCCGTGCACCCGTTCTTCGGTCGCCTGACCTACGTCCGCGTCTACTCGGGACAGCTCGACTCCGGCGCTGCGGTCATCAACTCGACCAAGGGCAAGAAGGAGCGCATCGGGAAGATCTTCCAGATGCACGCCAACAAGGAGATCCCGGTTCCCTCGGTCACCGCCGGCAACATCTACGCCGTCATCGGTCTGAAGGACACCACCACCGGTGACACCCTCACCGACCCGGCCTCGCCGGTCGTCCTCGAGTCGATGACGTTCCCCGAGCCCGTCATCGAGGTCGCGATCGAGCCAAAGACCAAGGCCGACCAGGAGAAGCTGGGTGTCGCCATCCAGAAGCTCGCTGAAGAGGACCCGACCTTCCGCACGGAGCTCAACCCCGAGACCGGTCAGACGACCATCAAGGGCATGGGCGAGCTGCACCTCGACATCCTCGTCGATCGCATGAAGCGCGAGTTCAACGTCGAGGCCAACGTCGGCAAGCCGCAGGTGGCGTACCGCGAGACGATCCGCAAGGGCGTCGAGAAGTACGACTACACGCACAAGAAGCAGACCGGTGGATCGGGTCAGTTCGCGAAGATCCAGTTCAACATCGAGCCGCTCGACCTCGACGACGAGAAGACGTACGAGTTCGTCAACGCGGTCACCGGTGGTCGCATCCCGCGTGAGTACATCGGCTCGATCGATGCCGGCTTCCAGGACGCGATGAACGTCGGCGTGCTCGCCGGATACCCCATCGTG
Organism: Microbacterium sp. NPDC090014; assembly: GCF_044748285.1. Classification (NCBI taxonomy): domain Bacteria; kingdom Bacillati; phylum Actinomycetota; class Actinomycetes; order Micrococcales; family Microbacteriaceae; genus Microbacterium; species Microbacterium sp. NPDC090014. The sequence continues at coordinate 389,072 of NZ_JBIVFS010000002.1, forward strand.
GGTGTCAAGGCGACCATCGTCGATGGTGCTGCTCACGACGTCGACTCCTCGGAGATGGCGTTCAAGATCGCAGGATCGATGGGCATGAAGGAAGCCCTTCGTCGGGCGAACCCGGCGCTGCTCGAGCCGCTCATGGCGGTCGAGGTGCGTACTCCCGAGGAGTACATGGGCGACGTCATCGGCGACCTGAACTCGCGTCGTGGCCAGATCCAGTCGATGGAGGACGCCGCAGGCGTCAAGGTCGTCCGTGCACACGTCCCGCTGTCCGAGATGTTCGGCTACATCGGCGACCTGCGCTCGAAGACCTCGGGCCGCGCCGTCTACTCGATGGAGTTCAACAGCTACGCTGAGGTTCCCCGCGCTGTGGCCGACGAGATCGTCCAGAAGCACCAGGGCGGCGGCGAGTAACACTTTCCTGGGAGCCGGGTTCACGCCCGGCTCCCAGGTCCCCTACAACTTCACATTCCCTCTCTACTAAACTGAGAACCTAACCCGTAGAGATCCGGTCGCAATCCAGTGCCCGGTGACCTCTACACGACGTCCTGAGGAGGACCAAGTGGCTAAGGCCAAGTTCGAGCGGACCAAGCCGCACGTCAACATCGGAACCATCGGTCACGTCGACCACGGCAAGACCACGCTCTCCGCAGCGATCTCGAAGGTGCTTGCTGACAAGTACCCCTCCGACACGAACGTGCAGCGCGACTTCGCTTCCATCGACTCGGCGCCGGAAGAGCGCCAGCGTGGAATCACCATCAACATCTCGCACATCGAGTACGAGACCCCGAAGCGCCACTACGCGCACGTTGACGCTCCCGGCCACGCCGACTACGTCAAGAACATGATCACCGGTGCTGCTCAGATGGACGGCGCGATCCTCGTGGTCGCCGCCACCGACGGCCCGATGGCTCAGACGCGTGAGCACGTGCTGCTCGCCAAGCAGGTCGGCGTCCCTTACCTGCTCGTCGCACTGAACAAGGCCGACATGGTCGACGACGAGGAGATCCTGGAGCTCGTCGAGCTCGAGGTCTCCGAGCTGCTCGCCTCGCAGGGCTTCGCCGAGGACGCTCCTGTCGTCCGCGTCTCCGCTCTGAAGGCACTCGAGGGTGACGAGAAGTGGACCCAGTCCATCCTCGACCTCATGGAGGCCGTCGACAACAACGTTCCCGACCCCGTGCGCGACAAGGACAAGCCGTTCCTCATGCCCGTCGAGGACGTCTTCACGATCACCGGTCGTGGAACCGTCGTCACCGGCCGCGCCGAGCGTGGCACGCTGGCCATCAACTCCGAGGTCGAGATCGTCGGACTCCGTCCGACCGTCAAGACCACGGTCACGGGTATCGAGATGTTCCACAAGCAGCTCGACGAGGCATGGGCCGGCGAGAACTGTGGTCTCCTGCTCCGTGGCACGAAGCGTGAGGACGTCGAGCGCGGTCAGGTCATCGTCAAGCCGGGTTCGGTCACGCCGCACACCGACTTCGCCGGTACCGCGTACATCCTGTCCAAGGATGAGGGTGGGCGTCACAACCCGTTCTACACGAACTACCGCCCGCAGTTCTACTTCCGCACCACCGACGTCACCGGCGTCATCACGCTGCCCGAGGGCACCGAGATGGTCATGCCCGGCGACACCACCGACGTGACGGTCGAGCTGATCCAGCCGATCGCCATGGAGGAGGGCCTCGGCTTCGCCATCCGTGAGGGTGGACGCACCGTCGGCGCCGGTACGGTCACGAAGATCATCAAGTAAGCATCTGCTTCTCGCACAGGGGTCGGGCCTTCGGGTCCGGCCCCTGTGTCGTACCCGGGGCAGTGGGTCTCCGAGGCGGTTTCTCGGTGACTTCGCGGCGAGATGCGATCGACGATCGATAGCATGGCCCGAGTCTGTCCGCAGGCGTCGTCGCCCGGCCCCGGGCATGAGAGGAACGCGACCATGACACAGATCCACGTGGGACCGCCGCCTCCGCGAAGCCATGCGCGGCTGTGGATCTCGACGCTGCTGCTCATCGTCTACTCCGCCTTCGTGCTGCTGGTGACGATGTGGCCGCAGCCCGAGCAGCTCGAGTTCGACAGCATCGCCGGGCGGGTGCTCCGCGCACTGCACAACCTCGGGGTGCCCGAGCGGTTCGGCTACAACGAGCTGGAGTTCGTCGCCAACATCGGCATGTTCGTGCCGCTCGGATTCCTGCTCGGACTCGCGCTCGCGCGCAAGGCCTGGTGGCTCGCGATCTTCCTGCTGCCGGCTTTCTCCGGAGCGATCGAGTTCACGCAGGGCATCGCCCTGGACGAGCGCGTGTCGACCGTTCTCGACGTGCTCGCCAACACGGTCGGCGGATATGCGGGTCTGCTGCTGGCGATGATCCTGAGGGCGATGATCCACGCCAGGGATCGCACGATGATCGAACGCGAGCTGTGGGAGCGTCGCGCCGCCGCGGCCGAACTGCAACGGCAGAACGCGGCGCGAGCGGCGGCTCGTCACGCGTCACCGGTGCAGGCGGCGACGGCGTGGGCCGAGGAGCCCGATCCGGTGACCCGCGTGCTGGACGCGGACTTCTGGGAGACGGGGGACGCGCCTACGGTGCGGATCCCGGTCTAGGTTCTCGAAGAGGCTGCCGTATCCGAGATCTGGAACAGCGTGGGGGTTCAGTTCGACTGCGGGCAGGCCGATAGGATTTCGGGGGCTGGACAACCAGCATCTTGATCGGAGGAACGCCATGAACGCCAGAGATCAAGATCGAGGAACGCTCCCGAGCTGGCGGATCGAGAACGACGTTCTGGTCTCGAGCAGCGGAGTCGCCTTCCTGGCCGGGGGAAATCAGCAGCCTCTCCAATATGCGACCGGCGAGCTGAAACCGGCGCCGGAGTCCGTCCGAGTCTTCTCTCGCAATCTCGAGGCTCGCGCTGCCGACACCTTCGCACGAGGTGTGGGCTACGCGCATGTCGTGTTCCCGGACAAGCAGTCCGTCCTGACGGAAGAATTTCCGTTCCAGCCTGTCGTCAGGTTGGGCGAGACGTATCTCGAGCAGCTTCCAGCGACGATGGTTCCGCGCGTCGTCTACCCCGTGCGCGAGCTTCGCCAGGAGCCGAACAGCTGCCTGCCTCTCGACACCCATCTGTCGCACACAGGCTCGCTCGTCGTCCTGCGCGAGATGGTGGCGGCTGTCGGAGTGGAGGCACCCGAGGCACTCGATCGAGTGGCGAGCCGGATCATGCGACCACGCCGTTGGTCAGGAGACCTCGGGAGCAAGTTGAATCCAGAGCGCTTTCAAGAGGCGCTCCAGCTCCACCCCGATTGGGAGGTGCAGGAGTTCAACAGCGGGGGCGGCTTCAACGATGGGATGATCGACATCCTCCTCAGTCCGGACGCGCCGATCAACAAGACGGTCCTGTTGTTCGGAGATTCCTTCTTCCGGCTGATGCTGAAACACCTGAGCGGAGTCTTCACCCGGGTGGTGTGTCTGAGGACCAGGTTCTATCACCGCGAGATGGTGGAACTGATCGAGCCCGACATCATCTTCACGGGCAACGCCGAGCGCTATCTCTCCCGCGTGTACTCGGATGAGAACGCCCTGCCCTTCGCGCTGTACCGTGCGTCCCGAGGTATCGCAGAGCCCTTCGAGCCCGAGTTCCTGGAGGCCTGGAGAAGCATCAGCTCACCGCGCGCGGCACAGTCCAGAGCCTTCCTCGCGGATCGCCGGGTCCCGCCAGAGCGACGGATCGCATGAGTGGCGATTCCGCCGGAGCGACAGATCGCCGATGCCCGGAGGCAGCGCCGACCATCCCCAACGGTGGACTTCCCCGTAGGTAGGAGCCGTTGTCAGCCGGATCGTCGATCAGACGCTTGATCACACAGCGGGGGAATCGCGCTTGCGCAACGAATCCAGTTCGCGCCGTACGGCGCGCAGCTCCGTTTCGAGTTTGCGTCTCTCGTTGGCGACCTGCCGCAGCTCGAGATGGAGATCGTAGACGTCCGTGTCCCTCGCAAAAGCGGCGTCGTTCCCGGACGCGGCGTCGATGACGAGGTCGGGCGCGTCCGCTACGGGAACGCCGTCGAGCGCGTCGGAAGCGGTGAGATCGACAGGTGTCCCTTTCTGACGCCCGTCGAACAGCACAGCTGCGCCCGACTTCGCGCGCAATATCGTTCGCGCTTCGAGCGTCTCCGTTCCCGCCTCGGCGTTGAACTTGAGCGGGAGCTCATAGCCGTGCGCGTAGCACAGAGATGTCAGGAGTGAATAGAGCCGGGTCATCTTGATCGACGGGATGTCCGCGCGAGCGTCCGTGATGGCGGACCTCGCCTTCTCCTTGTCGAAGTAGTCCCAGAGGGGGCTCGATCCGCATTCGTCGATGATCTGAAGGAAGCGCCGCTGCAAGGGGGACTTGAAGAACAGGGCAGATTGCCAGCCCGACGCCGACACGAGCTGGCGGGTGTTCCGCACGGGAGGCACGTGGACGGCGCTGCACCCCGCATTCAGTTCCAATCCGCCGTGCCAACCGTGCTCGGCGAACGGCAGGTCGACCAGATCGAAACGACTCCGCTTGACGATCTCGTAATGGATACGTTCGTCGTTTCGCCATTCCGGCGGAGCCAGGAAGGAGAGATCGATCAGGTCCGGGTCGTAGAGAGGATGCACGGGGTGGCTCGCCCACAATGCTCCCTGGGAGAACTGTGCGCTCTCCCATGACTGCATGCCCTCGATGCGGAAGACGCCTCCGAGCTGGGCCACGCTCGCGCCGCTGTCGACGTAATAGCGTGCGCGCTCAACCAGCTGTTCCTTGAGGTCTGCGGCAGCGTCCGCCCGCAGGAGATCATTCGGATCGATGTTGGCTCCCGCGAACATCCGCTGAGCGAAATCTTCGGGAGAAGCGTACGGAGTGCTGAACCACTTGTCCCGATACACCTCACCCACGTGACCCTGGAGCAGTACCGCGGGCGAGATGCCCGCGCTCCCTCCGCCATCCCAGATCGGCAGCATTCCGTCGTAGCGGAAGACCGCGCCGAGGCGCTGCCTGAATATGTCTCCCGAGGAGAAGCTCGCGGGCTTGGGAATGTTGTTGGTGAACTCAGCGCCGATCGCCTCGGCGACACTACGGCCCACGACGACATCGGGGTGATCCGGGACACCGTTGGAGAACGCCGCCAGAGTGGCCGGGAGCGGACCGGTCATGGTCGCCAAGGCCGCGATGGCGCGAGAATCGCGGCCACCGGTGAGCGCCAGGTTCACCCTCGCTCCCGTATCGAACACAGCTCGAAGCGAGCCGGCCATCTCGCCGACCACCCGGTCCAACACCGCTTCGGGATCTCGCGCGAGTTCCGCGCGCATCTCGCCGCCGTCTTGACGGTTGAGATAAGAGAGAGGGCGCTCATGGACCAGAACGCCGCTGTCCGTGATTCCGAGCCAGCCACCCTGGGGCACGCGACGAATGCCGCTGACCAGGGTGTCCTCTCCCAAGGGCCAGAATGCGATCGCCTGCCAGGCGAGGCTTCGGTAGTCGAAGTCCAAGTGCGGCATCAGGGCCTGAATCAAACGCGGTCGCGTGGTGACGATGCATGTCCCATCCCCGGCCTCGTGGTAGAAGAGCGGGACCATGGACAGGGGGTCACTCACGAAGGTTGCGTCACTTCCATCGAAGTGACAGATCCCGTAGTCGCCGACGAGGCGTTCGCGCAGAGTCGGCGAGCCTCCGCCCGTGATCTCGCGGGCGATCGCCTCGGCGGTCAGGAGGTGGGCATCGTCCCGCCCGCGCCTGATCGCATGGCCCTTGAGCAGGGTCACCGCGCCGTCTAGGTCCGTGTGCCTCTGATCGCTCGCCCGATAGAGGTGAGTGGAGCGCGAGAAGTGCATGGCCGCCATGCGTCGGTCGGCTGAGACCAAGAGCTCCGCGCCTTCGGAGCGGTATCCGAGCGCCGCGATCAAGGAAGAGGACCGGTTGTTGAGGATCTGTGCACCCTGGCCAGTCCGGTCACTGATGAACACATAGTCGCTCATTGTCCAGCCACTCCCAATCATCTGCGCGCAGGCGCGTCTGCCTTCAGTAGCGTACATGCGCGCGCTCGCGCTGCACTTCTCGGTCTGAGCCGCCCGATATGACGGCGTGGCGACGGGGGCGTGCGGGGACCGGGGCCGCGCGGGGCGTTGCGATATCCTGGCATCGGCTCGTGATCCGCAAAGACAGGTTCTTTCTGCGTGCCGTACTAGGAGGGGTGTGGCTGCCGATATGACAGCACTGGTCGGAGTGATCGACGGGTTCAATGGACGAGGTGTGTTCGGGTGGGCTCGTCGCGACGGCGACGGCTCGAGTCTTCACATCGACATCGAGCTCGACGGCGTGCTCGTCGCGACGAACGTCCCCGCCGACAGGTTCCGGAAGGATCTCGTCTCCGCCGGTGACGCTCATGGCAGGCACGGTTACGTGTGGGAACTCCCCGCCTCCGCGACGTTCGGGGAGCGTGTGAAGGTCGCAGTCCTGGCGAACGGATCGGGCGAACTGATCGCAGAGCGCGAGTTCGCAGCGCCTTTCAGCGGCACGCCCTGGCGCGGTGCCATCCGCGAGCCCAAGAACCGGGCGCTGAACGGTTGGGTGAAGCTGAACGGCAAGAACGACCCTGTCGTCGCTGACATCTATCTCAACGAACACCGCGTCGCTGCAAGTCACAGGTGCGACCTCGCAGTTCCGGAACTCACCACGGGAGCCGGAACAGGATCGTGGGGATTCAGTGTTCCCACCGGCAAGTTCCGCCCCTCGGCAGACTCCGTCGTGGTGTCGCTCCGCGATCCCGCAGACGGGTCGATCATGCTCGAGAGAGAGGTGAGCACCGCCGCCCTCAAAGACTCGTACCGCGGCAGCCTCGAAGGCACCGACGACGCTGACGTGCGCGGATGGGCCATCAATGAGAACTGGCCGGATGACGTCTTCGATGTCGAAGTGCTTCTCGACGGCCATCCATATCTGACGGTCAAGAACTCGCTGCCGCGAAATGACCTGCGCAAAGCCGGCCTCGCCAACGGCCAGGGCGGAGTGAGATTCATCAATCCGCTGCACCGATGGATCTCCGACGGTGCTGAGCACGCACTCTCGCTGCGGTTCCCCGACCAGACGACGAGTAGCGAGTATCGCTTCAGCTCACACCCGCGCCAGTCACAGGGGGGAAGCGTCCGCTTCGAGGAGCCCTCGCGCCGTGGCGTGACCATCATCGTCCCGATCTACAACGCGCCGGACGATGTGGCGGTATGCATCGAGCGTCTCCTGGCTCACACCCCTGAATCCGCACGCATCCTGCTGATCGACGACTGCTCACCCGATGCACGGGTGAGAGAAGTGCTTGCTCGCCACCGCGACGAGACGAGGCTACGGATCCTCGGCAACGAGACGAACATGGGGTTCACGAGGACCGTGAACCGGGGGATCGTCGAAGCAGGGGACGACGACGTCGTGCTCCTGAACTCGGACGCGCGCGTGACGCCCGGATGGCTCGACGGCATGCTCGCGGCCGCCGCCAACTCGCCTCGGACCGCGACAGTGACCGCCATGTCGGACCGAGCCGGCGCGTTCTCGGCGCCGCGAATCGGGAACGACAATCCGCTGCCTGCCGGCGTCGATGAGATCGCGTATGCGCGTGCGTTCCGCCGGGAATCGGTGCGGGTGTATCCGAGAGTCCCCACCGGCAACGGTTTCTGCATGTGGATCAGCCGACTCTGCATCGAGGAGATCGGGCCGCTCGATTCGCAGGCTTTTCCGCGTGGTTATGGCGAGGAGAACGACTTCTGCATGCGCGCGGGCCGCGCCGGTTGGATCCACGTCATCGATGACAGCACCTATGTCTTCCACGATCGATCGAAGAGCTTCGGCGATACCAAGACCGAGCTGCTCGCCGCAGGCCGGGCCGTCGTAGACGCTCGATACCCCGAATACAAGCACGCGATCCGCGTTTTCCGAGAGAGCCCGGAGATCGCGATCGCGCGAAATCGTGCGCACGTCGCGCTGACCGTGGCGTCCAGGAGCGCTGTCGCGCTTCCTCGTGTTCTCTACGTCATCTCGACGACGACGGGTGGGACGCCCCAGACGAATGCGGACCTCATGAACGCGCTCGACGACGCCGTGGAGCCTTGGGTGTTGCGCTGCGATTCGCGCGAGATGACTCTGAGCCGGGTCGTCGACGGCGAGCTTCACGAAGTGTACCGACACGAACTGCATCACGAGCTCGAGCCGATCGGTCACATCTCGCCCGAGTACGACAGCGTGGTCGGGTCGTGGCTCAGACAGTGCGATTTCGACATCGTCCACATCAGGCATCTGCTGTGGCACTCGCTGTCGCTGCCGGGCATCGCGAGCCAGCTCGGGATGAAGGTCGTCGTCTCCTTCCACGACTACTACGCCTTGTCTCCCAACCTGAAGTTGATCGACGATCGGGGCACCTACCTGGGTGACGAGTACGTCGGGTCAGGTTCGGTGTACCGCGACTCCGGCTGGCCGGTGCAGCAATACCCGACACCGACAGGCGAATGGCTGCAATGGTGGCAGGACCGTTTCTGGCGGGCGATCCGGATGTGCGACGCATTCGTCACCACGTCGGACAGCGCCCGCGACCTGATCCTCTACCACTTTCCCGAGATGGATCCCGAGCGGTTCAGTGTCATCGAACACGGTCGGGACTTCGAAGTCCTCCGCTTCGTCGCCGCTCGGCCGGTATATGGCGAGCCCATCAGGATTCTGGTGCCAGGGGGGATCAACGCGGCGAAGGGCGCGGAGATTCTGCGATCGATGGCGGACGCCGATGCCCATGGGCAGATCGAGTGGCACATTCTCGGACCGATAAAAGAGAAGTTCGAATCCAAGGGGTCACGCGTCGTCTACCACGGCGCCTACAAGCGTGAGAACTTCGGCAAACTCGTCGAGAAGATCGCGCCCCATGCGGGAGCGGTGCTCTCGATCTGGGACGAAACCTACTGTCATACCGTCACGGAGATGTGGAGCGTCGGCATCCCCGTCTTCGTTCTCGACTTCCCCAACGTTGCGCAGCGCGTGAGACGCTTCAATGCCGGCTGGGTTCTCGACGGCCTGGACGCCCCCTCCCTGCTCACGCAGATGACGGAGGCGCTCTACGATCGTGAGGCACGCGTGGCGGCTCTGCGTGGTGTCCACGATTGGCAGAACGGTTGGGGCATCGCGTGGACGACGAAGCAGATGGCACTGCGGTACCTCGACGTCTACCGCCGGATTCTCGCCGGATCGGAAGGCGATTCGTCAGACACGCTCCGAGTCGGCGTCCTTTCCCGTTCTTCCCGTGACCTCACGCGAGCCCCCGCATCGACCTATATCCGACTGTGGGAACGCACGCGGAACTCTGTGGCCCGCGATGTGGACTTCGTGCGGGTCGCACCGGACGGCGCGATCGCATCCGTGCGGCAGGGCTTGATCGACGGATTGATCGTGCAGCGCGACGCGGTACCCGCCGCAGCCGTCACGGACCTGATCACGGCACTCAGCGCGGCCGGTGCGGCGCTCGTGATCGAGGAGGACGGCGATCTGATGCCGGCCGATTCCGAAAGCGACGCGCGCCTGAGAGATGTCGCGGATGCACCTGCATCGACGGCGCTGCTGCGCGGCGCGACGGCCTTCTCGGTGTCGACAGAGGCGCGCCGTGACCGATTGGCGGATCTGGATGTTCCGGTTGAGGTCTTCCCTGCCGCGCTGAGTGATCGTCTGTGGAGCGTGCCGGTCAGTCCGCGGGTACGAGATGGGAAGGTCCGCGCGCTGTACCTCGGAGACCGGACGCACCGCGCGGATCTCGACGTGGTGCTCCCGGCGCTCGATGCGTTCGCGGCCACCCGCCCCGACTTCGAACTCGTGTTGATCGGCATCACCGCTGAAGATGAGCTGGAAGAGCTGCGAGACGGCCGGCCCTGGCTGCAGGGCTTCGAGGCGCCGGAGAGCGTTCGGCAGTTCCCGCAGTCCGTCGAATGGCTGCATGAGTGCGCCGAACGAGTCGACTTCGCGATCGCACCGCTGGCGGGCACGGAGCTCGACGCGTCCCGGTCTGACCTCCAGCTCCTCGAACATCTCGCCCTGGGGATGCGTACTGTCGCCAGCGCCGTCGGGCCGTACCGGGAGACCTCGATCCCCGGGGTGACAGCCGTCGCGAACTCGGTCGACACATGGGTCGATGCGCTCCGTCGCACGACCACCGAGGTCGAGTCGGAAGGATCGCGTATCGAGGGCCGCGCCTGGCTGGTCGAGAACGGCATGCTCGCGGGTCAGCAGCCCCGGTTCGATCGGTTCCTGAGATCAGCGGTGGATACCGCGAGAACCCCGCACTAGGACGCAATGATCGCGGTGTGATTCCGTCGGCCCCGCTGCGCGGGGCCGACGGCGAGTGTGTCCGCCTCCTGGCGGACGCGCTGCTAGTGGGCAGCGACCGTCCGGGCAGCGCCCTGCAGTGCCCCTCGAAGCTCAGCCCAGTGATCGTCGATTCTCCGGAGGGCCGGCTCGATATCGACGGGGGTCAGTGCGGTCTGCCGGCCGCCGGCGCTGAGGACCTTCAGGGCCTCGTCCCAGCTCGAGACCAGGCGTTCTTCGGCGTCGAGGTGCGCAAGCAGCCCGCGGAACTTGTGCTGGGCGGCGTGGCTGGCGACGATGAGTCCGGGGACTCCGAACGACGCGGCAGTGATGAACCCGTGCATGGATGAGCCGATGTACGCGCACGAGCGAGAGATCACGTAGGCGATGTCCTCTACGGCCTTCGGCGCTCCGAACACGACCGGGTCAGAGTGCATCTGTGCAGCCACCGTCTCGGCGAAATCGTCGTCGCCGTGACAAGGACCGATGGCGATGAGGACGATCGTCGCTTGGAGCGTCGCGGATAGCTCATCGAGACGTCGGGCGAGCGACGCGACGTCGCCGCCCTTGTAGCGGGCATTGATGTGCACTGCTGCGAACCGGGAGTCCAACGTCTCCGTCAGCCGGGTCGGCGCGTCCAGGTTCGCAGGCGCGCTCGTGGTGAACATGTCGCGGAGTTCCAGTGCGGAATCGGGGACCACGGTGGCTCCCGGGACGCCGATAGACCGCAGTACCTCTTGGCTGTAGGTGTCGCGGACGGAGAGGTAATCGGCTCGGGAGGCGAAGCGACGCATCAGAGGTGCGGCCGTCCTGCCCGGCACCTTGGGAACTCCCGGGGCGTTCACCACCAGAGGGATCCGCTGTCTCGTTGCGAGTTGCGTGGCACCGAGCCACAATCGCGGGTACGCCACGCTTTTCACACTCTTGTAGGTGGCGAGGTTGGTCCCATTGTCATGGATGATGTTCCCGCCCCCGACAACGACGGCGTCGAACTCGGTTCCTGCTCGCTGCACGTCGGCCAGAGAACGGCTGACGGGAACATCCCGATAGATCCGTATGCCGCCTACCGGCGATATATGAACGACCTCATCTGAGATGTCTGCGAGTCGCCATTCCAGAAGACGGGGGAACAGGAGATCGCCGTAGTTGGCGACGTCGAATGTGCCGAAGTGAGCAATTCGCACTAGGTCTCCCAGTCTTCGTGCACGATGCGGGTATTCATGTCAGAGCAAGTCGAGGCGCCGGAGCCGCTCGTCGAACCGGGCGGGTACTCGACGGGCGCGGAACCTTCGGGTGGTCTTCTGACCGGCGACGCTGTCACGAACTATACAAGCGAATCGAGAGAGAAGGCGAGTAGTCGTGGACTCGCCTCGCCGGGGGTCGGGAAGCGTGCCGGCATCCGATGATCGATCCCATTCGGATACCCGGGCTGTGGAGGCGTGGCACGTGCCCTCACGTCAGCTACGCCGCGACAGCGCCGCGTCGAGAAGCGTACGGGCCCGCGAATCGAAGGAGTGATCCGCGCGGATTCTCGAGGCGATCTCGGCCATCCGCTCGGCCGACGGCATCCAGCTTCGATCGGTGACGAGCTCGCGCATGCGCTCCACCGAGTCCGCGACGACCACGGCACCTTCGAAGATCTCCAGGCCGTCGATCGCGTCGCTGATCAGCGGTGTTCCGCAGGCGAGGGCATCGAACGTGCGGTTGTTGATGAAGCCCCACTCCGCCATGTCGGAGAAGTGGTCATTGAGAACGATGTTCGCCGACCTGTAGGCGTGCGGCAGACGATCGGCATCGAGGTACCCGTCGCGCACATAGCGCTCGGGCGCGAACTTGTGCCAGCCGGGGCCCCAGAGGCCGACCGGAGCTTCGGCCTGCACGGCCATTCCCACGATGGCGCGTCCGAATTCGTGCCCGTGACTTCCTCCGACGAAGATCAGATCATCGGGCTCACTGACCGGGTCCAGGTCGGGCCGGAAGCGTTCAGGCGACGTCGCCTGCAGAAGCGGCTCGATGGTTCGACCGGAGCGTGCCGACATCCAAGCGGCCCACTTCTCCGAGGCGGCGTACACGAGGTCGTATCCGCGAACCTCGTCGACAGTCACCAGCTCCGGTCGGCTGATCACCCAGAGGATGTTGACAGCCCCGGGCTGCGGAGGGATCGCATGGCGTCCTCGCAGTGTCAGCACGACGTCGTCGAGGTACGAGGTCGACCGGGTCCAGGCCTCATGCCGATCCGTGACAACCTGCTGCCCCTGAGCCCTGAGTGCGCGTGCGAGATCGGACGCGAACGGGATGTCACCCCAGTGATCGCCGCCCCGCGTGCATGGAACGCCGGTCTTGATGGCCCAGCGCAACTGCGTGGGTGAGGTCGCGGATGCGGTCTCCAGACGACGCGACTCTCTCAGCAGCACTGGATTGGCCGACGGCTGCCCAGGGCTGAAGGTGGGCGCGAAGCCGGCGACCGTCATACCCAGAGCGCCGTAGCGGTATCGGTCGTCGGGTGCGCTCTGTCCGTGCCAACGCTCGAGATAGGTGCGGCGATTCTGCACCTGTCGGCGTTCGCGATAGGCACTGGTGCCCGGCTGATGAACGACGATCGCTTGCGGTTCGCATTCGAATCGAGCCGTGGGCATCTCGCGCTTCGCCCGACGGCAGAAGTCCATATCTTCGAGGCCGTTCGCATACATCGGGTCGAAGCCCGAGAGCTCGGCGAAGATCGCGGCGTCGAAAAGACTGGCGCTGGCGCTGATGGCGGTCAGGTCATCAGTCCGTACGACTGCGGCGTCGTCGATAGTGAGATTCGCGAGCAGCCCGCTCGGCAGGGGCAGCTGGTCGTAGAAGGCATAGCCGGCGTGCTGCACTGTGTAGTCCCGGTTCACCAGGAGGGCTTGAACACCGGCTGCCCCGCGCTCCCGCCGCCTCGTCGACAGGGCCTCGAGCCAACCGTCTCGGGCATCCGCATCAGGGTCGAGGAACGCGACCTGAGCGCCCGTGGTGAGGGAGAATCCGTAGTTGGCCGCGAGGGCGAAGTTGTTGTTCGCCGGGAGGCGGACGTACCGGACTCGCGGTTCGCTCATATAGCGGAGCGTCAGGTGCCGACCGACCGCAGCACGTGAACCGTTGTCGATGATGACGACCTCGAGATCGTCATCGAAGGAGTGCAGGAGGCGGTCGATGGACCGAGCGGCGTGCCCTGTCGATCCGGCGACGACAGTCACGAGGCTCGTGCGATCTGCGACGCGGTCATCGACGGACCGGCGCGTGGCCTCCCAGTCGATGAGGTTGCGCTCAGTGACGACCCACTGCCAGTGCTGTGACTCATTCTGAGTGATGCGCCCGTCGGCACTCTTGTTGTCGTATTCGCATCCGACGAACGGGAGGTATTCGAGTCGTCCCAGCTTCGCCAGTCGAAGGACGAGGTCGTAATCCACCCAGCGGCGCAGCGTGACGTCGAAGACGCCGGTCTCCTGCAGGGCCTGCGCCCGAACCACCAGCACGTTCAAGTCGATGGAGTTTGCGAGCTGAAGGTCGATGAGCTGTGCATCGCCGCCGCGATAGGCCACATCGTCGTCGCCGTGCAATCGCAGTCCAGCATGGGACGCGACGACGTCGGGAGCCGCGTCGAGGGCAGCCAACGACAGCTCGAGGAATCTGCGGGTCCAACTGTTGTCACTGTCGAGGAACGCGATGAACTCGCCCCGCGCCTGCTCCAGCCCGGTGTTGCGGCTGGCGCCGACGCCCGCGTGGGGACCTGCGAGAAGGCGCACCCGAGGGTCGGTGCGCACGTACTCTGCGACGACGTCACGTGTGGTGTCGGTCGACCCGTCATCGACGACGATCAATTCGAACTGGTCATGGGTCTGCGCGAGCACGGATTCGATCGCCACCCCCACGAGATCGGCTCGATTCAGAACCGGCATGATCACGGAGACGAGCGCGCGCGAGGGAGCGTTCGCCGAAGTGACGCCCGTGATCCACTGCTGAGTCTCTTTGTGGTCCCATGTCTTGCGACGAGGCGGCAGCGCGGCGGCCATCTGGTCCCGGTGGGTCTCTGCGAACTCGATGGCCGCCCTGCGCGCCTCGCCAAAGGTCGGGACGGCGCCCGCGAACCCCTCGGGGACAGGGAGAACCTGGTCGGGGCGGAGACGGGAGAGCAGGTCCAGGGGGTCTTCGTCGGTGAGGCGAGGATCGAACAACGGCCCCCAGGCATGTGTCCGCGCGTGGGGGCTGCGCAGGTAGCTGAGCAAGGTCGCCACGCCGTCTCGCGCGCGGGTCGCACTGCGGACGCTCGAGGGGAAGAACTCGATCTCGATCAGCGGGTGCGGAGAAAGCCCCGATCCGATGCCGTGAGCGAGATAGTGCTGCATCGCCTGTCGGGGTGTCTGCCCCTTCAGCTGGACGATCTCGGAGTAGTAGGAATGGTCGAATATCCCGCTCCTGAGCAAGGCGCCCGTGGCGTACACGCGGCGTGCCTCGATGTACTGAGCCCGCGCCGTCTTCTTCAATCCTGCTACCGACACTCGCGATTCCCCCTGATATATGGCGTTTTGTCTGATGCTATTCGATGTCGTCCGCGCTCATGCGGAGGTGATCGCACGCCGCACACGCTCGGCGGCGGGTCTCAGCCACGGCGCGCGCGCGAGCACAGCCCGCGCCGCCGGGATCGTCTTGCGCGAGAGGCGTCGTGCGAGCGTGCCCCGGCTGCTCGTCGTGGAGTCCTCGCCGCCACTGCGCACATTCGTGCTGCGCGAAGGAGAGCGCGTTGCCGCATGCTGCTCGGCGAACATGATGGACAGGTCCACGATCTGCCGGACATCGGCGAGAGTCGGTTCGGGCGACAGCTCGGACGGCAGCGTGCCGGAGACGAGTCCGCGATACCAGGACGCAAAGTCGTGGGAGAGTTCGCGCTCGGCCGCGACCAGCGATGCGTCCGACATGCGTGCGTAGCGGGTCGAATCAGCCACGATCTCGGCGACACGTCGGGCAAGCGCCTCGGCATCCCCCCATCTCGTCGTCGCGACGCCGCCGTTCTCGCGGGTCACGGCCAACCACGGCAGGTCGTACATCGCGACAGGGAGACCTCGCGACTGCGCCTCGGGGATGGTGAGCGGGTAGCCCTCGATGATGCTGGTGTTCACGAAGAGATCGGCGGAGTCGATCGCCGCGAGGAGCGCGTCGCCACGAAGCGGTCCTACGGCCGTGACTCGGTTGCCCAGTCCTCGTTCCTTGGCCGTTCTGTTCAGCTGCGCGGCAGTCATGTCTCGCCAGTCGGGACCGATGATCCGAAGGCGGAAGTCGACACCCATGCGATCGAGATGCTCGGCCATGTCGATCAGTTCGCTCACCCGTTTGGTGCGTTCCTGCAGTCGCCCCCACCAGACGAGTTCGGCCCGACGGCCCGCAGGTGCGCGCCTAGGCGCGGCCTCGATGCCCGCGGCGAGCAGGTTCGAGGACGGCGGATTGGGCAGGTAGGACACACGCGGCATCCCCCGCAGCTTCCAGAATGCGACGTCGAGCGGCGAGAGCACGACGAGATGCGAGAGCAGGGGAAAGTAGCGCGGGGCGGATTCGAGCCGTGCGAGACCCAGCAGCAGCGATCGACCGGCGAAGTTGTGCGACCAGCCGATGGTGCCGACGCCCTCTGCGCGAGCCGCGAGGGCGAAGGCCTGCCATGACGTCGAGTACTGCCACTGGTGATCGATCACGAGATCCACTTCGTGGAGCGCGCATACCTCGGCCCATTGCGCGAGCGCGCCGCCGAGAGTGTCAGTCGACACCTCGGCGAACCCCACCCCTGCCGGAAGGTTGGAGAGGTCGCTCCCCGGCTCACGCGCGACGACCGTGACCCGGAACCCGGACTCCTGCAGCACTCGCGCCTGAGAGATCACGACGCCCGAGATCCCGCCGGTGCGCAGATGGTTCGTTGCGAGCATGATGCTGCGCACCGGGCGAGCTGCGAGGTCGATCGCGTCACCGTGCGCGGCGAGCGTGTCGATCGCCTGGGGCCAGTGCAGCGCGGTGGACTGCACGATGTCGCTGGCGGACGCTCGCGTGTACAGGTCGGCGAACATCGCACTCCGCAGATCCGAGCGCGTGTGCTCCGCGAGATAGCGCGTGGTGTAGCCGATGATGGCGCGTCGGACGGACCCGTAACTCGTGAGGACGAGATCGGAGTCCGTGCTGGTGCTGGCGATCTGTCGAACCGCCGGCTCGATCGAATCGATGGATCGGATGGCGCCCGCGTAGAACGATGCTGTGCGGAGATCGCGCACCTTCTGACCGCTCCCACCGCGCCCGAAGTGATAGCGGTACAGACGGTCCGGGATCGACTCGAGGCGCGTGGCCAGCGCTGCGGCGAGGAAAGTGATCGGCAGGTCGTTGACCCTCGGCAGCACGAGATCTGCGGGCATGAGCGCGTAGGCATCGACGAGTAGGCGGGTACGGAACAGGTACCGCCACAGCTGCCCCTGGGCGGGACGATCGAGTGGGAACAGGTTGCGGAGCACATCGCTTCCGGCGAGCGACGAGTGCTTCGGTTGCAGGCGCGACTCGAACCGCCCGCCGGTGCGACCGTCGAGCTGCACGACCTCGACGCCGAACTGCACGAGGTCCGCACCGGTCGCCGTCGCCTTCTCGACCGCTGCCTCGGCTGCGGTGCCGGCGAGTTCGTCGTCGCCGTCGAGGAACAGCAGGTGGTCCGCCTTCGCCGCGAGGATCCCGGTGCGACGTGCGTGGTACGCCGACGCGTTCTTCTCGTGACGGATCAGCCGAACACGAGGGTCTCTCGCGATGTAGCGTTCGACGATCGCGGCGGTGTCATCTGTCGACGCGTCATCGACGACGATGATCTCGATCGCTGCGAGAGTCTGTCGAATGCAACTGTCGAGTGCGTCGGAGATCACGTCCGCGTCGTTGAAGACGGGGACGACGATGGAGACGAGGGGAGTCGCGGTCATGTGATCTCTCGTTATCGGCGCCGCAGTATGCGTGTGACCTTCGTCGCCGCCGGTCGCAGCCAGGGGGCCGCATCGATGACGCGACGGCCGATGGGGGTAAGCACGCGTTCGATGCGGATTCCAAGAGCCGGCCGCGATGAAGCGGCGAGCGCGGGTGCGCTCGTCGTGGACCGGGCCGGTGCGGGACGCGGGGGTGGCGTGCTTCGCTCGGCGAAGAAGACGAGCAGCTCGAGCACCTTGCGTCCGTCCTCGAGCGTCGGCTCGGGGGAGAGCTCCGGCGCCAGCTCCCCGCGCAGCAGCTGCGAGTAGAGCTGGGAGAAATCATGCGAAGTCGCCTCGACAGCAGCTGCCACCGAGGCGCGGGACATCGCCTCGTACAGCGCCGGATCCACGGCGAGGTCGGCGATCGCCCCGGCGAGAGCCTCGGGATCCTGCTGGGGGGTGGAGATGACTCCGTCGTTGCCCTGGATGAGCGAGAGCCACGGCAGGTCGTACATCGCGATCGGAAGACCGCGCGACTGCGCCTCAGGCAGCGTCAGAGGGTAACCCTCGATGATGCTCGTGTTCACGAAGACATCAGACGAGTCGATCACTTCGAGCAGATCGGCACCGTGCCGGGGGCCGATGGCTTCGACACGCTCCGAGACGCCGCGGGCCTCGGCGAGAGCCAGCAGCCGATCCGCACTCATATCGGCCCAATCAGGACCGACGATCCGCAGGCGGAAGTCGACTCCGAGCCGCTGCAGTGCCGCGGCGACCTCGACGAGCTGCGTGACCTTCTTGGTGTGCTCCTCGAGCCGGCCCCACCAGACGAGCTCCAGTCGCCGGTCGAGCGGCGCAGGCTTCGGGCCGCGCACTTCGCCGGCGGCGAGGAGGAACGGCGACGGTGGGTTCGGGAGGTAGCTGACATGACGGATACCCCGCAGCTTCCAGAACGCCACATCCAGCGGCGAGAGCACCACCAGGTGTGCGAGAGCCCGGAGGTGGGTGTGCAACAGCGTCTGCAGGTCGTTTCCGTTGTAGGTGGGCCGCCCGGCGAAGTTGTGCATCCACCCGACGGTCGCCGACCCCGCGGTGCGGGCAGCCAGTGCGAACGACGGCCAATCTCGGGAGTACAGGACGCGGTGATCGACGACCACATCGACGTCGAAGCGGCGGCAGAGCTGCGCCCACTGCATCACGCGCTGACGTCGGCTGATGCCGGTCAACTGCACGAGCGTCACGCCCTCGGGCACGAGCGACTCGGCGCTCCCCGCGCGGTGTGTGGCGATCGTCACACGATATCCGGCTCCGATCAGGATCCGCGCCTGCGCGAGCAGCACACCGGAGACTCCGCCCGTGGTCAGGACGTTGGTCGTCAACAGCACGCTGTGCACCGGAGTGCGACCGAGTTCGAGGCGTTCCCCCCGAGCGACGAGCGCGGGGATCGTGTCGGGAGCGAACGTCACGGCGGCTGAGATGAGGTCGAGGTCGGTGACGCAGGCACGCAGTGCCTCGTACCCGCGGGCGCGCATCTCCGGCGGCAGCGAGGTGAAGGCGTCAAGCGCTTCCCCGATGGCAGTGAGGTAGGCCGCGATGTGGCCGTCGAGCAGCGGTTCGGGGTCGGAGCTGTGACGGGCCTGCTCCCGGATGGTCGCCTTGATGGCCCGGAACGACGCGATGCGATGCAGTGCCCGATCGAGGCGGTGCTCCGGCTCGGTCTCGATGTCGCGACGGGATGACCGGTGCAGATACTCGACCGTGCTGACAGCTGCGTACGATGTGGCCGATGCATAGGCGAGCAGCACGGTCGCGCGGTCATCGAGCGGGTGGTCGGCGGCGGTCGCGGCGTACGCCTGTCTGAGCAGACTCGTCTCGAACAGGTGACGTGAGATGTCCAGTTCCGCCGCTGTGTCTCGCGGAACGAGGCTGCGCAGGATGTCGACTCCGCGGAGGGGGCGGGCCTCGACGGTGCGCTTCACACGGGAGCGGGCGCCCTTCGTCGCCGGGAGGGGGAACCCGACGAGCTGCGCACGCGACTCCACTGCGCGGCGGTGAAGGCGCATCGCCGTGCCACGCTGCACTGCGTCTCCAGGTTCGAGCACCAGCACATACGGTGCGCGCGCAGCTTCGATGCCGGCCCGACGCAGCTGCGCGTGAGCGGAATCCGACGGCTCGGTGATGATGACGACGCGTTCGTCGGAGAAGTGGGTCATCGCGCCGGAGCCGGCACCGCCTGCGCGGACGCACACGACCTCGATCCGGGTGAGCGACTGCGCGAGACAGGAGCGGATGCTGCGATCGACGGCGTCCGAGTCTGCGTCCGCAGCGATGATGAAGGAGACCAGGGGAGTCGAGGGCGTCGTCATGGGATCGGGTGGCGGTCAGCGCGCTGCCGCCGCGGCGCGATACACGGCGCGATACTGCGCGCTGATTAGGTTGGGTGCCCGCGATTCGAGGTTGGGTCGGCCGGTGGGGGGATCCGCTCGGAACGAAGCGAGCGTCTTCTCGAGCTCGTCGGCCGTCAACGGGCCGCTGTGACGCCGCACCCAGGACGGGCCGACCTCTTCGGCCAGCGACCGCGTCTGCTCGGTGTCTTCGACGAGCACCGGCCGGTCCAGGGACAGGGCGAGCATGAGGATGCTCTGGGACTCGTAGGCCTCGGCCGCTCCGACGATCACGATCTCGGCCTGACTCACCTCGGAGACGCAACTGGCATCGGAGAGGAGTTCGTCACGGAGTGACATCGAGTCGGGGTGGTCCGCGAGGGTTCGCATGTACGCTGCCTCGTGTTCGACTGGCACCTTGCCTGCGACGCGCAGCGTCCACGCGGGAAGGTCTGCGAGGCCGAACACCGTGAGAGCGGCTCGGCATGTCGGATGGAGCGTGGTGACCGCCGTGATCAGCACGCGCCCTGGCACGGACTCCTGCCGAGGAAAGCCGAGGAACCGGTCCCGCATGTGGCTGTGGGCGACGACCTGCGCCGATCGGCCATCCGCCGCAGTCGTGGGGTGCAGAGCGAGCACCGCAGCCGCGGCGCCGTCCACGATGACTTCTGCTCGAGAGTCGGGGCCGTTCGCCTCCTCGCCGCGGAGTGTGCGCACGAGTGCGATGCGTCGGCGCCGCAGAAGCCGGATGAAGCGCTTCGCACGCCTCGTGCGGTCGCGAGCACTGCGGTCTCCGAGGACGCTCGAGATGTCGGTGAGATGGATCACATCCGCCCCACGCGCGCGAAACGGGTCGGTGCGGAACTCCAGCACGACATCCTTCGGCGCCCGCCCCTCCGAGTCGTCGCCGATGAGCTGGTCGACGTAGTCGACCCGATATCGCGGGGGACGCGAGGTGACGAGCACCGTCGGAACGGAAGCCTCGGTCGCGCCCTGTTCAGTCGCTGCCCCGGTCCTGGGAACGGGCACGGAGAACACAGAGCCACCATATAGTGGGGTGCAGTGATTGTGAAACCGACTCAGCATGTCTTCGCCCATCTCAGCGGGCAGGACGACAACCTCGGCGACTCTGCCCTGCGGCTGGCGTATCTCGCCGCACTTCGAGGCCCGGGGCGGCATGTGCACCTGCACCTCGGGGAAGCGACGAGCGACTTCATGGCGGGGTTCGCACCTGCGCCCGATCTCACCATCTACAGCGCGAGAGCGCAGTGGTCAGCTGCCGAAGCCGCGACGGCTCGCCCGGTGCTGGCGTTCAACGCCGGTGAGATCAATCCGCGTACCGGCCACTTTCCCGTTCCGACACGTGCGGCCGAGTGTGCGCGCGCTCTCGACGCGGGCGGGACGGTGATCTTCGCCGGCCTCGGCATCAAGAACGTCGACAAACTGCAGGGTGTCGCCTTCGACCCGGTCATGCGCGAGGCCCCGGTGATGTCGTGGCGGGACCGGGGGTCTCGCGACGGCGCCGGCTTCGGTGATTTCGCGCCGGATTGGGCGTACTCGGAGGGAGCGGCTGTCGACGAGTGGGCGCCGGCTGCCGGGCGGCCGCTCATCGCGGTGACGATGCGCTTCGACCGGGCGTGGCCGGGGGAGGAGTGGCTCGCATCCGTCCGCGCGTTCGCAGCTGCGACGCAGACCCGAATCGTCACCGTGGCGCAGGTGGCGCGTGACGCGCCACGAGGCGTTCACCTCGCGCGCGCTCTCGGCGGCGAGTACGTGATGCCCTCGAGCATGCGGCACGACGTCCTCGACGAATACGTGCGCGCCGTGTACCGGCAGTCGCTCGCCGTCATCAGCGACCGGGCACACGGCCTCATCATCGGCGCGACTGAAGGCGCTCATCCGATCGGCTCGGGAAGCGACCCGAACAAGATCTCCCGCCTGCTGACGGCGGTGGGGCTCGGCGCCCTCGTAGGTGGGTACGACCAGTTCGACGACTTCGCCCGTCGATTCGAGACTCACCTTCCGACGCTCGCCCCCGCGGTGGACGCCGCTCGCGTCGATATCGCGGGCCTGACCGCGCGCATCCACGCGGCGATGGATGCTGTGGCGTAACGCCGGACATCACAGGTCAGCGCGCGCCGAGCCATCTCTTCGCGCGGTGCGCGAGCGGCTGCAGCCCGGGCACCCGTCGCAGCGTCGCGCGCCCGAGCGGTGCTGCCGACTGCCAGACGCGCGTGCCCCACGTCGATGAATCGGCGGATGCGACGGTGCGGCCCTCGGCGCGCTGGGCGAAGAACACCAGCAGACCGAGCAGCTGCCTGGCATCGTCGAGCGTCGGCTGCGGTGAGAACCTCGGCGGAAGCGCACCGGTGACCACGTCGCGGTAGAGCTGTGCGAAGTCGTACTCACGCGACCGTGACGCAGCATCCGACGAGGCCAGCGACAGCTGCACATAGCGCTCCGGATCCTCGAACGTCTCCGCGAGTCGGGAGGCGAGCCCGCGCCTATCGCCCTGGGGCACGGCGACGACACCCTGGTTGTCCTGCACGAGCGTGAGCCAGGGGAGCTCGTACATGAAGACCGGGAGCCCCCGGGCCTGTGCTTCGGCGATCGTGAGCTGATACCCCTCGATGATGCTGGTCGAGACGAAGGCATCCGCGGAGTCGATGGCCGAGACCAGCGCAGCCCCTCGCAGAGGCCCGACGGCGACGACGGCATCTCCGACGCCGCGACGACGCGCGAGGGCGTTGAGCTTCTTCGCGGTGACGTCATCCCAGTCCGGGCCGACGATCCGCAGTGTGAAAGGCACGCCGAGGGCGCGCAGCTGCACTCCGACCTCGACGAGCTCCCGCACCTGCTTGGTCCGCTGCTCGAGTCGCCCCCACCACACCAGCTCGAGACGGTCGGACGGCGGCGTCTTCGCACCTGTGTGAGCCGCCGACTCGAGCATCAACGGCGAGGGCGGGTTCGGCAGGTACGCCACGTTCTCGATGCCGCGCAGGCGGAAGTAGGCGACGTCGAGCGGTGACAGCGTGATGAGCTGAGCGAGCGTCGGACTGCAGTGCTCGATCAGGGTGAGCCGATCGTTGCCGTCGTAGACCGGTCGAGCGACGAAGTTGTGCAGCCAGCCGATCGTCGCCGCGCCCTCGGCTCGTGCCACGAGCGCGAACTCGGGCCAGGTGTCGGTGTAGAGCAGTTGGTGGTCGATGACCACGTCGACCTCGTGGGCGCGACAGATCTCGGCCCACTGCGTGAGCTGGGCGGGCAGTTGACGTGAGGTCAGCTCGACGAACGGGATGCCGGCGGGAAGAACGGTCGCGTCGCTGCCGCCGTTGCGGGCGACGACGGTCACCCGGTAGCCCGCCTCATGCAGATAGCGCGCCTGCGAGGTGAGCACGGCCGACACGCCGCCGGTACGGAGGGTCGACGTGACGAGCAGGATGCTGCGTGCGGGCCGGTCAGGCAGCCCCTGCCACGTCGTGTGGAACCTGAGAGCCTTGAGAGTCGCCGGATAGAACCGCGCAGCGGCATGGATGATGTCCGGGCCGCTGACGACCGTGTGCAGATGTGCGAGAGCGCCGTCGAGCATGCCCTCGTCGCTGTGCTCGACCAGCTGGAAGCACACGTATCCGATGATCGAGAAGCGCACCGACGCGTAGGTGTCGCGGACGAGGGTCGGATCGGCATGTGCGGTTGCGAGTGCCTCGACAGCCGATCCGATCACGTCGACCGAGCGGATCGCCCCTGTGTAGAACCGCGCCCGTTCGAGGGTGTCGACCCGGTGCCCGCTGCCACCGCGACCGAAGTGATAGCGGTACAGCTTGTCGGGGACCGCCGCGTAGCTCTCGGCGAGTATGGCCACGAGGAAGAGAAGCGGCAGGTCGTTGATGCGCGGGAGCACGAGGTCGTCGGGGACGAGGGAGTACGCCTCGCGCAGCACGCTCGTGCGGAAGAGGAATCGCCAGAGCTGACCCTGAGCAGGCTTTCCCACCGGGAAGAGGGCGCGCAGCACGTCATCGCCGGCGTGCGGATGCTGCGGCGGCTGCAGGCGCACCTCGTACGGGCTGCCGGTGCGGCCGTCGCGCTCGATCACCGTGACACCGAACCCGACGATGTCCGCGTCCGTCTCCTCGGCCTTCGCGACCGCGACCGCGGCGGCATCCGGGGTCAGCTCGTCGTCGCCGTCGAGGAACATCACGCGATCGGCGCTCGCCGCGAGGATCCCCGTGCGGCGAGCCTGGAAGGCCGACAGGTTGCGTTCGTGGCGCACGACGCGCACTCGCGGGTCCCGTAGCCGGAATCGCTCGAGCACGCCGGCAGTGCCGTCGGTCGAGGCGTCATCGACGCAGATGATCTCGATGTCGACGAGGCTCTGCGCGAGGGCGCTCTCGAGAGCCGTCGCGACAGTCGCGTCGTCACCCGAGACCGGTATGACGATGGAGAGCAGAGGGCGCGGTGTCATCGCGCACGAGTCTATCCGCGGGCCGGGATAGCCTGAGGGCATGAAGATCGCCATCGCCGGGACCGGATACGTCGGCCTGTCCAACGCCGTCATCCTCGCCCAGCACCACGAGGTGTTCGCCGTCGACATCGACCCCGCGAAGGTCGAGATGCTCAGCCGCAGAGTCTCGCCCATCGCCGATGTCGAGCTCGAGGACTACCTCGCCACGCACGAGCTCGACCTCACGGCGACGGTCGATGCCGACTCCGCCTACCGGGATGCCGAGTTCGTCGTCGTCGCGACGCCGACGAACTACGACGAGGTCACCAACTACTTCGACACCTCGTCGGTCGAGAACGTCATCGACACCGTGCTCGCGGTGAATCCCGACGCCGCGATCGTGATCAAGTCGACCGTGCCGGTCGGGTTCACCGCGCGTATGAAGGCGGAGCATCCGCAGTCGAAGATCGTGTTCTCCCCGGAGTTCCTGCGAGAGGGGCGCGCGCTGCACGACAACCTCTATCCCTCGCGCATCGTCGTCGGAGACCGAGGCCCCGTCGGGGAGCGCTTCGCCGCCCTTCTGCTCGAGGGCGCGATCGCCACCGACGTGCCGGTGCTGCTCACCGAGTCGACCGAGGCCGAGGCGATCAAGCTCTTCGCCAACACCTACCTGGCGTTGCGAGTCGCGTACTTCAACGAGCTCGACACCTACGCGGTGGTGCACGGGCTCGACACGAAGCAGATCATCGAGGGTGTCGGACTCGACCCGCGCATCGGGTCGCACTACAACAACCCCTCCTTCGGCTACGGCGGATACTGCCTCCCGAAAGACACCAAGCAGCTGCTGGCGAACTACTCCGAGGTGCCGCAGAACCTCATCGCGGCGATCGTCGACGCCAACAGCACCCGCAAGGACTTCGTCGCCACCGACATCCTCGCCAGAAAGCCGCGCACCGTCGGCGTCTACCGCCTCGTCATGAAGTCGGGGTCGGACAACTTCCGCGCGTCATCGATCCAGGGGATCATGAAGCGCATCAAGGCGAAGGGCGTCGAGGTGGTCGTGTACGAGCCGTCACTCGACGAAGACGAGTTCTTCCACTCGGAGGTCGTGCGCGATCTCGACGAGTTCAAGTCCCGGGCCGATGTCATCATCGCCAACCGCTCGACCGATGCGCTCGACGACGTCGCCCATAAGATCTACACGCGCGACATCTACGGCCGCGACTGACCGACGCTCAGACGACGGATAGTCGCTGGGGTAGCATGTTCCGATATGCCGCCCTGGCTCTTGGACGTCTCGCGTCAGGGTAGAGAGAGGTAGAGGAATCCGAATGGGAGCGATCGCTGCGCCCGCGGTTGCCGGTCTGACCGAGGTGGGAACCCGCCCTCGGCTTGGCGGCTATCTGGCAGAGTCATGGCGACTTCGCGCGTTCGCAGTGCGGCTGGCAGGCAGTCGCCTGATTTCGGGTCTGTTGCCGAATCGCCTCGGTGTGCTCTGGATCGTCCTCAAACCGCTCTCGCTCGCGATCACGTACGGCGTGATCTTCCACTTCATCCTCTCGGGCGCCGCCCGGCCCGAGAACTTCGTCCAGTTCCTCATCGTCGGCGTCTTCGTCTTCGAGTTCTTCACAGGCTGCTTCGGCAACGGCTCGAAGGCGATCACCAGCAACAGCAAGCTCGTGCAGAGCTTCGGCTTCCCGCGCGTCCTGCTCCCGCTCTCGGTGATCGTCGAGCAGGCGATGCGGATGATTCCCGTCGTTCTGCTCCTCGGCATCCTTCTGCTCATCCTGGGCGAGCCGATCTCCTGGTCATGGTTGCTCATCGTCCCGGTCCTCGCGGTCATGGGCGTGTTCAACTTCGGGGTGGCTCTCATCGTCGCTCGGATCTCTGTGCGCACGAGAGATGTGCAGCAGCTGATCCCGATCGTGACCCGTGTGCTGTTCTACGCCAGCGGCATCTTCTTCGACGTCGACGGAGCGCTCGCCGACTATCCGACGCTACTGACCATCGTGCACCTCAACCCCATCTACGAGTTCATCGCCATCGCACGTGACGTGCTGCTCGATGGGTACACGGCTCCGTTGCTCGTATGGGTCGCTGCTCCGATCTGGGCACTGGTGGTGCTCGTCGGCGGCATCATCTACTTCTGGCAAGCCGAACCGAAGTATGGCCTCAGTGACTGATCTTCTTCTCCCCGGCCAGAAGCCGGCCATCGACGATCTCGCGCCCCGAGCGATGATCGTGGCAGACGATGTGCACATCAACTATCGCGTCTACGCATCGGGCAAGCGGATGACCACCCGCGAATCGATGTTCAGCCTGCGCTCGCTCAGAGGGGGACGAGACCTTCAGACCGTCCCCGCACTGCGAGGAGTGAGCTTCACGGCCTCTGAGGGCGAGTCGATCGGCGTCGTCGGACACAACGGCTCTGGCAAGTCGACGCTCTTCCGGGCGATGACCGGGCTGATTCCGCCTTCGGACGGGCGCATCTTCGCCCGAGAGCGTCCTGTGCTCCTCGGTGTGAACGCGGCTCTCGTACCCGAGCTCTCGGGTGAGAACAACATCCGCCTCGGGCTGTTGGCGATGGGCTTCACACCTGAGGAAGCTGCCGAGCACGTCGACGAGATCGCCGACTTCGCCGAGCTCAACGACTTCATCTACCACCCCATGCGCACGTACTCATCCGGCATGGCGGCACGGTTGCGATTCGCGATCGCATCGGCGAAAGCGCACTCGATCCTCCTCATCGACGAGGCCCTCGCGGTGGGAGACCGGCGATTCCGGACCAAGAGCGAGAAGCGCATCAACGAGCTGCGTGCCAGCGCCGGTCTCGTGATGATCGTCAGCCACTCCACGAGCTCGCTGAAGGAGACCTGCGAGCGGGTGCTGTGGGTGCACAAGGGCGAGCTCATCGCCGACGGCCCCACCGACGACGTCATCGCCGAGTACATCGACTGGACGAAGAACCCGGGGTCCAGCGCCGTGGGTGCGGCCTCCGCGCCCAGGCCCTCGACGAAGAACGCCCCCGTGGCCGTCGGTTTCGATGCCAGTGACGTTGATGACCCGCAGGGTGCTCGGTCGACGAGCGGCGCGCCCGCGGCGGCCGCGATCTCCTCCGATGCCGGAGAGCCGCGCGCTCTCGCCCGGCGCGACAGGCACCGTCGGGCCGAAAGGCGCACGAGGAAGCGCAGCGCCCTGCTGATGGTGCTCTCCGGGGTCGCCGTGCTGCTCGCGGTCGCCGCCGGTGCGATCATCGGCACGCTCAGCAGCGTCGCGGCACCGGCCGGAGCCGAACCGTCCACGCGACCGACGCCGCAGCAGTCCACTCCTGCGGCGGACCCCGTGATCAAGAGCTTCACCGCGAATACCGCGACAGTCGAATGCGCCTCCGAGGAGGCCGAAGACGCACAGGTGCTGCTGAGCTGGCAGATCGATGACGCGAAGAGTGTCGCGATCGCAGCGGCCGAGACGCAGGTCGACGCGCTCGAGCTCCCACTCGCTGCAGCCTTGCCGGCGAATCTGACCGACCGAGCCGTTCCCTTCTCCTGCGCGACCGAGGCCGTCGTCTACACGGTGACCGCCGAGAACGAGGATGGCGTGAGAGTCAGCGCCCCCGTAACGGTCACGCGCGTGCTCCCGGTCGAGACCGAAGAACCCGACTACGAGGCGCCCCGGCCCGACCCGCGGCCCTCGCAGCCGAGCGAACCCGAGCCGGTCGCCCCGCCCGCCCCTGAGGTGCCTGTCGAGCCCGAGCCGACCACGCCGCCCACGGAGCCGACGCCGGAGCCCACGACGCCGCCGATCACCGAGCCTCCCGTCTTCGATCCGGGAACCGGCACGACCATCCCGTGAGCGTGCGGGGCGGCCGCACCGCATCCGAGAACAGCTCCCCTCGGGGAAGCGAGGAGATGTACCTCATGCGCCGCCGGGAATCACGATCGTCCAAGGCGTCCCGAGCGACCCGAACCTTCGTGTCGCTGACGGGTCCCGCCGGCAACATCGGTGACGCGCTGATCCGCCGCGAGACCCTCGGGTGGTCGCTGGGCACGAGCGACGAGCTGGTCGCGTACACGGGGGATGCGCCCGATGTGTGGCTGAGGCAACTGGGCCTGCCTGCTGAGGCCATCGTGCTTCGGAACAAGAAGTCCGTGCCGCGCTGGCTCCGGCTGCTGGTTCTCGCCCCTCGTCGCCCCGTGCTGGTGTTCGAAGCCGGTGAGATCCCGCTCGACCGAGGCAACGGTCTGCGAGAGCTGGTCTTCCTCGTCGAGACCCTCATCGTCCGTCTCAAGGGAGGGATCGTCGTCCGTCCGCCGCGCGGTATCCGAGCGCCGTCGCAGCCCGCGCTCGCCATTCATCGCCTGGCAGCTCGTCTCTCGCAGGTGACGCTGTGGCGCGACGAGGCGACGCTGAGGACCGCGCGATGCGGTCGGCTCGCTCCGGACATCGGATTCTCCGCCGGCTCGCGCCTCGGAATCCCGTGGGGCGAGCGCCCCGAGCTTCTGGTGAGTCTGCGCGGCGCGCGTCCTCTGCCGGATGCAGACTGGCTCGCTACGGTGCGTGAGGCCGCTGAGCGCGCCGGCCTCTCCATCCGTACCGTCGTCCAGGTGCGGGAGGACGAGAGCCGAGCGCGAGAGCTCGCACAGCTGCTCGGTGGTGAGTTCGAGGCCTGGGGCGACACCGATCCGCTGGCTCAGGAGGAGCGCCTCCGGCAACGCTACGACGCGGCGCAGGTCGTCATCAGCGACCGCATGCATGTGCTTGTGCTCGCCGCTCTGAGCGGGGCGGTTCCGCTCGAACTGGTTCCCGGCCCCACGATGAAGATCACGAAAGCCTTCGCCGCCATCGGACTGCACGGCGTCTCCGTCGACTCGTCTGCGAGCGATCCGACTCGTATGCTCGCTGCGCTTCTCCCGACGCCGGAGCGCGCATCGGAGGTCTCCGAACGCGTGCGTCACGCGGCGGCGACTCTCGAGGGCATCCAGCACGAGATCCGTGACGCCCTGCGCAGGGCGCGAGCATGACCGATGCCACGGGGCGAGCCGGCGCCTCGCCCGCGCGCATCCTGTTCCTCTCGCACAGCCATCCGTTCGGCGCCTTCCGGGTCGGCAGTCACCACTACGCCCGTGTGCTCTCCCAGCGTGGAGCGGACGTCGTGCATCTGAGCACTCCGATCTCCCTCGTGCATCGGCTGACCGGACGAGTGGACAGACAGCAGCTGGCACGCGTGCCGCGTCGCGCTCGGCGAGATGACGACGGGGTCCTCCAGGTCGTCCCGCGCACGATCCTGCCGGCGCCTGTCGGAGCCCCCAGTGTGGCTCGGATGCTGCAGCGTGAGGGCATCTCCGCAGGATTCGACGCCGTGCTCATCGATCAGCCACTGCTCTGGGACCACTCCGTGCGATCGCTTTCGGAACGCGTGATCTATCGACCCACCGATCTGTACCCCGGTGGGCTGAAGAATGCGCTGCAGCGGCGCATACTCGCCGAGGCCGACGGTGTCGTCGCCACCTCTGACGAGGTCCTGCGAGGGCTCGGAGCGCTGCACGTCCCCTCGCTCGTGCTGGGCAACGGGGCTGAGGTCGCGCGCTTCGCACAGCCAGCTGCCGAGGCTCGTCCCCGTCCGGCGCGGTGCGTCTACGTCGGGGCGCTCGACGATCGCTTCGATTGGGAGCGCGTCGAGGCCTGGGCCCGAGCGCGACCAGAGGTCGAGTTCGTCATCGCCGGCCCCGACGGCCGACCGCCGCGGCCCGTGCCGTCGAACGTCGACGTCGTCGGCCCCGTCCCCTACGCCGACGTTCCGGCGTTGCTGCACACGGCGCGCGTCGGCCTCCTGCCGTTGTCCGACAGTCCCCTCAACGCCGGTCGAAGCCCGATGAAGCTCTACGAGTATCTCGCGGCAGGTCTCGCCGTCGTGGCGCGTGAGACGCCCGGCATCCGCGCCTCACCCGATCTCGGCATCGAGGTGTACACCGACGTCAGTGACGCGGACGCCGCGCTGGAGCGCGCCCTGGGGCACCCGTCACCGAATCGTGCCGGTGGACAGGCCGCGTCCTCCGCCTCGTGGGAGCACAAGACCGATTCGCTGGAGGAGTTTCTCCCGTCGGTCCGGCGACGCAGAGCGTAGTCAGTCGAGCAGTCTGGTGATCGTGTCCGAGATGATCGCCGCGGTGCGGTTCCAGTCATAGCCGTCGGGCGGAACGACCCGTCGCTCGGTGGCCACCGCCTCGGTCAGCGCGCTCGCCCACTCCTGCGCATCGTCACGGGAGGTCACCGCGTGACCGCGATCTTCGACGATCTCCGCGACCGATTCGCACCCGGCCCAGTACACGACGGGCGTTCCGCAGCGAATCGACTCCAATGCGGGAAGACCGAACCCTTCCAGGGTCGAGGGCATCACCGTCGCCGCGGCGCCCCGGTAGAGGTCCGCCAGCTTCTCGTCGTCGACGCCACTCACCCAGCGCACTCTCGTGTCGACGCGCCGGTACGCCGCCCTGGCGTCGAGGTCGGCGATCTCGCGCTCGGGCACGACGGCGACCAGGCGAACGTCGCGCGCCGAGACCAGGGCGTCGAGCACGACGTCGAGGTTCTTGTGGGCACGGCCGTTGCCGACGAACAGGACGTAGGGGTCGGACTGCTCCGACGTGCCTGCGCGCGGGTGGAACGCATCCGAGCATCCGTTGCCCGCGTTCACGATCTCGACGTCGTCGTCGTCCACCCATGAACGGAGCGCTCGAGCCGATGTCTCGGAGACCGTCAGCACGACGCCGGCTCTGCGCACGACGTTCCTGACCGGGCCGGAGTAGTAGGCGGCGAACTTCCACCCTCCGAGCCCCGGACTGCTCAATTGGATGAGATCGTGCAGGGTGAGCAGCTGCTTTCGAGCGCGCAGGAGCGCGCCATAGCCGGGCGAGTAGACGAGGGCGTCGGGAGCGGTGGCGGCACCCACCGAGCGGAACGCATCGACCGCGGAGAACGGGGTGCCAGCGAGGTGCAGGGGCTTCCAGGGCAGGCTCAGCCGGGGGAGGACCTCCGCGGCGTATCGGCCGATGCCGTGTGCGCCGCGGTATCGGTCATCCACGAGAACGGTCATGCGCTCCTCGCTTCCGACGAGTGTGCGCCATCGACCGACTCCGCCACCCACGCCCTGATGCGATCCGCGAACACCGCTTCGGAGAACTTCATCGCCTGCGCGCGGCACGCGTCGGGTGAGACACCGGCGGCCACCTCGACGGCTCGGCGCAGCTCGTCGCGCGTCCAGCTCTCGACGAAGGCGCCGGTGGTGCCTTCGACGATGGTCTCGGTCGTACCGCCCACGGGTGCGGCGATCACCGGTCGACCTGCCGCCATGGCCTCGACCGGGACGATGCCGAAATCCTCGACCGCAGGGAAGACGAGCGCGATGCAGCGCTGCAGCAGCGCGCGGTAGAGCTCCGCTCCGGGCGACCTCACGAAGAAGACCCGACCCGGCGCGCGCTCTTCGGCGAACGAGCGCAGACGATCCTCATCCGGTCCCGCACCCGCGAGCACGACCGGCATGTCGGCGGCGTTGCCGGCCTCGATCACGAGATCCAGTCGCTTGTAGGGGATGAACCGCGAGAAGCCGAGGAGGAAGGTCTCGGGCAACTGCGCGAGCGCGTCCTGATCCCGTTCGTCCGGTTGAGGTGCGCGGAGGAAGCCGGTCACATCGACGGGAGGGTGGATCACCGTGCTCTCGCGATGCCATGCCTCGGCGATGCGCTTCTGCACGAACACGCTGTTCGCGGCGATCGCGACGGGCTCCTGGGCCCTCCGGCGATCCAGCCCCTTCAGCAGCGTCGCAGCGGCCCTCGCGGCGAACGTGTTGCCGCGCACATCGAGCTCGGGGTTCCAGATGTAGCGCGCCGGGGTGTGGGCGTAGACGAGCTTCGGGGCGCCGCGCCCGGAGCCCCCGAATCTCGCATGGTGCGCGAAGAGATGCGAGCTCGTGAGGATCCAGTCCGCATCGACGCTCGGAAGAGTCCGCCAGGCGAGCGGCATCAGACCGACGGCTGCGGCCTTGCGTCCGCGCAGCGGTGTGCGGGCCAGCCATGTCTCGCCATCGACGACGAAGCGGCCTTCGCTTTCATTCCACAGGCAATAGCGCGCTGCGTCCGGGAAGACCCGGCTGAGTGCCTCGAAGACGTTCTCGGAGCCGCCTCTCGGAGCGAGCCATTCGTGCACCAGCACACCGCTCACAGCGCCGACCTCGCACCACAGGGCACGCGGGCGCGCAGTGTCGGCTGGGCCTCTGCAAGCATGCGTCGAGTCTAGGGAAGTTCTCGGCGGGCGGGCCCAGGGCGGCTGTCAGGTTCGTCCCGAGTACGACCCGATACATTGGAGACGAACACTCGGGGGAAAGGACATGATGGCTCTGCGCGCGACGAAGAAGACGATCATCATCGCGAGCGCGGTCACCGTGCTCCTTGTCGGAGGAGGTGCCGCTGCTGCGATGGTCATCTCCGGGCAGCAGGCGCAGCCTCGCGCCGATGCCTCTCCTGAGGCTTCTCCCGAGCCGGTCGTGACCGAGTCGCCGGCCGTGGTTCCGGTGACGAATGTGGCACGCGCATCGGTCGACGGATGGACACTCGCAGACCGCCGAGTGGTCGGCACGGTTCTGCCCGAAGTTGGCGACGCCGCGCAGGGCGCTGTGTCTCTGCGAGTGGATGCCCCGGCTGATGATGCGGACATCGTCGCCGCGACCGCTCCCGTCGCACTCGCGCCGGACACGGAATACACGCTCACCGCTTCGGTGCGGGTGCTCGCAGAGGAGAAGACCGAGACCGGTGTTCGCCTGACCGCGGGAGGCCAGACCTTCACGCTTCCCGAGCTGGATGCGGAATGGGAGACGATCGAGTTCCCGTTCACCTCGACGGCCGATCAGCCCGCCGCATCGACGTTGGACGTCGTGCTCTCCGGTGCCGTGCGCGGGTTCGGGATCGACGACGTGTCAATCACCGCGGCCGGCACCGACAACCTCGTGCCCAACGGCTCCTTCGAAGCCGTGCAGACTCCGGCGGGCATCGTCAACGACTCACTCGTCATGACGGATGAATCCGCGGTGCTCGCCGTCTCTCTCGCTGAGGGGCCCGTGCAGTGGAGCGCCACATCGACGGCCGGCGGTGAGCCGATCACCGGCGAGTTCGAGTCCGCAGGCCCTCTCTCGGCCCTGCCGTTGACCGGCGTGACTCAGGGGCACTACACCGTCGCCGTCAACGACTCCTCCGGGCGGCAGATCCAGACGGACGTCGCAGTGATCGACACCGACGGCTTCTCCGTGAGCCAGGACGGGCGCTTCGGCGTGGGAGCGCACGTCGAGAAGGAGGCCTTCATCGGCACCGGATCTCTGGCGGCCGCGATCGGCTTCGCCGAGGTGCGCAACGACATCTCGTGGGAGCGGAACGAGAAGGTCGCCGGCCAGTACGTGTGGGACGAGAACTATGTGCGCGAGTTCGAGCGCATGCACGCGAACGACGTGAAGCTGCTGGGCCTCGTCGTGTACGGCAACAGGCTCTACGGTGCCAGGAAGGCGCCGGGCAACGAGGCGGCGATCCAGGCATACGGCGCCTATGCGAAGGCCGTCGCCGACCGGTTCGATCTCGTCGGTCTCGAAGTCCTGAACGAGTTCAACCATCGCGAGAACGACACGGCCTGCGGGCCGGCGCCCGCCTGCTACGTGCCGATCGCGCAGGCCGTCCGCGACCACGTCAGCACGGCGTATCCGGACCTCCCCATCGTCACGGGCTCCACCGCCCTCTACGACAGCGAGTGGTTCACCGGGTTCTGGCAGGCCGGCGGCATGGCCGTGACCGACGCGGCGAGCTACCACCCCTACGAGTCGTGGATCAATCGCGACGCCGATCTGATCGCCGGCACGGTGCAGCAGTCCTACGCCGACATGCAGGAGTTCGCGGGGGAGACGCGGCCTGTGTGGGTCACCGAGATGGGATTCCCCACGCATTACGACGGGGTCTCCGTGCTCGAGCAGGGGCAGATGATGGTGCGCAACCAGGCCCTTGCCTTTGCAAACGGCGTGGAGAAGTACTTCTGGTACGACCTCGTCAACGACGCTGCCGACCCCGCCGCGGGGGAGTCGAACTTCGGCCTTTACGAGAACTCGCCGCGCCCGGACGTCGTCGCTCTGGCTCCGAAGCCCGGGGCCTTCGCTCAGGCTCTGATGATCACACAGCTCCGCGACAAGGCCTTCGCCTCGGATGAATCCGACGACACGACCACGGTGGAGGTGTTCGGGACGGAAGGCGACGAGACGCGAATCGCGTGGGCGAAGCAGGGCGAGGTGCAGCGCACCTTCGCGTCCGACGTCCCCGTGACGGTCACCGACATGTCCGGGCAGACGCAGTCGATCGTCCCCGAGGGCGGCGAGGTCACTCTGACCCTCGGCGCGTCTCCGATCTTCATCTCATCGGAAGCGGAGTGAGCGCCGCGAAGACGGTCTCAGGTGTCGCCAGTACAATTCACCAGATCACTCCAGCACGAAAGGCAAGTCGACCATGAGCGCAGGTAGTCAGGATGCGCAGAGCATCGACGAGCAGAAGTCGGGCCGTCAGCGTCGACGACGTCGTGTCTGGGTGATTCTCGCTCTCGCCGTCATAGCGTTCCTCCTCGCGGTGTGCTGGGTCGGGCTCCGCGCCATCACCGTGAAGGACGGGCTGATCCAGAGCCAAGAGCTCATCGGTCAGATCCAGGACGGTGGCGCCGAGGTCGACGAGGTCCTCCCCGAGCTGTCCGAGAGCGCTGCGAGCGCCGGTGCCGCGGCATCCGATCCGGTGTGGTGGGTCATGGAGTGGGTCCCCGTTGTGGGCGACAACCTCAAGGGGGTGCGCCTCGCGGCACAGTCGCTCGACGCGCTCGTCAACGGTGTCGCACTGCCCGTGATGGGCGATGAGGATTCGACGGGATCGATCACGGAGCGGCTGCTCGAGGCCACCGACGATCAGGCGACGCACATCACCGAGCTCGCGGACGGGCTGGAGTCCGTCTCGCAGTCTCCCTTCCTCGTGTCGGTCGTGCGCGAGGGCGTCGACCAGGTCGACGAGGTGATGTCGGCGGCCGCCCCCATGATCGGAGTGCTCCCGACGCTGCTCGGAGGCGAAGGCGCGCGCAACTATCTGCTCGTCTTTCAGAACAACGCCGAGACACTCGCCCTCGGAGGCAGTGCTGCCGCGCAGACCCTCGTGCGGGTCGAGAACGGCACGATCTCGATCGGCGCGCAGGGCGACAGCGGCAACTACCAGAACGGCGTCGCGGTCGACGTCGACGTCCCCCCGAGCGCCATCGAGCTGTACACGAGCTACCTCGTCGACCACATCAACACGAGCATGAGTCGCCCCGACTTCCCCACCGCGGCGAAGATCATGCGCGCCTGGTGGCAGCGAGACATCGCTGACGACGAGATCGCCGGCGTGGTCTCGATCGATCCGATGGCGCTGTCGCGCATCCTCAAGGCCACAGGTCCGATCGAGCTGGCCTCGGGCGAAGTCCTCTCCGAAGAGAACGCGGTCTCGCTGCTGTTGAGCGAGGTCTACGGACGCTGGGATTCCTACAAGGAACCCGAACTCGTCGATGGATTCTTCGCCGACACCGCCGCGGCAGTGTTCGACCAGATCGCGTCCGGGGACTTCGATCTGAAGGACATGATGTGGGCGATCACGGAGAGCGCGTCGCAGGGCAGCGTGCTCGCCTGGAGTGATGACGCTCAGGTCGCCGCCGCGATCGAAGGCGAAAGGATCAGCGGCGTTCTTCCGACGGACAACTCCGATGCGACGACTGTCGGCATCTATTTCAACAACAGCAACGGCTCGAAGATCGACTACTTCACGGAGACCGCGACGACGGCCACGGCGATCTGCGAGGCGGGCAACACGACGTTCACAGCCACGGGTTCGCTCACGCTACCGCTGACCCAACGTCAGGCCGAGGCGCTGCCCCGTTATGTGCAGAGCATGACCTTCGGCGCCCGGTTCCGTGACTGGATCTTCATCTACGGTCCTCCGGGAACGACGCTGAGCGACGCCACCTTCAACGGCGACGAGGTGTCGGTCATGCACCGCGACATCGATGACCTCGGCCGACCGGTCGTCGCGTTCGAGGCGTGGTTCGACCCAGGGGACTCGATCGACGTGACGGCGACGTTCGTCGGATCAGACGGCGATTACGGACCGCTCGCGGTGCAGACGAACCCGATGGTGCGGGGAGAGAAGCCCGTCGTCACCGACGACTGCGCCGGCTGAGGTCTATCCCCGGCTCGGCGGCAGCCCGATATACTTGCACGCGTTCTGACGTCAGCGCGGTCAAGGGGGGTGAGTGTCGTCGTCGTTCAACTCGAGCACGGTGGCTCCAGCGCCGCGCGTGAGCCGAGGAACACCGCCCCGGTGCAGATGAAGAAAGCCCGGCGAGTCGCATGGACTCGGCTCTACGCGAGTCGTCTCTTCTACAACGACGTCGTCGTCGTCCTTCTCGCACTCATCATCGCGGCGATTATCGTGCTTCCGGGGCTGCTGACCGGTGTCTCCTGGCCCGGCGGGCCCCGAGTGTCGTATCTCCTGGTGCTCGCGCTGATCGGCATCCTGTGGTTGATAGCTCTCGACGTGACGGATTCCCGCGACCGTCACACGGTGGGGCACGGGGCGGATGAGTACCGCAGAATCGTCAACGCGTCGGTCGCCGTGTTCGCGGTCACCGTCGCCATCGCGTTCTTCCTCGGCATGGAGCTTTCGCGCGCGCTCGTCGCAGTCGTCTTCCCCCTCGGACTCGTGCTGCTCCTCCTGTCGCGGTGGATGTGCAGGCAGTGGCTGCGTGGGCGGCAGAAGACGGGGCGGTATCTGCACAGGGCGGTGGTGATCGGCGAGCCGTCGAAGGTCGCCCTCGTGGGGCGCGAGATCCGGCGTGCCAAGAGCAGCGGGTATGAGATCCTCGGAGTGATCACCGAGACCACCTCCGCTGCGGACATCTCGGGCTTCGAGGTGCTCGGCGACATCGCGAACGTCGAGAGAGTGCTCGACGAGGTGCGCTTCGATGCGCTGATCATCGTCGGGTCCGATGATCTCGACCCACTGACGATGCGCCGCCTGGGGTATTCGGTGTCCGACCGCGACATCCAGCTCATCATGGCCCCGGTGCTCACGGACATCGCCGGACCTCGCATGCATGCGACGCCCGTCGCCGGTCTGCCTCTCGTGCACGTCGACTTCCCGCGGATGGAAGGTGCCAAGCGCTTCCTCAAGCGGGCCTTCGACATCGTCGGCTCCTCGCTGCTGCTCGTCCTCATGTCGCCGGTCTTCCTGATCGCCGCCATCGCGATCCGTATCGACGGACCCGGGGGCATCTTCTTCCGTCAGGAACGGATCGGCCGCGGAGGGCGCACCTTCGGCATGCTGAAGTTCCGATCGATGGTGGCGGATGCCGACGACCAGCTGGCGACCCTCCTCGATCTGCAGGGGGATGCAGGAACGCCGCTGTTCAAGATCAACGACGATCCGCGCATCACCAGAGTCGGACGCTTCTTCCGCAGGCACTCCATCGACGAGCTGCCTCAGCTGGTCAACGTTTTCCTCGGGCACATGAGCCTGGTGGGTCCACGGCCTCAGCGCGCCACGGAAGTCGCGCTGTACGACGACTTCGCGCATCGCCGCCTGCTGGTGAAGCCCGGCATGAGCGGGTTGTGGCAGGTGAGTGGACGCTCTTCGCTGTCGTGGGAGGAGACCATCCGCCTCGACCTGTACTACGTCGAGAACTGGTCGCTCATGCAGGACCTCATCATTCTGTTCCGCACCGTCCGCACGGTCGTTGCCCCCGGTGCCACGGCGCACTGAGCGATCGTCGCGAAGATTCCCCGCGACTGTCCGCGTCGCATCCACGGCTGACGCCAGGCGCTGGGTACATTCAAAATCATGAGATCCCCCCTTGCTCGGTGTGTCGCCGCGAGTGCTCTGGTCGTCTTCCTCGTCGGTGGTGCCTCGGGTTGCGCTGCGCTGCCGAGCGCGTCGAGCCCGGTGCCGACCTCGACGGCCTCGACTCCCGATCCCAGCCCGTCGGCCGCAGACCCCACTCCCGACCCCTCGGTCAGCCCGGAGCCCACGGCGACTCCGTCCGACGGCTTCGGTGGTTTCGAGAGTGGAGAGCTGGCGCAGATCTGCATCGACGCGACGCTCTCGGCATTCCCCGCCGACGTCGCCTTCACCATCGAAGACACCCGCATCGAGAAGCGGTCGGTCGCTCCAGAATGGCTCGTGCTGGTTCCGGCGCAGGCCTCCGGGCTCGAGGCGCAGGCCCAGTGCACGATCGGAGGCTCGCCCTCCGCGCCTGAGCTCGGCATGTCGTCGGCATCACTCGAGCCACTCCCGGAGGAGCAGATCGAGAACCTGATCCGCGGCGAGAACGAAGGCGGCGACCGCTAGTGTGCGACGCGGGGGACGCTGAGCCCTCGGCCAGCCGCTCACCACAGCCGCTCCTCTCTCGGCGCGCGATGCTGATCGCCGCCGGCGGGGTCGTCGGGGCTTCCGCCGTGGGGTGGGACCTGTTCTCGCCGGGTCTCAGCGCGACCGCGGCGGGGACCTACCTTCGGCCGTGTGGAGACGTCCGCATCTCAAGCTCCTGGCAAGGGCACAAGAACCGGAATCCGCCCTCGGGCGAGCCGGGCACCGATTATGCGGTGATCACCGGCACGCAGATCCGGGCGGCCGCGAACGGAGTGATCGTCGATCGGAAGGATTCGACGACGACCGCGACCGGACGCTACCTCGCGCTTCGGGCCGACGACGGCAACTACATCCGTTATCTGCACCTGCAGTCGAGCACGGTTCCCCTGGGTGCACGTGTCGCTCGCGGACAGGTGATCGCCTACTCGGGCGCGTCCGGTTTCGGCAGCGATGCCGGTTACGGCCCCCATGTCCACGTCTCCCTCTGGATCGGTGGCACGCCGCTCCAGCTGGGATTCACCAACTCGGTCGACTTCGAGAACTACGTCGAAACCGGTCCCTACCAGCCCCCAGCGGAGGATCCTGTGCCCACCCATAAGTCATCGACACTGTCGTGGAACGCTGTCTTGCCGGAGGGGGCGTGGGCTCGCATACCGGTTGCCCCCGGTGCCTTCTGGCTGGCTGAGAGCAGCGCGACCATCAAGGAGACGGGCGAGCTCTCGCTCTATCTCACGGCGACCGGGGTCACCAAGGGATTCCAGGTCCGCGTCGTGGCACAGACCCTCAATGGCAGCGGAGGGGTTGTGAGCACATCCCCGCAACCGATGCTCGAGGTCCCGGCGACGAAGGCAACCGCAGCGAACTCTCCGACATACGGCCTTTACACGCTGCCGTACTTCCTGTCGGGTCCGCTGCGCCTGTATGCCGATATCCGTGCTCTCAATCCGGGTATCAGGGTGCAGCAGGTCGTGTTCAAGAAGAACTACTGGCAGTCGTAGCCGCACATCCTCCGCTCGAGTGTCGGTGTCGCAGCCGCGGGGGTCGTGTTCGGAGGACGTTCCCGTCCGCACGTCTTCCGCCGACCACCGGTTGCGTGCAGAATGAACGTGCGTCGGGGATCCGCCGCATCAGAACGGATACAAGGGGGCCCGCATGGGTATCGATGAGACTGTCAACAAGGGCAAGGATCTGTACGAGCAGAACAAGGACAAGATCGCCGAGGCAGTGAAGAGCGAGCAGGCGGAAGACATCAGCGACAAGGTGCTCGACGGCGTCGCCGACTTCGCCAAGAAGATCGCACCGGGTGCCGCTGACAAAATCGACGAGATCCGCGACAGCGCCGACAAGGCCGTCGGCAACGAGTGAGACCACGCGTCTGAGACGCAGAGCGGCGACTCCCCCCACCGGGGAGTCGCCGCTCCTCTGCGTGCGGCACCAAGTATTCGGCCCGCCGGTATCGCGTTTCACGACCGGGTTCCCTTAGAATGGATGACGATCGCCTGGGGAACTTGCGATCAGGGATGTCGAAGGGGTTCGACTTCCCGAATTCACGCGGTTCGCCGCGTCAAACTGGGGATAACGATTTTGGGGATCATCGTGCGACGCGCGCACTCTGTGCGCTCAGACGTCTTCCCGCCCGCGCGGCGGTCTTTTCGCCGCGCCCTCGGTCGAGGAACCCGGCGTCCCTTCACGCCGGAGTCCTCGCGTTCGGTGTGCCCCCTCGCACTGAACGCCCTCCCCAAGCGGGGCGAGGCATGGGGATGCCTCGCCCCGCTCTCCTCAGCGCGCTGAGGGGTCGTCGGCGGCGTCGATCAGAGGCGCCGATCCGACGGCTGGGGTGCGCACTCAGGGGATGCTCAGCGACTGCGACACGCCCGGGTTTGCGCAAGTGAAATCGGCCGTGGCAGAATAGACAGGTTCGACATTCCGGCGCGCTCAGCGTCAGCCGGATCACCATCACGACAGTGCATAGGCGGCGCAGACGCGCAGGGACCTAGGCCGCGGGTGGCAGAACGATCCCGACATCTTCATCACGAGGGCTTCGCCGTGCGCGGCGGAGGTCGGACATCCGCTCGCCGAGGCGTGCGGGATGACAGCAGAACAGTGGTGCAGCAGATCGACTCGCGAGAGCCGTTCGAGTGCCGAGGCGCGAACAGCGCCGACGTGCGTCCAATGCCCCTGGGTCACCCGGCCCAGGTCGGTAAGACGCTTAAAGAGAGAGAGCAGACAATGGCGGGACAGAAGATCCGCATTCGCCTGAAGTCGTATGACCACGAGGTCATCGACACGTCCGCACGCAAGATCGTCGACACCGTGACCCGTGCGGGCGCAACAGTCGTCGGCCCCGTGCCCCTTCCGACCGAGAAGAACGTCGTGTGCGTCATCCGGTCGCCCCACAAGTACAAGGACAGCCGCGAGCACTTCGAGATGCGCACCCACAAGCGTCTGATCGACATCGTCGACCCGACGCCGAAGGCTGTCGACTCGCTGATGCGTCTCGACCTGCCTGCCGATGTCAACATCGAGATCAAGCTCTGAGGTCGGACATGGTTGACATCAACTCCAAGATTTCCAAGGGCATGCTCGGCACCAAGCTCGGCATGACCCAGGTGTGGAACGAGAACGGCAAGCTCGTTCCCGTCACCGTCATCGAGCTCGCCTCGAACGTGGTCACGCAGATCCGTACCCCCGAGAAGGACGGCTACAACGCCGTGCAGATCGCGTACGGCCAGATCGACCCGCGCAAGGTGAACAAGCCGCTGACCGCCCACTTCGAGGCCGCCGGCGTCACGCCGCGTCGTCACGTCACCGAGATCCGCACCGCGGATGCCGCTGACTACTCGCTGGGCCAGGAGCTCACGGTCGACGGCACGTTCGAAGCCGGTCAGCTCGTCGACGTCGTCGGCACGAGCAAGGGCAAGGGCTTCGCCGGTGTCATGAAGCGTCACAACTTCAAGGGCGTCTCGGCTTCGCACGGTTCGCACCGCAACCACCGCAAGCCCGGCTCCATCGGCGCATCGTCGACCCCGAGCCGCGTCTTCAAGGGCATGCGCATGGCCGGCCGTATGGGTGGCGAGCGCGTGACCGTCCTCAACCTCACGGTGCACGCCGTCGACATCGAGAAGGGTCTGCTGCTCGTCAAGGGCGCCGTCCCCGGTGCTCGTGGTCGCATCGTCTACGTCCGCAACGCAGTGAAGGGTGCCTGATCATGGCTGACTCCACTCTCGCGCTTGACGTCCTCAAGGCAGACGGCAAGAAGGCTGGCTCGATCGAGCTTCCCGCCGAACTGTTCGACGCCAAGACGAACATCCCGCTCATCCACCAGGTCGTCGTCGCGCAGCTCGCGGCGGCTCGCCAGGGAACCCACTCGACCAAGCGTCGCGGTGAGGTCTCGGGTGCAGGCCGCAAGCCCTTCAAGCAGAAGGGCACGGGTAACGCCCGTCAGGGCTCGATCCGCGCGCCGCACATGACCGGTGGTGGAATCGTGCACGGCCCCAAGCCGCGCGACTACTCGCAGCGCACCCCCAAGAAGATGATCGCCGCAGCCCTCCGTGGTGCACTCAGCGATCGCTTCCGCGGGGACCGTCTGCACGTGATCGACACGTTCGGCACCGATGGCGCCCCCTCGACGAAGGCAGCCGTGAGCTTCCTCTCGCAGGTCGCCACGTCGAAGAACGTCCTGG
Organism: Microbacterium sp. NPDC090014; assembly: GCF_044748285.1. Classification (NCBI taxonomy): domain Bacteria; kingdom Bacillati; phylum Actinomycetota; class Actinomycetes; order Micrococcales; family Microbacteriaceae; genus Microbacterium; species Microbacterium sp. NPDC090014. The sequence continues at coordinate 431,306 of NZ_JBIVFS010000002.1, forward strand.
TCGTCATCGTGCGCAACGACGAGCTCGCGCTCAAGAGCATCCGCAACCTCAGCAACGTTCACGTTCTGACGTTCGACCAGCTCAACGCCTACGACGTTCTCGTCTCCGACGACATCGTCTTCACCCAGGCCGCGATCGAGGGCTTCATCGCCTCGAAGTCCGGCGCCAACCAGGAGGTCTCCGCATGAGCGAGCAGGCATCTGTTCTCCAGACGGCCCTGAACAAGGACCCGCGCGACGTCATCCTGAAGCCGGTCGTGTCCGAGAAGAGCTACGGTCTCATCGACGAGGGTAAGTACACCTTCCTCGTGGACCCGCGCGCTTCGAAGACCGAGATCAAGCTCGCCATCGAGAAGATCTTCGGCGTCAAGGTCGCAGGGGTCAACACCCTCAACCGCGTCGGCAAGGCTCGTCGCACCCGCTTCGGCACCGGCAAGCGCAAGGACACCAAGCGCGCCATCGTGACCCTGAAGTCGGGCACCATCGACATCTTCACGGCAATCGGCTGATCCGGGGGATAAGGACAATAATGGCTATTCGCAAGTACAAGCCCACGACCCCGGGCCGTCGCGGCTCGTCGGTGGCTGACTTCGCCGAGATCACCCGATCGACGCCGGAGAAGTCGCTGCTGCGCCCGCTCTCGAAGACCGGTGGTCGCAACAACCAGGGCCGCATCACGACCCGTCACATCGGTGGTGGCCACAAGCGCCAGTACCGTGTCATCGACTTCCGTCGCAATGACAAGGACGGCGTCGACGCCCGCGTCGCTCACATCGAGTACGACCCCAACCGCACGGCACGCATCGCGCTGCTGCACTACTTCGACGGCGAGAAGCGCTACATCCTCGCGCCGGCGAAGCTGAAGCAGGGCGACGTCGTCGAGTCGGGTGCTGGTGCCGACATCAAGCCGGGCAACAACCTCCCGCTGAAGAACATCCCGACGGGTACCGTCATCCACGCGATCGAGCTCCGTCCCGGTGGCGGCGCGAAGATGGCACGTTCGGCCGGTGCATCCGTCCGTCTCGTGGCCAAGGATGGCAACTTCGCCCAGCTGCGTCTGCCCTCGGGCGAGATCCGCAACGTCGATGCGCGCTGCCGCGCGACCATCGGCGAGGTCGGCAACGCCGAGCAGTCGAACATCAACTGGGGCAAGGCCGGCCGCATGCGCTGGAAGGGCGTCCGCCCGACCGTCCGTGGTGTCGCGATGAACCCGGTCGACCACCCGCACGGTGGTGGTGAGGGCAAGACGTCCGGTGGACGTCACCCCGTCTCCCCGTGGGGCCAGGCTGAGGGTCGCACCCGTCACGCCAACAAGGAAAGCGACAAGTACATCGTGCGTCGTCGTAACGCCGGCAAGAAGCGTAAGTAGGAGTAAGAGAAGATGCCTCGCAGTCTTAAGAAGGGCCCCTTCGTCGACGATCACCTGCTTCGCAAGGTGGTCGTGCAGAACGAAGCCGGCACCAAGAACGTCATCAAGACCTGGTCTCGCCGGTCCATGATCATCCCGGCCATGCTGGGTCACACGATCGCGGTCCACGACGGTCGCAAGCACATCCCCGTGTTTGTGTCCGAGACCATGGTCGGCCACAAACTGGGCGAGTTCGCGCCCACCCGCACCTTCCGCGGCCACGAGAAGGACGACAAGAAGGGCCGCCGCCGCTGACGCGGTGGCGATAGAGGAGAGAGAAATGGTGGAGTCCATCGCACGCGTGCGACACATCCGCGTGACCCCTCAGAAGGCTCGTCGTGTCGTCGCGCTCATCAAGGGCAAGCAGGCCCAGGAGGCTCTGGCGATCCTGAAGTTCGCACAGCAGAGCGCCAGTGAGCCGATCTACAAGCTTGTCGCGTCGGCCATGGCCAACGCACAGGTCAAGGCGGATCGTGACGGCGAGTACCTCGACGAGCAGGACCTGTACGTGGCTAACGCCTACGTAGACGAGGGGACGACGCTCAAGCGTTTCCAGCCTCGTGCACAGGGTCGCGCTTTCCAGATCAAGAAGCGCACGAGCCACATCACGGTCGTGCTCTCGACGCCTGAGGCGGCTCCGGCCGCTGCAAGCGACAGCAACAAGAAGGCGAGCAAGTAATGGGACAGAAAGTAAACCCGTACGGCTTCCGCCTCGGCATCACCACGGACCACGTGTCGCGTTGGTTCTCGGACTCGACGAAGCCGGGTCAGCGTTACGCCGACTACGTCGCCGAGGACATCAAGATCCGCAACCTGCTGAAGACGCAGCTCGACCGCGCCGGTGTCTCGAACATCGAGATCGAGCGCACCCGTGACCGCGTCCGCGTCGACATCCACACCGCCCGTCCGGGCATCGTGATCGGTCGTCGTGGCGCCGAGGCCGAGCGCATCCGCGGCGACCTCGAGAAGCTCTCGGGCAAGCAGATCCAGCTGAACATCCTCGAGGTCAAGAACCCCGAGGCTGACGCTCAGCTCGTCGCACAGGGCATCGCCGAGCAGCTGTCTGCTCGCGTGGCGTTCCGTCGTGCGATGCGCAAGGGTCTCCAGGGCGCGCAGCGCGCTGGCGCCAAGGGCATCCGCATCCAGGTCTCCGGCCGCCTCGGCGGCGCCGAGATGAGCCGCTCGGAGTTCTACCGCGAGGGTCGTGTGCCGCTGCACACGCTGCGCGCGAACATCGACTACGGCTTCTACGAGGCGAAGACCACCTTCGGCCGCATCGGCGTGAAGGTCTGGATCTACAAGGGTGACCTGACCAACAAGGAGCTTGCTCGCGAGCAGGCCAACGCCCCGAAGTCCCGTCGTGACGACCGTGGTGGCGACCGCCGCCGCGCGCCGCGCAACGAGGCCCCTGTCGCAGAAGGAGCGTCTGCCTGATGCTTATTCCCCGCAAGGTCAAGTACCGCAAGCAGCATCACCCCAAGCGTGATGGCCAGGCCACCGGTGGCACGAAGGTCTCCTTCGGCGACTTCGGCATCCAGGCCCTCACCCCCGCTTACGTGACCAACCGTCAGATCGAGTCCGCTCGTATCGCGATGACGCGTCACATCAAGCGTGGTGGAAAGGTGTGGATCAACATCTACCCCGACCGCCCCCTCACCAAGAAGCCTGCCGAGACCCGCATGGGTTCCGGTAAGGGTTCCCCCGAGTGGTGGGTCGCCAACGTCAAGCCGGGTCGCGTCCTCTTCGAGGTCGCAGGCGTCAATGAGGAGCTCGCTCGCGAGGCCCTCACCCGAGCAATCCACAAGCTGCCGCTGAAGGCACGCATCATCAAGCGCGAGGAGGGCGACGCGTAATGGCGATCGGCACCAAGGAGCTCGCTCCGGCAGAGCTCGACACGTTCGAAGACCAGCGCCTCGTTGAGGAGCTGCGTAAGGCCAAGGAGGAGCTGTTCAACCTCCGTTTCCAGTCGGCCACCGGCCAGCTGGAGAGCCACGGCCGCATCCGCGCCGTCAAGCGCGACATCGCGCGCCTGTACACCGTGATCCGCGAACGCGAGCTGGGCATCCGTGCGACGCCCGCTCCGGTCGAGGCTCCGGCCAAGAAGGCGACCAAGTCGAAGGCGAAGAAGGCGGACTCCGCTGACGACGCCGTGAAGGAAGAGGCTGAGTGATGGCCACCAAGAAGGAAGCTGCCGTCGAGGCTGAGCACGCAGAGCACGATGTTCGCGATGCGGATGCCCGTGGGTACCGCAAGTCGCGTCGTGGCTACGTCATCAGCGACAAGATGGACAAGACCATCGTGGTCGAGGTCGAGGACCGCGTGAAGCACCCGCTTTACGGCAAGGTCATCCGCCGCACCTCGAAGGTCAAGGCGCACGATGAGGCGAACTCCGCCGGAATCGGCGACCTCGTCCTGATCAACGAGACCCGCCCGCTCAGCGCCACGAAGCGCTGGCGTCTGGTGGAGATTCTGGAGAAGGCCAAGTGATCCAGCAGGAATCCCGCCTCAAGGTCGCCGACAACACCGGCGCGAAGGAACTGCTCACCATCCGTGTGCTCGGCGGCTCGCGCCGTCGTTACGCCGGACTCGGTGACACGATCGTCGCGACCGTCAAGGACGCGATCCCCGGCGGCAACGTCAAGAAGGGCGATGTGGTCAAGGCCGTCATCGTCCGCACGGTCAAGTCCACGCGTCGTCCCGACGGCTCGTACATCAAGTTCGACGAGAACGCCGCCGTGATCCTGAAGAACGACGGGGAGCCCCGCGGCACCCGTATCTTCGGACCGGTCGGTCGCGAGCTTCGTGACAAGAAGTTCATGAAGATCGTCTCGCTGGCGCCGGAGGTTATTTAAGTCATGGCGAAGATCAAGAAGGGTGACCTGGTTCAGGTCATCACCGGAGCCACGCAGGAGCGTGGCGGCGACCGCGGCAAGCAGGGCAAGGTCCTCGAGATCCTGTCCGACAAGAACCGCGTCATCGTCGAAGGCGTGAACTACGTCACCAAGCACACGCGCGTCGGACAGACGCAGCGTGGCACCAAGACGGGCGGCCTCGAGACTGTCGAGGCCTCCATCCACATCTCGAACGTCGCACTCGTCGACCCCTCGACCAAGAAGCCGACCAAGGTCGGCCACCGGGTCGAGGAGCAGACCAAGGACGGCGTCAAGCGCACCGTCCGTGTGCGGTACGCGAAGAAGTCAGGTAAGGACCTCTGATGGCAACCACCGACGCTGCGGTGGCTGGCAAGATCCAGCCCCGCCTGAAGGCGAAGTACAAGGCCGAGATCCAGCAGAAGCTGCAGGATGAGTTCGGCTACACCAACGTGATGCAGATCCCCGGTCTGGTCAAGGTCGTCGTGAACACCGGTGTCGGTGAAGCGGCCCGCGACAGCAAGGTGATCGACGGCGCGATCGACGATCTCACCAAGATCACCGGTCAGAAGCCCCTCGTCACGAAGGCTCGCAAGTCGATCGCGCAGTTCAAGCTGCGCGAGGGCCAGGCCATCGGCGCACACGTCACCCTCCGCGGTGACCGTGCGTGGGAGTTCCTGGACCGTCTCGTCTCGCTCGCTCTGCCCCGTATCCGCGACTTCCGCGGCCTCTCGGGCAAGCAGTTCGACGGAAACGGCAACTACACCTTCGGTCTCCAGGAGCAGAGCGTGTTCCACGAGATCGATCAGGACAAGATCGACCGGGTTCGCGGTTTCGACATCACCGTCGTCACCACCGCGAAGACGGACGACGAAGGTCGCGCGCTTCTTCGTCACCTCGGCTTCCCCTTCCGTACGGAAGACGCCCAGGCGTAAGCGGTTTCGGGCGGGGCGCACAGCGCCCCGCCCGATCCCGTACAATTGAAGATTGCGTGTCATCGCAGGCCGTCTGTCGTGTAACGGCAGCCGGAACCTCATGAACAAAGGAAAACAACAATGACAATGACAGACCCGGTCGCAGATCTGCTGACCCGTCTGCGCAACGCGAACTCGGCGCATCACGACTCCGTGACCCTGCCGTCGAGCAAGCTCAAGACGCACATCGCCGAGATCCTCCAGCAGGAGGGCTACATCGCTGGATGGGAGACGACTGACGCTCGCGTCGGATCGAACCTCACCCTGCAGCTGAAGTACGGCCCCAACCGTGAGCGTTCGATCGCGGGCATCAAGCGCGTGTCGAAGCCCGGCCTCCGCGTCTACGCGAAGTCCACCGAGCTGCCCAGGGTCCTCGGCGGACTCGGCGTGGCCATCCTGTCCACCTCCTCCGGTCTCCTCACTGACCGTCAGGCAGAGCAGAAGGGCGTGGGCGGAGAAGTTCTCGCCTACGTGTGGTAATCGAAAATGTCGCGTATTGGACGACTTCCCATCGACGTTCCCGCGGGCGTGACCATCTCGGTCGACGGCCGTGAGGTCGCGGTGAAGGGCCCCAAGGGTGAGCTCACCCTGACGGTCGCCAAGCCCATCGAGGTCGCGGTCGAGGAGAACCAGGTTCTCGTCACCCGTCCCGACGACGAGCGTGAGTCCCGGTCGCTTCACGGCCTGACCCGCACGCTCATCAACAACAACATCATCGGCGTGACCCAGGGCTACACCAAGGGTCTCGAGGTCGTCGGAACCGGTTACCGTGTCGCTCAGAAGGGCAGCTCGGTCGAGTTCGCCCTCGGCTTCTCGCACCCGGTCCTCATCGACCCGCCCGCCGGTATCACGCTCACGGTCGAGGGCACCAACAAGCTCACCGTCAGTGGTATCGACAAGCAGGCTGTCGGCGAGGCAGCTGCGAACATCCGCAAGATCCGCAAGCCCGAGCCGTACAAGGGCAAGGGCGTGCGTTACGCCGGCGAGGTCGTGCGTCGCAAGGCCGGAAAGAGTGGTAAGTAACCATGGCTCTCAAGTCAAAGTCTGACGCCCGCGCGCGTCGTCATGCCCGCCTTCGCAAGAAGGTCGTCGGCACCGAGGCGCGTCCGCGTCTCGTCGTCAACCGCTCGGCTCGCCACGTCTTCGTGCAGCTTGTCGACGACAGCAAGGGTCACACCGTCGCGTCGGCATCGACGCTCGAGACCGACCTGCGTTCGCTCGAGGGTGACAAGACCGCCAAGGCCCGCAAGGTCGGCGAGCTTCTCGCCGAGCGTGCGAAGTCTGCCGGCGTTTCCGAGGCAGTGTTCGACCGTGGCGGAAACCGCTACGCCGGTCGTGTCGCCGCCATCGCCGACGGCGCCCGCGAAGGGGGTCTGGCACTGTGAGTGACAACAAGGAGAACGAAGTGACCGAAGCGGCAGCTGCCACTTCCGAGACTGCCACCGGCACCACGCAGGCAGAGCCGTCTCAGCGCGACAACCGCCGTGGCGGCCGTAGCGACCGCAACCAGGGTGGCCGTGACCGCAACTCCCGCGATCGTGGGGACAACCAGTTCCTCGAGCGCGTGGTCACCATCAACCGCGTCTCGAAGGTCGTGAAGGGTGGTCGTCGCTTCAGCTTCACCGCTCTCGTGGTCGTCGGCGACGGCAACGGTCTGGTGGGCGTCGGCTACGGCAAGGCCCGCGAGGTCCCTCTGGCGATCTCGAAGGGTGTCGAAGAGGCCAAGCGCAACTTCTTCCGCGTTCCGCGCGTCGGCAGCACCATCCCGCACCCCGTGCAGGGTGAGGCCGCAGCAGGCGTCGTCCTGCTCCGTCCGGCCGCCGCCGGTACCGGTGTCATCGCCGGTGGTCCGGTTCGCGCCGTGCTCGAGTGCGCCGGCATCCACGACGTGCTGTCGAAGTCGCTCGGCTCGTCGAACACGATCAACATCGTGCACGCGACGGTGACGGCCCTGAAGATGCTCGAGGAGCCCCGTGCGGTCGCCGCACGTCGTGGCCTCGAGTTCGACCAGGTCGCACCCGCGCGTCTCGTCCGTGCGGAGGCTGACGCCATCGCCGCACAGAAGGTAGGTGCCTGATGGCTGCGCGCCTGAAGGTCACGCAGGTCAAGTCCAAGGTGAGCGAGAAGCAGAACCAGCGTGACACGCTGCGCAGCCTCGGTCTGAAGCGAATCGGTGACAGCACCGTTCGCCCCGACGACGCGCAGACGCGCGGTTACGTCAAGACCGTCGCCCACCTCGTCAAGGTTGAGGAGATCGACTAATGGCTGAGAAGAACGAAGCCGCAGGCGCCGAGAAGGCCCCGAAGAAGGCTGCCGCTCCCAAGGCCGCAGCCGAGAAGAAGCCCGCCGCCAAGAAGGCACCGGCGAAGGCGACCGAGGCCAAGGCCGACGCCGTCAAGAAGCCGGCTGCCAAGAAGGCTGCGCCGAAGAAGGATGCTCCGGCATCCCGCCCCGGCGTGCTGAAGGTGCACCACCTGCGTCCGGTCCCCGGATCCAACACCGCGAAGACCCGTGTCGGTCGCGGTGAGGGCTCCAAGGGTAAGACCGCGGGTCGCGGTACCAAGGGCACGAAGGCTCGCAACACCGTTCGCGTCGGCTTCGAGGGTGGGCAGATGCCTCTGCACATGCGCACCCCGAAGCTGCGCGGGTTCAAGAACCCGTTCCGCGTCGAGTACCAGGTCGTGAACCTGGAGAAGCTCGCGGAGCTGTACCCCACAGGTGGCGACGTCACCATCAGCGACCTGGTCGCCAAGGGTGCCGTTCGCAAGAACGAGAAGGTCAAGGTTCTCGGAGACGGCGACATCGCCGTGAAGCTCACCGTCGCGGTCGACAAGGTCTCGGGTTCCGCCGAGCAGAAGATCGTGGCGGCTGGCGGATCCGTCAAGTAACCACTTCATGAGAGGGGTCGGAGATTCTCCGGCCCCTCTTATGGGTTAGCCTGTTCTTTCAGCCGTCCTTCAGGGATCGGCAACCTTTCAGGAGGACGTCCTTGTTTAGCGCCATCGCGCGGATCTTCCGCACGCCCGACCTGCGTCGGAAGATCGGTTTCACCCTCGCCATCGTCGCCATCTACCGGCTTGGCTCGAATGTGCCTGCTCCGTTCGTGAACTTCCCGAACGTCGAGGAGTGCCTCGCGCTGAACTCCGGGACGGAGGGACTCCTCGGACTCGTCAACCTGTTCTCGGGTGGCGCGCTCCTCCAGCTCTCGATCTTCGCCCTCGGCGTGATGCCGTACATCACTGCGACGATCATCACCCAGCTCCTTCGCGTGGTCATCCCTCACTTCGAGGCTCTGCACAAAGAGGGCCAGGCCGGCCAGGCCCGTCTGACCCAGTACACGCGCTACCTCACCATCGCTCTCGCACTGCTGCAGTCGACGACGCTGGTCACGGTGGCCCGCAGCGGTCAGCTCTTCGGCACCACCGACATCGCCGCGTGCCAGAACCTCCTCACCAACGACGTGTGGTGGGCGCAGCTGCTCATCATCATGGCGATGACCGCCGGCACGGGCCTCATCATGTGGTTCGCGGAGCTCGTCACCGAGCGCGGTATCGGCAACGGCATGTCGCTGCTCATCTTCACCTCGATCGCCGCGACGTTCCCCGGAGCCATGTGGCTCATCTGGGAGAGCAAGGGCTTCGAGGTCTTCCTCCTGGTGCTCCTGGTGGGAATCATCGTCATGGGCCTCGTCGTCTTCGTCGAGCAGTCCCAGCGCCGCATCCCGGTGCAGTACGCCAAGCGCATGGTCGGTCGCCGCACCTACGGCGGCACCAACACGTACATTCCGATCAAGGTCAACATGGCCGGTGTGATCCCCGTGATCTTCGCCTCGTCGCTGCTGTACATCCCGGCGCTCATCGCACAGTTCAACACCCCGCAGGACGGCTCCGAGCCGGCAGCGTGGGTCACCTGGATCAGCGCGAACTTCACGACCGGCAACAGCCCGATCTACATGGCCGTGTACTTCCTGCTGATCATCGGCTTCACGTACTTCTACGTCGCGATCACCTTCAACCCGGTCGAGGTCGCCGACAACATGAAGAAGTACGGCGGGTTCATCCCCGGCATCCGTGCCGGTCGTCCGACCGCCGAGTACCTCGACTACGTGCTCACGCGCATCACGCTGCCCGGATCGATCTACCTCGGCCTCATCGCGCTGATCCCGCTCATCGCTCTCGCCACCGTCGGCGCCAACCAGAACTTCCCGTTCGGCGGCGCATCGATCCTCATCATCGTGGGTGTCGGTCTCGAGACGGTCAAGCAGATCGACGCACAGCTGCAGCAGCGACACTACGAAGGGCTCCTCCGATGACTCGATCAGCTCGTCTCCTCATCGTCGGTCCGCAGGGCTCGGGGAAGGGCACGCAGGGCGTCCGCATCGCAGAGTCCTACGGCATCCCGGTCGTCTCGACGGGCGACATCTTCCGCGCGAACATCAAGGAGGGCACGCCGCTCGGCCAGCAGGTCACGGCGATCCTCGACAAGGGCGATCTCGTTCCCGACGAGCTCACCAGCGAGATCGTTCGCGATCGCCTCTCGCAGGACGATGCAGCCAAGGGCTTCCTGCTCGACGGATACCCCCGCAATGCCGCGCAGGTCGAGCACCTCGACGCGTTCCTCGGTGCCCGGGGGGAGTCCCTCGACGCCGTCATCCTGCTCGACGTCCCGCGCGAAGAGAGCATCGAGCGTCTCAAGCTCCGTGCAGCGGAGCAGGGTCGCTCGGATGACACGGATGAGGCGATCGCACACCGTCTCGACATCTACGAGCACGAGACGGCCCCGATCCTCGAGGTCTACGGCCCCCGTGGGATCGTCGACCGCATCGACGGCGTGGGCTCGCTCGACGAGATCACCGAGCGCGTGTTCGCGGCGCTGACCGCACGCGGTCTGCGCCTCGCGGCCTGATCACCGAACGATGTTCCGCAAGTCGATCTACAAGAGCGCGGCTCAGCTGCGTGCGATGGTGGAGCCCGGTCTCATCACGGCGGCTGCGCTCGACGCCGTGCGGCCGCTGATACGACCCGGTGTCACGACTCTCGAGCTCGACGCCGAAGCGAACCGTGTGATCCTCGCCCGTGGCGCGGAATCGAACTTCCAGCTCGTTCGCGGATACCGGCACACCACCTGCATCTCGGTGAACGAAGAGGTCGTCCACGGCATCCCGGGTGAGAGGGTCCTTCAGGCAGGCGACATCGTCTCGATCGACTGCGGCGCGCAGTTCCAGGGCTGGAACGGCGACAGCGCCATCACCGTCGTCGTCCCTGATGAGACGCGCCCCGAGCTGGTCGCCCGGCGCGAGGAGCTCTCGCGGGTCACGGAGGGCTCGATGTGGGCGGGGATCGCCGCCATGGCGTCCGCTTCGCACCTCGGTGACATCGGAGCCGCGATCCAGGGTTACATCGAGGCACAGGGCCCGTCAGCCGTCTCCGGCGAGACGTACGGCATCCTGCGCGAGTACGTCGGCCACGGCATCGGACGCAAGATGCACGAGGCGCCCAGCGTCTTCAACTACCGCACGCCCGACCCGGGCGCCGAGGTCAAGCCCGGTCTCGTGCTGGCGATCGAGCCCATGGTCACCGCCGGCAGCGACGAGACCTTCGTCGAGGACGACGACTGGACCGTCTCGACGGTCGACGGCACCGACGGCTCGCACTGGGAGCACAGCGTCGCACTGCACGCGGATGGGATCTGGGTGCTGACCGCGGCAGACGGGGGAGCGGCCGGTCTCGCCCCGTTCGGCGTGACGCCGACCCCGATCGCCTGAAGTCGGCGCTGTCGGTCACGGCGCGATCGGCGATCCAGCGCTCGATCACAACGTGCGCATAGGTTTCTCCGGGCACAATGGGTGTATGGGTGCGCGTGCGCCCGAGGACTTCAAGCCGGGTCCGCCATGGGCGGACCGCGACAGAAACGGAAAGCAATGGCAGCCGCGAAGAGCAACACCAACTGGTTCGTGATCGGCGTCTCGGCGGCAGTGGTGGTCGTGCTGGCCGTTCTGGCCTTCGTCGTCGTGTTCCTGAACAACCAGGCGACCTCCCCGGGCACGGCCCCGCAGAGCTCGATCGTGAACGAGGAGACCGGCGCCATCTCGTTCGGGTCGGGCGAGGACGAGATCGACACCTACGTCGACTTCATGTGCCCCGTCTGCGGGCAGTTCGAGGACGTCTACGGCGAGCAGCTGCAGGCGGCAGCCGCCGACGACAAGATCACGCTGAACATCCACCCGGTGTCGATCCTCAACCGCTACTCGACGACGGGGGAGTACTCCTCGTTGTCGGCCGGCTCGATGTACTGCGTCGCCGCCGAGGCTCCCGACTCGACTCTCGACTACTTCAACCTGCTCTTCGCGAACCAGCCGGAAGAGAACTCGGCCGGTCTCAGCGTCGAGGAGCTGAGCGCGCTCGCCGAGCAGGCCGGGGCAGGCGCCGCGGCTGACTGCATCGCCGACGGCACCTACAACAAGTTCGCCGACTCGCAGACGAAGACGCATGAGATCACCGGAACCCCGACCGTCGAGGTCAACGGGAACCGCATCGAGAACAGCGAAATCGAGGCGGAGTTCGCCAAGATCCTCGGCTGATCCCGTCTCATCCGATCAACGGGAGTTCCGGCATCCTGCTCAGGTTGCCGGAACTCCCGTTGTCGGATAACATAGATCCTTGGTGCCTTGCGCCTTGATTCGGCGTGTCTGAATCGGCAGAGGTATCGCAATCCAATCACCCACCGCAGATCGACCGGTCTGCAGAAGCGTCAGCGAGGCTATGGCTAAGAAAGACGGTGTCATCGAGATCGAGGGCGTGATCTCCGAGGCTCTGCCCAACGCGATGTTCCGCGTTGAGCTCTCCAACGGACACAAGGTCCTTGCAACGATCTCAGGCAAGATGCGGCAGAACTACATCCGCATCATCCCCGAAGACCGTGTGGTCGTGGAGCTCAGCCCCTACGACCTGACCCGCGGACGAATCGTCTACCGCTACCGCTGATCGGTCGAGAAGTAACACCCCAGGCACTCAGCCTGCCCGGTGAAGACAGCGAATAGGACACATCATGAAGGTCAACCCCAGCGTCAAGCCCATGTGCGATCACTGCAAGGTGATCCGCCGTCACGGCCGCGTCATGGTCATCTGCAAGAGCAACCCGCGCCACAAGCAGCGCCAGGGCTGAGCGCCCGTCGGCGATGCCGACGGACTCTTCGGATCTGACTCACAACTCAATACACACAACGGCAGGATCAGATCCCACGCGAGTGGGGGACACCTCGGGGCGGAGGCCCGAGCACCGATCCTGCTCCACACCTCCACAACACTCAGGAGAACCGCATGGCACGTCTTGCCGGCGTTGACATCCCGCGCGATAAGCGCGTGGTGATCGCCCTTACCTACATCTACGGCGTCGGCCGTACCCGCTCGGTCGAGATCCTCAAGGCTACGGAGATCGACGAGAGCATCCGCGTGAAGGACCTCAGCGATGACCAGCTGATCGCCCTCCGCGACTACATCGAAGGCAACTACAAGGTGGAGGGTGACCTGCGCCGCGAGGTCGCCGCAGACATCCGCCGCAAGGTCGAGATCGGCTCCTACGAGGGCATCCGCCACCGTCGTGGCCTCCCGGTCCGTGGTCAGCGCACCAAGACCAACGCCCGTACCCGCAAGGGCCCGAAGCGCACCGTCGCAGGCAAGAAGAAGGCCCGCTAAGCGCGGCCCCAGGGACTAGGAGAACACTTTCATGGCTGCACCCAAGGCCGCCGCGCGCAAGCCGCGCCGCAAGGAAAAGAAGAACATCGCGCTGGGCCACGCCCACATCAAGTCGACGTTCAACAACACGATCGTCTCGATCACCGACCCGTCCGGCGCTGTCATCAGCTGGGCATCGTCGGGTGGCGTGGGCTTCAAGGGCTCGCGCAAGTCGACGCCCTACGCCGCTGGAATGGCTGCCGAGTCGGCCGCCCGCCAGGCGCAGGAGCACGGCGTCAAGAAGGTCGACGTCTTCGTCAAGGGACCGGGCTCGGGTCGCGAGACCGCGATCCGCTCGCTGACGGCCGCCGGCCTCGAGGTCGGCTCGATCCAGGACGTCACGCCGCAGGCGCACAACGGCTGCCGCCCGCCGAAGCGCCGCCGCGTCTGATCCGGCTTGTTGAGCCGCTCGGTCCTTCGGGTCCGAGCGGCTCGACGCCCGCCAGCGCGGGCATCGACTCCCAAAACTCAAGACCTCACCCCACCACATGTCATATAGCGGGCATGTGATCGAAAGGAACACAGAGTGCTTATTGCACAGCGTCCCACACTGACCGAGGAAAAGATCGTCGAGAACCGTAGCCGGTTCATCATCGAGCCTCTGGAGCCCGGCTTCGGATACACGATCGGCAACGCGCTTCGTCGCAGCCTGCTGTCGTCGATCCCCGGCGCCGCGGTCACCAGCGTTCGCATCGACGGCGTGCTGCACGAGTTCAGCACCATCCCCGGCGTGAAGGAGGATGTCACCGAGATCATCCTCAACATCAAGCAGCTCGTGGTCTCGTCGGAGCGCGACGAGCCCATCACCGCTTACCTGCGCAAGACCGGTTCGGGCGAAGTGACCGCCGCTGACATCTCGGCTCCGGCCGGTGTCGAGGTCCAGAACCCCGAGCTCGTCATCGCGACGCTCAACGAGACGGCGAAGTTCGAGCTCGAGCTCACGATCGAGCGTGGCCGCGGCTACGTCTCGGCGACGCAGAACCGCAACGAGTACGCCGAGGCCGGTCAGATCCCGATCGACTCGATCTACTCGCCGGTGCTCAAGGTCAGCTACCGCGTCGACGCCACCCGTGCGGGTGAGCGCACCGACTTCGACAAGCTCGTCCTCGACGTCGAGACCAAGTCCGCCATCAGCCCCCGCGACGCCGTCGCTTCGGCTGCGAAGACGCTCACCGAGCTGTTCGGTCTCGCCCGCGAGCTGAACGTCGAGGCTGAGGGCATCGAGATCGGCCCGGCACCGGTGGAGGCAGTGAACTCCAGCGAGCTGTCGATGCCGATCGAGGACCTCGACCTCTCCGTCCGCTCGTACAACTGCCTGAAGCGTGAGGGCATCAACACTGTTTCCGAGCTCGTCGCCCTGTCGGAGACGCAGCTCATGAACATCCGCAATTTCGGCCAGAAGTCGGTCGACGAGGTGCGCGACAAGCTCATCTCGCTCGGTCTGTCGCTCAAGGATTCGGTGCCCGGTTTCGACGGCGCCCACTTCTACGGCGGCAGCGAAGACGAGTCCTTCTGATACCCGACCTTTCTGACCAGGAGTTAGACGATTATGCCCAAGCCCACTAAGGGTCCCCGCCTCGGAGGCGGCCCCGCACACGAGCGCCTGCTGCTTGCCAACCTCGCGGCGGCTCTGTACACCCACAAGTCGATCAAGACGACCGAGACCAAGGCCAAGCGCCTGCGTCCGCTCGCCGAGCGCCTGATCACCTTCGCCAAGCGCGGAGACCTGCACGCTCGTCGTCGCGTTCTCTCGGTCATCGGCGACAAGAGCGTCGTGCACACGCTCTTCGCCGAGATCGCACCGCTGGTCGCAGACCGTGAGGGTGGCTACACCCGCATCACGAAGGTCGGCAACCGCAAGGGTGACAACGCCCCCATGGCAGTGATCGAGCTCGTTCTCGAGCCCGTCACGCCCAAGGCGAAGTCCACCAAGAAGGCTGCCAAGGCTGAGAAGCCGGCCGAGGTCGTCGAGGAGGCTCCCGCTGAGGAGGCTCCCGTCGAGGATGCTCCGGCAGACGAGACCGTCGAGGCCGGCGCCGAGTCGCAGGCCGAGGGCGAAGCAGCCGAGGCTGCCGCCGAGGACGCTGTCGAGAAGAAGTCCGAGTAAGCACCTCGCTCACTCGAAGAAGCCCGCCGCCCCGTGAGGGGCGGCGGGCTTCTTCGTGTATCCGGCGCCTGGACTCAGCGTGCGCGCAGATCCTTGCGCAGGATCTTGCCGGATGCCGACTTGGGAATGGCGTCGATGAACTCGACCTGCCTCACCTTCTCATGAGGCGCGACATGGGCGGCGACGTGCGCCATCACCGCATCCGCGTCGAGGTCTGCTCCCTGCTGCGCGACCACGAACGCCTTGGGTACCTCCTGTCCATCCGCGTCGGGCACGCCGATCACGGCCGCATCGGCGATGGCCGGATGCTCGAGCAGGACCGCCTCGAGCACGGCCGGCGCGACCTGGTAGCCCTTGTACTTGATGAGCTCCTTGAGACGGTCGACGATCCGGAAGATGCCGTCGTGCGTCACCGTCGCCACGTCGCCGGTGTGAAGCCAGCCGTCGCTGTCGAGCATCTCGGCCGTCGCATCCGGCCGGTTGAGGTATCCGGCCATCACCTGGGGACCGCGGATCAGGAGCTCGCCCGGTTTGCTGGCGCCCTCGGCCGGTGCGGTGACATCGGAGCCGTCCTCCGCGACGAGACGCGCCTCCGTGTTCGCGAGCAGCATCCCCACGGACGAGCGGTCGATGTCCGGGCGGTCGTACGGGATCGCGTGCGTGACCGGGCTCGTCTCCGTCATTCCGTAGCCCTGACAGACCGTGCACCCCAGCCGATCGGCCACTGCGGATGCGAGAGCGCCGTCGAGCGGAGCAGCCCCCGAGAAGATGACCTTGATCGCGGAGGTGTCGTACTGATCGATGAGCGGATGCTTCGCGAGCGCGACGGCGATCGGCGGCGCGATGAAGACCCAGCTCGTCCGGTGCTCCTGCACGACCCGGAGGAACTCCGTCAGGTCGAACTTCGGCATCGTGACAAGAGCCGCGCGCTGGCGCAGCGCGAAGTTCAGCAGCACCGTCATCCCGTAGATGTGGAAGAACGGCAGGACGGCGAGTACTCGGTCGTCGTCACCGAGAGAGATCGTCGAGCGGCACTGGCTGACGTTCGCGATCAGGTTGCGGTGGGTCAGCATGACGCCCTTGGGCCGGCCGGTCGTGCCCGAGGAGTAGGGGAGTACGGCGAGATGCGTCGCCGGATCGAAGCTCACCTCGGGAGCGGGGCGACCCTCGCCGAGCAGGGCAGGCAGCGACGGATGCCCCTCGGCGCCGTCGAGGACGATCACGTGGTCGTCGGCGAGTCCGACGGCGTCCGCGGCGGCCTTCGCGCCCGGCAGCAGCGGCGAGACGGTGATCAGCCACGTCGCCTCGGCGTCGGTCAGCTGGTTCGCGATCTCCTCGGCCGTGTACAGGGAGTTGATCGTGGTCGCCGTCGCTCCTGCCCGCAGGATGCCGTGGAAGACCGTCGCGAAGGCCGGGATGTTGGGACAGAGGACCCCGACCTTCGTCCCGACGTCCACCCCTCGCGCTGCGAGCGCGCCCGCGAAGAGGTCGATCTGGGCGATCAGCTGACGGTAGGTCGTGGTGGCGCCGCTGACTCCGTCGACGAGGGCGACTGCGTCGAGACGGTCTTCCTCGACGTCTCCGAAGAGGAACTGGTGGATCGAGACCGCGGGGATCTCGACATCGGGATAGGAACTGCGCACCATGAGATCTCCTTCGATCCGGGTCATCGACGACGCCGTCTGATGCGATCCAGTGTCGCACAGGAGGAGACCCGGTCCCAGGGGTATGGAGGACACATGACCGAGGTGCCGACGCCGCGGAGAGTAGGCTGATCCGGTGAGCGATGCAGAGACCCTGAGCAGAGGGCCTCGCGCCTATACGGCATTCATCGGAATCGGCCTGATCGCAGGCCTCCTCTCCGGCCTCTTCGGCGTCGGCGGCGGCACGGTGATCGTTCCGCTGCTCGTGCTCTTCCTGCATTTCAATCAGCGTCTCGGCGCCGGCACGTCGCTCGCAGCGATCGTCCCGACGGCGACGGTGGGCGTGATCTCCTACGCGATCAACGGATCGGTGGCGTGGATCCCCGCTCTGATCCTGGCGGCAGGCGCCGTGGTGGGTGCGCAGATCGGCACGCGGCTGCTGCCGAAGATCTCGCAGACGGTGCTGCGCTGGTTCTTCGTCGGCTTCCTGGTGATCGTGATCGTGAGCCTGTTCCTGGTCGTCCCTTCGCGCGACGCCGAGTTCGAGCTGGAGCTGCTCAACGGGCTCGCGCTGCTCGCGGTCGGAGTCGGCACCGGAGTCCTCGCCGGTCTGATCGGTGTCGGCGGGGGCGTGATCGTGGTGCCCGTGCTGATGCTCGCATTCGGTACGAGCGACCTCGTGGCCAAGGGCACGTCGCTGCTCATGATGATCCCGACCGCGATCTCGGGCACCATCGGCAACCTGCGCAATCACAACGTCGATCTCGTGGCCGCGGCGATCGTCGGGGTCTCCGCCTGCACGACCACCGCGCTCGGAGCCTGGCTGGCCACCCTGATCGACCCCACGGTGGGCAACATGCTGTTCGCGGCATACCTCGTGGTGATCGCGGTGCAGATGGCGATGAAGGCGATCAAGGGGCGCAAGAAGAAGGACTGAACGCCCTTAGTTCCGGCTTACGGGCACCGTGTCCCATGACCGAGAAAGTAGGATCGAGGGGTGGCAGTCAACCAAGATCTGGTCGGCCGGGAGTTCCCGCCGACGTCCCCCTACCTCGTCGGCCGTGAGAAGGTGCGTGAGTTCGCGCGTGCCGTCTTCGCCGATGCACCGCAGCACACCGACGTCGAGGCGGCTCGCGCAGCCGGTTTCGCCGACGTCGTCGCGCCCCCGACGTTCGCGATGGTCATCCAGGACCACACTCTCCAGCAGCTCCTCGCCGAACCGGACTCCGGCATCGTCCTGGCGCGCACGATCCACGCCGAGCAGAAGTTCGCGTACTCGCGCCCCATCGTCGCGGGTGACGAGCTCACAGGTCGACTGCGCGTGACCGGCATCCGCATGATGGGCGGCAACGCCATGATCACCAGCGCGGCGGAGATCACGGATGCCGACGGCGAGCACGTCGTCACCGCCACCAGCGTGCTGCTGGTCGGCGCGGAAGAAGGAGCCGAGTGATGCCGTTCGCTGTCGGAGACGTCGTCGCGGAGCGCACCGTCCATCTCACCCGCGAATCGCTCGTGCGGTACGCAGGAGCATCGGGTGACTTCAATCCGATCCACTACCGGGACGACATCGCCGCCGAGGTGGGTCTGCCGGGAGTGCTCGCGCATGGCATGCTCACGATGGGCATCGCGTCGTCGGTGGTCGTCGCGGCTCTCGAACCGGGAACGCGGATCCTCGACTACGGCGTGCGCTTCACCAAGCCGGTCGTGGTGCACCCGATCGAGGGAGCGGACCTCCACGTCATCGCGACCGTCGGTGCCGTCGACGACGAGTCGACTCGGATCGATCTCAAGGTCACGTTCGCTGAGACGACGGTCCTCGTCAAGGCGCAGCTGCGCGTCGCCTCCTGATGGGTGGCGCTGTGCACGAGGTCGAGCCGCTGAGGCTCGCGACTCTCACGACCCTGCGCACGGGAGGCGCCCCGGAGCGCATGCTCGAGGCATCGACCACGGCGGAGCTGATCGACGCGCTCACCGATGTCTGGTCCCGCGGCGACGAGTGGTTCGTGCTGGGCGGAGGATCCAACCTGTTCATCGGCGACGAGTCGTTCGAGGGGACGGTCATCCGCGTCCTCACCCGCGGCATCGAGGAGCTGCCCTCGCCGCACGCGGGACGCATCAGGCTGCGTGTGCAGGCGGGGCATGGCTGGGACGAACTCGTCGCCTATGCGGTCGAGCACGGTTACGCCGGTCTCGAGGCGATGAGCGGCATCCCGGGCACCGTCGGCGCCTCACCCGTGCAGAACATCGGGGCGTACGGGCAGGAGATCCAGGAGACCCTGGTCGAGGTCGAGCTGATCGACGAGGCCACCGGCGAGGTGTCGGTGGTGCCGGCATCCGAACTGGGGCTCGGTTTCCGCACCTCCGTGCTCAAGCATCACTACGGCAGCGTGCCGCAGCGTCGGGCCGTCATCCTGTCGGTCACGGTCGACCTTCTCGTCGCTGACGAGCGCGTGGTGCGCGGCGAGCAGCTCAGGAGGGCGCTGGGTCTGGACTCCGACGCCCCGGTGCCGCTGACCTGGGTGCGCGAGCGGATCCTCGCCACCCGCGCCTCGAAGGGGATGCTGCTCGACGAGAACGATCCGGACACCCATGGCGTCGGCTCGTTCTTCCAGAACGCGATCGTGCCGGAGGTCGTGGCCCGTGCTCTGCCGCCCGAGTGCCCGCGGTGGCCGGTGACCCCGGATCTGGATACCGTCACGGTGATCCCGCTCGCCTCGTACGACGGGTATGTCCCTCCCGCCAAGCCGGAGGCCCCCGACGTCAAGGTGAGCGCAGCGTGGCTGATCGAGCAGGCCGGAATCCGCAAGGGGTTCAAGCTGCCGCGCTCGCGCGCCTCGGTCTCGACGAAGCACGCGCTCGCCCTCACCAACCGGGGCGGGGCGACAGCGGCCGAGGTCTCGGAGCTCGCACGATTCATCCAGAGCCGCGTCCATTCGGAGTTCGGTCTCGTGCTGCAGCCGGAGCCCGTGCTGCTGGGCGTCGAGCTCTGAGTCGCGACGCAGCGAGCCCGCGCCCGCCTGACAACGTCGTCCGTTGGCCGTACACTCGCGGCATGAGCGGACTGATCCCGTACCTGCTGTTTCCCGGAAACGCGGCCGAAGCGCTGGAGCACTACCGTGACGTCTTCGGAGGAGAGCTTCAGCTCGTCGACTATGCCAGTGCGGGTCGTGCAGACGGTCCGGCCGATGCGGTCGCCCACGGGCAGCTCTCAGGACCGGTCGAACTGGCGGGAGCGGATGCCGGTGCGGACGACGATGCCGTGCAGATGAGCGGGATGTTCCTCTCTCTGCTCGGCACCGCCGACGCGTCGACGCTGACGAGCTGGTTCGACCGGCTGTCAGAGCACGGCCGAGTGACCGACGCCCCGCAGAAGCGCGTGTGGGGCGACTACGACGGCACCGTCACCGACCGCTACGGCATCCGCTGGCTGATCGGCTTCCACGACGAGGAGTGATCTCGTCGCAGACCGGCCTCAGGCGAACAGACGCTGCAGTCGCTGCACACCCTCGAGGAGCTGGTCGTCGCCGAGCGCGTACGACATGCGGATGTACCCGGAGGGACCGAATGCCTCGCCCGGGACGACGGCCACCTCGGCCTGCTCGAGGATGAGGTCGGCGAGCTCGAGCGAGGTCGTCGGCGTCTTGCCGCCCCACGTGCGTCCGAGCAGACCCTGCACGTCGGGGTAGACATAGAAGGCGCCCAGTGGGTTCGGCACCACGAGTCCGTCGATCTTCGACAGTTCGGACACGATGAGGCGGCGGCGGCGGTCGAACGCCTCGCGGAACTGCTCGGCTTCGGTCTGGGGCCCGTTGAGGGCAGCGATCGCCGCCTTCTGCGCGACGTTGTTGACGTTGCTCGACAGGTGGGACTGCAGGTTCGCGGCGACCTTGATGGCATCCGCCGGTCCGACCATCCAGCCCACGCGCCAGCCGGTCATGGCGTAGGTCTTCGCGACGCCGTTGACGAGGATCGTCTGCCCCGCCACCGCGGGCACGGCCTCGACGATGGAGGTCGCCTTGACGCCCTCATAGGTGAGGTTCTGGTAGATCTCGTCGGAGATGACCCAGATGCCGTGCTCGAGTGCCCACTCGCCGATCGCCGCGGTCTCCTCGGCCGTGTACACCGATCCGGTGGGGTTGGAGGGCGACACGAACACGAGTGCGGTCGTACGCTCGGTGCGTGCGGCCTCGAGCTGGTCGACGGTGACCTTGTAGTCCTGATCGGCGCCCGCGAAGACCTCGACCGGGGTGCCGTCCGCAAGACGGATCGCCTCGGGGTAGGTCGTCCAGTACGGCGCAGGCAGAAGCACTTCGTCGCCCGGGTTCACCACGGCCTGGAACGCCTGGTAGACCGACTGCTTGCCGCCGTTGGTCACGATGACCTGGCTCGGCGAGACCTCGAGGCCGGAGTCACGCAGCGTCTTCGCGGCGATCGCCTCGCGCAGCGCGGGCAGGCCCGGAGCCGGGGTGTACCGGTAGCTGGCGGGATCGGCGAGCGCCTCGGCGGCCGCATCGACGATGAACTGCGGGGTCGCGAAATCGGGCTCGCCGGCGGCGTACGAGATGATCGGCTTGCCTTCGGCCTTGAGCGCCTTGGCCTTGGCGTCGACCTTGAGGGTCGCGGATTCGGCGATGGCGGAGAGCTTGCGGGAGAGAGGAGCGCGTTCGGTCACGACTACGAGCGTACCCGGGTCGACCCCGCCGATGACGGGTGAATGGTCGTCAAGAATCACGGTTCTTTCGTGCTGATGCTCGCCGCTCAGGCGGTGTGCATGCCGTGCGCGCGCGCGACGGCATCCAGGGTGATGCGGCCGCCCTGGACGTTGAGGCCCCGGGCCAGTGCGGCGTCGTCGGCTGCTGCACGCTCCCACCCCTTGCCGGCGATGGCCGAGACATACGGGAGTGTGGCGTTGGTCAATGCCCGCGTGGCCGTCTCGGGCACCGCGCCCGGCATGTTCGCGACGCAGTAGTAGATCGAGTCGTGCACCGCGAACGTCGGGTCGTCGTGCGTCGTGGGGCGCGAGCCTTCGAAGCATCCGCCCTGGTCGATGGCGATGTCGACCAGCACGGATCCGGGCTTCATGGTCGCGACCATGTCGTCGGTCACGAGCTTCGGCGCCGCAGCCCCGGGGATGAGCACGGATCCGATGACCAGGTCGGCCGTCGCGAGCTCTTCGGCGATGTCATACCGGCTCGACGCGCGAGTCTGCAGAGCACCGCCGTAGCGGTGCTCGAGCTCGCGGAGTCGCGGCAGCGAGATGTCGATGACGGTCACCTGTGATCCGAGCCCGAGCGCGTTCGCGGCCGCGTGCTCACCGGCGACACCGCCGCCGATCACGACGGTCTTGGCGCGCGGGGCGCCCGCGATGCCTCCCATGAGCACGCCCCGTCCTCCTGCGGATCGCATGAGGGAGTATGACCCCATCGTCACGGACAGGCGTCCCGCGATCTCGCTCATCGGCACGAGCAGAGGGAGGCTGCGGTCGGGCAGCTGCACCGTCTCGTAGGCGACGGCGGTGGTGCCCGCGTCGACGAGCGCCGTCGTCAGCGCTCGGTCGGCGGCGAGATGCAGGTAGGTGAAGAGGGTGAGATCCGAGCGCAGGAACCCGTACTCCTGGGCGATCGGCTCCTTGACCTTGATGAGCAGCTCCGCCTCGCCCCAGGTCTCCTCGGCGGTGTCGACGATCTCGGCACCGGCTATCCGGTAGGCCTCGTCGGAGATGCCTGAACCGACGCCCGCTCCGGACTGCACGAGCACGCGGTGGCCCTCGTGCACCAGACGGTCTGCGCCTGCGGGGGTGAGCGCGGTGCGGTTCTCGTTGTTCTTGACCTCGGTCGGCACGCCGATCTTCATCGATCCTCCAAGTGACGGTTGCGTGAGTGCATTTCAGAATCGCAGAAACTTCGATCATTCGACAGAATGCCTGAAGAAGATTCGCGCTTGGGGTGATTCCTGCATAATCGTTCGCATGGAGACGTCACCCGAAACCCCTCAGCCGAACACCCTTCGGGCACCGGCTCTCGACGCCATCGACGCGAGGATCGTACAGCTGCTGAGCGCGGACGGTCGGATGACGAACGCCGAGCTCGCGGGTCACCTCGGAGTCGCACCGTCGACCGCGCACGCGCGTCTGCGCGCACTCGTCGAACGCGGAGTCATCAGCGGCTTCCATGCCAGCGTCGACGAGCGGAAGCTGGGCGCCGGCCTGCAGGCCATCATCGGAGTGAGCCTTCGGCCTAGCGCTCGGCGCGAGAGCATCGTCGAGTTCGCCGACCGTGTGCGCGCTCTGCCCCAGGTGATCCAGGTCTTCTTCCTCGGCGGCGATGACGACTTCCTGCTGCACATCGCGGTGGCCGACTCATCGGAGATGCGCGAGTTCGTGCTCGAGCATCTGTCGGCCCAGAGCAGCGTCGCCTCGACCAGGACCAGCATCGTGTTCGACTATCACCGCAACTCGGTGGCTGCGTCGTTCCGCTGACGCGCGTGACGGCTGGCGGAGCGCCGCTCTCGCGGCCGCACGCAACGTATATTGCATGGCTTCTGGCGCGAACCTAGGGTGAGGGCGGGGACGGAGCAGCCGATGCGCACGCGGCGGGCTTCCGCTGGGGGTTGCGATGGGGCGAATGATCGACGACGCGGAGTTGGCCGGCTGGCTCGCCCGGCTCTCGGGCGGACTGTGGTCGTCATCGATCGGAGGCGCCGAGGCGTTCGCGTTTCCCACGTGGTTCTCCGAGCAGATCATTCGCCTCGACGGTCGAATCGGCATGCTGCAGCTGTCGAACTTCGGCGCGATGAAGGCCGACGATCCGGATGCGTTCGAGGCGGCGCTGCTTCGCAGGTCCATCGGCTCGACCATGCTCTACAGCACCCTCGAGACGGCGCACACCGTGAGCTACGAGCGAGCGATCGCCGAGGGCGAGGACATCATCATCGTCGGGATGGTGCAGCAGGGCGGGCAGCGCCTGAACACCGCGGCGGGGGTGCAGGCCATGGGCGTCGGCCGCGTCGGCTTCATGTCGAGCCGGGGCCCATCGGCCGTCGAGCAGTTCGGGGTCACCAACTCGACCGGGGTCGTCGTTCCCGTGGCGGCCCTCCCCGGCTATCGGCACGTCCTCGCTCGAGGGGCCGACATGTTCCCGGACACCCCACTCACCCGGGCAGCGGGAGCCTCACTCGCGCGGATGCTGTTCGAGTGGGCGCAGGATCCGGATCAGGGTCAGGGGGCGCTCGCCGGCACCGAGGCGGCGCTGATCGCGCTCGTGCGAGGGCTCTTCCGACAGTTCCCCGGCGACGGCGAGACCAGCCGGACGAGTGAGTTCCGCGCGGAGGCGGGGCGCATCATCGAGCGGCGGCATCGTGATCCGGCATTCGGCATCGCAGAGCTCGCCGCCGACCTGCACGTCAGCCGTCGCCAGCTGTTCCGCCTGTATGAAGGTGCCGACGAGAGCCCCGCGAACCGCTTGCTGCGTCGGCGTCTCGTGACGGCGCGCGAAGAGCTGCTGTCGACGCCCCCGCAGGACCTTGCGGCGGTCGCGGCCCGCTCCGGTTTCGCCGACGCGTCCGCGCTTCGGGCCCAGTTCTCCCGGCACGTGGGGCACAGTCCCAGTGCCTTCCGCCTCGCGGCCCGCACGCAGCCGCCGCGTCTCGCCGAGGCGATGCTGCTCAGCGACGAGCAGTCCGCCCCGACCGCCTGACCGAGGCCGGCCCATCGGGCCGACCCGGTCGGGGCTGTCCGTCGCGGACCGACGCGCGCGCCCGCGCGGGCCTGCCGTGTGCTGTCCGGCTGCTTCGCCGACCCCGACAGAGAGTGACACATGATCGCGAATTTGGTGCCAACGCGGGTTCTGCGTGCCGGGCCGAGCGCACCGGGTGACGCAACGTCCTGCGGCGCTTCCGGATCGTCGGAGCCGCTCCTAACCTGAACCTGCCCGTGTCCCCAGGCGGGCCATGACGGCAGATCGCGACGGAGCTCCGCTCCTGGCGCATCGGCCGTCACGGCTTCCGGACGCGGCGGGATCGCCCGTCCGGAAGTTCGGGGGACAGGCGCGAAAGCGTCGGGCATGACGGACCACCTGCGCGAGGGCGCGGGTGGACGTGCGGGTGCTTCGGTCAGGGGAGACCGGGGCACCCGCGAATCCCCCTCGGCGTCACGCGCCGAACGAGGAAGGCAGCGCGCAGTAGTCGGCGAAACGCCGCGTCGGAGCCGCCGGGTCCGTCACGTCGACGATCGCGCCGGCGATCGAGTGCGGGGACTCATCACCGGCGAGCTGCCACACGATGAAGTTCCAGAGGCCCCTCGCCGTCGGGCTGAGCAGCGCTGCCGGGCCCGAGACGATCAGGACCGTCGCCGGATCGGAGCCGGTGCGGAACGGAGCGATCACGTCGCCGCGCAACGCCGCTTCATCGGCATCCGCGCTGTGCGCACGCTCGACGTGCTGCCCGGCGGCGATCAGCGCCGTGGCGAGGTCGTCCGCCGCTCGACGCGAGCGCTCGGCATCCGCTCCGGCGACCGCGATCAGTCGGCGCCCTCGCGGGTAGAGGTGAAGGAACTCGGACGAGATGTCGGACCACACGTCGCTCATGTTCTCAGGCTACGCCCGCCGGCGGCGGCGGGCTCCGGCGGTCCTCCGCATCACGCACGAGGAGCCCCTCGGCTGCCTATGGCGGCATCCGAGGGGCTCCTCGTTAGAGTCTCAGGCCTCCTCGACGAGGAACCTGCTGTAGGCGCCGAGTGTGAGGAACGCCGGGAACTCCTCCTGCAGGGCGACGTCGCGGAACACCGAGGCGGCATCGTCGAACCTGTCGCCGTCGTGCCGGTCGACCTCGCCGAGGATCTCCGCGATCAGGCTCTCGACGTAGTCGGCGGTGATCGCGGTGCCGTCCTCGGTGGAGCGGTCCTGGTGGATCCACTGCCATACCTGCGAACGGCTGATCTCCGCCGTCGCGGCATCCTCCATCAGGTTGTCGATCGCCACGGCGCCAAGCCCTCGCAGCCATGCCTCGAGGTAGCGGATGGCCACCGACACGTTGTCGCGCACACCCTGCGCGGTGATCGGCCGCCCGATGTGCAGGTCGAGCAGCTGCGACGCGGTCACCATGACCTCGGGGCGCTGGCGGCCGACCTGGTTCGGGTGGTCGCCGAGCACGGCGTCGAACTCGGCCAGCGCTGTGGGGATCAGATCGGGGTGCGCGACCCACGTGCCGTCGAAGCCGTCGCCGGCCTCGCGCTTCTTGTCGGCGGAGACCTTCTCGATCGCCCGCTCGGTCACCTCGGGGTCGCGGCGGTTCGGGATGAAGGCGCTCATGCCGCCGATCGCGTAGGCGCCCCGCTTGTGGCAGGTCTGCACGAGCAGCTCGGTGTACGCCCGCATGAACGGCACGGTCATCGTGACCTCGCTGCGGTCGGGGAGCACGAAACGCGCGCCCCGGCCGCGGTAGTTCTTGATGATCGAGAAGATGTAGTCCCAGCGCCCGGCGTTGAGACCCGCGCAGTGGTCACGCAGCTCGTAGAGGATCTCGTCCATCTCGAAGGCCGCGGGCAGGGTCTCGATCAGCACGGTCGCGCGGACGGTGCCGTGCGGGATGCCGATGTACTCCTCGCTGAAGGAGAACACGTCGTCCCACAGCTTCGCCTCTTCGCTCGACTCGATCTTCGCGATGTAGAAGTAGGGGCCACGACCGTTCGCGATGAGCTCCTGCGCGTTGTGGAAGAAGTACAGGCCGAAGTCGACGAGCGAGCCGGATGCCGCCGTGCGGCGCCCCGCGCGGTCGGTGAACTGCAGGTGCTTCTCCGGCAGATGCCAGCCACGCGGACGCATCACGATCGTCGGTGTGCGCTCGGCGGTGACGTGGTACTCCTTGCCTTCGGGGGAGCGGAAGGACAGCTCGCCGCGGATCGCGTCGCGCAGCGACAGCTGCCCCTCGACGACGTTCTTCCAGG
This sequence comes from Microbacterium sp. NPDC090014, assembly GCF_044748285.1. Taxonomy (NCBI): domain Bacteria; kingdom Bacillati; phylum Actinomycetota; class Actinomycetes; order Micrococcales; family Microbacteriaceae; genus Microbacterium; species Microbacterium sp. NPDC090014. Next base: position 457,983 of record NZ_JBIVFS010000002.1, read on the forward strand.
TCGGACTCGTGGCATCCTCCTGGTCGGCGAGCCACACGCGAGCACCCGAGTTCAGTGCGTTGATCGTCATCTTCGGGTCGGTCGGACCCGTGATCTCGACGCGGCGGTCCTCGAGACCCGGCCCCGCGCCTGCGACCCGCCAGTCGGCATCCGCGCGGATGTGCGCGGTGTCGTCGCGGAAGCGCGGGTCGTGGCCGTTGCCGATCTCGAACCGACGGCGCATCCGGTCGGCGAGCCGATCGTGGCGGCGCGAGGCGAACCGGTGGTGCAGCTCGGTGAGGAACGCGATCGCCTCGGGGGTGAGGATCTCGTCGTAGCGGTCGCGCAGCGGACCGGTGACCGCGATCGCCGGACCCTGCTGCGTGGTCTGGATCGGAGCCGTGGTCGGGCTGGTGGTCGGGGGAGCGGTGGGAGTGGTCATGATCGTGTGTCCTTCACAAGTGGCTCAGTGGAACTGCGCGGCTTCGGTGGAGCCGGCGAGGGCGAGGGTCGCGCTGTCGGGGTTGAGCGCGGTCGAGATGACGTCGAAGTAGCCGGTGCCCGCCTCGCGCTGGTGCTTGGTGGCGGTGTAGCCGTTCGCCTCCGCGGCGAACTCGGCCTCCTGCAGCTCGACGTACGCGCTCATGGCGCGATCGGCGTAGCCGCGGGCGAGGTCGAACATCGAGTGGTTCAGGGCGTGGAAGCCGGCGAGCGTGATGAACTGGAACTTGTAGCCCAGGTCAGCCAGCTCCTGCTGGAACGTCGCGATCTCGGCGTCCGACAGGTGGCGCTTCCAGTTGAAGCTCGGTGAGCAGTTGTAGGCGAGCAGCTTGCCCGGGAACTCGGCATGGATCGCGGCGGCGAACTCACGTGCCAGCTCGATGTCGGGTTCACCCGTCTCGACCCACAGCAGATCGGCGTAGGGCGCGAATGCGAGGCCTCGGCTGATGACCGACTCGATGCCAGGGCGGATGCGGTAGAAGCCCTCGGTCGTGCGCTCGCCGGTGGTGAACTGCTGGTCGCGCTCGTCGACATCGCTGGTGAGCAGGTCGGCCGCGAGAGCATCCGTCCTGGCGATGATCACCGTCGGGACTCCGGCCACGTCGGCGGCGAGACGCGCGGCGTTCAGGGTGCGGATGTGCTGCTGCGTCGGCACGAGCACCTTTCCGCCGAGGTGGCCGCACTTCTTCTCGCTCGCGAGCTGGTCCTCCCAATGGATGGCCGCGGCACCGGCCTGGATCAGTGACTGCGCGAGCTCGTAGGCGTTGAGCGGTCCTCCGAAGCCCGCCTCGGCGTCGGCGACGATCGGCGCGAGCCAGTCCTGCGTGACATCGCCCTCGGCGTGCTCGAGCTGGTCCTGACGGATCAGCGCGTTGTTGATGCGACGCACGACCGCCGGCACCGAGTTGGCGGGGTACAGCGACTGGTCGGGGTAGGTCTGACCGGCGAGGTTGCCGTCGGCCGCGACCTGCCAGCCCGAGAGGTAGATGGCCTTGAGGCCCGCCCGCACCTGCTGCACCGCCTGTCCGCCTGTGTAGGCGCCCAGTGCCCGGACATAGTCCTCGGTGTGCAGCAGGTTCCACAGGTTCTCGGCTCCGCGGTGCGCGAGCGTCGCGTCCTCGCGGACCGAGCCGCGGACGCGGATGACGTCCTCTGCCGTGTACGTGCGCTCGACGCCGTCCCAGCGGGGATCCGTCTCCCAGATCTCCCGGAGCTCGGCGGCCGTCTGAACCTGGTCCCCGGCGCGCAGCCCTGCGGGGCGAGGGGTGTGGTTCTGGGCGGTGTTCGTCATGGTGTCTCCTCCGTTGGATGCCCGGACCGTGAAGCCGGGTGGCGTGTTTCCACTGTGTGTGAAGTTCGCACCCGTCGATGGCTGATCGGTGAGTGAAGATCAACCGAAATTCTGTTTCTGTGACAGAATCGGCCGCATGAGCACTCCAGCGGTCGAAGAAGACGCCGACGCCCTCACGATCGGACGCCGCATCCGTCAGCTGCGCACGGCGCGCGGGATGACCCTCGACGACCTCGCGGCGGCGGTCGATCGAGCGCCCAGCCAGATGTCGATGATCGAGACGGGCAAGCGCGAGCCCAAGCTCACGCAGCTGCAGTCGATCGCGCGCGCTCTCGGCGTCACGATCGACGCGCTGCTCGAGGGCGAGCCGCTCGATGAACGCAGTGCGATCGAGATCGCCCTCGAACGGGCCATGAAGGGGCAGACCTTCCAGGCTCTCGGCATCGAGCCCTTCCGGATCGCGAAGAGCATGCCGACTGACGCGCTCAAGGCCCTGCTCGCACTGCACGGCGAGATCGACCGGCTCAAGGATGAGCGCGCGGCCACTCCCGAGGAGGCCAGGCGCGCGAACGTCGAGCTCCGCCACCTCATGCGGCGGCAGGACAACCACTTCGCCGATCTCGAGGCGAAGGCGGCGGAGATCCTCGCGGCGGTCGGGCACCCCGGCGGACCCCTCACCCAGCGGACGGCCTCCGAGATCGCCGCCTACCTCGGATTCACCCTGCACTACGCCCCGGACCTGCCGCAGACCACCCGCAGCGTCGCCGACCTCGCGAACGGACGTCTGTACCTCTCGAGCAGCGTCCCGGCCAAGGGGGATGCCCGGACCGCGGTGCTGCAAGCGCTGTCCAGCCGCATCCTCGGTCACTCCGAGCCGCGCAGCTATGCCGAGTTCCTGCGCCAGCGCGTCGAGACGAACTACCTCACCGGGGCGCTGCTGGTGCCGGAGGCCCACGTCGTGCCGGCGCTGAAGGATGCGAAGACGCGCAGGGCGATCTCGATCGAGGATCTGCGCGACGCGTACTCGGTGTCGTACGAGACCGCCGCGCACCGATTCACGAACCTCGCGACGCGCCACCTCGACATCCCCGTGCACTTCCTCAAGGTGCACGAGTCGGGCACGATCACGAAGGCGTACGAGAACGATGACGTGAACTTCCCGACCGATCGCCTCGGATCGATCGAGGGGCAGATGTGCTGCCGCCGATGGACCAGCCGAGTGGTGTTCGACGAGGACGACCGCTTCAACCCGTACTACCAGTACACGGACACGGGCAACGGCACCTACTGGTGCACGGCCCGCGTCGAGGCGTCGAGTGAGGGACTGCACTCGGTCAGCGTCGGCGTGCGATTCGACGACACGAAGTGGTTCGTCGGGCGCGACACCCCGCATCGCGGAGTCTCGAAGCACTCGGTCGAGGTGTGCTGCCGGCGGGCGCCCGCCGACCTCGAAGGGCGGTGGCGCGAGAACTCCTGGCCGAACGTCAGGACCCCGCGCACTCTGCTCGCCACACTGCCGACCGGGGCCTTCCCGGGCGTCGACACGACGGATGTGTACGAGTTCCTCGAGGCGCACGCGCCGCGCTGAGCGCCCGCAGGCGGCGTGGATCCCGGTCGCCTTCCTGTCACGAGGAGGGGGTTGAGCGAACAACGAACACGTGTTAGGTTTTCGCAGGTCGGAGCGCCGCGCTCGGCGGCGCCGTTCTCGATGAGGAGACACGATGAAGCGATGGATGAGCACGCTGGCGACGATCGGACTCGTGACTGCGGGCCTGACGGTCGCCGGGCCCGCGACGGCCGGCGGTGGACGCCCCGGCACCGGTGACCTGAACCGCTGGGCGGTGGACACCTGGCACTCCCTCGACGCGATGACCGATGAGGAGACCGGCCTTCCCGCCGACAACGTGAGCGGCGACCTCGAGACGCCGAGCGCCTACACCTCGCCGACGAACATCGGCGGATACCTGTGGTCGACGGTCACGGCTCGCGACCTCGGAGTCATCAGCGACGAGGAGGCGCGCGATCGCATGTCGACGACGCTGGAGACGCTCGGAACCCTCGAGCGCAACGACGCGAGCGGCATGTTCTACAACTGGTACTCGCCGACGACCGGCGAGAAGCTCACGACATGGCCCGACTCGGGAGACCCGGTGCACCCGTTCCTCAGCACGGTCGACAACGGGTGGCTCGCCGCCGCACTGCGCATCGTCCGCGAAGCCGAGCCCGACCTCGCGCAGCAGGCGGACGCGCTGTACGACTCCATGGACTTCGCGGCGTTCTTCGACCCCGAAGGCGCGGCAGGACTCCCTGCAGGCACGAACCGCGGGGGCTTCTGGGATGCGGCTCCGCCGGACTGCAGCGTCGAGGCGCCGATGTACAACGGCTCAGGGGACACCGCGTTCTACACGTGCCACCACTACGACACGACCGTGAGCGAGAGCCGCATCGCGACCTACCTCGGCATCGCGAACGGGCAGATCCCTGCCACCGCGCTGTACGGCACGCATCGCACGATGCCTCCCGGGTGCGACTGGGCGTGGCAGGAGCAGCTCCCTCAGGGCGAGTACCGCACCTATGACGGCGTCGAGGTGTGGGAGGGCGCCTACGCATATGACGGGATGTCGTTCGTGCCGAGTTGGGGCGGCAGCATGTTCGAGTCGCTGATGCCCGATCTGCTCGTGCCGGAGACCACGTGGGGTCCGCGTTCGTGGAAGCTCAACCACCCGATCACCGTCGCCGTGCAGAAGCAGCACGGGCTGGACGAGGCCGGATACGGCTATTGGGGCTTCTCGCCCGCGAGCGACCCGTTCGGCGGGTACGCGGAGTACGGGGTCGACGTAGCCGGGATGCGGGCGGACGGGTACACCTCGGACGCGGAGAAGACCGACGTCGACATCGACAGGCCCGGATGCACCACGGGGACCGATCCCGCTCCGGAGTTCGGTGACGGGGTCGTGACGCCGCACGCCGCGTTCCTGGCGCTTCCGTACGATCGCACGGGCGCGCTCGACAACCTGCGCGGCATCGAGACGGACCTCGGCGCCTACGGCCCCGGCGGGTTCTTCGACGCGGTGGCGGTGAAGAGCGGCACGATCGCCGAGCGCTACCTGTCGCTCGACCAGTCGATGATCATGGCCGCGATCGGCAACGAGCTCACGAAAGATACACTCAAGGACTACTTCGTGGATCGCGACATGGAGCAGCGCCTGCGGCCCGCCATGCGGCAGCAGGTGTTCGGCTCGTCGTGGGGAACGGGGAACGGCCACCACGGCTGAGGTCCGCGCTTTCGCGCCGAGAGACAGGACGGGCGCATGAGCACGGATGAGCAGCCGATGGCGGCGCGACGGCCTCGCGGTCCCTATGCCACAGGCCAGGCGCGCAGGCAGGCGATCGTCGACGAAGCGCTCGCGGTGTTCTCCCGCACGGGATTCCACGGTGGATCCCTGCGGGAGATCGCGAAGCGCGTCGGCGTGACGCCGACCGGCCTGCTGCACCATTTCGCGGGCAAGGAGGAGCTCTTCGCCGAGGTGCTCCACCAGCGTGACGAGAAGGTGCGGGAGGCGGCGGGCGACCCTGCCGAGCACACCCTGATCGAACAGGCCACGCGCGTCGTCGCGCACAACCAGACTTCGCGGGGTCTCACCGCGCTCTACGCGATCGTCTCGGCGGAGGCCACAGACCCCGACCACCCGTCGCACGCCGACTTCGCCGCCCGATACCGCGAGCGCGCCGTGGCCGCAGAAGAGATCCTGCGGCGAGGTCAGGCCGACGGAGAGGTGCGCGAGGACATCGACCCCGCTCGGGCGGCCCGGCTGATCAGCGCGGTCATGGACGGCATCCAGCTCCAGTGGCTCCTCGACGATTCCGTCGACATGGTCCCGCTCTTCGAGGAGTTCGTCGGGCGCTACCTCCACCCCGCCGAACGACGGCCCGACTGAAGGGCGCGCGGATGGCGGAGGCCCGGCATCCGCCCACTCCGCCGGGCGGGGACCGCCGGCCGTTGGGTCGAGGACCCCGGTTCAGTCCCGTGCGGTCTGCAGCAGCGTCCACAGCTCGGCGCGGGCGGGGAACGACGAGAGGTCGCTTCCCAGGAGCGCTCCGGCCTGGGCGATCCGCGACCGCAGCGTGTGGCGGTGCACACCGAGTGCCGCCGCCGCAGGATCCGCCTTCGCATCGTGCTCGAGCCAGGTGCGCAGGGACCGTTCGAGGTCGCCGCCGGATCGCGCGTCGTGGTCGCGGATCGGCGCGAGCCGCGATTCGGCGACCAGCCGGGCCTCATCCGTGGCCAGTGCGCTGAGGATGCTGGATCCGGCGGCATCGGCGAAGTGGAACACCCCGGCGCCGGACTGCTGGCGCAGCGCCGCGAGCGCCTGTGCGTGGGCTCGGGAGAACGCGTCGTACGACTCGGAACCGGACGCGCCGATGCGGATGCCGAACCGGGTGGCGACCTCGTCGAGCAGTGTGTCATCGGCCATCGACAGGCAGAGCACCACGCCCTCGGATGATTCGGCGAGGAAGCTGGCGGTGCCGTGCTCGGCCCTGCGCCGATCCCACCAGTCGGCGAACGGGCCGGTCGGAGCATCCGCGGCGATCGCGACCACCACGGGTGCAGAGGGCATCGAGCCGAGGACCTTCCGCGCGAGGGACGGATCGTCGTCGAGCAGCGAGCTCAGCAGCTGCGAGTTCAGCCGACGCTTGCTGCGGGCGAGCTGGTCGCTCTGCTCGAGCGCGAGTCCGGCCATCGCGATCACCGACGTCACGACCGTGCGCGCCTCGGCGTCGAGCGCATCGACAGCCAACGCGATCACCCCGCGCAGGTGTCCGCCGCGCCCCACCGTGAAGAGCGTGAACGTCTGATCGTCGATCGTGAGCGACTGCCCGGCCTCGAGCCCACGGGTGAGGATCTCGGTGACCCGTTCGCCGAGCTCGGTCAGTCGTCCTGCAGTGACGGCCGATCGGGGGTGCGACAGCTGCAGGGCGCCGGACGCGTCGTACATTCCGGCCCAGACATCCAGACGGCGGCCGAGCTCTGCGACGGTCGCGTCGAGTCCGCGGGGGCGCAGCGCGGCCAGTGCGAGTGCGCGCTGGGTGTCGAGCGCCCACGACCTGCGGGCGTAGGCCTGCGCCGCGATCGCTTCGGAGTGCGCGCGGGCGACGGCGATGAAGGGCGTGCGATAGGGGACTTCGAAGAGGGGGATCCCGCGGCGTGCGCACTCGAGTATCAGCTCGTCGGGGATCGCGGCACGGTGCACGTCCGTGCCGAATCCGAGGCCGAGCACCCCGCGATCCGCCAGCCGCCCGACGTAGACGTCGAAATCGGTGCCGACGTCGAACTGGGTGCCCGTCGTCAGCAGTGCGAGGTCCTCGGCGAGGAACGGCGTCGGGTCGGCGAGGTCGGAGCTGTGCACCCACCGCAGGGGGCGATCGAGGGCGCCGTCCGGAAGGCCGTCCGCGTCCGAGATCAGCACGAGCCCGAGATCGCGGCGCCGGAAGAGAGCGCGCAGCGTGGGCTGTTCGGCGTCGTCCATGCGCTGCGGTCCTCTCGGCATCCGGATCAGTGCTTATACGGTCGGGCGATGATCTCTCCCAGATTGTACAGCCGGGCGAATGCGCCGACGTCGGATGCGGTCGTACGCTCACGGACATGGCTCTCCTCGACACCGCAGCTGTTGCAGTCCCGCTCGGCGGACCCGACCTCCCCCAGGAGCGTCGTCTCGTCACCGACCTTCCCGGCCCCCGCTCGGCCGAGATCCTCGCCCGCAAGGCCGATGCCGTCGCCGCCGGCGTCGGGCACACGGTTCCCGTCGCGGCCGTCGCCGCAGGCGGGGGAGTGGTCGTGGATGCCGACGGCAACTCGCTGATCGACCTCGGCTCCGGCATCGCCGTGACGACCGTCGGCAACGCGCACCCCAAGATCGCCGCAGCCGTGGCCGCGCAGGCCGCGCAGTTCACGCACACCTGCTTCATGATCTCGCCGTACGAGTCGTACATCGGTGTCGCCGAAGCGCTCAACCGCCTCACTCCCGGCGACTTCGCCAAGAAGAGCGCCCTGTTCAACTCCGGCGCCGAGGCCGTCGAGAACGCGATCAAGATCGCCCGCAAGCACACCGGTCGCCAGGCCGTCGTCGCCTTCGACCACGGCTACCACGGCCGCACCAACCTCACCATGGCGCTGACCGCGAAGTCGATGCCGTACAAGAGCGGCTTCGGCCCGTTCGCCCCCGAGGTGTACCGTGCGCCGATGTCGTACCCGTTCCGCGACGGTCTCGACGGCGCAGAGGCAGCCGCCCGCGTGATCCTGCAGCTCGAGAAGCAGATCGGCGCCGACAACCTCGCCGCCGTCATCATCGAGCCGATCCAGGGAGAGGGCGGCTTCATCGTCCCGGCGGAGGGCTTCCTCCCGGCGATCGCCTCGTGGTCCCGCGCGAACGGCGTCGTGTTCATCGCCGACGAGGTGCAGACCGGCTTCGCCCGCACCGGCCACATGTTCGCGAGCGAGATCTTCGGCATCGAGCCCGACCTCATCACGACCGCCAAGGGCATCGCGGGCGGTCTGCCCCTCGCCGCCGTCACGGGGCGCTCCGAGATCATGGACGCCTCGCACGCAGGCGGCCTCGGCGGCACCTACGGCGGAAACCCGATCGCCTGCGCCGCGGCGCTCGCCGCGATCGATGTGTTCGAGAACGACGGCGTGATCGAGCGCGCTCGCGAGATCGGCGAGATCCTCACGGCACGCCTCGGAGCCATGCAGGAGAAGGACGCCCGCATCGGAGACATTCGCGGCCACGGCGCCATGATCGCCGCCGAGTTCGTCGACCCCGAGACCAACGCGCCCGACGCCGCCCTCACCTCCGCGGTCGCCAAGGCCTGCGTCGCGCAGGGCGTCATCGTCCTGACGTGCGGCACCTACGGCAACGTCATCCGGTTCCTCCCGCCGCTCTCGATCGGCGACGACCTCCTGAACGAGGGCCTCGACGTCGTCGCGGCCGCGCTCGCCGCCACCGCGGGCTGACAGACCAGCAGCCGCGGTTCGTCCGCGACTGCCACCACACGTCCGGCCGCGACGAGGATCGGGGGATTTCGAGTCGCGGCCGGCACAACCTTTCCAATGAAGGAGAAGCAGATGGCTGAGATCACTCGCGACGTGCTGATCGTCGGAGCCGGAGCCGCAGGGCTCACGGCGGCGAACGACCTGCGCAAGGCCGGCCTGTCGGTCGCCGTACTCGAGGCGCGTGACCGCGTCGGCGGACGACTGTGGACCGACGTCATCGACGGCGCCATGCTCGAGATCGGCGGCCAGTGGGTCTCGCCCGACCAGGACGCCCTGAAGGACACCATCGAGGAGCTGGGGCTCGAGACCTACAGCCGCTACCGAGAGGGCGACAGCGTCTACGTCGGTCCGGACGGGCAGACGCATCGCTTCACCGGCGAGATGTTCCCGGTGTCCGCTGAGACCGAGGCCGTCATCGCCGAGATCACCGAGCGCCTCGACGCCATGGTCGCCGAGATCGACCCCGACCGCCCGTGGGAGCACCCGCTCGCGAAGGAATGGGACTCGATCACCTGGGACGCCTGGCTGCGTGTGCAGACCGACGATGACGAGGCCGTGCGCAATCTCGCCTTCGCCACCGGCTCCGCGATGCTCACCAAGCCGACGCACTCGTTCTCGCTGCTGCAGTCGCTGCTCATGGCGGCATCCGCCGGGTCGTACTCCAACCTCGTCGACGCCGACTTCATCCTCGACAAGCGGGTGGTGGGCGGTCTGCAGAAGGTGCCGCTGCTGCTCGCCGAGCGCCTGGGCGACGACGTCATCCTCAACCAGCCGGTGCGCTCGCTCGAATGGGGCGTCGACGGTGTGACCGCCACGACCGACGACACCACCGTGCGCGCCCGCTTCGCGATCCTCGCGCATGCTCCGGTGCTCTACAGCCGTATCGCCTTCGTCCCGCCGCTTCCCCGGCGCCAGCACCAGATGCACCAGCACATCTCGATGGGCTTCGTCATCAAGGTGCACGCCGTCTACGACCGCCCGTTCTGGCGCGAGCAGGGCCTCAGCGGCACCGCGTTCAGCCCGTACGAGCTCGCGCACGAGGCGTACGACAACACGAACCACGGCGACGAGCGCGGCACCCTGGTCGGCTTCGTCAGCGACCAGAACGCCGACGACCTGTTCACGCTGTCGGCCGAGGAGCGCAAGGAGCGCATCCTCGAGTCCCTCTCGCACTACTACGGCGACGAGGCGAAGAACCCGGTCGTCTACTACGAGAGCGACTGGGGCACGGAGGAGTGGACCCGCGGAGCGTACGCGGCGAGCTTCGACATGGGCGGACTCCACCGCTACGGCGCCGACCTCCGCTCGGCCGTCGGCCCCATCCACTTCGCGTGCAGCGACATGGCGGGCGCCGGATATCAGCACGTCGACGGCGCGATCCGCATGGGGCACCTCGTCGCCTCGAACATCGTCGAAGCGACGCGCGCCGCCGGCGACACCGCCGAGGTCGGCTGATGACCGGCGCGGTCGTCGTCGGGTACACCGCGACGGATGCGGGAGCGGATGCCGCAGCGCTCGGCGCGCGGCTCGCCCGCAGCCTCGGCCTTGTGCTGCACCTCGTGATCGTGCTGCCGTCGGAGGGCACCCGCAGTGCGGCCGTTCCCCCCGAGCGGGCGTATGAGGACCACATCCGCCGCCAGGCGAAGGAATGGCTCGAGGATGCGGTCGTCCGACTGCCGCAGGAGCTCACCCGCACGGGCCACGTGCGGTTCGGCGAGTCCTTCGCCGAAGGGCTGATCGCCGCCGGCGAGGAGTTCGGCGCCAGGCTGATCGTCATCGGCACGGCCGGCGGCAGCATCTTCGGCCGCCACCGCCTCGGCAGCGTCGCGTCGGAGCTGCTGCACTCGTCGACCATCCCCGTCGCGCTCGCCCCCGCGGGCACCGCGGACCAGGACGATCACGTGCTTCCTCGCGTGACGGCCGCGGTCGGCAACCGCGCGGGTGCCGACAACCTCCTCGACGAGGCCGCCGCGATCGCCACCGAGTCCCGTGTCGGCCTGCGCCTCGTCTCGCTCGTGCCGTTCGACGTGCCGCCCGGTCTCGACACCGGCGCGATCCGCGTGGTCGGCGACGCGCACGCGAACGACGTGCTCGAGGTCGCCAAGAGCCTGCTGCCCGACGAGCTGAAGGCCGAGGTCGAAGAGGCCCCCGGCGACACCGTCGAAGATGCCGTCGCGAACCTCTCGTGGCTCCCCGGCGAGGTCGTCCTCGTCGGCTCCAGTCGCCTGGCGCAGCCGCGCCGCCTGTTCCTGGGCTCGACCGCAGCGAAGATGCTGCACGAACTGCCCGTTCCCATGATCGTCGTCCCGCGCACCCGCGCCGAAGCAGGAGTCCGCTGATGAGCAGCACGAACCGGGCGACGGAGCCCGCATCCGGTGTGACGACCGGCATCTCGCAGAAGGGGCTGAGCGCGGGTGCCGTCGGAGTGCTCGGAGCCGTCGTCATCGGCGTCTCGACCATCGCGCCGGCCTACACGCTCACCGCATCGCTCGGCCCGACGGTCGCCGTCGTCGGCACCCAGGTGCCCGCGATCATGCTCGTCGGCTTCATCCCGATGCTCCTGACCGCCTTCGGCTACCGCGAGCTCAACCGCATGATGCCGGACTCCGGCACCTCGTTCACGTGGGGGGTGCGGGCGTTCGGGCCGTGGATCGGCTGGATGACGGGCTGGGGCCTGATCGCCGCCACCGTCATCGTGCTGTCGAACCTCGCCGGCATCGCGGTCGAGTTCCTCTTCCTGCTGATCGCCCAGCTCAGCGGCAACCCCGAGATCGCCGACCTGGCGTTCAACCCGATCATCAACGTCGTCGTGTGCCTGCTCTTCATGCTCGGCGCGACGCTCGTGTCGTACCGCGACATGCAGACGACGCAGAAGTTCCAGTACATCCTCGTCGGCTTCCAGGTGCTCGTGCTCGTGGTCTTCGCCACCGTCGCGATCGTCAAGGCCGTCTCCGGAGACGCTCCCGAGCCGACCCCCTTCTCGTGGTCGTGGTTCAACCCGTTCGAGGTTCCGTCCTTCAGCGCCTTCGCCGCAGGGCTCTCGCTGTCGATCTTCATCTTCTGGGGCTGGGACGTCGTCCTCACCATGAACGAGGAGACGAAGGACCCGGCCAAGACGCCGGGGCGCGCCGCGATGGTCACGGTCGTCGTCGTCGTCGCCCTCTACCTGCTGCTGGCCATCGGCCTCATCATGTTCGCCGGCGTCGGCACGGGCGACTACGGGCTCGCGAACGAGGACATCTCGGCGAACGTGTTCTTCGCGCTCTCGGATCCGATCCTCGGACCGCTGGCGTTCCTGGTCTCGCTCGCGGTGCTGTCGAGCTCGGCGGCCTCGCTGCAGTCGACCGCAGTCGGACCCGCTCGCACGCTGCTGGCGATGGGGCACTACGGCGCCCTGCCCAAGAAGTTCGCCCGGGTCAGCCCGCGGTTCTTCACGCCGGGCTACTCGACGATCGTGTCGGCCGTCGTCGCATCCGTCTTCTACGCCGTGATGCGCCTCGTCAGCGAGAACGTCCTCACCGACACCATCCTGTCGCTCGGCATGATGATCTGCTTCTACTACGGCCTCACCGCGTTCGCGTGCGTCTGGTACTTCCGCAAGCAGTGGTTCGACTCCGCCAGGAGCTTCTTCTTCACGTTCCTGTTCCCGCTCGTCGGCGGTGCGATCCTCGCCGTCCTGTTCGTCACGACGCTCATCGACTCGATGGACCCCGCGTACGGCAGCGGATCGAACATCGGGGGCCTCGGACTCGTGTTCGTCCTCGGCGTCGGCATCATCGTGATCGGCATCGTCATCATGATCTGGCAGTCCATCAAGCGCCCGGCGTTCTTCCGTGGCGAGACCCTCAGCATGGATGCTCCCGCGAGCAACCGCCGGCGCTGACGGAATCCCGCGGCACCGGCATCCCATCCTCCCCACAGAAAGAGATTCCATGAGCACTCAGACTGAGCAGGCGCTGCTCGACAGCATCCCCACCGGCCTCTTCATCGGGGGAGAGTGGATCGACGGCGAGACCGGGGGCACGTTCGACGTGAAGGACCCCGCGACCGGTGCGGTCATCCGCACGATCGCCGACGCGACCCCGGGTGACGGCATCCGCGCGCTGGATGCGGCAGTCGCCGCGCAGGACGCATGGGCCGCGACCGCACCTCGCACCCGCAGCGACATCCTGCGCCGGGCATTCGACCTCGTGCAGGAGCACAAGGAGGATCTCGCGCTGCTGATGACCCTCGAGATGGGCAAGCCGCTCGCCGAGGCGCGCGGCGAGGTCGGCTACGGCGGCGAGTTCCTCCGCTGGTTCAGCGAGGAGGCCGTGCGCATCAGCGGTCGCTACGGCATCAACCCGGAGGGCACCGGCCACATGGTCGTCTCGCAGCGGCCCGTCGGCCCCTCGTTCTTCGTGACGCCGTGGAACTTCCCGTTCGCGATGGCCACTCGCAAGATCGCGCCGGCGCTCGCCGCCGGCTGCACCGTGGTGATCAAGCCCCCGGCACTCACGCCGCTGACGACGATGTTCTTCACGTCGCTGCTCGAGAAGGCCGGCCTCCCCGCCGGTGTCGTGAACGTGGTGCAGACCTCCAAGTCGTCGGCGCTCTCGGCCCCGATCATCGCCGACCCGCGCCTGCGCAAGCTGTCGTTCACCGGTTCGACGGAGGTGGGCCGCAAGCTCATCGCCCAGGCCGCTGAGGGCGTGCTGCGCGTGTCGATGGAGCTCGGCGGCAACGCGCCGTTCGTCGTCTTCGACGACGCCGACCTCGACAAGGCCGTCGACGGCGCACTGGCCGCGAAGTTCCGCAACATCGGCCAGGCGTGCACCGCTGCCAACCGCTTCATCGTGCACAAGGACGTCGCCGAGGAATTCGGCCGCAAGGTCACCGAGCGCGTCAACGCGATGAAGATCGGCCGCGGCACCGAAGAGGGCGTGGCCATCGGCCCGCTGATCGACGAGGATGCCGTCGCGAAGGCCGGCGAGCTCGTCGACGACGCCGTCGAGCGCGGCGCGACCCTGCTCGCGGGTGGCAAGGCCGTCGAGGGCACGGGCACCTTCTACGAGCCGACCGTGCTCACCGACGTGGTGGCGGGCTCGGCGATCCTCCGCGAGGAGATCTTCGGCCCGGTGCTCGCGATCGCGACCTTCGAGGACGAGGACGAGGCCGTCCGTCTCGCCAACGACACCGAGTACGGACTGGTCTCGTACGTGTTCACCGAGAACCTGCAGCGCGGGCAGCGGATGATCGACAGGCTCGAGACCGGCATGATGGGTCTCAACGTGGGCGTGGTGTCGAACGCCGCCGCCCCCTTCGGCGGCGTCAAGCAGTCCGGCGTCGGCCGCGAGGGCGGTCTCGAGGGCATCCACGAGTACCTGTCCACCAAGTACACGCTGATCCCGGTCTCCTGACCGGTCGGCCAGAGGAGGAGAGAACATGACCGATTACGCCGTCATCAACCCCGCCACCGGAGAGACGCTGGCGTCCTTCGACACGTTCACGGATGCGCAGATCGAGGCGGCTGTCGCGGCCGCCGACGAGGCGCACCGCGAATGGTCCCGGTCCTCGACCGTGGCTGAGCGCGCAGCGCTCCTCCGTCGCGCCGCCGAGCTGCACCGCGAGCGCCGCGAGGAGCTCGCCGACGTCTTCGTGCGCGAGATGGGCAAGCCCCGCGAGGCCGCCCTCGGAGAGGTCGACTTCGCCGCCGACATCGCCGAGTACTACGCCGACCAGGCCGAGGCCATCATGGCCGACCAGCCGATCGCGATCCTCGGCGAGGGCTCGGCGATCATGCGCCGGTCGTCGCTCGGACCGCTCGTCGGCATCATGCCGTGGAACTTCCCGGCCTATCAGATCGTCCGCTTCGCTGCGCCGAACCTGATCGTCGGCAACACGATCCTGCTGAAGCCTGCTCCGCAGTGCCCGGAGTCGTCGACCGCGATCGAGGCGATCTACCACGACGCCGGATTCCCGACGGGCGCGTACCAGAACGTCCTCGCGACCAACGAGCAGATCGCCGACATGATCGCCGACCCGCGCGTGCAGGGCGTCTCGCTCACCGGCTCGGAGCGCGCAGGCGCAGCGGTCGCCGAGATCGCCGGACGCAACCTCAAGAAGGTCGCGCTCGAGCTCGGCGGGTCCGACCCGTTCATCGTGCTCTCGACCGACGACCTCGACGCCACCGTGCAGGCGGGCGTCGACGCGCGTCTCGACAACAACGGCCAGGCGTGCAACGGCGCGAAGCGTTTCATCATCGTCGACGACCTGTACGACTCGTTCGTCGAGAAGTTCACGGCCGCGATGGCATCGGTGCAGGCGACCGACCCGACGCTCGACGACACCGTGCTCGGCCCGGTCTCGTCGGAGACGGCGGCGGAGACCCTGCAGAAGCAGATCGACCAGGCCGTCGAGCAGGGAGCGACACTGCTGACCGGCGGCACCCGCGACGGGGCGTTCTTCGCCCCGACTGTGCTCGCCGACGTGACGCCCGACATGAACGTCTACCGCGAGGAGCTCTTCGGCCCCGCGGCGGTCGTCTACCGGGTCGCCGATGAGGATGCCGCTGTCGCCCTCGCGAACGACACGACTTTCGGGCTCGGCTCGTACGTCTTCACGACCGATGCCGAGCAGGCCGAGCGTGTCGCCGACAACATCGAGGCGGGCATGGTCTACGTCAACCTGGTGCTGGCCGACAGCCCCGAGCTGCCGTTCGGTGGCATCAAGCGCAGCGGTACGTCGCGTGAGCTGGGTCACCTCGCCGCCGACGAGTTCGTCAACAAGAAGCTGATCCGCATCGGCTGAGCGACTCTCCCTGATGGGGGCGGATGCCACGGCATCCGCCCCCATCGTCGTCTCCGCAGTGCGGCATCCGGAGAGCGGATGTTCGACGGATGCCGGATCCCTCCGCAGCACCCGGGCGTAGGTTGGAAGCATGGCAACCGTCGCAGCGAACATCGTCAAGACCCTCCGCGCCAACGGGATCGACCGTGTCTACGGCCTCCCGGGCGACTCCCTCAACGGGTTCACCGACGCCCTCCGGAAGGACGGCGGCATCCGCTGGGTGCACGTGCGGCATGAGGAGTCCGCGGCATTCGCGGCGGCGGCCGATGCGTCGCTCACGGGTGAGCTCGCGGTGGTCGCCGGTTCGTGCGGTCCGGGCAACCTGCACCTGATCAACGGACTCTTCGACGCGAACCGCTCGCGGGTGCCGGTGCTGGCGATCGCCGCGCACATCCCCACCACCGAGATCGGCACCGGGTACTTCCAGGAGACCCACCCGCAGGAGCTCTTCCGCGAGTGCAGCGTCTACGTCGAGTACGTCGCCGACCCCAAGCAGATGCCGCGCCTGCTGGAGATCGCGATGCGCGCCGCCATCGAGCAGCGCGGGGTCGCGGTGCTCGTGATCCCCGGCGACGTCGCACTCTCGGAGATCGCCGACGACCGAGCCGTGGTCATCGAACGCTCGCACCCCGTGATCGTGCCGAGCGGAGACGAGCTCGCGCGCGCGGCGACGCTGCTCAACGCGTCGAAGAAGACCACGATCCTCGCAGGCGCGGGTGTCGAGGGGGCTCACGACGAGGTCATCGCACTCGCCGACCGACTCGGTGCGCCGATCGTGCACGCGCTCCGGGGCAAGGAGTTCATCGAGTACGACAACCCGTTCGACGTCGGTATGACGGGGCTGCTCGGCTTCGCCTCCGGCTACCGGGCGATGGAAGCCGCCGACACGCTGCTGGTGCTGGGCAGCGACTTCCCCTACGAGCAGTTCTATCCCGAGCACGCCACGACGATCCAGGTCGACATCCGCGGCTCGCAGCTCGGCAGACGGCATCCGCTCGATCTGGGCCTGGTCGGCGACGTCGGCGCGACCGTCACGGCGCTGCTGCCGCGACTCGCCGAGACGAACGACCGCGGTCACCTCGACGACTCCACCGCGCACTATCGCAAGACCAGGGCCAAGCTCGACGACCTCGCGACGCCGACCAAGGCGGGCCGCCCCATCCATCCGCAGTACCTCGCCCGGCTGCTCGATGAGCAGGCCGCGGATGACGCGATCTTCACCGCCGACGTCGGCTCGCCCACCGTGTGGGCCGCCCGCTATCTGTCGATGACCGAGAACCGACGCCTGATCGGCTCGTTCACACACGGGTCGATGGCGAATGCGCTGCTGCATGGCATCGGCGCGCAGGTCTCGCATCCGGCTCGTCAGGTGGTCGCGCTCGCCGGCGACGGCGGGCTCGCGATGATGCTGGGCGAACTGCTCACGCTCACGCAGAACAAGCTGCCCGTGAAGACCGTCGTCGTGAACAACTCGTCGCTGAACTTCGTCGAGCTCGAGATGAAGGCCGCGGGCTTCGTCAACTACGGCACCGCGCTCGACAACCCGAGCTTCGCGGCCATCGCCGAGGCCATGGGGATCTTCGCCCGTCGGGTCGAGAACAGCGAGGACCTGCCGGATGCCGTCCGCGAGGTGCTCGCGCATGACGGCCCTGCGCTGCTCGACGTCGTGACCGAGCGCCAGGAGCTGTCGATGCCCCCGGCGATCGAGGCCCAGCAGGTCAAGGGCTTCGCTCTGTACGCGATCCGCACGGTGATGTCGGGCAAGGGAGACGAGCTGCTCGACCTCGCGCGGGCCAACTGGCGTCAGTTCCTCTGAGTCAGCAGGTCCTCTGAGTCAGCTGTCGAGGAGGGCCCGCACCTCGGTCGCCTCGCCGTGGCGTCCGAGCGCCTCGAGCACGTTGCCGAGTTCGAGCGCCGAGACCTGCTGCAGCGGCGGGTAGCCGGCGGAGTGCTCGAGGGCACTGCGGTAGATCGGCACGGAGTCCGCGGCCCGGTCGTCGCCGACCAGCAGACGGGCGGCGAACAGCTCGGAGCCGCCGGCCGAGCCCGCATCCCCGATCGCCGCGAATCCGTCGGCCGCGGTGAGCGCAGCGGCGACGGCCTCGTCGGTGCGGCCGAACTGGGCGAGCGCCCGGCCCCGCGAGTCGGTGACGTCGGCGAGCAGCCACGCCGCCTCGTGCTCGTGAGCGAGCGCGGCGACCTCGTCGAAGAGGGCGAAGGCGCGGTCGTCCTGAGTGGCCGCATAAGCCTGTCCGAGGTTGTGCAGCACGTCAGCGAGGGCGCCGACCGCCTCGGGGGCCCGGCGCACGATCTCGGATGCCGATTCGAGTGTCGCGATCGCCTCCGCGTGCTCGTCGAACCGGGCGAGGATCTTGGCGCGCTCGGTCAGCGCCATCGCCTGGTCGGCATGCTCCTCCGCCTCGCCGAACAGCTCGCCCGCATACCCGAATGCACCGACAGCCTGTCCGAACTCGCCGGCCGATCCGAGGGCGCGCGCGAGAAGAGACGCCGTCATCGCTCGGGAGGCGGCGGGCACCTCGGCCTGCTCTTCGCGCTCGAGCACCTGTCCGAACAGCTCGGCCGCCACCTCGGCGTCCCCGGCCGCGAGCATCGCGCGCGCGAGCCGGAAGTCCGCGCCCGCCTGGTCGCCGCCCTCCTGCGCGACGAGCCGCGAGGTGACCCGGTAGCGGGTGACGGCCTTCTCGGGGTCGCCCGCGTCCTCCCAGAGCGCCCCCGCGAGCAGGTGCGCGGCGGCCAGGGCCGTGGTCGCACCGAGCCCGGCGAGAAGACGGGTCGCCTCGTCGGCATCCGCAGCGCCCTCCGCGAACGACTCGCTTCCGCCGCGCACCTTCGCGCGCGTCTGCAGCGCCTGCGCGCGATGACCGATGCTGAGATCGTCCTGGGCCAAGAAGCGATCGAGCAGAGCGGATGCCGCTTCGATGTCGCCCTTCTGCAGCACGGCCGAGATGGCGACGAGCGTCGTCGTGTTCGAGAGGCGCGCGTCCTCGGCCTCGGCGAAGGCGCGAGCCGCGATCTCTGCCATGTCGAGGGCGGCGCCGGGTTCATCCGCGTGCAGGTGCAGCGACGCGCGGCTGATCGCCAGGTCTCCGCGCGACCATGCGGGCAGAGCGTCCGTGTTCGCGAGCTCGTCCTCGAGCGCCGCCGCAGCCTCGGGGGTGTTCAGGCCGAAGGTCGCGAGACCGAGGCGCAGTTCGAGATCGGCCTGTGCGTCGAGGCCTGCGGCGCGCAGGGCATCGATCCGCGCGGGCAGCAGGTCGGCGGCCTCTTCTGCTCGGTCGAGGGCGATCAGGATGCCGAGGCGCATCGACAGGAGCTCGGCGAGCTTCGAAGGGTCCTCGACGCTCAGCGCGTGCGGCAGGGCGCGCAACGTCTCGTGCTCCGCGCCGAACTGGGCGAGGTTCATGACCCGTTCGAACCACGCGTCGGGATCGTCGGGTGTCGCCGCGTCCGGAGCCATGACGAAGGCATCCGACCGGATGGGCACGTCGTAGTGCTCGTCGGCGAGAGCGCGCAGGCGGGTGAGGCTGCGGGCGTGGCCCTCGGTGCCGTCCCGCAGATCGAAGTCCGAGCCGATGCGCTCGGCGGCAGCCCACGCGGTGGCGGCGAGTTCGGCGGCACCCCAGGCTCCGTCGTGCTCGCCGAAGAACTCCTCGAGCGCGGGGGAGTCGGCACCGCGCACCGTGGCATCGCCGTGACCCGCCGCAGTCACACGATCGAGGGCGAAGGCGAACGCCGCCAGCGCGGCGAAGTGGGCATCGACGTTGAGTCCGTCGTGAGCGAGCCAGCCGATGTGACGCTCGACCTGCGCGAGCGCGCGTGCCTCGTTGCCGGTGAGGGCGGCGAACACGATGTTGTGGGCGACGATCCGCAGGTTGTCCGGGTTGTCCTTCGCGAGCCGGTAGCTGCGCAGGTGCGCGCTCCTCGCCTCGTCGAAGCGCCCGGCACGAAGGTAGGGCACGAGCACTCGCGACAGTGCGTGCTCGGGCTCTTCGCCGCACGAGAAGCCGCCTTCGAGCATCTCCTCGACGAGTCGGATGGCCTCGGCATCTCGATCGGTCTCGGCGAAGAAGCCGGCGAACTGGCTGCGTCCGCAGGCGTCGCAGTGGCTGTGGTCGTCTCGGGGTGTGGCCTCGAGCTGCGCGCGCAGAGCCTCGGCGTCGTCGAGTCGACCGGCGTCCCAGGCGTCTTCGAATCGGGCCGTGAGCACTCCGCTCATGCCGAGCCCTGCCTTGCGATAGTGCGTCTCCATGTCGTCGAGGACCGCGGTGATCTGCTCGGTCGAGAACGCGGGCGACGAACGCAGAGAAGACGCCATCCATTTGAACTGCCACATCAGATCGGCGCCGCCGTAGTCGAGGTCGGCGGGGAAGCGCTGCGGGTCGGAGTCGTGTCGGGCGAGGCACCACGCGAACGAGTTCAGCATCACATCGGTCGCGCCGTTCATGTTCGCGGAGGCGGTCTGCCTCATCCGCGCCTCGTACTCGAGCCGCTCGTCGCCGAGCTCGACGGCGAGCGAGACGGCATCCGCCACCAGCGCCTGCTCCGCCGGACCCCAGGGCGTGCGGTCGATCTCTTCGATGAGCTGAGAGAAGCGCTTCTTCGGACTGGTCATGGGGGATCCTTCGAACGGAGCGAGCGGTCGGAGCGAGCGGTCGGAGCGAGATCAGGGGGCGTCGTCGAAGGGGATCGAATCCGCTTCGATGCCGGCGGACAGCGAGACGAGGTCCGAGAGCGCGGTCGACATGAGTGCGCGATCGGCGTCGGAGAGCGGATGGTGTCCCGCCAGCAGCGCCTGGATGTAGAGCAGCTGCACGGTGCGGGCGAACACCGCGTCGTCCTGCACGCGGACGAGCGCGCGCACGACGCGGTTCGACCAGTTCAGGCACAGGCGCGCGCTGAGATCGTCGTCGCGGGAGGCCGAGAGGGTCGAGTCGATGCGGTCGAGCACCCCGCCCCACAGCGATCCGGTGATGCCCTTGGTGCGGCCGCGGTCGATCCTGCGCAGCACCTCGGGGTCGGCGACGTACAGCGCTGCGAGTTCGGGCTGGTCGATCGACCGCACGGTGACGGAGCAGCCGGATGCGGTCAGCACGCCGCCGGCGCGGGCCTCGAGGGCCAGCGCGGCGTCGCGGTCGTCCAGCGGCGGAGGGTCGAGACGATCGAGCTCCCCGGCCACGTCTACGAGTTCGATCGTCACGTGCGGGTAGAGCTCCGGCAGCATCCGCACGAGGTCCGCGTCGTACAGGTAGCCGCCGTTGACCAGCACCTCGGACCCGGGGGAGATCCCTGCGACCTGGCGGAACTCGTCGACCGACTGCGCGAATCGCACGTGCGGGTATCGTTCGACGAGGTCGCCGATGCGCATCGTTCCGTGGGTGGTCTCGAGGGTCAGCCAGCGCGTGATGAACTGCGCGAGCTCGTCGTCGTGCCGCACCAGCGATTTCAGACCGACCTCGTGGATCGCCACGAACTGGGCGAGTCTGTGCGGTTCGCGCAGGCCCAGCTCGAGCACCCAGCGGCGGATGCCGGCACCGAGCTGCTCGCGCACACGCTCGAGGGCCGCGTCGTCGACGAGCGATTCGCGGCTCGCCGTCGGGGCGAGGCCGGTCGAATCGACCACGGCGCGCACGAAGAACGCCCATTCGGGCAGCACGTCGTCGACCCGCTCGCCCAGGAGCATCCTGCCGAGATACATGCGCGTCGCCTGGCGGGCGCCCGGCGGGGGAGCGTAGGGCAGGACGTAGGCGAGTCCCCGTGTGCCGGTGGCCGGCTCGCTGAGCTCGATAACGTCGAGCGGGCTCGCACCGAGCAGGTCGCGCCCGTACTGCACGGCGCCGTCGATGTCGTCGGCGGGGTCGAGGAACGGCGCGCGCCGGGTGATGTCGATGTCGCCGCTCGGAGAGTCGAGGATCACCCGCACGGGGAGGAACTCGGCGAAGGTGGTGGCCAGCCCTCGCACGGCCGCGGGGCGCAGCAGCTCGTCGGCATCGAAACGAGGGCGGAGATGCACACTCGTGCCGATCGGCAGATCGTCGTCGATCTCCACGACGCGGAAGGTCCCGTCCGCGCTGCCCGTCCACTCGACGGCCGGGCCGCCCCGGACGCTGCGCGAGCGGATGACGATCGAATCGGCGACCATGAAGCAGCTCAGCAGGCCGATGCCGAACTGACCGAGGTAGTCGCTGCGCGGGAGGTCGAAGATGTCGCGCTTCGAGCTGCGGCCGACCGTGGCGAGCAGATCGCCCACCTCGGCTGCGGTCAGGCCGATCCCGTCGTCGCGCAGGATGAACTCGCCCGTGGTGTCCGTCAGCGCGGTGATGCGGATGCTCCCGCCCTGCCCGTCGACCTCGCGGCGTGCGGTGATCGCATCGCGGGCGTTCTGCAGCAGTTCGCGCAGATACACGCGAGGACTCGAGTAGATGTGGCGGCTCAGGAGGTCGACGACACCGCGCAGGTCCACCTGGAACTGCTGCACGTCAGCGCTCACTGCGCCCCCTCCCGTTTCGTCCGCCCGCCGAGCCTAACAACAACGACGAGAGCGGGCCCGGTTCGGCGCTGACCGACGGATGCCGTATGCTTGACGAGCAGTTGTTGTCTGCATTCTTTCGCCGTGCCCCGGTCCTTGCGGTCGGGTAACGATGGCAGGATGGAGATGACACCCCGAGACCTCCCGGTCTCTAGGGCGGTAGCTCAATTGGCAGAGCAGCGGTCTCCAAAACCGCAGGTTGCAGGTTCGATTCCTGTCCGCCCTGCGCGTCAGCACACGCTGACACACGAAAGGTACATTCAGGATGGATCAGGACGAACCGCGCGGCGAGGTCGTCGCGGCCGGCGCCACCCGCGAGAAGAAGCGTGGCATCGTGGGCTTCTTCGGGGGCATCGCTCTGTTCTTCCGTCAGGTCATCGCCGAGCTGCGCAAGGTCGTCACGCCGACCCGCAAGGAACTGGTCAAGTTCACCGCAGTGGTGCTCGTCTTCGTTCTCATCGTCATGGGCATCGTCTACGGACTCGACACCCTGTTCGCCTGGGTCACGCACATCGTCTTCGGGGTCCCGGGCGCCTGACGCCCTCGCGGCCCTGGCCGCAGTGATTGGAAAGAAACAACGTGTCTGAACGATATTCCGACGACGCCGACTGGGCGACTGCTGCTGAGCAGTCCAGCGAAGAGGACGAGGCCCAGGAGGGCAACGTGCTCGCTGCGGAAGAGCAGTCGGTCACCTCGGCCGAACATGTCGCCCTCCACATCGAGGACGTCGACGGAGACGCCGACGCCGATGTGCAGGACGACGACAACGACATCGAAATCGACGACCCGGAGGCGGACGCGATCGTGAACGACGCTCTCAACCTGGACGAAGCGGCCGAGTCTGAGGCTGCCGCTGAGGTCCTGAACGATTCTGTGGCGGAAGAGACCGCCGAGCTCGAGGCCGCTGAGGCCGACGAGGTCACCCCTTACGACGGACCCGACATCAACGGCGACGATGACGCCGCGACGGAGTCCGACGACGACGAGGCCGAAGAGGGCGACGACGCCGAGGAAGACCCGTATGAGGCGTTCCGCCTCGACCTGCGGATGCTTCCGGGCAAGTGGTACGTCATCCACTCCTACGCCGGATTCGAGCGCAAGGTCAAGGCCAACATCGAGCAGCGCAAGTCGACGCTCGAGGTCGAGGACGAGATCTATCAGATCGAGGTCCCGATGGAAGACGTGGTCGAGATCAAGAACGGCCAGCGCAAGATGGTCACCCGCGTGCGCATCCCCGGCTACGTGCTCGTGCGCATGGAGCTCACCGAGGACACCTGGTCGGTCGTGCGTCACACGCCTGGCGTCACCGGCTTCGTGGGCAACGCCCACAACCCGACGCCGCTGCGCTTCGAAGAGGCCTTCAACATGCTGAAGTCGCTCGTCGAGGTCAAGGACGTCCCGACCGCCAAGAACATCGCGTCGAAGGGCGGCCTCGCCGTCGCTCGTCCGCTTCCGGCCGAGGTCGACTTCGAGGTCGGCGAGACCATCACGATCAAGGAGGGCTCGTTCGCGGGTCTTCCCGGTTCGATCAGCGAGATCAAGCCCGAGAGCGGCAAGCTCACGGTGCTCGTGTCGCTCTTCGAGCGCGAGACCCCGGTCGAGCTGTCGTTCGACCAGGTCACGAAGATGGTCTGACCTACGCTTCTCCGAGAACGGCCGTCCCATTCGGGGCGGCCGTTCTCGCGTTCCGGGCCCGCTCCGCATCAGGTAGACTTGTCTGGTTTGTGTGCCGCTTCGGCGTGCGCGCAGACGACCGCAGCCCGGAGATGCCGGGTTCGCGGGAGAGCGGATGCAACCGGCATCCGTTCGATGAAAGGAAGAGGATATGGCACCGAAGAAGAAGGTGACCGGCCTGATCAAGCTTCAGATCAACGCCGGTGCAGCCAACCCGGCGCCGCCGATCGGCCCCGCGCTCGGTCAGCATGGCGTCAACATCATGGAGTTCTGCAAGGCGTACAACGCCGCGACCGAGTCGCAGCGCGGCAACGTCATCCCCGTCGAGATCACCGTCTACGAGGACCGCAGCTTCACGTTCATCCTGAAGACCCCGCCGGCCGCGGAGCTCATCAAGAAGGCCGCCGGCGTGCCCAAGGGCTCGTCGACGCCGCACACGGTCAAGGTGGCGAAGATCACCAAGGACCAGGTCCGTCAGATCGCCGAGACCAAGCAGGCCGACCTGAACGCGAACGACATCGAGGCTGCCTCGAAGATCATCGCCGGCACCGCCCGTTCCATGGGCATCACGGTCGAGGGCTGAGGAGAATAATCATGGCTACGAAGTCCAAGGCTTACAAGGCTGCCGCCGAGAAGATCGAGGCAGACCGTTTCTACACTCCCACCGAGGCAGTCGCCCTCGCCAAGGAGACCGGCTCGTCGAAGTTCGACTCGACCGTCGAGGTCGCGCTGAAGCTCGCCGTCGACCCCCGCAAGGCAGACCAGATGGTGCGCGGCACCGTCATCCTGCCCCACGGCACCGGTAAGACCGCCCGCGTCATCGTCTTCGCCACCGGCCCCGCGGCCGAGGCAGCGATCGCCGCAGGTGCAGATGAGGTCGGCGGCGCCGAGCTCATCGAGAAGGTCGCCGCAGGCTGGACCGCGTTCGACGCGGCCGTCTCGACCCCGGAGCTCATGGGCCAGGTCGGTCGTCTCGGAAAGGTCCTGGGTCCGCGTGGACTCATGCCGAACCCGAAGACCGGCACCGTGACCCCCAACACGGCCAAGGCCGTCGAGGAGATCAAGGGCGGAAAGATCGAGTTCCGCGTCGACAAGCACGCCAACGTGCACTTCGTCGTGGGCAAGTCGTCGTTCTCGGCCGAGCAGCTCGACGAGAACATCGGCGCAGCGCTCGAGGAGATCGTCCGCCTCAAGCCGTCGAGCTCCAAGGGCCGTTACATCCAGAAGGGCGCCGTGTCGACCACGTTCGGCCCCGGCATCCCGCTGGACGTCAACGCCATCTGAGTGTGATTCCGGAAAGGCCCCCGCATTCTGCGGGGGCCTTTCTGCGTGCAGTACGACATCGGGCGTCATCGGATGTTGGGATGCCGGTCCGATGCCGCGTACTGTGAATGAGTTCCGCGCCACAGCACTCGCGCCTCACCGCACCCCAGGAGGGTCACATGTCCCGTCGCATCATCGCCGTCACCGCACTGGTCGTCGCCGCAGCAGCACTCACCGCGTGCAGCGGAAGCACCACGCCTGCCGACAGCAGCTCGAGTGAGAGCGGATCCGGCTTCGGCCTCGTCACGGACGGCACGCTGACGGTCGCCACCGAGGGCACGTACCGTCCGTTCAGCTTCCACGATGACGGCGGAACCGGCGACCTGACCGGATTCGACGTCGAGATCATCCAGGCGGTCGCCGACAAGCTCGACCTCGAGGTCGAATTCCAGGAGACCCAGTGGGATGCGATCTTCGCCGGTCTCGACGCGGGCCGTTTCGACGTGATCGCCAACCAGGTGAGCATCAACGAGGAGCGCCAGGAGAAGTACCTGTTCAGCACCCCGTACACCGTCTCGCCGGGAGTCATCGTCGTCGCCGAGGACGACGACTCGATCTCGTCGTTCGACGACCTCGAGGGCAAGACGACGGCGCAGTCGCTCACCAGCAACTGGTACGAGCTGGCGACCGAGTCCGGTGCCACCGTCGAAGGCGTCGAGGGGTGGGCGCAGGCCGTCGAGCTGCTGCGTCAGGGTCGCGTGGATGCGACCGTCAACGACAAGCTGACCTTCCTCGACTATGAGACCACCAACAGCCCGTCCGGCCTGAAGATCGCCGCCGAGACCGACGAGGCCGGTGAGCAGGCATTCGTCTTCACCAAGGACAAGACGGATCTCGTCG
This sequence comes from Microbacterium sp. NPDC090014, assembly GCF_044748285.1. Taxonomy (NCBI): domain Bacteria; kingdom Bacillati; phylum Actinomycetota; class Actinomycetes; order Micrococcales; family Microbacteriaceae; genus Microbacterium; species Microbacterium sp. NPDC090014. Next base: position 484,017 of record NZ_JBIVFS010000002.1, read on the forward strand.
AGGCGATCGACGGCGCTCTGGAAGAGCTGCGTGCCGACGGAACACTGGCCGAGATCAGCGACAAGTACTTCGGCGAAGACGTGACCCAGTAACCCATGGAGAATCCCTGGCAGCTGTTCTTCGACTCGCTCGGACCGATCGCCCTCGCGGGGGTGACGGTGACGGTTCCGCTCGCGCTGATCTCTTTCGCGCTGGGTCTCGTGCTCGCCATCGGCGCAGCACTGATGCGGATCTCTGTCAATCCCGTGCTGTCGGGCATCGCCAGGTTCTACATCTCGGTCATCCGCGGCACGCCGATGATCGTGCAGCTGTTCGTGATCTTCTACGGGCTCGGATCGATCGGACTCAAGCTGGATCCGTGGACCAGCGCGATCATCGCACTGTCGCTGAACGTCGGCGGGTACGGGGCCGAGGTGGTGCGCGCCGCCATCCTCTCCGTCCCGAAGGGGCAGTGGGAGGCCGCGTACACGGTCGGCATGAATCGCACGCGCACACTCACGCGGGTGATCCTTCCCCAGGCAGCGCGGGTCTCGGTGCCTCCGCTGTCCAACACGTTCATCTCGCTGGTGAAGGACACGTCGCTGGCCTCGCTGATCCTCGTCACCGAGCTCTTCAAGGTGGCGCAGCAGATCGCGGCGGCGACCCTGGAGTTCATGGTCGTCTACCTGGCTGCCGCGCTCGTGTACTGGGTGATCTGCCTGGTGCTGTCGTTCGGCCAGAGCGCACTCGAGAGGAGACTCGATCGCAATGTCGCTCACTGATCCGGCGCACTCACCCAGGTCCACAGCCGACGCCCTGCTCACCGCCCGCGGCCTTCACAAGCGCTTCGGCGACAACGAGGTGCTCCGCGGCATCGACCTCACGCTGCACCGCGGAGAGGTCGTCGTGCTGATCGGTCCGAGCGGATCGGGCAAGACGACGGTGCTGCGTGCGCTCAACGGGCTCGAGACGCCGGATGCCGGGACCATCGTCGTGGCCGGGGGCCCTGACATCGACTTCGCCCCGTCGGATCCGGTGTCGAAGCGCACGCGCGCGCAGAAGCGTCTCGCGCTGCGCGATCGGTCGGCGATGGTCTTCCAGCATCACAACCTCTTCCCGCACTTCTCGGTGCTCGAGAACGTGATCGAGGGACCATGGCGGGTGCAGGGCAGACCCAAGGCCGAGGTGGTCGCCGAGGCCCGCGTCCTGCTCGCCCGCGTGGGGCTCGCCGACAAGGCCGATGCTCGACCTCACGAGCTCTCCGGCGGTCAGCAGCAGCGGGTCGGCATCGTCCGCGCTCTCGCGCTGCGTCCCGACCTCCTGCTGTTCGACGAGCCGACGAGCGCACTCGACCCCGAGCTCGTGGGGGAGGTCCTGCTCGTGATCAAGGAGCTCGCCGACGAGGGGTGGAGCATGGTCGTGGTGACGCATGAGCTGAGCTTCGCGCGCGAGGCGGCGGATCATGTGCTCTTCATGGACGCGGGTGTGGTCGTCGAGCAGGGCGCGCCGGCCGATATCTTCGGCGCGCCGCAGCACGAGCGCACCCAGAGGTTCCTCACTCGCATCCTTCGGCCCCTCGACGGCGACTGACGGGCGTCCGCTCACGTCTGCGACGCAGGGTCAGCCGCCGAGCACCGGCAGCACCAGGCTGACAGCCAGGGTGATCATGACGACGGCGATCAGCGCGTCGAGGATGCGCCACGCTCGTTCCGTGCGCAGCCAGCGGCCGAGATAGCGGGCGCCGAACCCCAGCGCGGTGAACCACAGGATGCTGGCGGCGATCGCTCCGGCGGCGAACAGCCAGCGCTCGTCGCCGTGCGTCGCGGCGATCGACCCGAGCATCAGGACGGTGTCGAGGTAGACGTGCGGGTTCAACCAGGTCAGGGCGAGAGCCGTCGCGATCACAGGAGCGAGCGCGGTGCGGGTCGCCGTCGTGGTTCCGCCGCCCGACCCGGGCGCCGAGCCCTCCGCACCGGTCCGGTCGACTCGCAGCTCTTCGCCGCCCCTCCAGGCGCGGCGGGCGGCGAGGATGCCGTAGGCCAGGAGGAACAGGGCCCCCGCCCAGCGCGCGACGACCACGAGCCACGGGGCTGCGGAGATGACGAAGCCGAGTCCCGCGACGCCGGCGGCGATGAGCAGGGCGTCGGATACGGCGCAGATGATGACGACCGGCAGGACGTGCTCTCTGCGGATGCCCTGACGGAGGACGAACACGTTCTGCGCGCCGATGGCGACGATCAGGGAGAGGCCGAGTCCGAGACCCGAGAAGACGGAGAGCATGAGTCCACGGTACGGATGCCACGGACATGAGCACCAGCGATGATTCCTTGTGCGCCATTAGCATGGCTAATGTGAAGATCGATCCGGAGCTTGCCGCCACTGTCGCCGCCGTGGCCGACGAGGGAACCCTCGACGCGGCGTCGCGGGTGCTGCGTGTGACTCCTTCCGCCGTGAGCCAGCGGCTCAAGACGCTCGAGGAGCAGCTCGGACGGGTCCTCGTCGTGCGCACCAAGCCTGCCCGTCTCACCGAGGCGGGCGAGGCTGTCGTGCGGCTCGCACGACAGTTGGCACTCCTCGAGCACGATGCCCTCGCAGAACTCGGCCTCGAGGGCGACGAGGCGCCCCGCACCCGCATACCGCTCGCCGTGAACGCGGACTCGATGGCGACGTGGTTCCTGCCTCCGCTCGCACGGCTCTCGGCAGCCCACGACCTCGACTTCGACCTGCACCGCGACGACCAGAACTTCACGGCTCGGCTGCTCGAGTCCGGCACGGTGATGGCGGCGGTCACGAGTGAGGCGGCGCCGGTCGCCGGGTGCTCCGTCGCACCGCTCGGCGTGCTGGAGTATCACGCGATGGCAGAACCGGCGTTCGCTGATCGCTGGTTCTCGTCCGGTGTCACCAGAGAGGCGTTGAGCGCGGCGCCCTTCGTCGACTTCGACAGACGAGACACGCTTCAGCACGAATGGCTCGAGCGGATGGGGGTCGCGCACCACGGGGCTCCTCGGCACTACGTGCCCGCGTCGCACGACTACGCGCTCGCCGTGCGGCTCGGCCTCGGATGGGGGATGCTGCCGCTCCTGCAGAAGGAGCGCGAGCTCGTGCCGCTCGGCGGGCCGCCGCTGCGAGTCAGGCTGTACTGGCAGCAGTGGAACCTGCGCTCCGCGCTGCTCGACACCATCGCGGCCGAAGTCTCCGTCGAGGCGCAGCGTGTTCTCGCGAGCTGAGCTGCAGCTCTGGACGAACTGCAACCATCCGATCGGTCGCAGAAACCGATAGACGTTTCTGCGCAATTCGTGAGCCGGAATGCGCAATCGTGACGCGGAAGGCCTTGAACAGGCGCAGGAAGTGGACAAAGCTGTCGGGAACGACACGAGTACCGGATGCAGGCCGCGAAGGGCGACCATCCCCAGCCATCTGCGTCTCGTGAGATTCCTGAGGGGGAATGTCATGGCTGAGAAGGACACGCAACGCAAGGTTCTGGCAGTGCTCGCCGGTGGGCTGGTGCTCGGCGTCGGTATCGGGGTGACGCTCGCGGCATGGAACGACTCCGAGTTCGCGACCGGCACCTTCACCGCAGGCTCGTTCAATCTGGAGGGATCCACGACGAGCGCGACCGACGGGTACGACGATCACAACGTCGATCTGGGGGACACTGCAGCGGCGCTCGTCTTCCAGCTGCCCGCCGTGGCGTCGTCGATGTCTCCGGGCGATGTCGTCTACGCACCGTTCTGGGTGCGTCTCGACAGCACGACCACCAACGGCGCCACGCTGGTGCCGTCGGGGATCACCGCGGGCACGGGGGGCAACGAGGCCAATCTCTCATACACCGTGACGGCCATCGACGCGGGCGACGTGTGCGACGCCACGGCGGCAGGAACCGTCGTCGCGACGGGCACCACATTGAGCGCTCAGACGGGAGCCACGTCGGTTCCTCTCGCCGAGGGCACACCGGCAGGGACGGCGGGAACGCCTGTGCAGCTGTGCTTCGCGGTGACCGCGGGCGCCGGTCTCACGCAGGGCGCCGCCGCGACCGCGACCTGGGAGTTCACGGCCACCTCGACTGCGGACTGATCGTGGCCGACACCCGCAGAGGCATGCGGGAGGGGAAGCGACTGCTCTCCCGTCGGATACGCGCTGTGCTCGCGGGCGGGCTGGTGTTCGGCGTCGGCGCGACGATGACCCTGGCCGCCTGGAACGATTCCGAATACGGCAATGCGACCTTCACCGCCGGGCGGTTCGACATCGTCGGGGCGACCGACGGTGCCACGTTCTCGAGCCACCCGGTGGGCACGCCGGCGGCGCTGTCGTTCAGCGCCCCGTTCTCGGCCATGGCTCCCGGCAACACCACGTACGCGCTGTTCAGCGTGCGGACCGCGAATCCGTCAGTGGCCGGCACGCTGCAGCTCAGCGTGACGTCGACGGCGGGAACAGGGCTCGGCACCTACCTGCGATACGGGGTGAGGGCCATCGCGGGGACGGCCTGCAACAGCACGACCTACACGGCCGGGACGGCTGTCGTTCCCGACAACTCGCTGCTGTCGGTCGGCGGCACCGGCACCCAGGCGGTCGCGGCCAACGGCGGAACGACCGTGAACTACTGCTTCGCAGTGACGTTGCCGGCAGCGACCGACAACGGCGCGCAAGGGCTGACGGCGATCCAGACATGGCAGATCGCCGGAGTGTCGAGCTGACCTGCGGGCAGAGCATCGGATGACGTGAGGAGGAGACATGAGTGCACCGACGAGGCGCAGCCTGCGTGAACAGGCGACGGTCGATGATGCGTCCGCGTCGCCAGCACCCGCCGCGGCGTCCTCGCGAGGCACTCTCGGGAGGGCGCTCGCCGATGTCCTCCTCTGGCTCGCCGCCGCCGCAGGGGTCATCTGCATCGTGCTCGTGATCGTCGCCTTCACGGCGAACATCACCCTCATCATGTTCCGCACGGGATCGATGGCGCCGACGATTCCCGCCGGTTCCGTGGCGGTGGTCCAGAGCGTCCCGGCATCCGAGGTGCAGGTCGGCGACGTCGTCACCGTCGATCGAGCAGGCGATCTGCCGGTCACGCACCGCATCACCTCGATCGCTCCCGGTGCGAGTGCGGACGAACGGGTGATCACGATGCGCGGAGACGCGAACGCGGCCGACGATCCGTATCCGTACACCGTGCAGACCGTTCGGATCGTGCTGTTCTCGATCCCCGGCATCGCGACCGTGATCGTCGCGATGGGCGATCCGTACGTGCTGGGCGGACTCACGATCGGCGCGACGGTCCTCGTCGTCTGGGCGTTCTGGCCGCGCTCCCGGAAGGAGAGTCGCGAGCAGGTCGATCCGGCGGGAGTCGACCGATGAACCGGCGGGTGGCGTGCGTCGCGGGTGCCTGTGCGGTCGTCTGCGCAGCGCTCGTCGCGGTGAGTCCCGCGTGGGCGGCCCCCTCGACCGAGGTCGTGCAGGGACAGGTGCTGCGGCTGGTCTCCGTCGCCGACTGGGATGCCGCATCGAGCCTCCTGCCTGGCCAGCCCGTGCAGTGGGATGTGACGGTGAGCGCGGAGGCACCGGACCCCGGGACCGTGGCGGTCGGAGTCAGTGCGAGCGGCGGTGCGGCGCTGGTGATGGACGTGCTCCGCTGTGCGCAGGAGTGGGATGAGAGCGGATGCCGGGGAGGCGCGACCACACTCGAGTCCGGCTGGTCGATACCTCGTGACGGCCTCGAGGTACCGCTCGTCGAGATGGCCGACACAGAGGTGGCCCACCTCAGGCTCGTCATCGCGCTGGACGGCGCGGACGACGGCAGCACCCAGGTGCGCGTGCATGCACGCGGCGCCGGAGAGTCCGCGACGGTCGGACCCGACGGCGGGCTGGCGACGACGGGCGGTGCGCCCTTCGCTCCCTGGGCGATCGGCGGGGCGCTGGCCCTGGTGGCCGGTGGTGCCGCGCTGAGTGCGACCCGGCGCCGCCGCAGCACCGGAGCTCACCGAGGCGAGTCGTGATCGTGCGGCGGCAGCGCGTCCTGGCCGGAGTCGCCGGTGCGGCGCTGCTCTGCGGAGTGGCCCTCGCGCCGCCGGCGCAGATCACCGACGCGGCATTCACCGACCCGGAGTACGGTCGAGCCACGATCACGGCGTTCCGCGTTCCCCCCGCCACGATCATCGCCTGCACGGTGGCGAACAACGGTCTGGGCGTCTTCCAGAACGTCCGGCTCGTGTGGACGTCGGTCTATCCCGCCAGCGGGGTCAGGCTCACACTCACCCAGGGAGCGACGACAGCAGTGGTCCCGGCGGCGAACATCACCACGACAGGTCCTGCCGGCGGCCTCTACACCCACACCGCCGTCCTCACCCAGAGTCTGCTCGCCAGCCTCATCTCCAACCTTCTCGGCAGCACCACGACATTGACGGTGACCAACCTCCTGGCCGGTACGTCCTGGGTGTCGGCCGGGACCTCGCGCCAGCTGTCGATCGCGCTGCTCGGGCTCAACGCGTCCTGCACGTGAGTTCGTGCGGTGCGGACCGGCTCAGTCGGCGAGTGCGAGAGCGCGGAACGCATCGCGCTCGCGCAGGTGCTCGCGCCGGCTGGCGGCGGCGGCCGCCGCGGCATCCGCGATGCGGGTCGGCACCTGCTGACCGGTGGTGCGCCGGTAGAGCTCGTCGATGAGATCTGTGGCGAGGCCGACGAGCTTCGCGATCTCGCGGTCGTCGCGGTCGATCCAGACGCAGCGGGGTTCGTCATGGATGGGGGAGAAGTCGACGTGCTCCTCCCAGACGAAGAGCGTGCGCTCGGCGCCCAGCACGTGCTGCTGCCACCACACCTGGCGCAGGTAGGTGCGGGGGATGCCGCGGAACGCCTTGTTCGTGGTCTTGATCTCCGCGAGCTTCACGCGACCGTCGGCGTCGACGGCGATACCGTCGGGAGTCGCGAGATGGCGGTGCTCGACCTCGGCGCGGAACAGGGCGGAGGAGGGGAGGATGCCGTGCGTGGCCGCCACCCAGGCGGCGATCTCGGGCTCGCGGCGGCGTCCGTGATCGGTGTAGGCGTTGCCTCCGAACCGGGGGCCGCCGCCGAGCTTGGAGTCGGCGGCGCGGGCGATGGACCGCTCGCTCGTGAGTCCGGCGACATCCGTGGCGGTGATCCCACGGGACCGTGCCCGCATCCAGGCGACGCGGTCGCGGGAGTCCGCGACGATGCGAGCTTGGAGTTCGGGGGTCACCTATCGAGGGTAACCCCGGTCGCCGACTCTCCCTCCCGCACACGCCGCCCGGGGCGTTCCCTCGGGCGTTCGACCCCGGCAGAGACTCAGCTGTGCGTCGGCCACGCCTCCGGGCCGGCGGATCCGGCGACGTAGTCGTCGAGCGGCACATCGCCCCGCTGCCACGCCTCGAGGATGGGGGCGACGATCCGCCACGACTGCTCGGCGGCGTCTCCCCGCACGGCGAGCATCGGATCCCCGTCGAGGACGCCGGACAGCACCTCGGCGTACGCCTTGAGCGCGCCCTCGCCGAGCTCAGCGGACAGGATCGCGCGCTCCAGCTCGAGCGGGTCCTCGGATGCGTTCAGGTTCAGCTCGAGCGACATCCGGTCGGGACCGAGCGAGAAGCGCAGCACCGCTCCGTCGGACGTGCCGGTGAGCCCGCGGGGCAGATGGCGGACAGGACGGAAGCGCACGACGATCTCTCTGGCGGGCGTTCCGAGGGCCTTGCCGGAGCGGAGCCGGAACGGGATTCCCGCCCAGCGCGCGTTGCGGACCTCGAAGGTCGCCTCGGCGAGCGTCTCGGTCTCCCGACCCGGGTCGACGCCGGGTTCGTCGACGTACGAGGGCTTCGCGGTGCCGTCGATCTCTCCCGCGGTGTAGCGGGCGCGGCGAGACGACCCGGCGGGGTCGTCGCCCCACACGGTGGTCGCGCGGAGCACCGCGCCGGTCGCGGCGCGGAAGTCGACCTCGTCGAGGGTGGCGGGCTCTTCCATCGCGAGCACGGCGAGCACCTGGAGCAGATGACTCTGGATCATGTCGACCAGTGCGCCGGCCTTGTCGTAGTAACCCGCACGCCCCTCGAGCGCCAGCGCTTCGTCGTAGACGATGTCGATGGACTCGATGCTCTCCGCAGACCAGAGCGGTTCGAGGATGCGGTTCGCGAACCGTGCGCCGAGGAGATTCAGCGTGGTCGAGCGACCCAGGAAGTGGTCGACGCGGAACACCTGGGTCTCGGGCACGAGGGCGGTGAGGATGCGATTCAGCTCGCGGGCGCTCGACTCGTCGGTGCCGAACGGCTTCTCCATCACGAGCATGGCGCCCGCGGGCAGCATGTCGGGCGTGAGTGCGGCCATGCACGCCGCCGCCACGGCCGGAGGCACTGCGAAGTAGAGGGCCACGCGGCCGGTGAGTCCGCCGAGCAGCGCACGCAGATCGTCGGCGCGCGTGATGTCGGTGCGGGCGTAGGTGACGTCGACACGGGCTGCCGCGTCCTCGGCGTCCATCGAGGCGAAGGCCGTGTCGACGACGGCCCGCAGCTCGGCATCCGTCCACTCCTCGCGATCGGCGCCGACGATCCGCACCGAACGCGCGGGTTCTCTCTTCAGCAGCTGGCCCAGAGCGGGCAGGAGGAGCCGAGAGGTGAGGTCGCCACCTGCACCGAGGATCACCAGCGTCGTCGCATCGGTCATGTTCTCACCGTAATCGCTCCGACCCTCGGGTGAACATGTCAGACTCGGTCGATGCCCGCTCCGATCGAGGACTACGCCCTGCTCAGCGACTGCCGCACCGGCGCGCTCGTCTCGCGAGACGGCAGCATCGACTGGCTGTGCCTTCCGCGTTTCGATTCGTCCTCGGTGTTCGGCGCTCTCCTGGGCGACCCCGGTCACGGATGCTGGACGCTGCGCCCGAGTGATGCCGGGGCGACATCGACGCGGTTCTACCTCTCGGACACCTTCATCCTGGTCACCCGGTGGGAGACGGCGGAGGGCGTCGCGGAGGTGCACGAGTTCATGCCGATCCAGCCGACGCGCACCGAGGTCATCCGACGGATCGTCGGCGTCTCGGGCAGCGTCGAGTTCGACACCGAGCTGCGCCTGCACTTCGACTATTCCCGTCGGCTGCCGTGGGTGCGGCAGGTCGGCACTCCGGATCACCCGGCGCTGCATGCGACGGCCGGGCCCGAGTCGGTGATCGTGCGCGGCGTGCGATTCCACGCCGAGGACCATCGGCACCGGGCGACGGTGACGGTCGGCGCCGACGAGATCCGTGACCTCACGCTCAGCTGGTTCCTCTCATATGAGCACGCGCCGAAGCCGCTCGACGTCGAAGAGGCGATCGCCGGGACGCGGGCCTGGTGGCAGGGATGGGCGAGCGGGATCCGCCACGACGGCCCGCATCGCGACGCCGTCGTCCGCTCTCTGCTGGTGCTGCGTGCGCTCACCAATAAGGACACCGGAGGCATCGTCGCCGCGGCCACGACCTCGCTGCCCGAGGACTTCGGCGGCTCGCGCAACTGGGACTACCGCTTCGTCTGGCTGCGGGATGCCGCGCTGACGCTCGAGGCGCTGATCGCTCATGGCTTCCTCGCCGAAGCGCATCAGTGGCGCCGCTGGCTGCTCCGGGCCGTCGCGGGGGAACCGCGGGAGGTGCAGATCATGTACGGGATCGCCGGTGAGCGCGATCTCCTCGAGCGCGAGCTGACCAGTCTCCCCGGTTATGACGGTTCAGCGCCGGTGCGCATCGGCAACGGGGCCGTCGACCAATACCAGGGTGATGTGATCGGCGAGGTCCTGGTCGCTCTCGAGGCGGCCAGGATCGCGGGTCTGGAAGAGGGGGACTTCTCCTGGCCCTTGCAGCGCGCGCTCGTCGAGCAGGTGATCGCGTCGATCGATCGCCCCGACAACGGAATCTGGGAGATCCGGGGCGAGCCGCAGTGGTTCACGCACTCGCGGGTCATGATGTGGGCCGCGCTCGACCGGGGAGTCCGTGCCGTGCGGGAGCATGGTCTCGCCGGCGATGCCGAGCGGTGGGAGGGCGTGCGCGATCGCCTGCGTCGCGAGATCGACGACCGCGGTGTCGATGCGGAGGGCGGCCATTTCGTCCAGCACTACGGATCCGGCGACGTCGATGCCTCGCTGCTGCTGCTGCCGCAGGTCGGGTACTGCGCCGCCGACGATCCGCGCATGCTGCGCACCGTCGCCGAGATCGAGAGTCGCCTGCTCGTGAACGGATTCGTGCGGCGCTACCGCACCGAGTCCGGCGTCGACGGACTCGGTGGAGGGGAGCATCCCTTCATCGCCTGCAGCTTCTGGCTCGTCGAGCAGTATGCGGCGAGCGGGCGCACGGGCGACGCGCAGACCCTCATGGCCGGAGTGATGGCGATGGCGAACGATCTCGGCCTGCTCTCGGAGGAGTACGACGTCGGACACCAGCGGCAGGCCGGCAACACTCCGCAGGCACTCTCGCACCTGAGTCTCATCCGGGCCGCCGACGCACTCGCCGGGCACCGGGGACGCGCGGCGCACCGGGACTGACGTCCGATTTGAGGGTCGGCGGTCGATGAGGTAGCCTGGGAACAACCGAAGACCGCTGGTCATCGTCGTGCGTGAGAACGCGAGGCGATCGAAGCTCTGCTCAGCAGGGGCCCGCGCAGGACACGAACTTTCAGAGCTCCGTGCGCTTGCGCCGGAGCTTTTCTGTTGCATGCGGTCAGGGGCCGGCGCCTCACCTCCGTGAGGCGCCTCGTACACACCAAGGAGTGACCATGGCGCAGAAGGACGCATCGGTTGCCGAGCTCACGAAGTCATTCGAGAACTCGACTGCCGTTCTGCTGACCGAGTACCGCGGTCTGACGGTTGCCCAGCTCAAGGAGCTGCGCAACAGCATCCGTCAGGACGCTGAGTACGCCGTGGTGAAGAACACGCTGACCAAGATCGCCGCCAACAAGGCTGGCATCACCGCGCTGGACGACGACCTCAAAGGTCCGTCGGCTGTCGCGTTCGTGCATGGCGACTTCGTCGCCACTGCCAAGGCTCTTCGTGACTTCGCCAAGGCCAACCCGCTTCTCGTGATCAAGTCCGGCATCTTCGAGGGCAACGCCCTCTCTGCCGACGAGGTCAACAAGTACGCCGCGCTCGAGAGCCGTGAGGTTCTGCTGGCGAAGGCTGCGGGCATGATGAAGGCGACGATGGGCAAGGCTGCTGCCACCATCGATGCTCTTCGCGAAAAGCTGGAGACCGCTGAGGCCGCGTGAGCGACCCACGATCTCGTTCAACAAACCCACCTATCTAGGAGATACATCATGGCTAAGCTCACCACTGAGGAGCTGCTCGAGCAGTTCGCAGGCCTGACCCTCGTCGAGCTCAACGACTTCGTCAAGGCGTTCGAGGAGAAGTTCGAGGTCACCGCTGCTGCCCCCGTCGCCGTTGCAGGCGCAGGCGGCGGCGCTGCTGAAGAGGTTGAGGAGAAGGACTCCTTCGACGTCATCCTCGAGGCTGCCGGCGACAAGAAGATCCAGGTCATCAAGACCGTCCGCGAGCTCACCTCGCTCGGTCTCGGCGAGGCCAAGGCCGTCGTCGACGGTGCTCCCAAGGCCGTGCTCGAGGGCGCGAACAAGGAAGCAGCCGAGAAGGCCAAGGCTGCCCTCGAAGAGGCAGGCGCCACGGTTACCCTCAAGTAATCCGTTCCAGGTCGCGGCGTGATGCCTCGCCCTGGAAGCGTCTGAACGCTTCACGAAAGCCCCGGGTCCGCCCGGGGCTTTCGTGCGTCCGGGGCGCAGATCCGCAGAGGAGCGGTCAGCGTCGTCCGGCGGTGGAGCTCCGGACGACCAGCGAGGATGTCGTCACGGTGCGCTCGCGCGGAGAATCCGGGTGGTCGATCTGCTGCCGCAGCAGGCGCACTGCCTCGTGGCCCTGTTCGCGCGGTGACTGCCTGATGGTCGTGAGCGCGAACATCTCGGCGTGCTGGTGGTCGTCGACTCCGACGATGCTGAGCTCGGTCGGCACGGCGATGCCGAGGCGACGTGCCGCGATCATCGCGCCGATCGCCGCCTCGTCGCAGACGCCGACGATCGCGGTGGGGCGTCCTCTGCGGTCACCGAGGAGCTCGACGGCGGCGGCGTAGCCGCCGGGCATGGTCGGGCGGCTGTCCGCGATCCTCGCGACCGCCTCGAGTCCCGCCGCGGCGAGAGCCTCGAGATATCCCTCCACGCGCTGGGCGTCGCCGAAGCTGAGATGGTCCGGATCCGTGGATCCACCGACGAACGCGATATCGGTATGGCCGAGTTCGATCAGGTGCTCGGTGGCGATCCGGGCGGCGGCGATGTCGTCGATCGACACGGCACTGGATCCCTCACTGTACGGACCGACGCTGACGAGCGGTCGCTCGGAGCGGTGCAGACGTTCGAGCTCCTGTGCGCTGGGCTGGATGCCGACCGCGATGATCCCGTCGAACCGTCGCCCGGGCAGCACGATGTCGAACAGGCGCTCGCGGGTCTCGCTGCCTTCGCGGATGCCGTAGAGGGCGAGCTCGTAGTCGAGGGCGAACAGCGATTCCTGGATGCCGGCGAGCAGCTCCGAGAAGAACCAGCGGTCGACCGGCGGCATGATGACTCCGACGGTCTGCGTGCGGCCCGTGGCGAGACTCGTCGCGGAGGAGTGTGCGACATAGGCGAGTTCTCCGGCAGCATCGGCGACCCGCTTGCGGGTGTCTTCCGAGACGTAACCGCGTCCGCTGAGTGCTCGGCTCGCCGTCGCCTTCGACACGCCAGCGCGCGCCGCGACGTCGGCGATCGTGCTCATCCGGTCCTCCTCGACCATGACTGCGACGCGAGCCCCCACCCCTGCGCCGATGACAGCGTAACGGGTCGCAGGGACGAAAAGGAACCGGTTCCACAGGAATTGTGAGGGAGCGCTCCCATGGTTCGTGCCAGGGCGCTGCGAATGGTTGTCAGTCTGTGATCCTGGCTTATTGTGCCGCGGCGTCGGACCCCGATAGGTTGTCCTGGAATCGGTTCCCGATTCTGTGCCGAGGGGCGGCGCGGAATGTCGTGGGAGCCGGGAAACTCGAAGAGGAGAATTCACATGGGTCTGTCACAGCGTTCCCGGCGTTACGCGCCAATCGCACTGCTGGGAGTCGCGGGCATCGCGCTCGCCGGTTGTGGTGCTCCCGGCGGCACGGACGGCGGGGGAGAAGGCGGCGGCGGAGACAACACCGTCACGATCTACGGCACGATCGTCGAAGGAGAGGCAGAACTTCTCGCAGAGTCCTGGGCGGACTTCGAGAAGGAGAACGACATCACGATCAAGTACGAGGGCAGCCAGGACTTCGAGACTCAGCTCGGCACCCGTGCACAGGGCGGCAACCCGCCCGACATCGCGATCTTCCCGCAGCCGGGTCTGTTCGCGGACTATGCGGCTCGCGACTTCCTGAAGCCGGCCCCTGACGCCGTCGAGGCGAACGCCAAGGAGTACTGGACGCAGGGATGGGTCGACTTCGGCACCTACGAGGACGAGTTCTACGGCGCGCCGCTCATGGCGAGCGTCAAGGGCTGGGTCTGGTACTCGCCGACGAAGTTCGCCGAGTGGGGAGTCCAGGAGCCCACGAGCTGGGACGAGCTGCTCACGCTGACCCAGACCATCCAGGAGAAGAGCGGCAAGGCACCCTGGTGCGCCGGCTTCGAGTCGGGTGTGGCGACCGGCTGGCCCGGCACCGACTGGATCGAGGACCTCGTGCTCCGCAACGCGGGCGCCGACGTCTACGACCAGTGGGTCAAGAACGAGATCCCCTTCACCGACCCGCAGATCAAGGAGGCGTTCGACGCCACCGGTGAGATCCTGCTCAACCCGGCCTACGTCAACGGCGGCTTCGGCGACGTGCGTTCGGTCAACTCCACGGCATTCGGCGACGTGGCCCCTGCGGTCGCGAGCGGCGAGTGCGCACTGACGCACCAGGCGTCGTTCCTGTCGGGCTTCTTCCCCGAGGGCACGAACATCGCCGAGGACGGCGACGTGTGGGCGTTCCTGCTTCCGAGCCAGAGCGAGGACGAGACGTTCATCACCGGTGGTGGCGAGATCGTCGGCGCGTTCAGCGACGACGAGGCGACGCAGAAGGTGCTCGAGTACCTCTCGAGCCCCGAGTGGGCTGACAGCCGTCTGGCGCTCGGTGGCGTGACGTCTGCGAACAAGGGCGTCGACATCGAGGCCGTCGAGAACCCGATCCTGCAGGAGTCGATCAAGCTGCTCCAGGACGACTCGGTCACGTTCCGCTTCGACGGATCCGACCAGATGCCCGGCGCCGTCGGCTCGGGAACCTTCTGGAAGGGCATGGTCGCCTGGATCAACGGCACCTCGACCGACGAGGTCCTGACCCAGATCGAGACCGGCTGGCCCTCCAGCTGATCGGATGAGGTGGGCCGCCCCGTCGGGCGGCCCACCTTCTCCCTCTCGGTCCGCGCATCGCCGCGCGGACCGCTGATCAGCTCCGTCTCATGAAGGGGAATCCATGAACGCGACTGTGTTCTTCCAATGGATCGGGTCTCTGCCCCCGATCGCCCAGGCTCTCGCCGTGGTCATCGCGTTCGCGGTGGTCGTCGTCGTCATCCTGCTTCTCGTCGACATCGCGCCCCGTAAGGGCGCGCTCTACACCGGCATCCGCCTGGCGATGTGCCTGCTCATCCCGTTCGCGGTGATGTGGTTCTTCAACTCCTATTACTGGGCGATGGGAGTAGCGGTCGCCGTCGGCGCCCTGTTCTTCTTCCTCGACTACCGTTCCCGCGACGGAGCCGGGTACCTGATCCAGCTCGTGGCATTCATGGCCCCGGCCATGCTGCTGCTGCTCGCGGGCCTGATCCTGCCGTCCATCCAGACGGTCTACGCGTCGTTCTGGAACTCCACCGGCAGCGACTTCGTCGGCTTCTCGAACTACCTCTGGATCTTCACGCAGTCCGACGGCGTCACCTCGGTCGTGAACACGATCGTCTGGGTGCTCCTGGTCCCGACGCTCTCGACCATCGTCGGTCTGGCCTACGCGGTGTTCATCGACAAGACCCGCGGCGAGAAGATCTACAAGCTCCTCGTCTTCATGCCGATGGCGATCTCGTTCGTCGGCGCGAGCATCATCTGGCGCTTCGTCTACGCCTACCGCGGTCCGGAGTTCGAGCAGATCGGTCTGCTCAACCAGATCCTGGTCTGGTTCGGCGGAGAACCGCAGCAGTTCCTGCTCAACGGACCGTGGAACAACCTCGCCCTCATCGTCGTGCTGATCTGGGTGCAGACCGGTTTCGCGATGGTCGTCCTGTCGGCGTCGATCAAGGGAGTTCCCACAGAGCTCCTCGAAGCGGCCGAGCTCGACGGCGCGAACGCGTGGGAGCGATTCCGTTCGGTGACGATCCCGTCGATCCGCCCCGCGCTGATCGTCGTCCTCACCACCATCTCGATCGCCTCGCTGAAGGTCTTCGACATCGTCCGCACGATGACCGGTGGCAACTACGGCACCTCGGTGCTCGCGAACGAGATGTACACGCAGTTCTCCAAGTTCGAGGCGGGACGCAGCGCTGCGCTCTCCGTCATCCTGTTCATCCTGGTGCTCCCGATCGTGATCTACAACGCGCGCCAGATCAAGAAGCAGCGGGAGATCCGATGACCGACACCGTGAACTCAGACACCGGACAGAGCACGAGGGCGATCACCACCGCCGGACGCTTCGAAGCCTCGGCCGGCCGCGCGCGCAAGCGCCTGAGCCGTCCGTGGGCCACCGTCGCATCGATCGTGATCGCCGTGGTGTGGACGATCCCGACGCTCGGCCTGTTCATCTCGTCGTTCCGTGAGAGGGACGCGATCGAGACGAGCGGCTGGTGGACGGTCTTCACCAACCCGCAGCTGACGCTCGACAACTATGTCGCCGTGCTGCAGTCCGGAACGACGCAGCTGACGATCCTGGAGTCGTTCTTCAACTCCATCGTGATCACGATCCCCGCCACGCTCATCCCGCTGATGATCGCGGCGATGGCGGCCTACGCGTTCTCCTGGATCGACTTCAAGGGACGCAACGCGCTGTTCATCTTCGTGTTCGCGCTGCAGATCGTGCCGATCCAGATGGCTCTCGTGCCGCTGCTGTCGTCGTTCTCGCGGGGCATCAACCTGTTCGGCGTCCAGGTGACGCAGGGACTGGACGCCTCGGGCGGCTACGCACAGGTGTGGATCGCGCACACGATGTTCGCGCTGCCGCTGGCGATCTACCTGCTGCACAACTTCATGTCGGAGATCCCGGGGGAGATCATCGAGGCGGCTCGCGTCGACGGCGCATCCCGCGGACAGATCTTCTTCCGGATCGTGCTTCCGCTGACGATGCCGGCGATCGCGTCGGTGGCGATCTTCCAGTTCCTGTGGGTGTGGAACGACCTGCTCGTCGCCCTCGTGTTCGCCGACGGCGCCGCCTCGCCGATCACGAAGGTGCTCGCCGAGATCACCGGTCGCGGCGAGGGATGGTACCTGCTCACCGCAGGAGCCTTCGTGTCGATCATCGTCCCGCTGATCGTCTTCTTCTCGCTCCAGCGGTACTTCGTGCGAGGACTCCTGGCGGGGTCCACCAAGGGCTGATCGGCCCTCGGAGACAGGTCGAGCACACGATGCCGCGATCGGGCGCAACACAGCCCCGGTCGCGGCATCGTCGCACGTACGCTGTGAACATGAAGTACGCAGACTCTATCGTCGACCTCGTCGGCGACACGCCCCTCGTGAAGCTCCAGCACGTCACCGAGGGCGTGGAGTGCACGGTTCTCGTGAAGCTCGAGTACCTCAACCCCGGCGGCTCCGCGAAGGACCGCATCGCCTCGCGCATCATCGACGCGGCCGAGGCCTCGGGCGACCTGCGGCCGGGCGGCACGATCGTCGAGCCGACGAGCGGCAACACCGGCGTCGGACTCGCGCTGGTCGCCCAGCAGCGCGGGTACAAGTGCGTCTTCGTGCTGCCGGACAAGGTCGGCGAGGACAAGATCGACGTGCTGCGCGCCTATGGTGCCGAGGTGGTCGTCACTCCGACCTCGGTGGCGGCAGACAGCCCCGAGTCGTACTACAGCGTGAGCGACCGGCTCGCCCGCGAGATCCCCGGGGCGTTCAAGCCCAACCAGTACGAGAACCCCAACGGGCCGCGCAGCCACTACGAGACCACCGGCCCCGAGATCTGGCGAGACACCGACGGCCGCGTCACGCACTTCGTCGCCGGGGTCGGCACCGGGGGCACGATCACCGGAACCGGCCGGTATCTGCGGGAGGTGTCGGACGATCGGGTCCGCATCGTCGGAATCGACCCCGAGGGCAGCGTCTACAGCGGCGGCACCGGGCGCCCGTACCTGGTCGAGGGAGTCGGCGAGGACATCTGGCCCGGCGCCTACGACCCGAGCGTGCCGCACGAGATCGTCGCCGTCGACGACGCCGAGTCGTTCGCGATGACCCGGCGGCTCGCGCGAGAAGAGGGAATCCTCGTCGGAGGCTCCAGCGGCATGGCCGTGGTCGGCGCGCTGCGGGTGGCGCGTGATCTGCCGGCGGACGCCGTGATGGTGGTGCTGCTTCCGGATGGCGGGCGCGGGTATCTCGGCAAGATCTTCAACGACGGCTGGATGCGCTCGTACGGGTTCAGCGAGGTGGAGGAGGGCGAGACCGTCGGCGACGTGCTCGCCGCGCGCACGGCCCGCCTGGGGGAGGGCATCCCCGATCTGGTGCACGCGCATCCGACCGACACCGTGCTCGAGGCCATCGGCATGATGACCGAGTACGACGTCTCTCAGCTGGTGGTGCTGAGCGCCGAGCCGCCGGTCATGATGGGCGAGGTGGTCGGCACGGTCGACGAGAAGGGGCTGCTGGACCTGCTGTTCCGAGGCGATGCGAAGCCCGCGGACGCCGTGGGCGATCATGTGGGGGACAGGCTGCCCCTCATCGGCATCCACGCGCCGATCGCGCAGGCACGTGCGGCGCTCGCCGATGTCGACGCGCTGCTCGTCACCCTCGACGGCAAGCCGCACACGGTGCTCACGCGACAGGACCTGCTGTCGTACATCTCCCGCTGATCCCGCACGGACGCCGGACGCCGGACGTAACAGGAGCGGATGCGGTCGCCGGAGCGGACGTAGGCTGAGGGACATGTCCGAGCATGCCTTCGCCACCAGAGCCATCCACGCAGGTCAGGCGCCTGACCCGACCACCGGGTCGATCATCCCGCCGATCTATCAGGCCTCGACGCATGTGCAGGACGGCATCGGCGGGTTCCGAGACGGGTACGAGTACAACCGAGCCGGCAACCCGACACGGTCATCGCTCGAGACGCAGCTCGCCGCACTCGAAGGCGGCGCGAACGCGCTGTCGTTCGCGTCGGGGCTCGCTGCGGAGGATGCGCTGCTGCGCGGCATCCTCCGACCCGGCGATCACATCGTGCTCGGAAACGACGTCTACGGCGGCACCTACCGCCTGCTCACCAAGGTGCTCGCGCCCTGGGGCATCGAGACCACGACGGTCGAGCTGTCGAACGTCGACGAGCTGCGCGCGGCGATCCGGCCCGAGACGAAGATCGTCTGGGTCGAGACGCCCAGCAACCCGCTGCTGAAGATCGTCGACATCGAGCTCATCGCCGAGATCGCCCACGCGGCCGGGGCGATCGCCGTCGTCGACAACACCTTCGCCTCACCGGCACTGCAGCAGCCGCTCTCGCTCGGCGCCGATCTCGTCGTGCACTCGACCACGAAGTACCTCGGCGGGCACTCCGACGTGCTGGGCGGTGCGGTCGTGTTCCGCGACGACCGTTTCTTCGAGCAGGTCAAGTTCCAGCAGTTCGCGGTGGGTGCGGTCTCCGCGCCTCTCGACGCCTGGCTCACGACCCGCGGCATCAAGACGCTCGCGGTGCGGGTGCGCCAGCACTCCGAGAACGCGCAGGCCATCGCCGAATGGGCAGCCGGCCGCCCGGAGTTCGCGACCGTGTACTACCCGGGGCTCGCCTCTCACCCGGGGCACGACGTCGCCACGCGGCAGATGAGCGGGTTCGGCGGGATGCTGTCACTCGGTCTCTCCGCCGGTGCCGATGCAGCCAAGTCGTTCGCGGAATCGACCGAGCTGTTCCAGCTCGCGGAGTCCCTCGGCGGTGTCGAGTCGCTGATCGGATACCCGCCGGACATGACCCACGCCTCGGTGCGGGGCACCGCGCTCGCCGTGCCCGAGAACGTCGTTCGGCTGTCCGTCGGCATCGAAGGCGTCGACGACCTGATCGCCGACCTCGAGCAGGGGCTCGCTCGCCTCGGCTGACCCCTCAGCGTCGATGGCGCACGCAGGTGGGCGCGAGCGGGCTGTAGCATGGAGACTTCGCCCGGATCGAATCGATTCGACTTCCGTCGCGGATTCGGCCGCTCTCGCGACGTGATCCCTCGCGACTCACCTGATCCCCTCCAACTCCGGAAGGACCGTCGTGCCCGACGCTCCACGCACTGACTCCATCCCGACCACCCCCGCTCCTGAGCGGACCGCCACGGGCAGCATCCGCATCCCGTCGTCGACGGGCGCGATCCGCACGCTCGGCTCGAACCCGGCCACCGCGCCGATCATGCTGCACCCCGGCGACTCGATCTCGAACGGCCGTCGAGCCCTGTACATCGTGCTGCTCGGCGCGCTCACCGCGCTCGGCCCGTTCACGATCGACCTGTATCTGCCTGCCTTCCCGGTGCTGGAGCAGGACTTCGAGACCACGGCGGCAGCGATCCAGCTGAC
The DNA here is from genome assembly GCF_044748285.1 of Microbacterium sp. NPDC090014. Classification (NCBI taxonomy): domain Bacteria; kingdom Bacillati; phylum Actinomycetota; class Actinomycetes; order Micrococcales; family Microbacteriaceae; genus Microbacterium; species Microbacterium sp. NPDC090014. The sequence continues at coordinate 503,709 of NZ_JBIVFS010000002.1, forward strand.
CCTGACGGGCACGATGATCGGCTTCGCGCTCGGCCAGCTCGTCGTGGGGCCGCTCAGTGACAAAGTGGGCCGCCGTATCCCGCTGATCGTCGTAACAGCGCTGCACGTGCTCGCCAGTGCGGCGGCGGCGTACGCGCCCACCCTTCCGCTGCTCAGCGGCGCGCGAGTCTTGATGGGCGTGGGAGCGGCCGCGGGCGGCGTCGTCGCCATGGCCATCGTCCGCGATCTGTTCGGCGGCCGCAGGCTCGTGGTGATGCTGTCGCGGCTCGCCCTCGTGTCGGGCGTCGCCCCGGTGATCGCCCCGCTGATCGGCTCATGGCTGCTCACGCTGATGCCGTGGCGCGGCATCTTCGTCGTGTTGGCCCTGTACGGCGTCGTGATGCTCGTGTCGGCCATCGTCTTCATCCCCGAGACGCTGCCGATCGCACGCCGCCAGGAGAAGGGCGGCGCGACAGTTATGCAGCGCTACCGCTCGGTGTTCTCCGATCGCGTCTTCATCGGCGTGCTGATCATCGGGGGCATGACCTTCTCGGGTCTGTTCTCGTACCTGTCGGCCTCGCCGTTCCTGTTCCAGCAGACGCACGGGCTCGACGCGCAGCAGTACGGTCTCCTGTTCGCGGTCAACTCGCTCGGTGTCGTCGCCGGCGTGCAGACGGCCTCGCGACTCGCCGCGCGCTTCGGACCGCAGTGGGTCATGGCCTACTCGACGGCGGTCCTGCTTCTCGCGGGCATCGCCATCATCGTGACCGATCAGCTCGGCCTCGGGCTGTGGGGCACGGTCATCCCGCTGTTCGTCTTCATGACGGCCTGCGGCTTCACCTTCCCGAACGTGCAGGTGCTCGCTCTCGACAGGCACGGCAAGGCGGCGGGCACCGCGGCGTCCGTGATCGGAGCCACGAACTTCGGCGTCGCAGGGCTGATCTCGCCGGTCGTCGGCTGGGTCTCTCAGGGTGCGGGGATCACCGCCACGACGATGGCCTCCGTGATGGTCGGATGCGCGGCCATCGGGGTCCTGTCACTGTGGCTGATCGTGCGTCCACGGACTGTCGGCATGCTGGCTCCCTGACTTTCAGCTTCCGACCGGCAGAATGGTTCGATGAGATCACGAACGCTGCTGTGGTGGGGAATAGGGATGCTCGTCGCGGCGACGCTCCTCGGAGCGGCGATCGTGTTCGGGTACACCGAGCCTCCCGGCTTCGACACCTGGTGGAACGAGACGATCAGCACGTACCGCACCGACGCGATGCTGTCGTTCGCGTTGGTGCTGAACAGCATCGGCGGCGGGTGGATAGCGATCCTGCTCGTTCCGCTGCTGCTGATCACCGCTCTTCTCGTGGCTCGGCGATGGCAGGCCGCCGTGTTCGCCGCTGTGGCGTTCCTCGCGAGCGCCGGCGCCGTGCAGCTGCTGAAGCACCTGTTCGGACGAGCGCGCCCGGAGGACATGATCGTCGTGAGCGACTACGGATCGTTCCCCTCGGGGCACGCCGCCAACGCGGCGACGATCGCGATGGTCCTGTGGCTGGTCTTCCCTCGCGTGTGGACCGCGATCCTCGGCATCCTCTGGGTGGTCGCGATGGCGCTCTCGCGTACTCTCCTGTCGGTGCACTGGGCCACCGACACGCTGGGCGGTGCGCTGGTCGGCGCCGGCGTCGTTCTCGTGCTGGGGGCCTGGCTGCTGCCGTGGGTGCAGTCGACGTCGCAGCGGGACGACCCCGCAGTCGCGCCGGTAGGCTGACACCGTCCACATCGCATCGAGGAGCAGCATTGTCGCGCATCCGTCCGTATCGTCCGTCCGACCGCGCCGCCCTCTACGACGTCTGCGTCAGGACTGCGGATGCCGGAGCCGACGCGACCGGGATCTTCTCGGACGACTCGCTCTGGGGTGACCTCTTCGCCGTGCCGTACGTCGAACGCCACCCCGACCTCGCCTGGGTCGTCGAGACCGACGACGAGCGCGTGATCGGCTACATCGTGGCGACGGACGACACGGATGCCTTCGCGACCTGGTTCCGCGACGAGTGGTGGCCTAGGCGACAGGAGCGGTACCCGAGGGTCGACGAGCCGAGCACCCGTGAGGATCGCATGATCGAATACGGCTATGCGCAGGCCCCGGGCCGGGACGCGAACGCGGAGGAGTACCCCGCGCACCTGCACATCGACCTCCTGCCCGAGACCCAGGGTCAGGGACTCGGGCGCCAGCTGATCGAGACGCTCTTCAACGAACTGCGCCGCCGCGGAGTGCGGGGGCTGCATCTGGGCATGGACCCGAACAACACGGGCGCCGCCGCCTTCTACAAGCGGCTGGGCATGACACCGCTCCCTGCGGAGCCGGGCGGACAGAGCTTCGGCGTGACGTTCGACTGAGCTCTCGGCCGGGCGGCGGGTCCGGTGCTCGCTGCGCTCGCGCCTCCCCGAATCCCCAGCGCTCGATAAAAAGCATGAAGGGCCCCCGCTGGCGCGGAGACCCTTCATGCTTTTTGGCGGTGACGGCGGGATTCGAACCCGCGGTTGCTTGCACAACACACGCTTTCCAAGCGTGCTCCTTCGGCCGCTCGGACACGTCACCAAGGAACAACCTGAACAGTCTATCCGATCGGGTGGGCAGCCCATGACCAGCTCGTGTGAGGAGCATCATCCGGCGGGATGCTGCTCCACCGGTATGCGATCCGTCCGAGCCTTGCGCCCGCGAAGCGATGCTCTCTAGCCTCGAACGTAGACACTATGCAGTCATATAAGAGCGCACGGCCAGGGTGTATGAGCCCAGCCGCGCAGCCGACACCGATCGGCGAACTCGTCTCGGAAGGACGTTCATGGCGACAGACCCTTTGCCCACCGTGGCCAGCACTCCTGTGCGCACCGCGTTGCGCCTGGCACACTCCCGCGCTCTCGCAGACCTCGGCCTCGATGCGATCGGCCGTTCACGCTTCGGATGGCGCGACCGGTCGATCGGCTCAGCCGTCGAACGGGCCGGCTCCTCATACTGGTTGCGAGTCGTCTGGGCTCGAAGCGAGTGGGCGAGGAGCTCGTGGTGGGTCGGCAACCAGGACGCGATGACCATCACCGGGGTCGAGAAGCCCCGACTGATCGACGCGCGGGCGTGGGAGGAAGGACCGCTGGTGTATCGGGCCGACCTCATGAGCCTGCTTCCCGGTCGGGTGTGCGCTCCGACATCCGTGCTCGAGCGGACGCCCGGGCTGGACGAGACGTGGTGGACCGCGCTCGAACGCAACCTCGACGCCGTCGCGGCGACGCCGACGGAGCGCACCGTGCTCGATTCCGAGATCATGCGCCGCAGGATCGGCGTGTTCTTCGGCATCGACCTCGATGTCGACCAGGACGACTGGGTGGCGAGCCACGGCGACCTGCACTGGAACAACCTTCACCGGGAGCCGTTCGCGATCGCCGACTGGGAGTCCTGGGGTCTGGCGCCTCGCGGCTACGACCCGGCGTTCCTGCTCGGACACTCCCTGGCCGTTCCGCACGTGGCAGATCAGATCGCGCGGCGATTCCGTCGGGACCTGGAGACCGAGAGCGGCATCGTCTCTCAGCTGTACGTGATGACGAAGCTGCTCACACGTGCGGACGCCGGAGAGCACGTCGGACTCGTGCCCGCGGTGCATCGTCACGTCGGGCGGCTTCTCGGCACTCGGGTGCCGCTGCGGCGTCGGGCTCCCGCTCGTGCGACGTAGGATCTCTGGGTGGCAACCCCCAAGATCGTCCTCTTCTACGTCTTCACCCCGCTCGCCGATCCGGATGCGATCCGGGTGTGGCAGCGCGACCTCGGCGAAGCGCTGGGGCTGCGCGGACGGCTCCTCATCTCGAAGGACGGAGTCAACGGCACGTTGGGCGGTGACCTTCTGGCGCTGAAGAAATGGGCGCGGTCATTCCGGTCTTATGCGCCCTTCAAGAACGCCGACATCAAGTGGAGCGAAGGCACCGGCGTCGACGCGGATGGTCGTAGCGTCGACTTTCCGAAGCTCAGCGTCAAGGTGCGCGACGAGATCGTGTCGTTCGGAGCACCGGGCGAACTGCGGGTCGATGAGAACGGGGTCATCGGCGGCGGCACTCGGCTCACACCGGAAGAGCTGCACGAGCTGATGGGGGAGCGAGGCGACGAGGTCGTGTTCTTCGACGGACGCAACGCGCTCGAAGCGCAGATCGGCCGCTTCCGGGGAGCGGTCGTTCCCGACACCGAGACGACTCGCGACTTCGTGCAGCTGCTCGACTCGGGTGCCTACGACGACCTCAAAGGCAAGCCGGTCGTCACCTACTGCACGGGCGGCATCCGCTGCGAGGTGCTCTCGAGCCTGATGACAGCCCGCGGGTTCGGCGAGGTGTACCAACTCGAGGGCGGCATCGTCCGCTATGGCGAGCAGTACGGTGACGAGGGCCTCTGGGAGGGGTCACTCTACGTGTTCGACAAGCGCGGCTCCGTCGACTTCTCCGACCACGCGGCCGTCATCGGCGAGTGCGTCGGCTGCGGTGTGCCGACCAAGCGCACCGCGAACTGCCCGGACCCCGCCTGCCGCACCCAGTTCGTCGTCTGCGAATCCTGCGACTCGGTGCGCTGCGAGCTGCACGCCGCCTGATCCCCTGGCCAGCACCTTCGGCAGTCGCGGTACTACTCAGACGAGCAGCGGCACGTCGGTGCGGCGGCTGACGAAGAGCGATCGCGGCAGCAGGAACGCGTGCACCCTCGTCCAGCGATCGACGCTGCGGCGCAGTTGAGCCGTCACATCGATCAGAGCGGCGTCGAGATCTCGGGCCGCGCTCGCCGAGGGGCGCGCATAGCTCGCCTGCTCGACTGCGGCGACGAGCACTCTGACGGCGTCGGCATTCACGCCGCTGTCTCTCACGAGGTCATCGCCGCGCATACGAGGGGTCTCGGCGTCCGACAGGGGTACGCGCAGATCCTGCATCGTCGCCCGCAGCTCGGCCCACGCGGCTCCGGCGTCACCGTCCCGCGCGCGCCCGCGCCGCGCGAACCGCACCGCGAGACGAGCGAATGCGGGAATCAGCAGCACCACCAGCACCCCGAGCGTCGTCAGCACGACGGGAGTGGGGTCGAGCTGACGACGCTCCCCGGTCGCGCCGGCGTTGTCGCCGGCATCCTCACGCTCGAGCTCCGGTCCCGAGGTCTGCTCGGTGCTGGGAGCCGCCGTCGGAGCGGGCGTCGCGGCGCCGCCCGTCCCCCCGCCCGTCGTCGCCGCGGCGCTGAAGGCCGTCGGAACCCCGAGAGACGCCGTCGGTTCGAACGGGACCCAGCCCACGCCGGGGAAGAGGACCTCGGGCCATGAGTGCAACTGGTCGCTCGAGACCGAGTACACCGCCTCATCGCCGCGCGTCGTCTCGGTCAGCGCCCCGGGGAGGTACCCGACGACGATGCGCACCTCCATGTCGAGGCTCTCCGCCATGAGCGCGAACGCCCCGGCGAAGTGGATGCAGTATCCCGACCGCACCTCGAGGAACTCGGCGACCGCATCGGCTCCGGTGCCGTCAAAGCCCTCATCGACAGGGGTCTCGAGAGAGTAGGCGAACTGGCTCCGGAACCACGACTGGAGCGCGACCAAGCGGTCGTAGTCGTTCGTGGCGTCCGCCGTGACCTCGGCCGCCGTCTCGCCGATCACGTCCGGCAGGTCGACCGGCTCGGCATCGGGGTCGACGATCGGCGAAGCGGCGGGAAGCGCGCGGATCTGCTCGAGAGTCGGTGAGACGTCGAGCGACCGCACCGTGTAGTCGTTGCCGACGGCATCCCCGTTGCGAGACGCGAGAGTGCGGTTCTCGGGGCTCACCCGCCAGGCGGCGGAAAGTCCCTGCACGCCGGTCGCGGGGTACGGCACGGGGAGCCATGAACTCGACATCCGGATCACGCGGATGGAGGTGTTCTGGTCGGTCGTCTCGATGTCGTCCGCCCACTCGTCGGGGCCGAATCCCTCGCTCTGCGCCTGCAGGTCGCCGCGATCGGGCTCCCACACGCGCCCGTCGAACGACGACAGCGTCGTGAGTCGCAGGTAGGGCGCGGTGTCCGCCGTCGTCGCCAACGTGAGCACCTCGACAGGGTTCGGCTGTCGCAGGTCATCGCCGAGGCGCAGCGACGCATCGACGGTGACCCCCGTACCTGTGCCCGTGAGAGTGGCCGAGACCGGCAGCACCGGTGCGACGATCACCGTCGCCGCGAGCGCAGCGACGCCGACGCCGGCGGCGACCGCCACGGATGTCCGCCGCGGCGAATCGGGATTCTGCGCCGCCGTGTACCGCAGCAGCACGAGGATCAGGATGCCGAGCAGCACGAACCAGACGACGTTCACACCCCCGAGAGTGGCGATCATCGGCATGGATCCGACGACGGCGGTGAGGAGGCTGGCGAGGATCGCGCCGCGCTGGGCGACGAGCTGGTCGAGCAGGATGGCGACGACGCCGAACCCCAGGCCCATCACCGCCTGGAGCCCCGGTGATGCGGCGAGCGGGGCCGAACCGAACGCGATCTCCTCCCAGGCAGCGGCTGCGAGAGCCTGGAAGGTGTAGAAAGTCGCTTCGGTGGGCACGACGCCGAACACCGCGGTGTCGCCCGCGACGAGCAGGATGACGGTGCCCATCACCACCAGGATCTGGACGGCGATCGTGACGAGGTCGCGTGCCCAGGCCGGACGGCCGCGCATCAGCGTGCGACACGTCATGCCCGTGAGCGCCGTGACGACGATCACGGCGAGGACCGCGAACGACCAGCTGCCGGGTTCGATGACCGAGGTGAACGGCCACATCGCGACGAGCCCCGCCGCCGCAGCCAGCACCGACGGCAGGACGGTGCCGACGGGCAGCTCGTGCTCGCGGTGCCACGACAGGCGGGATCCGCGTTCGGCCTGTCGTTCAGCTCGGGACATCGGTCGCTCCCCGGTGGTCCGCGGTGCCGCCGATGCGGTCGGGCAGCACGTTCTCCCACGCCTCTGCGATGTCGTCGCCGAGTCTCGCGAAGCGCCAGCCGTTCCGCTCGGCCGCCGCGACGACGCCGGTGCCCGGTGCGGTCGCGAACAGCATCGGCGCTGCCGCTCCGGACGGGCGCAGCAGGGCGGCATCCTCGTCGTCGATCTCGCCTGTGATGTAGACGAGCGGACCCGGAGGTGTGCCACCGACCAGAGTCGCAAGGTCGCGGGGCTCGCCGCGCGGGCCGACCAGCGCGAGGGCGACGAGAAGGCCGTCCCGATCGTCTTCGTGGCCGCGCAGCGTGCCCAGCAGAGTCCCGCCGCTGTCGATCACATCGACGCCGTATCCCTCCTGCACGAGGTGCACGGCGACGGAGGCGCACATCGACACCGCGGTCTCGAAAGCGGGGTCCTCGGCATCACCCGGGCGCGCCCAGCGTGCGGCGCTGCGGTCGAGGATCACGAGAGCGTCGGGGCTGGACTCCTCCTCTTCCTGCCGCACCATCAGCTGTCCGCGATGCGCGGTCGCCCGCCAATGGATGCGGCGCATCGAGTCGCCCGGGATGTAGCGGCGCGGCGAGAGATTGTCGCTGCCCTGCCCGAGCCGGCTCGAGGACGTGTGCGCGGTCCCGCCGGCGGCCCCGACCTTGACGGTCAGCGGCGCGAGCGTGAACACCTCCGGGACGACGGTGACCGTGCGCGTCTCGCCGAACGCCTGCTCGCGCTGGGCGAGACCGAACGGGTCGACGGTGCGCACCACCAGTGGGCCGATCGGCCACACGCCGCGACGGACGCCGGTGATCAGATAGGTCAGCTGCCCCGTCTCGGACGGGTACTCGCCCGCCGAGTCGCCGCTCACCGCGGGCGGCAGCACGTCGCGCCAGAGGCCGCGGGGAACGCGCAGGGCCCGCAGGGTGAAGCGCAGGGTCACTCGCGAGGTCTCCGACACGGTCAGCAGGTCGGTCGAGACCTGCCGCGTGACGGTGCCCGTGCGCCGCGGCAGTCGCACGACGAGAACCGAGAAGACGGTGAGCACGAGAAGGAGGATGCCGATGTAGAGGAGGATCGGCGCGCCCAGCATGTTCGCCGCGATCAGGCAGCCGAGACCGGAGAGGAGCGCACCCGTTCCCCGCAGGGTGAGGGTTCGACGGCGAGGCATGGCGAGCGGCGGGTCAGGAGCGCGCGGTCACGGGCACCCGCACGCGCTCGACGATCTGCCGCAGAGCCGCCTCGACCGGCTGGGCTCCGGCGCGGTGCGCGCCGCGGGCGGGAAGGAGTCGGTGGGCGAAGACCGGGACGATCAGCGCGGTCACGTCGTCCGGGATCACGAAGTCGCGTCCGTCGAGTGCCGCCCACACCTTCGCGGCGCGGATCAGCTGAAGCGTCGCCCTCGGGCTCGCACCCAGGTGCAGGTTCGGGTCGGCTCGGGTGGCCTGCGCCAGAGCGACCGTGTACTCCTCGAGCGCCGGCGCGACATGCACGGAGCGCGCCCAGGCGATCAGTCCCGAGATCGACGCCGCGTCGGCGACCGCTCGCACCGCGGCGAGCGGGTTCACGGTGTCTCGCTGTCGCAGCATGAGCGCCTCGGCCGCCGCATCCGGGTAGCCCATCGAGATGCGCATCATGAAGCGGTCGCGCTGTGCTTCGGGGAGCGCATAGGTCCCCTCCATCTCGAGCGGATTCTGGGTCGCGACGACCAGGAACGGATCGGGCAGCATGTGGGTCGACCCGTCGACCGTCACCTGCCCCTCCTCCATGGCCTCGAGCAGCGCCGACTGCGTCTTGGGCGACGAGCGGTTGATCTCGTCGGCGATCACGATGTGCGCGAACACGGCGCCGCGTTTGAACTCGAACTCGCGATCGACGGGGTTGTAGACGCTCACGCCCGTCACATCGCCGGGGAGGAGGTCGGGAGTGAACTGGATGCGGCGGACGGTCGCATCCACGCTCGCGGCCAGCGCGCGTGCCAGCATCGTCTTGCCGACGCCTGGCACGTCCTCGATCAGCAGGTGTCCCTCGGCGAGCAGGCACACGAGCGCGCTCCGCACGGCATCCGGCTTGCCGTCGATCACCCGTCCGACGGACTCGACGATGGCAGACGTCTGCGCGGCGAACTGCTCGGCGTCGACAACGGCCGGGATCAGGGGCGGGTTCTCTGGCATGCGTTCCCTCTCGCGTGGGCGCTGCGGTGCGCGTGAACCGATCGTAACCCGGCTGCCTACGGTTGGGGTGAGAACCGGCGTCGGGCATCAGCCCCAGACACGAGCCCGGGGTTCTGCGGGGTCCACCCGGCTGTCGGCGCTGCGCGCGACACGCAGCAGGGCGAGTCCCTGCACCCCGCTCAGCTCGTGCAGTGAGCACGTGCCGGTCAGGGCCCGCCAATGGTCGCAGAAGCGCTCGGCGTCTCCGCGCCGCCGGGCGATCAGGCGAGGCACTGCGAGAAGCGTGCGTCCGGGGGAGAGGCGGTCGGCGAGGCGTTCGAGCACCCGGACCCGCGGCAGCCCGGCCGCGTCGATGCGCAGCAGGAACCGGGGTGTGCGCACCGGTGCGAAGAGCTCCTCGACGGCATCGGCGATCACGCGTGCGTCCGAGACGGAGCCGCCGAGCTCGATGCGGATGCGGGTGGGGTCGGCGTCGTCCGGACGCGCAGTGATCGCTGACTCGTCGATCCGCCCGACGCGTCCTGCCTCCTCCAGCGTGTGGGCGACGGCGACCGCCGCGGCTCGGTAGATCTCGGCCGGCCTCGAGCGATCGCGCAGAGAGCGGACGAGCATGCGCACAGGGGATGCCGTCGCAGCGACAGCGCCCCCGATCAGCGCGAGCGCGACCCCGAAGGCAGGGGCGAAGGAGACCCCGAAGAGCGCGAGCACGGTGACGAGCACGCCTGTCGTCGCGGCGCCGGCGAGGAAGCCGCCGACCGCTCCCGCCCTCGCCGTCTGCGCGGCGCGAAGCAGTGGGGCGCGGGTCGTCCGACGGATCGACACCGTCTCCCGTTCGTGGGCACGGTACGGCTCGCCGATCCGCCACTCCTCCCTCGTCCGACTCCGAGAGGGCCACTGCGCGCGCACGAGGGCGCCGAGATCCGCGATCGTCGTCGACGGGTCCTTGTCGAGCACACGAGTCCACGCCTCGACGGCGGGTGGGGTGAGTGCATGACCCAGTCCGCTGACGATCCGGCCGTCGCCCTCGGCGCTCAGCCCCCACAGATGCGAATGCCGACGACGGAGTCGCAGGGACTCGGACGCATCGTCGAGGTCGACGTGCGACGGGATCAGGCAGACGACCGACCAGTTGTGCGCGACCTTCTCGGGCCATGCCGGATCGAGCCTCAGGGTGCGCCCCCGCAGCTGCTGGGTGCCCGATGAGGTGGCCACGGTCGTGAGATCGACGAGGGTGTTCACCGACGGGCAGTCCCAGCCTTCGCCGAGCAGCCCTCGGGTGCCGACGAGCAGGCGCACATCGCCTCGGCGGATCAGCTCGGACACGGCCGCGACGACTCGTCCGCTTCCGGCGGCGCGCATCTGCAGGTCGCGCACGGGACCGATGCCCTCCGTGATGCCGACCGGCTCGCCGAGCAGTTCGCCGAGCGCGACCGCGATGTCGGCGGCGTCGTCGGCGCGGACACGCAGGTGCTGCGAGGTCAGCAGCACGGGGCGCAGTCGGGAGGTGACAGCGTCGACGGCGAGGAGGCCGAACGTGCGGAGCGCCCCGGCGGGTGCGTCACCGGCCAGACCGCGGCTGTTGCCGTGCTCGACGAAATCGGTCACGACGACCGCGCGGATCCGATCGCCGTCGGCGCCGGCGAGTTCTCGCTGGAGGATCTCGACGGCCGCGTGGTCCTTGGCGGCGGAGAACGCCAGAGTGGTCTCGATCGGGTTGCGGCCGCGTCGGATACCCCGGTCGGTCAGCGCGTACCCGAAGTCCGCGAGCGAGCGCCGCACGTACTCCCACTGGCGCACGGCAGGGGGATCCGAGAGCAGCCGTGCCTGGGCGAACCGTGACAGGACCGTCAGCAGGTCGTCGGTCGTGCATCGGTCGAGCAGGGCCGGCGGGATGGAGGCGATGAGCGGATGCTGCGGAGAGACCTCGCGCAGCACGAGAGCGCATGACCGGGTGAGGGCGAAGTCCGTCGCGAAGGCCCGGTCGAGGCGGGCGAGCGGAGTCTCGGCGAGAGAGGCGTCCTGCGGCTCTGCGGGTTGGAGGTGATGCTCGAGGTACGACAGCGCGTCGGGGGTCGACAGCACCTGCGTGATCAGGTCGTGCAGCAGCGATTCGTGCCGTCGGATGAACGCGGCCTCTGCGGGCAGGGGCTCGGTGAACATCACGTGATCGCGATACGGAGCCAGGTGGCCCTCCTTGACCACCGCCGGTGTCGGCACCTCGTAGTCGACCTCGCCGAGCAGGTGGCTGTAGTTCTCGTACTCGGTCTCGTCGTCGGGCGACGGCAGGGTCGCGGTGAGGCCGATCAGCGTCGGCTCCGCGCCGCTCTCTCGGATGCGGGCGACCAGATAGGCCACCACGATCGCCCAGTGGTCGAGCAGATGATGGCACTCGTCGAGCACGACCGTGCGCACCCCCGCCTCGACGAGTCGGTCGATGAGCGCGACGGCGTTCGGGTGCAGCACGCGAGCGAGCTCCGAAGGGCGCTGGCGGGTGAAACGCGAACGCAGTCGGCGCGCACGACTGCGGATGCCGGAGCGGTGGCGGGCGGGGTTGTCGACCGCCAGCTCGGCGAGCCATGTCGCGGCATCCGCCTCGGTGCGGCCGCTCGCGACGAGTTCCTCCGTCCAGATCGCCCTGGCGAGGTCGTCGAAGGGTGAGCCGTCTCCCGTCACGCTGAGCAGCTGATAGGTGAGCACCGTCAGGTCGCCGAGACGCTCGGGATCATCCGAGACGGCCGCCGCGTCCGGCGCCAGCTCCGACGCGGTGCGCACCCACTGATGGCGGATGGTCACCGTCGGCGACAGCACGAGAGTGCGGTGACCTTCGCGTGCGGCGAGCAGCAGGCCCAGCAGCGTCTTCCCGGAGCCTGGCGGGGCGACGATGTGCAGCGGGGCTGCGCCTCCCGGAGGGATCCGGTCGAGGACCTCGGCCTGGTAGGTGCGCAGCGTTCCCGGAAAATGCCACGCCGACAGGGGAGGGGCGGCGACGGGATCCATGACCTGCCCAGTCTGTCAAAGAGCAGGGGCAGACATCGGCTAGACTTGTCGACGGCTCTCCGCGTGGCGGCATCCAGGCCAATTCCCCCAGGGCGGAAACGCAGCAAGGGTAACCGGGCTCTGCTGGGTGCGCGGAGGGTCACTTTCTTTTTGTCAGGGTCCTCCGGGGCAGTCCTGACAGGATCGTGACGTGACAAGGCCAGATGTGACCCGCACCGCCGACTCCCCGCGCTCCAGCGCTCTCGGCCGTTTCGCGGCGCCTCTGCTGCTCGTCGCCCTGATGTGGCTCGTGCAGCTCGTCGACGCGATCCTCCCCGGGTCCTTCACGGGCTTCGGTCTTCGGTCCTGGGACCTCTCGGGGCTCGGGGGCATCGTGGTCGGGCCTCTCCTGCACGCGGATTGGGCGCACCTGATCGGCAACACCGTGCCGCTTCTCGTGCTCGGCAGCCTCGTCGCTGTCGAGGGCACCCGCAGGTTCTGGACCGTCACCGCATTCGCCGCCGTGGTCGGCGGCCTCGGCACCTGGCTCGTGAACGCGCCAGGAGCATTGACCGTCGGGGCATCAGGACTCGTCTTCGGATACTTCGGATACACCGTGATGCGGGTCTTCGCGCCGGGACGAGTCGCTCATCGCGTGCTCTATGCGATCGTCGCGCTCATCGTGATCGGACTCTACGGCGGCTCGATGCTCGCCGGCGTCGTCGGCGTTCGCGAGGGCATCTCGTGGCAGGCGCATCTGTTCGGTGCGATCGGGGGCGGCCTCGCCGCGTTCGTCGGCAGAGGCGGACGCGAGACCCGCAGCGTATGAGCTCTCGGGGCGCGACCACGAGGAAGACGCCGTCGACGAGGAAGACGGCGGCTCGCAGGAAGGCAGGCGCCCGCAAGGCGACCGACGGCAAGACGGCGAGTCGGCAGCGCGCACGCACGCACCGCGCGTCGCCGCGACGTCGAGCGCAGCGGCGGATGCGGCGGGCGAAGGTGCTGCGACGCGTCGCACTCTCTGCGGCGGCGGTGATCGTGGTCGCGCTCGCCGCGGTGCTGATCCCGCTGGGACTCGCCCACGAGAAGCCGCTGGCGATCTGCATCTCCGATCCGACCACGTTCCCGGAGGCGGGTGTCGCGGGCTGGCAGGGGGAGCAGCTCGAGAACGCCGCGACCATCATGCAGACGGCGACCGCGCTCGGCTTCGGTCGAGACGGGCAGATCCTGGGCGTCATGACGGCGATGGGCGAGAGCAGCCTGAACAACATCGACTACGGCGACTGGGAGACGAGCGGGTTCACGAACCCCGACGGCAGCCGGACGACGAGCATCGGACTCTTCCAACAGCAGCACTGGTGGGGTTCGGCCGAGCAGCGCATGGACCCGGCGACCGCCGCGACGCTGTTCTACGAGCGCCTCGCGAGAGTCCCCGACTGGCAGTCGATGGATCCGTCGCTCGCGATCCACCGGGTGCAGATCAACCTCGACCCCACCTATTACACGCGCTACGCCTCTGACGCCGCAGCCGTGGTCGATGCGCTCTCGACGCCCTGCTGAGCTGTTTCGCACGGCTGTCAACCCAGCGAGATCATGAGGTCGTGCACCTAGGGTGGGACTGTGGCGCAGAGCATCTACATCACCTCGGCCGAAGGCCATACCGGTAAGTCGACCATCGCCCTCGGCGTGCTCGACGCGCTCATGCGCGTCACCCCGCGGGTCGGCGTCTTCCGCCCGATCGCCCGGTCGGTGACCGAGCGCGACGACGTGCTCGAGCTGCTGCTCGCACACGACGGGGTGCACCTCGACTACGAGGACTGCATCGGCGTGACCTACGACGATGTGCGAGACGACCCCGACCGGGCGCTGTCGACCATCGTCGCCCGGTTCAAGGCGGTCGAAGCCCAGTGCGACGCGGTCGTCATCATCGGCAGCGACTACACCGATGTCGCCAGCCCCGCAGAGCTGGGGTACAACGCCCGGATCGCCGCGAACCTGGCGGCGCCCGTGCTGCTCGTGCTCAGCGGTCGCGATCAGCAGCGGCAGGCCGAGCAGCTGGGCACGACCACCGCCCGCACTCCCGCCGCGGTCGGACAGATCGGGGCGCTCGCGCTCGCCGAACTCGAGGTCGAGCGTGCGGAGCTGTTCGCGATCATCGTGAACCGGGCCGACCCCGATCGGCTCGACGACATCGAACAGGCCGTCGCGGCGGTGCGCCCGCAGAAGACCACGCCGGTGTGGGCGATCCCCGAGGACCGCACCCTGGTGGCACCGTCGATCGACGGCATCCTCGCCGCGGTCGACGGCCGGCTCATCAAGGGTGACCGCGACCGTCTCGCACGCGAGGCGCTGACGATCGTCGTCGCGGGCATGTCGATGGTGAACGTGCTTCCCCGGCTCACGGAGGAGTCGGTCGTGGTGATCCCCGCCGACCGCACCGAAGTGCTGCTCGCGACGCTGCTCGCGGATGCGTCCGGCACGTTCCCCCGAGTCGCCGGCATCATCCTGAACGGCCCCTTCCCGCTTCCCGAGCCGATCGTCCAGCTGCTCGACGGCTTCACCTCGACCGTGCCGATCATCGCGACCGACCTCGGCACCTACGACACCGCGGTGCGCGTGATGGGGGCCCGTGGCCGCATCTCGCCCGAGTCGCGGGGCCGCTACGACCGGGCGCTGGGGCTCTTCCAGACCCACGTCGACATCGCCGAGCTCACCACTCAGCTGGGTCTCGCGGAGTCGCGCGTCGTGACTCCGCTGATGTTCGAGTACGGCCTCATCGAGCGAGCACGCTCCGACCGTCGACGTATCGTGCTGCCGGAGGGCGATGACGACCGCATCCTCCGAGCGGCGGCGACCCTGTTGGCCCGGGAGGTCGCGGATCTCACGATCCTCGGCGACGAGTCGGCGGTCAGGGCTCGGGCGGTCGAGCTGGGCGTCGACATATCGGCGGCCCAGGTGATCAGCCCGAACGATCCCGAGATGGTCGAGCGCTTCGCGGCCGAGTACGCGCGGCTGCGGGCGCACAAGGGCATCACGCTGGCCCAGGCCGCCGACACGGTCACCGACGTGTCGTACTTCGGCACGATGATGGTCCACCTGGGCCTCGCGGACGGCATGGTCTCGGGTGCCGCGCACACGACGGCGCACACGATCCGCCCGTCGTTCGAGATCATCAAGACCAAGCCGGGCGTCACCGTCGTGTCGAGCGTCTTCCTCATGGCGCTCGCCGACCGGGTGCTCGTCTACGGCGACTGCGCGGTGATCCCGGATCCGACGAGCGAGCAGCTGGCCGACATCGCGATCTCGTCGGCAGCGACCGCACAGCAGTTCGGCATCGAGCCGCGCATCGCGATGCTGTCGTACTCGACGGGGGAGTCCGGCTCGGGCGCCGACGTCGACAAGGTCAGAGCCGCGACCGCACTCGTGCACGAGCGCGCACCCGAGCTGCTCGTCGAAGGCCCGATCCAGTACGACGCCGCGGCCGACGCGGCGGTGGCGAAGGCGAAGCTCCCCGACTCGGCGGTGGCAGGGCGGGCGACCGTCTTCGTCTTCCCCGACCTGAACACCGGTAACAACACGTACAAGGCGGTGCAGCGATCGGCGGGTGCCGTCGCGATCGGCCCCGTGCTGCAGGGTCTCAACAAGCCGATCAACGACCTCTCGCGCGGTGCCCTGGTCGACGACATCGTCAACACCGTCGCGATCACGGCGATCCAGGCGCAGTCCGAAGGAGCGACCGCATGAGCGCGATCCTCGTCATCAACAGCGGTTCCTCGTCGCTCAAGTACAGCCTGATCGACATCGAGAACGAGAACGAGCTCGCGACGGGACTCATCGACCGGATCGGACAGGACCTCAGCGCCGTCCGCCACACGGTGCGTCCGGATGCCGGAGGGGATGCCGTCGTCACGATGCTCGACGCCTCGTACGACTCCGAGCAGCCCGTAGCCGATCACGATGCCGCGTTCACGGTGATGCTCGACCAGTTCGCCGAGCACGGTCCGCTGCTCGACGAGCATCCCCCCGTCGCAGTCGGACACCGGGTGGTGCACGGCGGGGCACGGTTCTACGCACCGACCCTCGTCACGCCGAACGTCGAGGAGCAGATCGAGGAGCTCTCGGTGCTCGCCCCGCTGCACAACCCCGCGAACCTCGCCGGGATCGTCGCGGCGAGGGCGGTGTTCTCCGGCGTCCCGCACGTCGCCGTGTTCGACACGGCGTTCCATCAGACACTGCCTCCGGCCGCCTACACCTATGCGATCGACGCAGAGCTCGCCGCGGAGCACCGGGTGCGCCGATACGGATTCCACGGCACCAGCCACCAGTTCGTGAGCGAGTCGGCCGCCGCGTTCCTCGGGCGCGACCTGGGCACACTCCGCCAGCTCGTCTTCCATCTCGGCAACGGCGCCTCGGTGACCGCGATCGAGGGTGGCCGATCGGTGGAGACCTCGATGGGGCTCACTCCGCTCGAGGGGCTCGTCATGGGGACCCGGTCCGGCGATCTCGATCCTGCGGCCCTCGTGCACCTCTCGCGTCGAGCCGGGTACTCGATCGACGATCTCGATGCGCTCCTCAACACGCGCAGTGGGCTCAAAGGCCTCGCAGGGCGCAGCGACATGCGCGACATCCTCGCGGGCAGGGAAGCGGGAGATGCGGCGGCGACGCTCGCGTTCGACGTCTACATCCACCGGCTCAGGGCGTATGCGGGGTCCTACATCGCGCAACTCGGCGGAGTCGACGTGATCTCCTTCACCGCGGGGGTCGGCGAGAACGCAGCGGCCGTGCGCGCGGAGGCGATGGCGACGCTCGGATTCGCCGGCGTGGAGATCGATCACGGGCGCAATGCCGCACGCCAGCGCGGAGTCCGGCGGATCTCGACGGACGCGTCCAGAGTCGCTGTGCTCGTGGTGCCCACGAACGAAGAGCTCGAGATCGCCCGGCAGACGTTCCGTCTGCTCTGACCGATACGCCCTCGGGGGTTACCGCTCGGTGCCGAGCCGCACTACGCTTGCACAGTGGCACGGAGAGGTGCCGGAACCCTCGTCCTTCTCCTGGAGGCTGCTGTGCCCGAAGCCCTGCCCGATCCGCTCCGCGCCGAAGGCGTCCTGTTCGATCTCGACGGCGTGCTGACGCCGACCGCCGAAGTGCACATGCGCGCGTGGAAGGTCGTCTTCGACGACGTGTTCGAGCGCTGGGGCATCACTCCTCCGTATTCGGATGCCGACTACTTCGACTACGTCGACGGCAAGAAGCGCTATGACGGCGTGGCCAGTCTGCTGCGCAGCCGCAACGTCGAGATCCCCTGGGGTGCGGTCGACGACCCGCCCGAGGCCGAGACGATCTGCGGCATCGGCAACCGCAAGAACGCCGCGTTCGCCGAGTCCCTGCGTGGCGAGGGCATCGCGCCGTTCCCCGGATCGCTCGCGCTCGTCGAGAAGCTCTCCGCCGCCGGCATCCCGCTCGGTGTCGTCTCGAGCTCCAAGAACGCCGAAGAGGTGCTGGCTGCCGCCGGCATCCGCTCGTTCTTCCGCATCGTGGTCGACGGTGTTGTCGCAGAGCGCGAGAACCTCGCCTCCAAGCCCGCCGCCGACATGTTCAGCGCCGGCGCCGTGGCGCTGGGCGTCGACCCGGCCCGCAGCATCGCCGTCGAGGACGCGACCTCGGGCGCGGCCTCTGCCGCCGCAGCCGGATTCGCCACCGTCGTCGGCGTCGACCGCGGCACCGGGGCCGACGCGCTGCGCGCCGCCGGCGCGACGGTCGTCGTCGACGATCTCGACGTGTTCCTCGACCCCGCGGCCGACGAGTCCGCGCCGTCCGACTCCGCCGCTCAGGCACCCCGCTCCGATAACGAGGAGACCGCATGATCGACCGCGACCGCTTCCCCGTAGACCCCTGGCGCCTCATCGAGACGCGTTACTCCGAAGACGGGGTCGCCGAGACCCTGTTCGCCGTCGGCAACGGCTACCTCGGACTCCGGGGCAACCACATCGAGGGGCGCGGCGCCCACGAGCACGGCACCTTCATCAACGGACTGCACGAGACGTGGCCGATCCGGCACGCCGAGCAGGCCTACGGCTTCGCCGAGGTGGGGCAGACGATCGTCAACGCCCCCGATGCCAAGGTCATGCGCGTCTATGTCGATGACGAGCCGATCTCGTTCGACGAGGCGGACGTGCGCGAGTACCGCCGCACGCTCGACATGCGCACCGGCGTGCTCGAGCGCACCGTGGTGTGGGAGACCCCGTCGGGCAAGCGCGTGCGGATGCGCGACGAGCGCATCGTCAGCTTCGAGGAGCGCCACCTCGCCGTGCTGCGACTCGAGGTCGTCGTCGAGAACGCCGACGCCCCGGTCACCGTCAGCTGCCAGATGATCAACCGCCAGGACGGTGCCGGCGTGTACGCGGGCACCCCGAACCAGGCCAAGGGCGGATTCGATCCGCGCAAGGCCGAGAAGATCGCCGAGCGTGTGCTCGAGCCCGGCGAGTACTGGCAGGACGGACTGCGCTCCGCGCTGTCCTACAGCGTCGCGGCATCAGGCATGACGGTCGCAGTGGTCGCCGACCACATCATCGAGACCGAGAACGACTACACCTCGCGCACTCTCATCGAGGCGGACATCTCGAAGAACGTGTTCCGGGTGCAGGCGAAGGCCGGCGTGCCCATCACGGTCACCAAGCTCGTCAGCTACCACACCTCCCGCGGTGTGCCGGCCCGTGAGCTCGTCGACCGCTGCCGTCGATCCCTCGACCGCGTCGCGGTCGAGGGCGTCCAGGCGCAGTTCGATCGACAGGCCGAGTGGCTCGCTGCCTTCTGGGCTCGCAGCGACGTGCAGATCGGCGGACAGGACGACATCCAGCAGGCGACCCGCTGGTGCCTCCTGCAGCTCGCACAGGCCTCGGCCCGCGCCGACGGAACCGGCGTGCCCGCGAAGGGCGTCTCGGGGTCGGGATACAGCGGACACTACTTCTGGGACACCGAGATCTACGTGCTCCCGTTCCTCACCTACACGTCGCCGCAGTGGGCGCGCAACGCGCTCCGGGCGCGAGTGCTCATGCTTCCGGCGGCTCGCCGACGGGCCGCGCAGCTCAACGAGGCGGGCGCGCTGTTCCCGTGGCGCACGATCAACGGCGAAGAGGCCTCCGCCTATTACGCGGCCGGCACGGCGCAGTACCACATCAACGCCGACGTCAGCTTCGCGCTCGGCAAGTACGTGCGCGCGACGGGCGACGACGACTTCCTGCGGCGTGAGGGCATCGACATCGCGATCGAGACGGCGCGACTGTGGGCGACACTCGGGTTCTGGCGCACCTCGCGCCTCGTCGCCGACACGAAGGACGACGACGGCATCGAGACCTTCCACATCCACGGTGTGACAGGTCCTGACGAGTACACCACCGTCGTCAACGACAACCTCTACACGAACGTCATGGCGCGCTACAACCTGCGCTACGCGGCGAAGGTCGTGCGTGAGGCGCAGGAGGCCAACGGCGAGGAGTTCGCCCGGGTCGTCGAGCGCACCGGACTCGCCGAGGGCGAGGCGGAAGGGTGGGAGCGCGCCGCCGACGCGATGTTCATCCCGTTCAGCGAACGGCTCGGCATCCACCCGCAGGACTCGCTGTTCCTCGAGCGCGAGGTCTGGGATCTGGCGCACACGCCGAAGGAGCAGCGACCGCTGCTGCTGCACTTCCACCCGCTCGTCATCTACCGGTTCCAGGTGCTCAAGCAGGCGGATGTCGTGCTCGCGCTGTTCCTGCAGGGCAACCACTTCACGCCGGAGGAGAAGAAGGCCGACTTCGACTACTACGACCCGCTGACCACGGGCGATTCGACGCTGTCGGCCGTCGTGCAGTCGATCCTCGCCGCCGAGGTGGGCTACCAGGATCTCGCTCTGCAGTACTTCCGGCAGTCGCTGTTCGTCGACCTGCACGACCTGCACCACAACGCGGCGGACGGTGTGCACGTCGCGTCGGCCGGAGGCGTGTGGACCGCTCTCGTCTGCGGTTTCGGCGGTATGCGCGACTATGCCGGCGAGCTCAGCTTCGACCCGCGGCTGCCCGCCGACTGGCCGTCGCTGTCGTACCCGCTGCAGTGGCAGGGGGCCTCTCTGCAGGTCACGCTCACGACGGGTGAGCTGCGCGTGCGAGTGCTCTCCGGAGACCCGGTGCCGTTCACGGTGCGCGATGTGGCATACATCGCCACGACCGAGCAGGAGGTCGTCGTCCCACTCGCGGATCAGGGACCGCTCATCCCCGGTCGCCCGTCGCTGCGGCAGTTCGCCGACGCGCTGCGCGAGGACGGCACGCGGCTGTCCGCATCCGTCCCGGTGATCACGACCGCCATCCCCATCATCGAGCCGATCGACTGAGGTGCTGATCACCGCAGCGCTGTTCGGACTCGCGCCCGCGCTGCTCCTGTTCGTGCTCGCGGTGGTCGAGCGGGCGCGCTCGGTGCAGCGCGTCGCGTCCCCCGGTGCGCGGTTCAGCCCGGCCGAGGGTGCGACCGTGCTGCACGACGCGCTGCTGCTGAACGCGGATCGGAAGGCCGTAGCCGCCGCGCTGATCGATCTGGCCGTGCAGCGCAAGGTGCGGCTGCTGGTCGACGCCGACGCGGCGACGACCGGCAGGTCGCACCGGCGTGCACCCGTCGGCATGGAGGTCGTCGACGGTGCGACGTTCACGTCCGAGGAGCTCAGCGTGCTCGAGGCGCTGTTCGGGCCGGATCACACCCCGGGGCGGGTGCGACGGTTCAGTGCGGATGCCCGGGCTCTGCACAGCCGGGTGCGCGGTGTCCTCGACGAGG
This sequence comes from Microbacterium sp. NPDC090014, assembly GCF_044748285.1. Lineage (NCBI taxonomy): Bacteria > Bacillati > Actinomycetota > Actinomycetes > Micrococcales > Microbacteriaceae > Microbacterium > Microbacterium sp. NPDC090014. Next base: position 524,566 of record NZ_JBIVFS010000002.1, read on the forward strand.
CGGAGAAGCGGCTCGCGGCCGCGGGGCTCATCGACCGGAGTCGACGCGGGTGGGCCACGTTCCTGATCCGCGTCGCCGCGGTGCTGGTGGGGGGCATCTGCCTTCTGCTGCTCATAGCCGCCTGGTCGGTGAGCGAGCCGGGTGCGGCTCTCTACGCCGTGCTGGTCGTCGGCCTGGTCGCGGCGGTCGCGGCGATCGTGGTCGCTCCGCGGGCGTGGCGCCGGTTCCGCCCTGCGGCGCAGCCGCTGCGCGCGCACCTCGCCGGTATGCGCGAGTACATCGCCCTCGCCGAGGCGGAGCCGCTGCGGTTCTCGCAGTCGACGGACGGGGCGGATCTGCGGGCGGACGTCTCGTCGGCGGCGTCGGCGGAACGACTGCGGAGGTTCCTGCTGAACGAGCGACTGCTGCCCTATGCGGTGCTCTTCGGTCTGGAACGGTCATGGACGGCTGTGCTGCAGACCGAGTCGCAGGCCCTGCGGGTCGCCGAGGGGATCGAGGGCGCGATGGAGGTCGCGGGAGCCGTGGTCGAGGTGATCGAAGTGGTGGGTGGCGTCGTGCATCTGGTGAGTGCGGTCGGCGAGCTGGTCGACGCGACGGGCGGGGTCGTCGAGGTGGTCGGCGGCGTCTTCGAGGCCGCGTCGTCGTGAGCCTTCGCCGAACCTCGGCCGTCTCAGCGGCGCGTCGCGGATCCCGGGCGCGATCGTCGGCGCTCGTCTGCCTGAACGTCCGTGGCACGCCGTAGGCTGTTCTGGTGACCACAGCCCTCTACCGCCGCTACCGCCCCGAGTCGTTCGGCGAGATGATCGGGCAGTCCCAGGTGACCGAACCGCTGATGACTGCGCTCCGCGGCGACCGTGTCGGCCACGCCTACCTCTTCTCCGGACCCCGTGGATGCGGAAAGACGACGTCTGCGCGCATCCTCGCCCGCTGCCTGAACTGCGCGGAGGGCCCGACTGACGTGCCCTGCGGAAAGTGCCCGAGCTGCGTCGAGCTGTCGCGGGCGGGCGGTGGCTCGCTCGACGTCGTCGAGATCGACGCGGCCAGCCACAACGGCGTCGACGACGCCCGCGATCTGCGCGAGCGGGCGACGTTCGCCCCCAGCCGCGATCGCTACAAGATCTTCATCCTCGACGAGGCGCACATGGTGACGCCGCAGGGGTTCAATGCGCTCCTCAAGCTCGTCGAAGAGCCGCCCGAGCACGTCAAGTTCATCTTCGCGACGACCGAGCCCGAGAAGGTGCTCGGCACGATCCGCTCGCGCACGCATCACTACCCGTTCCGACTGGTGCCCCCGGCGGCGATGCTCGAGTACGTCGAGAAGCTGTGCGGCGAAGAGGGCGTGGTCGCCGAGCGCGGTGTCCTTCCTCTGGTGGTCCGCGCCGGGGGAGGCTCGCCGCGAGACACCCTGTCTCTTCTCGACCAGCTGATCGCCGGTTCCGACTCGCCCGCAGGTTCCGAGACCGTGACCGTCGCCTACGAGCGCGCCGTGGCGCTCCTCGGCTACACGCACGCCGCGCTGCTCGACGAGATCGTCGATGCGCTCGCCGGCGCCGACGCCGCAGCGGCGTTCCCGGCGATCGACCGCGTGGTGCAGACCGGCCAGGACCCGCGTCGCTTCGTCGACGATCTGCTCGAGCGTCTGCGCGACCTCATCGTGATCGCGGCTGTGGGTGCGGGAGCGTCGTCGGTGCTCCGTGGAATCGCCGACGACGAGCTCGCGCGCATGCGCACGCAGGCCGATTCCTTCGGGTCGGCCCGACTCTCGCGCACGGCCGACATCGTCAGCGCCGCCCTCGACGACATGTCGGGCGCCACCTCGCCCCGACTGCACCTCGAGCTGATGGTCGCTCGCGTGCTCGCTGCGGGAGCGGATGCCGTCGCCGCCGTCCCGTCCGCACCGGCCGCTGCCGCCTCCGCCCCGCCGCGGGCGTCCGCGCCTGCACAGGCGGCTCCCGCCGCTCCCGTTGCTTCGTCGGCTGCTCCCGCAGCTGCTGCTCCCGCCGCTCCCGCCGCTGCTCCTCAGGCTGCGGCCGATCGACCGGCGACCACGACCGAACCGGCCGGCGGGGAGACCGGGGAGTCCGACACGGCCGAAGCGACCCCTGCCGATGCGACGTCGAACGCGGCACCGGCTGTCGACGCCGCACCGGCCGCCGAGGTCGCAGCGCCCTCCGGGCCGGTCGCCTTCGAGCAGATCACCGCCGCCTGGCCGGCCGTCCTCAAGCGGCTCGAGAGCGTCAGCCGCACGTCGTGGCTGCTGGCCACCGCCGTCCAGCCGCTCGCATACGTCACGGAGACCGAGGTGCTGACTCTGGGCTTCGCCAGCCAGCACGATGTCGCCAAGTTCAAGGGCACGACGCCGGGTTCGGGTCCCTCCGACCATCTGCGCGGCGCCATCGAGCAGGAGCTCGGCGTGCGCGTCAAGTACCTCCCTGCTCCGATGCCAGCGGGGGGAGCGCCTCGTCAGCCCGCGACGCCTTCATCGGGACGCCCGACCGACGACGCGCCCGCATCGGAGCCTGCGTCAGCGGACTCACCGCGAGCTCAGTCACCGCGATCGCAGACCCCGCACGCCGAGAAGCCGCGTGGTGAGTCGCCGAAGACGGAGACCGTGGCCGCTCGGTCGTCGGCTCCTCAGACAGGGAGTTCCTCGGCCCCCGTCACCGAGTGGGCGGTGGCGTCGATCCCGGCATCCGAGCTCGCTGAGCCCGCGCCGGTGACAGCTCCGCCGGCGGCGTCTGTGCCTGCTGCCACCTCTGCCACGGCGGCGCCTCAGACGGCGGCGCCTCAGACGGCGGCGGCTCAGAGCCGCGCGACGAGTGACGTCTCACCGGAGATCCGAGACGACGCACCTCCGCCCATCGACGATGAGCCGCCGTACTTCGACGACGAGCCGCCCTACGACCCGTCGTACGAGCCGGAGCCGATGTCGCAGGCGGCGCCGCCCGCCGGAGGCTCGCCGTCGACCGCTCCCTCCGCGCGGTCGACGACCGCACAGGCAGCCCCTGCGCGCAGAGTGGCTTCGGCCGCCGCAGCCCCGGCGATCACCGAGCGCGCCCCCGCCGGGGGAGTCCAGCGCTACGGCGAGGCCGTGATCCGCCAGGTGCTCGGCGCGACGTTCGTTCGCGAAGAGCCCTACGAGCCCCCGACGAGGTTCTCCTGATGTATGACGGCATCGTCCAGGAGCTGATCGACGAGTTCGGTCGACTCCCCGGAATCGGCCCCAAGTCCGCGCAGCGCATCGCTTTCCACATCCTGCAGACGCCGACATTCGACGTCGCGCGTCTCTCCGAGCTGCTCGTGGAAGTGCGGCTGCGGGTGCGCTTCTGCGAGATCTGCGGCAACGTGGCAGAGCAGGAACGCTGTGCGATCTGCCGCGACCCCCGACGCAATCCGGCCGTCATCTGCGTCGTCGAAGACGCGAAGGACGTCGCCGCGATCGAACGCACCCGCGAGTTCCGTGGCCTGTACCACGTGCTCGGGGGCGCGATCAGCCCGATCGCCGGCATCGGCCCCGACGACCTGCGCATCGCCCAGCTGATGTCGCGTCTCGGCGACGCCACGGTGCAGGAGGTCATCCTCGCGACGAACCCCAATCTCGAGGGCGAGGCGACTGCGAGCTACCTCAGCCGCCTGCTCACCACGATGCAGATCACCGTGTCCCGCCTCGCCTCCGGCCTTCCGGTCGGTGGCGACCTCGAATACGCCGACGAGGTCACTCTCGGGCGCGCATTCGAGGGCCGGCGCGTGCTGTGAACGCACAGGGCGGCTTCTCGCGACGCGGGTGGTTGCTCTTCGGGGCAATGGCGCTGCTGTGGGGCGTGCCGTACCTGTTCATCAGCATCGCGGTCGAGTCCCTGTCGCCCCCCGCGATCGTCGCCGGGCGCACCCTCATCGCGGCGCTGCTCCTCCTCCCGTTCGCGCTTCGCGGCGGTGCGCTGAGAGCGGCGTGGAAGCACTGGCCCTGGGTGCTCGCGTTCGGCCTCGTCGAGATGGCGGGTCCGTTCGTGCTGCTCGGCCACGCCGAGATGACCCTGCCCTCGGGCATGACGGGTCTGCTCGTCGCGACCGTGCCGCTGTTCGCGGCGCTCATCGCACTGGGCGGGGGAGACCGGGGAGTCCTGCGCCCGGCGCGGGGGATCGGTCTTCTCGTGGGATTCATCGGCGTCGCGATCGTCGTCGCCGGGCCCGGACTGTTCGGTGGTGAGGTCAGTCTGATCGCGGCCGGCGAGGTGCTGCTGGTCGCCATCCTCTATGCCATCGCCCCCTTCATCGTCGCTCGACAGCTGAACGACGTCCCCTCGCTCGGCACCATCACGCTGTCGCTGCTGATGATCGGCGTGATCTACCTGCCCATCGGTCTGCTCACGCAGCACCAGATGCCGACGCTTCCCTCGATCTTCGCGCTCCTCGCGCTGGCCGTCATCTGCACCGCCGTCGCCTTCCTGGCATTCTTCGCTCTCATCCGCGAGGTCGGCCCCGTCCGCGCGCCGTTGTTCACCTACGTGAACCCGGTCGTGGCGATCATCCTCGGTGCGATCGTGCTCGCCGAGCCGCTGACGCCGGGCCTGCTCATCGGATTCCCGCTGATCATCGCGGGCTGCTGGTTCGCGGCCACCGGCGGGCGCCTCCGTCCCCAGGCCGCTGCCCGAGCCGACCTGCCTGCAGTGCCCCTGCCGCCCGCGCCCTGACCCACCCGGGCGCCACCGTCACATGCGAAGAAGCGCATATGCGCCAAACGTAGAATGGGGGTGGGCGGATCCGCCCGACATCCCAGGGAGTGAACGTGGCCCTCATCGTGCAGAAGTACGGCGGCTCCTCAGTCGCCGACGCAGAGAGCATCAAGCGCGTCGCCAAGCGCATCGTCGACACGCGTCGCGCCGGCCATGACGTCGTCGTCGCCGTGAGCGCGATGGGCGACACGACCGACGAGCTGCTCGACCTCGCCAACGAGGTCGCGCCGATTCCCGCTCCGCGTGAGCTCGACATGCTGCTCTCGAGCGGTGAGCGCATCTCGATGGCGCTCCTGGCCATGGCCATCCACTCGATGGGCTTCGAGGCGCGGTCGTTCACCGGCAGCCAGGCGGGCATGATCACCGACTCGCAGCATGGCGCCGCCCGCATCGTGGATGTCACCCCCATCCGTCTGCGCGAAGCGCTCGACGAGGGGGCCATCGTCATCGTCGCCGGCTTCCAGGGCTTCAACCGCGACACCCGCGACATCACCACGCTCGGACGCGGAGGCTCGGACACGACGGCCGTCGCTCTCGCCGCGGCCCTCGACGCCGACGTCTGCGAGATCTACAGCGACGTCGACGGCATCTTCACGGCCGACCCCCGCGTCATCCCGAAGGCGCAGAAGCTCGACCACATCGGCAGTGAGGAGATGCTCGAGCTCGCCGCCAACGGCGCGAAGGTGCTCTACATCCGCGCTGTCGAGTACGCACGCCGTCACGGCGTCCTGATCCACGCCCGTTCGACGTTCTCGTCGTCCGAGGGCACATACGTTCTGGGCGAGGGTATGAAGAACCCCCGCGAAGCCGAGGGAGCAGCAGCCATGGAAGAACCGATCGTCGCCGGTGTCGCCACCGATTTCGGCCAGGCCAAGATCACCGTCGCCGGCGTTCCGGACGTGCCGGGCAAGGCGGCGGAGATCTTCAAGATCGTCGCGAAGTCCGGCGCCAACGTCGACATGATCGTGCAGAACGTGTCGGCCACGGGTCGCACCGACATCTCGTTCACGGTTCCCAAGGCCGATTCCTCGGCTGCGCTCAAGGCGCTCGCGGGGGAGCAGACCGAAGTGGGCTTCCAGAACCTGGTGCACGACGATCAGATCGGCAAGCTGTCGGTCGTCGGAGCGGGTATGCGGACGCACTCGGGCGTCTCCGCGACGCTGTTCGAGGCGCTGTCGGCCGGTGGCATCAACATCGAGATGATCTCGACGTCCGAGATCCGCATCTCGGTCGTGCTCCGCGACACCGACCTGGCCGAGGCCGCCCGCACCGTGCACACCGCGTACGGACTCGACGGCGACGCCGAGGCCACGGTCCACGCCGGCACCGGTCGCTGACCCTCGCCGATCGCGCACGATCTGCGGATGACCGCACGATCTGCGGAAGTGTCAGCTGATCCCGTCCGCGAATCGTGACTCGATCCGCAAAACTGACTCGGGATGCTGGCCCGGCCCGCACCCCGCCCGACGGTCGGTCCTCGATCACCGGACGGCACGGTAGACTCACCGAAACCCTGACATCGGCGCCAGGCGCGGCATCCGCATCCCGACGTCGCGCCTGAAGCCTCGCATGCAGCACTGCACGACGCCAAGGAACATCATGACCCGCATCTCCGACTCAGGACTCTCCGTCGCCATCGTCGGCGCCACCGGCCAGGTGGGCACCGTGATGCGCGAGATTCTCGCCGAACGGTCCTTCCCGATCCGTGAGCTGCGCCTGTTCTCCTCGTCGCGTTCCGCAGGCACCGCCATCGAGTTCGACGGCGCGACCGTCATCGTCGAGGATGTCGAGACGGCGGATGCCGCGGGCATCGACATCGCCCTCTTCTCGGCCGGCGCGACCGCCAGCCGCGCATACGCTCCCCGCTTCGCCGAGGCCGGAGCCGTCGTCGTCGACAACTCCAGCGCCTGGCGCAACGATCCCGAGGTTCCGCTGGTCGTCAGCGAGGTCAACCCGCACGCGATCGACGACCGCCCTCGCGGCATCATCGCCAACCCGAACTGCACGACCATGGCAGCCATGCCGGTTCTGAAGGCGCTGCACGCCGAAGCGGGTCTCGAGCGCCTGATCGTCTCGACCTACCAGGCCGTCTCCGGTTCGGGTCTCGCCGGTGCGCAGGAGCTCCTCGGGCAGGTCGAGGGCGTCCTCGCCCAGGGCGACACGCTGCGCCTCGTGCACGACGGCTCGTCGATCGACTTCCCGGAGCCCGAGAAGTACGTCGCTCCGATCGCGTTCGACGTCATCCCGTTCGCGGGCAACCTGGTCGACGACGGTCAGAACGAGACGGACGAGGAGAAGAAGCTCCGCAACGAGAGCCGCAAGATCCTCGAGCTGCCCGACCTCCGTGTCGCCGGCACGTGCGTGCGGGTTCCCGTCTTCACGGGCCACTCGCTCTCGATCAACGTCGAGTTCGCCCGCGACATCACGCCGCAGCGCGCCGCCGAGGTGCTCGCCGCAGCCCCCGGTGTCGTCCTCGACGAGGTGCCCACGCCGCTCCAGGCCGCGGGCAAGGACCCGAGCTTCGTCGGACGAATCCGCGCCGACCAGTCCGCTCCCGAGAACAAGGGCCTCGTGCTGTTCATCAGCAACGACAACCTGCGCAAGGGCGCGGCGCTGAACGCGGTGCAGATCGCCGAGATCCTCGCCGAGCGCCTGGTCGCCATAGCCTGACCGCATCGCGGTCATGCGGATCCGGTCTCGCCGGACGGCCCCGCGTGGTCTGTCGTGCCGTGACCGCGAACTAGACTGTCGTGGTGACCGAAACCGTCGATGTCGTCTTGATCGGTGGTGGCATCATGAGCGCCACCCTGGGTACCCTTCTGCACGAGCTGCAGCCGGATTGGAAGATCGTCGCGTTCGAGCGACTCTCCGATGTGGCTCAGGAATCGTCGAACCCGTGGAACAACGCGGGCACCGGCCACGCGGCGCTCTGCGAGCTGAACTACATGCCGCAGCAGAAGGGCGCTCCGCTCGACCCCGCCAAGGCCGTCTCGATCAACGAGCAGTTCCAGCAGAGTCGTCAGTTCTGGTCGTCTCTGGTCGATCGCGGCGTGCTCGATGCGCCGTCGACCTTCATCAACGCGACGCCGCACATGACGTTCGTGCGCGGTGAGAAGGACGTCAAGTACCTCAAGGACCGCTACGAGGTCCTGAAGAAGCAGCCGCTGTTCGAGGGCATCGAGTACAGCGAGGATTCCCGCGTCATCAACAAGTGGGCGCCGCTGCTCATGCAGCAGCGCCGTAAGGGCGAGCCGTTCGCGGCCACCCGCGTGCCCGCCGGAACCGACGTCGACTTCGGTGCGCTGACGCACCAGCTCTTCGACCACCTCACCGAGTCGGGCGTCGCGCTGCGCACCAACCACGAGGTCAAGAGCCTGAAGAAGCAGAAGGACGGCACCTGGCTCATCAACTACCGCACGACGATCGGTCGCACGCCGAACCAGATCAAGGCGCGTTTCGTGTTCGTCGGCGCCGGCGGCTGGGCGCTCAAGCTGCTGCAGCGCTCGGGCATCCCCGAGATCAAGGGCTACGGTGTCTTCCCGATCGGCGGGCAGTTCCTCAAGACCTCGAACCCGAAGATCGTCGCGCAGCACAAGGCGAAGGTGTACTCGCAGGCCTCGGTGGGCGCCCCGCCCATGTCGGTCCCGCACCTCGACACGCGCGTGGTCGACGGCGAGGCCTCCCTGATGTTCGGTCCGTTCGCGACCTTCAGCCCGAAGTTCCTCAAGAACGGCTCGATGCTCGACATCGTGTCGCAGGTGCGCACGCACAATCTGTGGCCGATGCTGCGCGTCGCGTTCGCGAATCCCGACCTCATCACCTACCTGGTGGGGGAGCTGCTGAAGAACCACGCCAAGAAGGTCGACAGCCTGCGCACGTTCATGCCGACGGCGAAGGACGAGGACTGGACGCTCATCGACGCGGGGCAGCGCGCCCAGGTCATGAAGAAGGACCCCAAGAAGGGCGGCATCCTGCAGTTCGGCACCGAAGTGGTGTCCGCGGCCGACGGTTCGATCGCCGGTCTGCTCGGCGCCTCGCCCGGCGCCTCCACCGCCGTGCCGATCATGCTCGATCTGCTGAAGAAGTGCTTCCCCGACGAGTACCCCGGCTGGGAGTCGGAACTGCGCGAGCTCATCCCGACATTCGGCGAGCAGCTGAACAAGGACCCCGAGCTGGCGGCGAAGTCCACCGCGGCGACGGCGGCCACGCTCGGCATCAACGAGTAGCGCGCCGGTGGCGAAGCTCTACTTCCGCTACGGGGCGATGAACTCGGGCAAGTCCACCTCGCTGCTCCAGGCCGCGTACAACTACGAGGAGCGCGGCCAGCACGTGCTGCTCGCGAAGCCGGCGATCGACACCAAGGGTGCATCCGAGATCGCGAGTCGACTCGGTGTCACGCGGCACGTCGACTATCTCATCGCTCCCGATGCGGACGTCCGCGAGCTCTTCGACGAGCACCGGGATCGCGTGCGCCGTGCGGTCGCCGATGAACCGGTCCGCGGGGGGTCGATCGATGTCGCCTGCCTCCTGATCGACGAGGCGCAGTTCCTCACGGCGGAGCAGGTCGACGACCTCTTCCGCATCGCGATCGAGGACGGCATCCCGGTGATCGCCTACGGCATCCGCAATGACTTCCTCACCCACGCCTTCCCGGGGTCGGCTCGTCTGCTCGCGATCGCGCACTCCCTCGAGGAGCTGAAGACCATCTGCCGCTGCGGGCGCAAGGCCGTCTTCAACGGTCGTGTGATCGGTGGTCGGTTCGTCTTCGACGGCGACCAGGTCGCCATCGACGAGGGCGCTGACGGATCGCTGGCGCCGGAGATCACGACCTACGAGTCGCTGTGCGGCGCGTGCTACCTCGAAGAGTCGGGTGGGCGGCTGGGCTGAATGCCCTCGCGTCCTGCTCCGCCCTCGGGCGCTGTGTCGTCGTACCCCGATTGCGTGGTCTGACCACACACGGTACTGTGGTCAGACCACAGCCGCGTCGAGGATCGATGCCGCCGATGCACACGATGAGGAGAGCGGATGCCGGAGCAGCCAGCCCGCGCCTGGAGGCTCGTGCTCGAACACGTCGAGAGCGACCTGCTCGACGGGCGTCTCGGCCCCGGTGATCGTCTCGCCTCGGAGCGCGAGCTCGCCGCAGACCTGGGTGTCGGGCGCTCGAGCGTCCGAGAGGCGCTGCGCGTGCTCGAGGTCATGGGGCTGATCCGCACCTCGACCGGCTCGGGGCCGCAGTCGGGCGCGATCGTGATCGCGACCCCCTCCGGTGGTATGTCGACGCTTCTGCGCCTCCAGGTCGCCGCACAGGGCTTTCCGCTGGCGGACGTGGTGCAGACCCGACTGCTGCTCGAAGACGCGGTCGTCGCCGCTCTCGCGAGCCAGCACGCGCCCGATCTCACCGCGGCGCACAGCGTGCTCGATGCGATGGACGTCGGCGCCCTGACGCCTGATGAGTTCCTCGCCCTCGATGCCCAGCTCCACCTCGCCCTCGCGGAATCGAGCGGCAACACCGTCGTCGCCGCGATCATGGCGGGCCTGCGCACGTCCATCGAGTCGTACGTGCAGCAGGGCGCCTCATCCATCGCCGACTGGGATGCCATGGCAGACCTGCTGCGCGCCGAGCACCGAGCCATCATCGAGGCCATCGCCGCGGGTGACGCGGCGACCGCCCAGACCCTCGTCCGAGCGCACATCACCGGCTACTACACCGCGGCGGGGCTCACCCGCAGCGTCCGACCCACCGACTGAGAGGACAGCCATGGTCCAGCGCCAGGTTCCCAACCCCGCAGAGCTTCTCGACCTGATGAAGTTCAAGAAGCCCGAGTTCAACGGCAAGAAGCGCCGTCTCGACTCGGCGCTCACGATCGACGACCTGCGCACGATCGCCAAGAGGCGCACGCCGAAGGCCGCGTTCGACTACACCGATGGCGCCGCCGAGGGCGAGCTGTCGCTCACGCGGGCACGCCAGGCGTTCCAGGATGTGGAGTTCCACCCCGGGATCCTCCGGCCGGCTCCGGATGTCGACACCGCGGTCGAGATCCTCGGCAGCCCGTCGGCGCTCCCGTTCGGCATCGCGCCGACAGGCTTCACGCGTCTCATGCAGACAGAGGGCGAGGTCGCCGGCGCGGGAGCGGCGGCGGCGGCCGGCATCCCGTTCACCCTCTCGACCCTGGGCACGACGTCGATCGAGGGCGTGAAGGCGGCCAACCCGCACGGACGCAACTGGTTCCAGCTCTATGTCATGCGCGACCGCGAGATCTCCTACGAACTCACTCGCCGTGCTGCCGCCGCGGGCTTCGACACGCTGCAGTTCACGGTGGACACCCCGGTCGCCGGAGCGCGGCTGCGTGACAAGCGCAACGGCTTCAGCATCCCGCCGCAACTCACGCTCGGCACCATCATCAACGCCATCCCGCGTCCGTGGTGGTGGTACGACTTCCTGACGACCCCGAAGCTGGAGTTCGCGTCGCTGAGCACCACCGGCGGCACGGTCGGCGAGCTGCTCGACGCGGCGATGGACCCCACGATCAGCTACGACGACCTTGCGGTGATCCGTGACATCTGGCCGGGCAAGATCGTGATCAAGGGGGTGCAGAACGTCGAGGATTCGGTGCGCCTGCGTGACGCCGGCGTCGACGGCATCGTGCTCTCCAACCACGGCGGGCGGCAGCTCGACCGCGCACCCATTCCGTTCCACCTTCTGCCGGAGGTCCGGACCGCCGTGGGCGACGACTTCACGGTCATGGTCGACACGGGGATCATGAACGGCGCGGACATCGTCGCGGCGGTCGCGCTCGGAGCGGACTTCACCCTCATCGGCCGCGCCTACCTCTACGGCCTCATGGCCGGCGGCCGTGCGGGCGTCGACCGCACGATCGAGATCCTGCGGACGGAGATCGAACGCACCATGCGTCTTCTGGGGGTCGCCTCACTCGCGGAGCTCGAGCCGTCGCACGTCACTCAGCTCACGCGCCTCGTGCCGGTCGCACGCGCCGCGTCGGAGGTCGTCGTCCGCTGACCTCGTCCCCGGATTCGAGGGGAGGGGTGGGCGGTCAGAGGGTCGCGAGAAGCTCGTCGAGCTTGTCTGCGGTGTCCTCCCACCCCTCGACCGCGACCGAGGGCACTCCGATCGCCAGGACGGGGTAGTCGTTGCCGCCTTCATCGAGTCGGTCACCGTAGAACAGCATCGAGGTGAGGGGGATGCTGGTGTGCTCGGCGAGCTGCTTCATGCCGAAGGCCTTGTCGATGCCGGCCAGAGTGATGTCGATGGAGGTCGAACCGCCGGATCGCACTTCGAGCTCGGGGAGTCTCGCCGCCACGGCGTCCCGAAGGGCTTCTCGTTTCGTACCGGATGGGTCCCACTCGTGCTTGGCATCGCGGGGAGCCTTCTGCCCGAGCGCGGAGAAGGTGATCTGGGATCCGCGGTCCTCGAGGATCTCACCCCAGGGCTGAGACTCCCACAGCCCCAGACGCTCCGCCTCCTCGCGCAGGGCGGCGAGAGCGCCGGCCTTTTGCTCCGCGGTGAGGTCGTGGGCGTAGAGCGGCGAGAAATCGGTGCCGTCGTGGCGCAGGTACCGTGTGCCGCAGGTGGGGAGCAGGTGCAGTCGCGCCGCGGCCGCCTCGTCGATTGTTCCGAGCCGCGCGATCACCTGAGCGCGGAACTGCGCCTCGTTGCCGCCCGAGATGATCGCGACCTCGACCCGCTGCAGCAGCGCGAGCAGCAACGAGGCGATGCGAGCATCGATGGGCTCTTTCGACGGGGCGAGGGTGTCGTCGAGATCGAAGGCGACGAGTGCAGGCGAGGTCATGATGCTTCCAGAGTAGACGGGCGGTGCTGAGAGACACGCGGAGCGAAGAGGAGGGTGCACAGGATCGCGAGCGCGACGCCGATCAGCGCGCCGCCGGAGTTCGCGATCACATCGGACACGGTGGCCGTGCGATTCGGCAGGGCGAGGCGCTGGGCGGCCTCGATGGAGAGGGACACTGCCGGGCCCAGGGCGAGCGCCAGCGGCCAGAGACGGCGGGGGACGAGGATGAACGCCAGGATGCCGATGGGCACGAAGACCAGAACGTTGGCGATGACCTCGAGGCGGGTGAAATCAAGAGACTCCCACCCCAGTCGGTGCGAAACGGACAGCACGAGATCGAGCAGGTTCGGCATGGACTGCTCGATGCGCGTCGGCGTGAGCGTCAGCAGCGCGATGCCGCCGAAGAACGGCAGGGCGAGAGCGAGGGCGATGCCTCGGGTCAGTCGTCGAGGCGGGGGGAGCAAGCGACTCATGCGGTGCCTTTCTCCTCGTTCCGGATACAGAGAAGGCCGCCCGTGAGGACGGCCTTCCGGTGTTACTTGTCGGGGTGACAGGATTTGAACCTGCGACCTCTTCGTCCCGAACGAAGCGCGCTACCAAGCTGCGCCACACCCCGTTTTGCAACCCTCCGAGTCTACAGCGAAATGCTCCCAGCGCCGAATCGAGGCATCAACCGCGCGCCGTCAGGGTCAGCAGCGTCGCCTCGGGGCGGCACGCGAAGCGTATCGGCGCGTAGATCGAGTGTCCGCAGCCCGCGCTGACATTGAGGGGCACGGCGCGATCGCCCTGAGTCCACGTGCTGAGACCCTTCGCCTGCTTCAGCGGGATGTCGCAGTTCGCTACGAGAGCACCGAAACCGGGCAGGCACACCTGACCGCCGTGCGTGTGGCCTCCGAGGATGGCGTCGGCGCCCATCTCCACGAACCCGTTCAGGACGCGCTGATAGGGCGCGTGCGTGACGCCGAGAACGGATGTGCCGGCAGTCCGCGGACCGAGAGCATCGATGGCGTCCGGCAGGTCTTCGAGCCGGTCCCAGTCGCAGTGCGCATCACTCACGCCGAACAGGTCCAGGGGACTGCCGGCCACCATGAGTCGCGCTGCGGCGTTGTTCAGGCTCGTCCATCCGAGCTCGTCGGTGAAGTACGCGTCCATCGCATCGGTGTCGAGGAAGTTCAGCTCTCGCGGGCGCTGCGACGGGCCGGCGAAGTAGCGGATCGGATTCCGCGGCGAGGGGCCGATGACGTCGTTGGAACCGTGCACGAAGACACCGGGGATTCCGGCGAACGGCTCGAAGGCACGTCTGATCCCGGCGAGACCGTCGCGGTGTCCGAGATTGTCGCCGGTGTTGACGATGAGATCGGGCTTCAGCTGCGCGAGTGACGCGAGCCAGTCCTGCTTGCGGTGCTGCCACGGAGCCATGTGCGCGTCCGAGATGTGCAGCACGCGCAACGGTGCGGAACCCGGGGCGAGAGCGGATGCGGTCGCCTCACGCACCGTGAAGAGGTAGCGCTCGATGCCGATGCCCCAGACGGCGGCTGCGGCACCAGCGGCCCCCACCGCGCCGAGCGCGATGAGGGCCGGGTGCGCCGCGTGGCGAGACGTCACTTGCAGCGGACCTTGATGGACGTGCTCTTCGTCGTCGGTGTGTTCGCGGCCGGGTCGGTGGACGTGACCGCGGCGTTCTGACCGTTGCATGACCCGTCGAAGTCGATCGACGAGAACCCTGCCCCGAACAGCGCGCTCTGCGCTTCGGCCTTCGATTGTCCGGTGATGTCGGGCACCGTCGCGCCCTGGCCGTTGCTCGGCGAGATCGTGATCGTCGCACCGCTCGGGGCCTGTCCGGACGGGTCCTGCGCCATGACGACATCGCCGGCGGGACCGTCCACGGCGGGTCCGACGGCTGCGGTGAAGCCCGCAGCCTCGATGAGAGAGGTCGCTTCGCCGACGGACTTGCCCACCACGTCGGGAACGTTCGTCAGAACCTGACGAACCAGCTTGTCGTCGGGGCGAGGGAAGTCCTCCGCGGGGTACACGGCATCCGCGGCACCCTGGATCGCCTTGGCGAGGCCGTAGCGGATGTCGCCGAGTCGCGTCCCGTTGCCGTTGCGGAAGTCGTTCAGCGGCACGCGGCCGTCGACGTTTCCGACCCACACCGCTGTCGTCACCTTGGTGCTCGACTCGACGAGCATGGTGTGCTCCTTCTCGGCGGTACCGGTCTTGCCGATCAGCTGGGTTCCGTCGTACGGGTTGGCCCTCGTTCCGGTGCCGTTGCCCTCCATGACGCCTCGCAGTGCGTACGCGGCGGTCGCGGCGACCTCAGGGGTGAGCTGCGGGGAGCACTTCTGCGCGGGAGGAGTGATCTCCGCGCCGTCCTCGCCGACGACCCGGTCGATCACGCGAGGCTCGCAGTAGACGCCGTTGTTGGCGACGGTGGCGTAGGCGCCGGCCATCTGCAGAGGAGCCACGCTCTTCGAGCCCAGAACCGTCGGGAACGGATCGTTCGGAGCGGTGTTGGCGTTCGTTCCGCCGACCGTGATGTCGTCGCCGTTGCCGTAGTGGACGCCGAGTCGCTTCGCCACCTCGTTGATGTCGCAGAGATCGAGCTGCTGCGCCATCGCGAGGAAACCGGTGTTCAGGGACTGCGCGGTGAACTGTCGCACGCTGCCCACCGAGCCGCCGGAGTTGCCGAAGTTGTTGATCTTGGAGCTGTTCGTCACCTTGTCCCCGCACCTGGTGAAGGGGCTGAAGGTCTTGAGGCGACCGTCGAGGACCTGGTTCACGGAGTGGCCGGACTCCAGCCAGCTCAGAAGCGTGAACAGCTTGTAGGTCGATCCCGTCTCGAACCCGTAGGTCGAGCCGCCGTGCGCCTTGTCTGCGGCGAAGACCTGAGAGGTCTCGCCGGCAGCCAGGTTGGCCTCGGTCGTCTCGTTGAAGACGGTGTTCTGTGCCATGGCGAGGACGCGACCCGTGGACGCCTCGATCGACACTCCGGTGCCACCGACGAGGATCCCGGGCATCGCCTGCGGGACCTGCGCCCTGACCGCGTCGATCGCGGGCTGCTGGACCCGCAGATCGAGGGAGGTGTAGATCTCCATTCCGCCGCGGCGGAGGTTCGAGCGACGCTCCTCTTCCGTGGCGCCGAACGCCTCGTCGTTCTCGATGACGGCCTTCACGTACTGGCAGAAGTACGCGTTGTCGCCCGCGGCCGCACAGCCCTGCTGGGGCTCGCTCAGCAGCGGCGTGACCGGCGAGGCGACGGCCTCGTCGTGCGCGGCCTGCGTGATCTTCGCGTCCGCGAGCATCCGATTGAGGACGTAGTCTCTGCGATCCTTCGTGTCCTTGTAGCCGTCGGCGTCCCCGTTGTGCGCCACGCCGGCGTCATCCGTCCAGATTCCCTCGGGGCGGTCGATGCGGAATCGGTTGGGCTCCTGCACCATGCCGGCGATCGTCGCCGCCTGCGCGAGACTGAGATTCGCCGCGCTGGTGGAGAAGTACCGGTTCGCTGCGGCCTCGATGCCGTAGATGGTGCCGCCGAAGTTGGCGATGTTGAGGTAGCCGAGGAGGATCTCGTTCTTCGAGTAGTCCTTCTCGATCTTCAGCGCGTAGCGCATCTCCTGCAGCTTGCGCTCGACGCCCTCGCCGCCCTTCGCGACTGCCGCATCGAGGAAGCACTGCTCGATCTGCTTCGAGTAGTCCTCGGCTCCAGGATCGACGTCCTGTTCGCATTCCTGCACCTGGACGTTCTTCACGTACTGCTGGGTGATCGTGGACGCTCCTCGATCGGTCGTGCCGGCGACGTTCCCGACTGCGGCCTTGATCGTCGCGCCGAGGTTGATTCCGCCGTGGGTGTAGAAGTTCTTGTCCTCGCTCGAGAGGATCGCGTCGTACATCACGGGCGCGACCTGGTCGTAGGCGACCGGGATGCGCTTCTGCTCGTAGAACGACGCCAGTGCGACGGGGTTGCCGTCGAGACCCGTCGCGTAGATCGTCGACTGCTGCATCGGAGCGCCGACCTGGAGGTTCTCGGGGAGGTCCTCGAAGATGGTGAGGGCCTGCGACCCGGCGATACCGGTCATGGCGAGCACCGGAGTGACGCTGGCCGCGACGAGGAGACCGGCGACGGTGCTCAGCCCGACGAGTCCGAGGACTCCGCCGAGCGCACCTTTCACCGTGCGATTCTTTTGAGGCATACGCTAGATCGTAGGGGAGTTCCCTGAATACCGCCTTTGACGCAGCCGCCGTCGCGGATGCCGCCAGACAGGAGAGCCATGACCACCT
Source organism: Microbacterium sp. NPDC090014 (assembly GCF_044748285.1). Lineage (NCBI taxonomy): Bacteria > Bacillati > Actinomycetota > Actinomycetes > Micrococcales > Microbacteriaceae > Microbacterium > Microbacterium sp. NPDC090014. The sequence continues at coordinate 541,385 of NZ_JBIVFS010000002.1, forward strand.
GGGAGTACCTCACCACCCCGCTGCTGATCCACAACACCGCAGCGATCCTCAACAACTGGGGCAAGCAGGGCTGGGAGCTCGTGCAGGTCATCCAGGGCCCCGAGGGTGGGCTCGTCGCCTACTTCAAGCGCCCGGTGACGGCGGATGCCTCGGGCAACGCCGGTCTCGCTGCCGCAGCCGAGGCGTCCCGCCAGTTCGAAGGGGGAGCGGCATGAGCGTCTCTGAGCGCCTGACCGAGCTGGGCATCGAGCTCCCCGTCGTCGCGGCGCCGGTCGCAGCCTACGTCCCGGCGGTCGTGCACGACGGACTCGTCTACACCTCCGGCCAGCTGCCTTTCGTCGAGGGAACGCTGCCCGCGACGGGCAAGGTCGGGGCAGAGGTCACCGCCGAGGACGCCAACGCCTATGCGCGCACCTGCGCCCTGAACGCTCTCGCGGCGGCTGCGGCTGCGGCCGGGGGCGTTGACAGGATCGCCGGAGTGCTGCGGCTCGGCGGCTTCGTGGCATCCACCCCCGATTTCACCGGCCAGCCCGGCGTGATCAACGGGGCGAGCCTGGTGCTCGGCGAGATCTTCGGCGACGCCGGGCAGCATGTCCGCGCGGCCGTCGGTGTGCCGGTGCTCCCGCTCGACAGCCCGGTCGAAGTGGAGGCCACGTTCATCCTGGCCTGAGGTCGCCACCCCTCACCACGCGCACACGGCAACGCCCCCTTCCGGATCGGTTCGGAAGGGGGCGTTTGCTGTATCCGTGCTACTTGACCTGCGCCGAGATGATGCTCATCACCGCGGTGTCGGCCAACGTGGTGGTGTCTCCGACCTCGCGCCCCTCAGCCACATCGCGCAGCAGACGCCGCATGATCTTGCCCGAGCGCGTCTTCGGAAGCTCGCCCACGATGTACACGTCGCGGGGCCGTGCGATCGCGCCGATCTGCTCACCCACCCAGAGGCGCAGCTGCTGCGCGAGTCCGGCGGGGTCGTGCGCCGAGAGGTAGCTCTCCTTGATGATCACGAATGCGACGACGGCCTGACCGGTCGTCTCATCTGCCGCGCCGACGACCGCGGCCTCGGCCGTCGCCTCGTGTGCGACGAGCGACGACTCGATCTCGGCCGTCGAGAGGCGGTGTCCGGAGACGTTCATGACGTCGTCTACCCGGCCGAGCAACCAGAGGTCGCCGTCCTGGTCGAGGCGCGCACCGTCACCGGCGAAGTAGTAGCCCTGCTTCTCGAACTTCTCCCAGTACGTCTCCGTGAACCGCTCGGGGTCGCCCCAGATGCCGCGGAGCATGCTCGGCCACGGTTCGGTGACGACGAGGAGGCCGCCGTTGCCGTTGCCCACCTCGGCGCCCGACTCGTCGACGACGTCGATCGAGATTCCGGGCAGCGGCACCTGGGCGGATCCCGGCTTGGTGGCGGTGACACCGGGCAGTGCAGAGACCATGATCGCGCCTGTCTCGGTCTGCCACCAGGTGTCGACGATGGGCGTCTTGCCCGCGCCGACCACGTCGCGGTACCAGATCCACGCCTCGGGGTTGATGGGCTCGCCCACCGAGCCGAGCAGGCGCAGCGACGACAGATCGAACTTCGCGGGCACGCTGCGGCCGATCTTCATGAACGAGCGGATCGCGGTGGGCGCCGTGTAGAAGATCGAGACCTTGTACTTCTCGATGATCTCCCACCAGCGCCCGGGGTGCGGCGCGTCAGGCGTGCCCTCATAGATGACCTGGGTCGCGCCGTTCGCCAGCGGACCGTAGGTGACGTAGCTGTGTCCGGTGATCCACCCGATGTCGGCGGTGCACCAGTACACGTCGGTCTCGGGATGCAGGTCGAACACGTACTTGTGCGAGTAGGCGGCCTGAGTGAGGTACCCGCCGGAGGTGTGCAGGATTCCCTTGGGCTTTCCCGTAGTCCCGGAGGTGTAGAGGATGAACAGCGGGTTCTCGGCGGGGAAGGCCACGGCAGTGTGCTCGGGGGAGGCCGCGGGGACGACCTCGTGCCACCAGAGGTCGCGACCGTCCTCCCAGTCGACCTCGTTCTCGCCGCGCTTGACGACGAGCACGTGCTCGACCGTCTGCTGCTCGCCGTCGCCGCGGTCGGCGAGCGCCTGGTCGACGGCCGGCTTGAGCGCGGACACGCGGCCCTTGCGGTAGCCGCCGTCGGCGGTGATGACGAGCTTCGCCCCTGCGTCATCGATGCGCGAGCGGAGGCTGTCGGCGCTGAACCCGCCGAACACGACGGAGTGGATGGCGCCGACGCGGGCGACGGCGAGCATCGATGCGACCGCCTCGGGGATCATCGGCAGGTAGATCGCGACGCGGTCGCCATGGCCGATGCCGAGCCCCTCCAGCACGTTCGCGACGCGCTTGACCTCCTCGGTCAGCTCGGCGTAGGTGATCGACCGGGAGTCGCCCGGTTCGCCCTCCCAGTGGAGAGCGACACGGTCGCCGTTGCCCGCCTCGACGTGGCGGTCGAGGCAGTTGTACGCGACGTTGAGCTCGCCGTCGTCGAACCACTTCGCGAACGGCGGGGTCGACCAGTCGAGCACGCGCGTGAACGGCTTGTGCCACTCCAGCAGTTCGCGTGACTGGTCGGCCCAGAAGGCTTCGCGGTCGGTCGACGCATTCTCATACAGCCGGGGAGACGAGACCGACTGGGCGACGAACTCCTCGGACGGCGGGAACTGGCGGGTCTCATCGAGAAGGTGATCGATCTGGCTGCTCATCGGCAGGCGCTCCTTTGCGGCGTGGCAGGTCGTGCGGGCATGAACGCATCTCTGACGCGATCAGGTCAGGGCGAATCTAGTCCCGGGCACGGACATCGCATTACTGCCGAAAGTCGGTAGTCCGACGGGTTTTGTCAGGACGGTCGCCTTGCGTACACTCGACGACAGCCGAATTCTCATTCTGGCCTTGGCGTGCCCGATTCCCCCATGAGGGACGCCGTGGGCGGCATCTCATTCCCCCCGTGAGGTGCCGCCCATCTCTATGCCGGGAGCGCTCCCATCCTGTGGCTCGCGATCTGACGCCGTCCACACCCGCTCTGCACCGATGCCATCGTCCAGACGTTGCTCACAGTGGTCGTCGCGGGAGCGCCGCGGCGACCCCGCGGATCCGCCGTGAGCCCTAGCTTCGGGGCATGCCTGATCCCTTCGTCATTCAGCCGCGCGGCTCGGCGGCGCTCGCCGACGGAACCGTCCGGGGTGCTCCTTCGCCGCTGCAGGTCGATCCCGCCTTCGGCCTCCTCGCCGAGCACTGCGCAGACGAGGAGGTCACCGACATCTTCGTAAACGGCGCATCCGGGCTGTTCATCGACCGAGGGCATGGTGCGGAACCCGTGCTCGGGTGGAGCGCGTCCGAGCGGGAGGTCCGCGACCTCGCGGTCGGGCTCGTCGGACTCGGCGGTCGACATCTCGACGACCAGGCTCCGTGCGTCGATGTCAGGCTCGACTCCGGCATCCGCGTCCATGCCGTGCTCGCGCCGATCTCGACGTCGGGGACGGCGCTCTCGATCCGTGTGCCCAGAGTGCGCGCTGCCGATCTCGACGCGCTGGCGGCGCTCGGCTCCTTCGACGCGGCCCAGCACAGCTGGCTTCTCGAGCTCGTCGCCGAGCGCGCCAACATCCTCATCACCGGCGGGACGGGAACGGGCAAGACCACGCTGCTGTCGGCATTGCTGTCAGCCGTCCCGGCCTCTGAGCGCATCGTCACGATCGAGGACGTCGCCGAACTGCGCCCGCAGCATCCCCACCACGTCGCTCTGGAGGCACGGCAGTCGAATCTCGAGGGAGCCGGCGGCATCAGCCTCGCTCGGTTGGTCCGCGAGTCGCTGCGCATGCGCCCCGACCGTCTCGTGGTCGGAGAATGCCGCGGCGAGGAGGTGAGAGAACTCCTGACTGCTCTGAACACCGGACACGACGGGGGAGCGGGAACTCTCCACGCGAGCGGTCTCAGCGACGTGCCGGCCCGGCTCGAAGCGCTCGGCGCCCTCGCGGCGATGGATGCCACGGCGCTCGCGCGCCAGGCTGTGAGCGCCTTCACGATCGTCCTTCATCTCGACAGGGCGCCTGGCGGGCGGAGACGCATCGCGCACGCCGGCGAGCTCGCGGTGAGCGGGGATCGGCTGAGCATCGAGGAGGTGCGGCCGTGGTGAGGGGATGGCGTCGTCCGGTCGTCGAGACCGGGGGCGACGCCACAACATCGGTGCAGACGCTCGCGGTGCTTCTCCAAGCCGGCGCGGTGCCGATGGTCGCATGGCGCCATCTTGCCTCGATCGGCGACCGTCACGCTGCGTCCGTGATCGCCCGTGTGGATGGCGGCGTCCCGCTCATCGCGGCCATCGAAGCGGAGGGTGGCGCGTGGCGTGACCTCGCGGCCGCCTGGGAGATCGCGACGACCGTCGGCGCACCGCTCGCCGAGGTGCTGAGGATGCTCGCTGAGACGCTGCGCGACGCGTCATCCGCCGCGGACGACGTGCGCATCGCGCTCGCCGAGCCCGCGGGAACCGCCAAGCTCCTGCTCTGGATGCCGTTCGCCGGCCTCTTCCTCGGCTTCGCCCTCGGCTTCGACACTGTCGGCGTCATCGTCGGGACGCCCGCCGGCGCCGGGTGCGTGGTCGCCGGGCTCCTGCTCGTCGCCGCGGCGCGCGCGTGGACCGGGCGACTCCTCACGCGGGCGCGTCCCGAACCGGGAACACCGGGCATGCGAGCCGAGCTCATGGCGGTCGCCCTCTCAGGAGGCGCGTCGATCCCACGAGCCCTGCGCCTCGTCGCCGAGAGCCCGGCATCGTCTACCGGTGACGACGCTCGCATCGGCGCGGTGCTCGAGCTGTCGCATGCTGCCGGGGTCCCGGCGGGTGAACTGCTTCGGGCTTCCGCCAGCCAGGAGAGACACGCGTCACGGGTGGACGGACGCCTTCGCGCGGCCAAGCTCTCGACGACGCTGCTCATCCCGCTCGGAGTCTGCACTCTCCCGGCCTTCCTGCTGCTCGGCGTCGCACCGCTTCTGCTGAGCGTGCTCGCCTCCACTCCACTGCCGCTGTGACGCCCGAGTTCCACCGGATGCACCGCGTATCCGTCCCACAGAAAGAAGGAACACATGAACACCATCCCCTCGCTCACCCGCCGCAGCGCGGCAACCCTCTTCGGCGACGACAGTGGCGCGGCCACCGCCGAGTACGCCATCACCACGATGGCGGCCGTCGCCTTCGCCGGCCTCCTGGTCGTGATCATGAGGTCAGACGAGGTGCGTGGCATCCTCACGGACCTGGTGCGTCGGGCGCTGACGGTGTCGTGATGACTTCCGTCCAAGCAGGCGAGCGCGGCTCCGTGACTGCGGAGCTCGCGCTCGCGGTTCCCGCTGTCGTGCTCGTCCTCCTACTCGGAGCCGGGGCTCTGGGCGCAGCCTCCCGTCAGGTGGCACTGCAGGATGCGACCGCTGACGCGGCCCGGCTCCTCGGCAGAGGAGAAGACGAGGGGGCCGCCGCACGTGCGGTGTCGGCTGCAGTGCCCGGTGCGTCGATGTCGAGCAGCACGTCGGGCGATCTCGTGTGCGTGTCCGCAGAGACCGACTTCACCGTCGGCGGCTTCGTGAGGGTCGGCGTGCGCGCGTCGAGTTGCGCGCTCGCCGGAGGACTCTGATGTTCTCGACGGTGGAGGTGGAGCACTGATGGCGGGGTCGGTGCTCGCGGCCGGCGTGCTGGTGGTCGGCGCGACTCTGTCATTCGGACTCGCCGCCGTCGGCGGCGCGGCAGTCACCGCGCAGCGCGCAGCGGGAGCCGCCGACGCCGCGGCCCTCGCGGCGGCCGACGCCGCCAGCGGCGCAGTCGTCGTCACGGTCGACCCGTGCACCCTCGCCGCGCGGGTCGCCGCGGCCTCCGGTGCAGCACTCACCGAATGCGCCGTCGACGGCTTCGTGGCGACCGTGCAGGTCAAGGCGAAGTACGCTGGACTCGCTGCCGTCTCCCGAGCCCGTGCTGGGCCACCCGAGGGGATCTGACTGCGGCGCGAGGCACTTTCCGGCGAAAATGCAGGCGACCTCTGTGACCAACCCATCACGGCGGTGTGTATGGTGTGCTTCGAAGAAAGGATGCTCCCTTGGCTGAAGGCAAGAAGCTCGTCATCGTCGAGTCTCCGACGAAGATGCGGTCGATCCAGGGGTACCTCGGCGATGGCTACGAGGTGCTCAGCTCGGTCGGCCATATTCGCGACCTCGCAGACAAGAAGGACATCCCCGCCGCGGACAAGCAGGCGTACGGAAAGTACTCGATCGACGTCGACAACGACTTCGACCCCTATTACGTGGTCTCCGATCGCAAGACGAAGACCGTCGCCGAACTCAAGCGGGCGCTCAAGACTGCCGACGAGCTTCTGCTCGCCACTGATGAGGACCGCGAGGGCGAGGCCATCGCGTGGCACCTGCTCGAGACGCTGAAGCCCAAGGTCCCCGTCAAGCGGATGGTGTTCCACGAGATCACCAAGGACGCGATCCAAGCGGCCATCGGCAACACGCGTGAGCTCGACACCGACCTGGTCGACGCGCAGGAGACCCGCCGTATCCTCGACCGACTGTACGGGTGGGATGTCTCGCCCGTGCTCTGGTACAAGGTCAAGACCGGTCTGTCTGCCGGCCGAGTGCAGTCCGCCGCCACCCGCATGATCGTCGAGCGTGAGCGCGAGCGCATGGCGTTCGTGTCCGCCGAGTACTGGGACGTCGAGGCGCTCGCGTCCTCGTCGTCCGGATTCAAGGTTCGTCTGGTCCGCGTGGACGGCGGTCAGCTCGCCCGAGGCACCGACTTCGACGACGACGGCAAGCTCAAGAAGGCCGTCATCATCCTCGACGAGGCGAAGGCGGCGGCCCTCGCGCTGGCGATCGACGCCGCAGGCACGGGCACGGTCACCAAGGTCGAGGCGAAGCCCGGCACCCGCAGCCCATACGCGCCGTTCACCACCTCCACCATGCAGCAGGAGGCCGGACGAAAGCTCTCCATGAGTGCCAAGCAGGCGATGAGCGTCGCCCAGCGGCTCTACGAAAAGGGCTACATCACCTATATGCGAACCGACTCGGTGGCGCTGAGCACCCAGGCGGTGCAGGCCGCTCGCAGCCAGGCCGTCGCGTTGTACGGCGACCGCGCCGTGCCGCTCAAGCCGCGCGTCTACAAGTCGAAGAGCAAGAACGCCCAGGAGGCGCACGAGGCCATCCGCCCGTCGGGTGAGAACTTCCGCACCCCGAAGTCGGTCGCCGCCGAACTCGACCGCGAGGAGCACCGCCTCTACGACCTCATCTGGAAGCGCACCGTCGCCAGCCAGATGGCCGACGCGAAGTACGAGACCACGACCGTCACGATCGCGGTCGACGCCGACGGGCAGAAGGCTGAGTTCACCGCATCGGGCACGGTCTACACCTTCAAGGGCTTCCTCGAGGCATACGAAGAGGGACGCGACGAGAAGCGCAACGACAAGGACGCCGACGAGAACCAGTCGCTCCCTGCGGTCGCCGTCGGCGATGACCTCCGGATGTCCGATGCCGAGGCGAAAGGGCACCGCACGACCCCGAAGCCGCGCTTCACCGAGGCATCGCTCGTCAAGGCGCTCGAGGAGCACGGCATCGGCCGCCCTTCGACGTTCGCGAGCATCATCGGCACCGTGATCGATCGCGGCTACGCCACCAAGCGCGGCCAGGCTCTCGTGCCGACGTGGCTCGCCTTCAGTGTCGTGCGCCTGCTCGAGGAGCACTTCGCCGACCTGATCGACTACGACTTCACCGCAGCTCTCGAAGACGACCTCGACGCGATCGCCCGTGGCGAGCAGAAGCGCGTCGAATGGTTGCGTTCCTTCTACTACGGCTCGGATTCGCACGTCGGACTGCGCCAGACCGTCGACAACCTCGGCGAGATCGACGCACGTGCGCTCAACTCCACGCCGATCACCGAGACCGCCACCCTGCGATTCGGCAAGTACGGACCCTACCTCGAGGTCGCGAACCCCGACGCTCCGGACGAGAAGCCGCGCATCGTCAACGTTCCCGAAGACCTCGCTCCTGACGAGCTGACCGAGGCCAAGGCGCAGGAGCTCATCGATGCGCCGGTCGCCGGCGACCGCGTGCTCGGCACGAACCCGGACAACGGCAAGATCGTCGTCGTCAAGGACGGCCGATTCGGGCCCTACGTCCAGGAGAACGACCCCGTCTCTGAAGATGCGGCGGTCGACGAGGCCACCGGCGAGGTCGTCGAGGCGCCCAAGCCCAAGCGTGGGGCGAAGAAGGATGCCGCGCCGAAGCCGCGCACCGCTTCGCTGTTCCGTTCGATGTCGGTCGACACGATCGATCTCGACACGGCGCTGCAGCTTCTCAGCCTGCCGCGCGTCGTGGGAGCCGACCCGGAGAGCGGCGAGGAGATCACCGCGCAGAACGGCCGGTTCGGGCCCTACCTGAAGAAGGGCACCGACTCGCGCTCGCTCGAGAGCGAATCGCAGATCTTCGATGTGACCCTCGAGAAGGCCCTCGAGATCTATTCGCAGCCGAAGTACGGCGCCGGATCGCGCCGAGCATCCAGCGCGCTCGCCGAGTTCGAGGCAGATCCCGTGAGCGGCAAGCCGATCCGCATCCGCGACGGACGCTTCGGCGCCTACGTCACCGATGGCGAGACCAACGTCACGATTCCCCGGGGCCAGAAGGTCGAGGACATCACCTTCGAGACCGCGGTGCAGATGCTGGCAGACAAGCGAGCCAAGGGGCCGGCGCCCAAACGCGGTGCGGCCAAGAAGCCCGCGGCGAAGAAGCCCGCCGCGAAGAAGCCCGCGGCCAAGAAGGCGCCCGCGAAGAAGGCGCCCGCGAAGAAGGCGACCGCGACCGATGCGGAGAAGGCAGCCGCTCGGTCCGCAGCCGCCAAGAAGGCCGCTGCCACCCGTGCCGCGAACGCCGCGAAGAAGGCCGGTTCGTGACGTCTGACTCCGGAGTCTGGATCACGCTCGAAGGCGGAGACGGATCGGGGAAGACCACGCAGTCGAACCTGCTCGGGCAGTGGCTGACGGATGCGGGGCGGACGGTCGTGCGCACCCGCGAGCCGGGTGGGTCGGAGGTCGGCCAGCTGATCCGCGACATCGTGCTCCACCATCGCGGCGACATCGCCCCGCGGGCAGAGGCTCTGCTCTACGCGGCCGATCGCGCGCACCACGTCGCGACCGTCGTTCGACCGGCGCTCGCCCGCGGCGAGGTCGTGCTGCAGGACCGCTACCTCGACTCGTCCGTCGCCTATCAGGGCGCGGGGCGCGTGTTGGACGGCGACGAGATCCGCGGCCTGTCGCTCTGGGCAGCCGAAGGAGCGCTTCCCGATCTCACCGTGCTGCTCGACCTCGATCCCGAGTCGGCGCGCGTGCGACTCGACTCCGCCGACAAGCCGTTCGACCGGCTCGAAGCCGAGAAGACCGAGTTCCATGCCCGCGTCCGCGACGCGTACCTCGGCCTGGCCCAGGCCGAGCCGGAGCGATTCCTGGTTCTCGATGCCGCCGCGACTCCGGAGAACATCGCCGAGCAGATCCGCGATCGGGTCTCGACGCTCATCGGCTGATCCGCCCGGCGGTGCGCCCGACCACGTCATGGCCAGGGCTTCACCCGGTCGGTGCCGCGTACATCGCCCGGCGGTGCCGCGTACGTCGGTGCTCCCGATTAGGCTGAGGGCATGCCCCAGACTGTCGCCGCCCCTTTCCCGTGGGCCGACGTGTGGGGGCAGGATGCCGCGGTCGACACGCTGCGCAATGCCGCATACGATCCGTCCGCGCTCTCGCACGCCTGGCTGATCACGGGTCCTCCCGGGTCGGGACGATCCACCCTCGCGCATGCCTTCGCCGCGGCGCTCGTCGCGGATCACCCGGACGACGAGGCGGCCATGCGTCAGGTCCTCGCGGGAACACATCCCGATGTGACGGCCCTGCGCACCGACAAGGTCATCATCACGATCGCGGAGGCCCGTGCGCTCGTCGAGCGCTCGTACTTCGCGCCCTCTGCGGGCCGCTACCGCGTGATCGTGGTCGAAGATGCCGACCGCATGGTCGAGCGAACCTCCAACGTGCTCCTGAAGGCGCTCGAGGAGCCGCCTGAGCAGACCGTCTGGATCCTCTGCGCGCCGAGCGAAGCCGACCTGCTGCCGACGATCCGCTCCCGCGTCCGCTCGCTGCGACTGCGTGAGCCCGATGTCGCAGACGTGGCACGTCTGATCACCCTCCGCACGGGGGTCGACGAAGCCATCGCCGAGCAGGCCGCCCGCCACGCACAGCGTCACATCGGCATGGCCCAGCGTCTGGCCACCGACGAATCCGCCCGTCGCCGCCGCGACGAGACCCTGAGGTCGGTGCTGGGAGTTCGCGGTGTCAACGACGCCGTCGAGGTCGCCGGGCGCATCATCCAGGCGGCCACGGACGACGCCAAGGCGCTCACTGCCGAGCGCGATGCGGCCGAGCGCGCATCCCTGCTCCGCACCGTCGGGATCGCCGAGGGGCAGGCTGTCCCGCCCGCCCTGCGAGCGCAGATCTCAGCCCTGGAAGACGATCAGAAGAAACGCGCGACCCGAAGTCTGCGCGACGGGATCGACAGGGTGCTCACCGATCTCCAGTCGCTGTTCCGTGACGTCGTGATGCTGCAGTTCGGCAGGGACGACGAGCTGATCAACCGTGAGCTTCGTGAGGACCTGGCTGCTCTCGCGGCGGCCTGGCCCGAGACCCGTACTCTTGTCGTACTCGACCACCTTGCCGACACACGCCAGTCGCTGGAGCGCAATGTCGCACCGCTGCTCGCCCTCGAGAGCTTGCTCGTGACTGTCACGAGCGGGAGGACACCGTGAACAATCGACCGACTTCCCGCATCCGACGTGCCGTCGCTGTGATCGCGGGCCTCGCCGCGGCATCGGTCGCACTCTCCGGGTGTCTGTATTCGATGATCCCCGAGCAGGCCGAGCCGAAGCCGTCGACCACCAACGCTCCTGACACGGAGGGCGTCGCCGACGACCTGCTGCCGTTCTACGGGCAGACGCTCACCTGGAGCGAATGCGGCACGGGCTTCGACTGCACCGACGTGACCGCGCCGCTCGACTGGGAGAACCCGGGGGAGGGAGAGATCACCCTCTCCGTCGTGCGCCACCAGGCGACGGGAACGGCTCAGGGCTCGCTGCTGACCAACCCGGGCGGTCCCGGCGCCAGTGGAGTCGAACTCATCCGCGACAGCCTCGACTTCGCCGTCGGAGCCGCCCTCATCGAGAACTACGACGTGATCGGCTTCGATCCCCGCGGCGTCGGCGAATCGACGGCCGTGACGTGCTTCGATGCTGCGGGCATGGACGACTACCTCTACTCGATCCCCGCGGGCAAGCGCGGGAGCGCCGAGTGGGAGGCGGAGCTCCTCGATGCGCACAAGGAGTTCGCCGACGCGTGCGAGGCGAACAGCGGTGGCATCCTGCCGTACGTGACGACGATCAACGCGGCGCGTGACATGGATCTGATCCGTGCGGTGCTGGGCGACAAGCAGCTCAACTACCTGGGCTACTCGTACGGCACCTTCCTCGGTGCGACGTATGCCGACCTCTACCCCGACAAGGCGGGCCGCCTCGTGCTCGACGGCGCGATCGACCCTGCCGTCTCGGGCCTCGATGTCGGCGCGACCCAGGCGCTCGGATTCGAGTCGGCCCTTCGCGCCTACATGCAGGACTGCCTCGACTCGGGGGAGTGCCCGTTCACCGGCACGGTCGACGAGGCGATGGCCGACCTCGGTGCGCTGCTGGCGAGTGTCGACGCCGCTCCGCTCGAGAACGGCGACGGACGCATGCTCGGTGCGGACTCGCTGATGACCGGCATCATTGCGGCACTGTACTCGGCGGACAGCTGGCAGTACCTCACCCAGGCCCTCGACGAGGCGCTGCAGGGCGACCCGACGACGGCGTTCTTCCTCGCCGACTTCTACAACGGTCGCGAGAACGGCACGTACCTCGACAACTCGAGCGAGGCGTTCCGCGCGTACAACTGCATGGACTACCCGGTCGAGGACGATCCTGCCGCCGAGGCGGCGACCGAGAAGAAGATCGCGGACGGAGCTCCGACCATCGCTCCGTATTGGAACGGACCCGACTCCTGCTCGGTGTGGCCTTATCCGCCGACCGGCACCCGGGGCGAGATCAACGCCGAGGGCGCGGGCCCCATCCTCGTGGTCGGCACGACCAATGACCCGGCGACCCCGTACGAGTGGTCCGAGTCGCTCGCACAGCAGCTCGAAGAGGGCGTGCTGATCACCCGCGTGGGTGAAGGGCACACCGGATACAACAAGGGCAGCAGCTGCGTCGACAGCACTGTGGAGGCCTTCCTGCTCGACGATGTGGTGCCCGAGAGCGACGTCCGCTGCGAGTGATGTCGGCTCGATTCGCGGTGCGGCTCCGGAACGGGTAATATCGATGATCGCGCCGCTTTAGCTCAGTCGGCAGAGCATTTCACTCGTAATGAAAAGGTCGTCAGTTCGATTCTGACAAGCGGCTCCAGCAGGCCCCGTGATGTGAACAACATCCCGGGGCCTTTTGGTTTCCCGGGGTTGGGCGGGCGCGCGGGGCGGCGTACCCTCGGATCATGAGCAGAGCGCTTCTGATCGTCGATGTCCAGAACGACTTCACCGAGGGCGGGGCGCTGGCCGTGGCGGGCGGCGACGACGTGGCATCCGCGGTATCGGACTTCCTCGCGGTGCATGCATCGGAGTACGACGTCATCGTCGCCTCACGCGATTGGCACGACGCCGAGGGCGACAACGGCGGCCACTTCGGGGAGGTTCCGGATTTCGTCGACACCTGGCCCGTGCACTGCGTCGCGGGCACGCCGGGTGCGGATTACGATCCCCTGCTGGTGACGGAGGCCGTCACGCACCATGTGCACAAAGGGCAGGGTCGCCCGGCATACTCGATGTTCGAGGGCGCGACCGAGTCGGGGGAGACGGTCGGAGCGATCCTCACCGCCGCCGGGGTCATCACGGCCGACGTCGTCGGCATCGCCACAGACCACTGTGTGCGCGCCTCCGCTCTCGATGCGATCGCACACGGAGTCCGCGTGCGGATCCTCACCGACCTGATCGCGGGTGTCGCGCCGGAGCCGAGCACGGCAGCCCTCGCAGAGCTCGCACACGCAGGCGCCGAGCTCATCGCAGGCGACGCTGCGTGACCCGCAGTGTCCTGCTCCTGCGAGCGGTCAACGTCTCGGGCCGCAACAGGGTGCCGATGGCGCGGCTGCGCGAACTGATCGCGCCCGAGCTGGGGGAGGTCTCGACCTATATCGCGAGCGGCAACGTCATCTGCGAGCAGCCGAGTGACCCGCGATCGGTCTGCGCCGACGTGCGCGCGATGATCGCGACCGAGTTCGGCGTCGATACGCCCGTCGTCCATCGCACGCACGACCAGCTCGTGCAGTCGCACGCGAAGCAGCCGTTCCCCGGGGCATCCGAGAATCTGCTGCACGCCATGTTCCTCGAGGGCCCCGCGTCGGCAGGTGCGGTCGACGCGCTGCGGGAGCGGCTCGTGCCGGGGGAGCGGATAGCGCTCGTCGACGACGATCTGTGGATCGACTACGCCGAGGGCGGCGTGCACACCACGAAGCTCACCAAGGCGGTGCTCGATAGGCTGCTCGGCGTCGCCGGCACGGCACGCAATGCGCGTACCGTGCGCAAGCTCATCGAGCTGACGGAATGACCCCCTCGGAGACGGTGGTGCTGTCCCTGCCCTTCACAGGGCGATGGCTGGTGCAGAACAGCCCGGCGTCCCGCTTTCCGAGCCACGGCACGACGCTGTTCGGCAGCTCGTATGCGATCGACTTCGTCCCGGTGGGCGCGGACGGGCGCAGCGCGCCTCGCACGGTCCGGAGCCTGCTCGGCACCGAGAGCCCGGAGGTCTTCATCGGCTTCGGCCGCTCGATCCTCTCGCCGGTGTCGGGAGAGGTCGTCGGCGTCCACGACGGCGAGGTCGACCACGTCGCGCGTCGTTCGATGGGGGCCCTTCTCGGATACGCCCTCACACAGCCCTCGCGTGTGCGTCGGGGCGCGGGGGCTGTCGCCGGCAATCACGTCGCCATCAGATGCGACAGGGGACTGGTACTGCTGGCGCACCTGCGTGCGGGCAGCGTGACCGTGCGGGTCGGCGATCTCGTCGTTCCGGGTGATCGGATCGGCGACTGCGGAAACTCCGGCAACAGCACGGAGCCCCACCTGCATCTGCAGGTGTCGGACACGCTGGAGCGGGATGCGCGCGGCATCCCGATGGCCTTCCAGCGGTCAGGGCAGCAGCCGTGGATGCCGCACGACGGAGACATCGTCACGGTCTGATGTCTCGTCTCGGCGGGTCCGGACGAACGCGGCGCTGAGGGCCGTCGCCGGCCGCTGCGGGTGCGTCTCGAGATCGACGCGATGCGTGCCGCACTCAGCGCACCGGACGTACACGACGACGCCCTCGCTGGTCGGATGCCGGGAGTCCGCGGTCCAGGCGTGCTCGTGGATTCTCGCTGTCTGGTGGGGGATCGGCAGAGTGTGCAGTGAGGTCATGACTCCAGCGTGATGTAATGGCCTTATGCATCTCAACCCTTACGGAGAATACGCGGTGCTTCTCGCGGCATCCCTCGCCGATGACTTCCCCGCCGACCGTCCGGGCATCGAGCAGCGCACACTCGAGATGGGGATGACGATGACGTTCCCGCCCGCGGCGGACGACCGCGCACGCGTGAGAGAAGTGGTCGACGACTGGTTGACGATCGTCGACGCACGGGACCCGGACGCCCGCGCGGAGATCCTCAACGCGCAGATGGCCCGGGCGGCGGCCTACCCTCGACTCACGAACCACGACGGCGAAGGCTGGCACCTGCACTACCGCGACGACGTCCAGTCTCTGCCCTGCGTCCTCCGTGCGATCTTCGCCGTCGGAACCTCGCTGCACCTGGTCACCCGCGGCATGGATCGACTCGGGCGCTGCGAGGCGTCGCCCTGCACGAACGTGGTCGTCGATGTGACGCGCAACGGCCGCCAGCGGTTCTGCTCGGTGCGCTGTGCGAACAGAGCGGCGGTCCGGCGTCACCGGGCGCGCGCGGGCGCCTGACACCGGACCGCCCGGTGCTCAGATCACGCGGTCTGCTCGGCGTGCTTGCCTTCAGCGACCTCTTCGATCAGCTTCGCGTTGAACGCGGGAAGGTCGTCGGGCGTGCGGCTCGAGACGAGCCCCGCATCGACCACGACCTCCTCGTCGACCCAGGTGGCTCCGGCGTTGCGGAGGTCGGTCGCGAGGCTCGGGTAGCTGGTCAGCGTCCGTCCGTCGACCACGCCGGCCTCGATCAGGATCCAGGCGCCGTGGCAGATGACGGCGACGGGCTTGTGCTGCTCGAAGAACGAGCGCGCGAGGTCGATGGATGCCTTGTCGAGCCGCAGGTGGTCGGCGTTCACGACACCGCCCGGAAGCACGAGAGCGTCGAACTCGTCGGCCGTGGCCTTCTCGGAGGTGAGGTCGACGTGCTGCACGTGACCGTTCTTGCCGGTGATCTGCTGTCCGTCCGGTGCGATGAGCGTGGCGCTCGCGCCCTCGCCCTGCACCGCTTCCCACGGACTGGTCAGCTCGCTGTCCTCGAATCCGTCTGTCGCGAGGAATGCCACTCGGCTGTCGGTGAGAGTCGCCATGATGCGTCCTTTCGTGGGGTGGATGTCCCGGATGGGGATGCCACGACTCTCTCGCAGGACGCGGATGCGGTGAAGGGGGTGGCCGGATCCGGCCGACGGTGATAACGGTGGGCCCCGTGGGGCTCGAACCCACGACCCGCGGATTAAAAGTCCGATGCTCTGCCAACTGAGCTAGAGGCCCGCCCCTCCAGTCTAGGGCGCAAAGAAGGAGCCGCTGACGACGATGTCGTCAGCGGCTCCTTGCACCATCCCACCGACCTCCCCCGAGAGGTGAGATGGCCTACCGAGTGTCCGCCTCGGCGTTCCCGGGCCTTACTCGGCCGGGGGCATCAGAACCGTGTCCACGAGGTACACGGTGGCGTTCGCGGTCTGGACTCCACCGCAGATGACGGTCGCGTCGTTGACCATCAGGTCGTCGCCGCTGCCGGTGACCTCGACGTCTGCACCCTGCACGGTGGCGTGCGTTCCGACGATCTCATCGGGGGTCAGCTGTCCGGGGATCACGTGGTAGGTCAGAATCGAGCTCAGCGTGGCGCTGTCCGTCTTGAGAGCCTCGATGGTGGCCGGGTCGATCTTCGCGAAGGCGTCATCGACCGGAGCGAAGACGGTGAACTCGTCGCCGTTGAGCGTGTCGACGAGGTCGACGTCGGGGTTCAGCTGTCCGCTGACTGCCGCCACCAGCGTGGTGAGCAGCGGGTTGTTCGATGCGGCGGTGGCGACCGGGTCGAGAGCCATGCCCTCGACGGAACCTGCGCCGTCCGGCACAGCCTCTGCGTATGCGGCGCAGCCGGGGCCGACCAGGTTGGCGGCCGGGTCCATCGTCTCGGTCTCGGGAGCCATCGTCTCGGACGACTCGGGGGCCGTCGACTCTGCCGGCTCTTCGGTGGTGCCGCCCATGGAACATGCGGAGAGCAGGAATGCGCTCGCAAGGCCGAGGGTGATGGCTGCGGTGACCTTCTTCTTGGTGCTGAACATCTCAAGCTCCTTCAGAACACTGCCACGGCCTCTCCGTGGCGTTGACAGTCGTTCGGAGCCCCGTCGGGATCGGATGGGAGAAATCGCAAAGTTTTTTTCGAGTCGTCGAATCCAATCCGTTCCGGGGGTCGGCCGCGAACATCATTCGACGAACCGCACTTAAGAGGACTCATTTCCGTCACTTTCGGGTGGCGGCTGCACGGAAAAGCGGGGTGAATGCGGCATGCTGTTAGAGATGGTCATCGACGGAATGGACGTACCGGAAGACGGTACGGCTCGGGATGCTGTCGCTGACCTGCTTCTGCGCATCGGCGGCGGCGATCAGCGCGCGTTCGCGGAGCTCTACGACAGTCTGTCGTCTCGCGTCTTCGGCCTCATTCTCAGGGTTCTCGTCAATCGCTCGCAGAGCGAAGAGGTGCTTCAGGAAGTCTTCTTGGAGATCTGGCAATCCGCTACGAAGTTCGCTCCGAACAAGGGACAGGGAAGAACCTGGGTGATGACGATCGCGCACCGTCGTGCGGTCGACCGGGTTCGGGCGTCCCAGTCCAGTGCGGACCGAGACGTGCGAGCCGGGTTCAGGGATATCGGAGTCGCGCACGACAGTGTCGCGGAGACGGTGGAGCTGGGCATCGAGGGCGAGAAGGTCGTTCACGCACTCTCGGGCCTTCCTGAGGCTCAGCGCGAAGCTCTCGTCCTGGCCTACTACGGCGGTTACAGTCAAAACGAAGTGGCAGTGCTCGTCGGGGCACCGCTGGGGACGATCAAGACACGGATGCGAGATGGGCTCTCGCGTCTGAGGACAGCTATGGGGGTGACGGCATGAACGAGCAGGAATTCGCAGAACTCGCGGCAGGAGCGGCACTCGACGCGCTGTCGCCCGACGACCAGCAGCGCTATCACGCCGCTCTCGCAGCGCATCCCGAGTGGCAGAGCATCGTCGATGCGGATGCCGACAGCGCAGGATTCCTCGCCGACGGCGCAGCTCCGGTGGTTCCGTCGCCCGACATCCGCGCGACGCTGCTCGCACGGATCGCGGAGACACCGCAGAACGGCGACATCGTGTTCGCCGATTCGACCCCTGACGCCCTAGCGGACGAGACGTCGGATGCCGCGCCTGCGGAGGATTCCGCTCCGACCGCTCTCGGTGGGGAAGCCGCGCCGAAAGCTCCGGCACACCGCCTCCGCTTCCTCTTCGCGCTCGCCGCGTGCCTCGCACTGCTCGTCGGTGTGGGAGCGGGCGCTGTCGCCATCAACACGTACATCAACCGGCCGGCCAGCGTCGTCGCACTCGAGGACATCCAGTCGGCCGATGATGCTCAGCAGGCCAGCGTCTCTCTCGAGAGCGGTGGCACTGCGACCGCGCACTGGTCGGCGTCGCTCGGCAAGTCCGTGCTCGTGACCGACGGCATCCCGTCGCTCGCCGAGGGGGAGACCTACGAGCTCTGGTACGTCCGAGGCGACACCCCGGTGCCGGCAGGCGTGTTCGCGGCCGAAGACGGCGAAGCGACGGCAGTGCTCGCCGGAGAGATGCAGGCGGGCGACGTGATCGCGGTCACGGTGGAGCAGGACGGCGGTTCGCCCTCCGGCCTGCCGACGACCGACCCCGTCGTCGTGATTCCGACAGCCTGACCTCCCGGATCGCGCGTACCCTGGACTGATGCCTGAGCAGTTCTCCCGTCCGGTGCGCCGGCCCACCAGCGCCTTCGACAACATCGTCGGCAGTCACGATCCTGCGGAGGAGACGCGCATCGCGCACGCGACGGCATCCGCTCTGCTGACCCGTGTCCGTGCCGACGAGAGCGGTGTGAGCGCTGACAGACTCGTCGCCTTCACCGATGAGCACGGCATCGACGAGATCGCCGAGCTCTGGTCGAAGGCACCGTCCCGCACCCTGCCGGGTGCCCTCTGGCGGCTCTACATCCTGCAGCTGGCCATCCACGGCGACCCGCAGACCGCTGCCCTGCTCTACGAGCGCGGCAGGGTGGAACTGGCGTCGGTGGATCCCGTGATCGCCGGGGCGCCGGTGCCGCCGAACCCCGATGAGCTCGTCGCGCTGATCGACACGATTCTCCGTGGCGCGTTCCGGGGGGACTTCGCGGTCGCCCTGGACCGGGCGGCGGCGTTCTGCCGGGTCCAGGCCTCGGGAGCGACGCACACGGCGGACGACTACGAGCCGACCGAGCCGTCGCGCGCCAGTGAGCTCACCACCCGCGCCCTGCGGCTGAGCAGCTATGCGCAGGACCTCTCGGCCTCTGCTGTGCTGTGGCGGTCCGGAGCCCTGGCCTGAGCGGACGCGTCCGGGGGAGCGCAAGCCCTCGCGGACTCGCGACGGGTACGACCCGCGCCCGGGCATGAAAAGACCGGGCCGCAAAAACGCCTCTCGGCGGAAGGCCGCTCGCAGCGGCAAAAATTGGAGCCCGGGGTTATGCGGCCCGGCCACTCCATTGTAACAAGATCATGCTGCAGCTATTCCCGGGGCCCTAGGCTCGGATCATGACACGGCGCTTTGCTCTGATGATCGATCCCGCGGCGGCTGACGTCGACCGTTCCGACTTCGCAGAGACTTTCACTCTCGTCGATGCGGCCGCTCCGGCGCTCAGCGTGGGGGAGCTGAGCACGCAGCGCGGCGACGGAGTGTTCGAGTCGATCGGCGTGATCGACGGTCATGCGCAGGAGGTCGTGCCGCATCTCGAGAGGTTGGCTCACTCGGCGCAGCTGTGCGATCTGCCGCTTCCCAACCAGGCGCAGTGGCACCAGGCGATCGAGCGGGCCGCCGCACACTGCGAGCAGGGCGAGTACGTCATCAAGCTCATCCTCAGCCGAGGCGTCGAGCACGGCCCCACGCCGACGGCCTGGGTCACGGCGGCGCCGGCATCCGACTTCTCGACTGTGCGGGAGCAGGGAATCCGCGTCGTCACCCTCGACCGCGGATACGACCTCGACGTGGCCGAGAAAGCACCGTGGCTGCTGCTGGGCGCCAAGACGCTCTCCTACGCCGTGAACATGGCGGCGCTTCGCGAGGCGCATCGACGAGGAGCCGACGACGCCATCTTCCTGTCGCGTGACGGTTTCGTGCTCGAGGCGCCGACCGCGTCGCTGATCCTGCGTGTCGGGGATCGCTTCGTGACACCGGCCCCGAACGGCGGCATCCTGCACGGCACGACGCAGCTGAGCGTCTACGACTACCTTGCCGGGAAGGGACTCGTCGCAGAATACAGCCGAGTGCCGGCATCCGACCTTCCCCGGGCTGATGCCGCATGGCTGGTCTCGAGCGTCCGCCTCGCCGCCCCGATCACCGCCGTCGACGGAGTCGACATCCCGGTCGATCACGCCCTGACGGCCGAGCTGAACGACTACCTCCTCTCGCCCCGCGACTGAGGCGCCGTGCGCCTGGCCCGCCCGCCCGCTACGGGCACAACTTCGGAGCTCTCGACCGACCCGCCGCGCGCAGTCACCCGGATCGGCGCGTCGTCGACCGGCATCCGAAGTTGTGCCCGTAAATGGGGCGCTGATCCGAGAATGATCAGGGCCTGAGCGCCATCATTCCGACAATCGCTCGCTCGACGAGATCCCAGTCATGTATGACCATCGCATAGTCGAACCGAAGTGTGGCGTGCCCCCACGCGGCGGCCGTGGCGTCCCGAGTGAGATCGCGGTGTCGATGCGACTGTCCCTCATGATTCGCCTTGCCATCCGTCTCGATGAGAAGCCAATCATCGATCATGAGATCGACGATGCCGCTCGCGACGAACCGCACTTGGCAGCGGACGAACCATCCGTACTTGCGGAGTCGCAGCCGAACGAGTGACTCCAGGCCGCTGTCGGCATCCGCGCGGGAGAAGTCGATCAGGTCTCGTCCAAAGGTATCGACGTGCAGCCGCAGCCATCGCAGCCCATCGCCGTCGATCAGGCCGAGGCGGCGCGCGGACTCGAGCGCGACGAAGAACGCCTCGCCGCCGCGGCAGTGGAGCATCTGCAGCAGTATCCGAGGTGCCGAAGGGAGCCCGAACGTTCGCGAGGAAGCGCCTGAATCCCAATGACGGATGCAGGTGCACTCACGGCTGACGCCTGGGTGATGGTGTCTGTCTGCGCGAAGCCAGACGTGCAGAGCTGGATCCTCGAGAACCCAGATGCCGAGGTGCCGTGCTGCGCTGGCGCATCCCAGAGAGCCTCCATGCTCAGCAGCCTCGACGGCGCTCGCGCAGGCCGTGTCGGCAGCGTAGACCCCCCGTCGGATTCGACGGAGCTGCCCGCGCCGCACGCGAGCGTCGAGAGCCCGGCGTGAGCTTCTCGCCCGAAGGTCGCGCCAGGTCCAGATCTCGATCGATGATGAGCTGCACATCAGAGGAGCATCCGCGATCCCGATGCTCGTTCTCGACCATGATGCCGGCATCTGTGGACACAATCCGTCCTGGCTCGTCTCTGCAGGATGAGTGCCGCGGTCTGGCCCCGGGCACCGATTCGGACTAAAACGACGAAACGCCGTGGGACCAGAGGGTCACACGGCGTTTCGAACCAGCAGCTCCGAAACTGTGCCCGCGAAGAACGGGCGCCCGGTCGAAGCTGAGGCGGATGCTTATCCGAAGCGACCCGAGACGTAGTCCTCGGTGGCCTGGACAGACGGAGTGGTGAACATCGTGCGGGTGTCGTCGTACTCGATGAGCTTGCCCGGCTTGCCGGTGCCCGCGATGTTGAAGAACGCCGTCTTGTCGGACACGCGGCTCGCCTGCTGCATGTTGTGCGTCACGATGACGACCGTGTACTGGGTCTTGATCTCGGCGATGAGCTCCTCGATCGCGAAGGTCGAGATCGGGTCGAGCGCCGAGCAGGGCTCGTCCATGAGGATCACGTCGGGGGAGACGGCGATGGCACGCGCGATGCAGAGACGCTGCTGCTGACCGCCGGACAGGCCGGAGCCCGGGCGGTCGAGGCGGTCCTTGACCTCGTTCCAGAGGTTCGCCCCACGCAGCGACTTCTCGACCAGGGCATCCTGGTCGCTCTTGGCCATGCGCGTGTTGTTGAGCTTGACGCCCGCGAGCACATTCTCCTTGATCGACATGGTCGGGAACGGGTTCGGGCGCTGGAAGACCATGCCGACCTGGCGGCGCACGAGCACAGGGTCGACCCCGGTGCCGTAGAGGTTCTTGCCGTCGATCAGCACCTCGCCCTCGACGCGCGCGCCGGGGATGACCTCATGCATGCGGTTCAGGGTGCGCAGGAACGTGGACTTGCCGCAGCCCGACGGGCCGATGAAGGCCGTGACGGTGTTGGGCTTGATGTCGATGCTGACGCCTTCGACCGCGAGGAAGTCGCTGTAGTAGACGTTGAGGTCGTTGACTTCGATGCTCTTGGACACGTGAAATCCTTCTTCTTCTTCAGTCGGGTATGACGGCTCAGCGGCCGTTGATCTTGGGGGCGAACACCTTGGCGATGACGCGAGCCAGGAGGTTCAGCACCATCACGATGACGATCAGGGTGAGGGCGGCTGCCCAGGCCCGCTCGAGGTAGGCATCGACGGGGATGCCGGGGTATTTGGCCTGCATGTACGAGAACACCGGCAGTGTGGCCATCTGGCCGCTGAACATGTTCAGGTTCATGCCCTGCACGATTCCGACGGTGAGCAGCAGCGGGGCGGTCTCGCCGATCACTCGGGAGATGGCCAGCATGATGCTCGTCAGGATTCCGGCGATCGCGGTGGGCAGCACGACCTTGAGGATGGTGAGCCACTTCGGCACGCCGAGTGCGTAGGCCGCCTCGCGGAGCTCGTTCGGCACGATGCGCAGCAGCTCTTCCGAGCCGCGCACGACGACCGGGATCATCAGCACCGAGAGCGCGAGCGAACCCATGATGCCCATTCGCGTGCCCGGTCCGACGATGATCGAGAAGACCGAGTAGATGAAGAGACCTGCGACGATCGACGGGATGCCGGTCATGACGTCGACGAGGAAGGTGATGCCGCGAGCGAGCTTGCGGCCTTCGCCGTACTCGACGAGGTAGATCGAGGTCATCAGGCCGATCGGCACCGAGATGATCGTCGCGCCGAGGGTGATGAGCAGCGTGCCCCAGATGGCGTGCACCGCGCCGCCGCCCTCGCCGACGATGTTGCGCATCGAGAAGCTGAAGAACTCTCCGTCGAACCGCATGAGGCCGTTGACGACCACGGTGTAGAGCAGCGAGATCAGGGGCAGGAGCGCGACCACGAAGGCGCCGGAGACCAGCGCCGTCATGAGACGGTCGATCGCGTGGCGACGGCTCTCGACCACGGTGGAGATCACCATGATGAGCACCATGTAGAACAGCAGGCCGACGACGAGCGTCAGCGCGATGTTGAAGTCGGCGGGGTCGTTGCCCACGTTCATGAAGGCGAAGATCGTCGCCGACACGACGAATGCGACCAGCAGCAGTGCCCAGGGGGCCCACTTGGGCAGGTGGCCGGCCGAGGTGATGTGCGTCGGGGCGACGACGGACGCGGGCGACGGCGAGGGCGTGAGAGTGGCGGTCATGTCAGTTGGCTCCCGAGAACTCGGCGCGGCGCGAGACGATCCAGCGGGCCACGAAGTTGACCGCGAAGGTGACGATGAAGAGGATCAGACCCGCGGCGATCAGCGTGTTGACGCCTTCGTCGTGGGCCTCGGGGAACCGCAGCGCGATGATCGCAGGGATCGTCGTGGGGTTCTCCGGGTTGATCAGGTTGAAGGTGACGATGCCGAGCGGCGAGAGCACGAGGGTCACTGCCATCGTCTCGCCGAGTGCGCGACCGAGACCGAGCATCGCGCCCGACACCATTCCGCTGCGTGCGAAGGGGAGCACGGCCATCCGGACCATCTCCCAGCGCGTGGCTCCCAGCGCGAGGGCCGCCTCTTCGTGAAGCTTCGGCGTCTGCAGGAAGACCTCGCGGCAGATCGCGGTCATGATCGGCAGGATCATCACCGCGAGCACCAGGGAGGCGGTGAGGATCGTCTTGCCGGTTCCGGAGGGCGTTCCGCTGAAGAGCGGGATGAAGCCGAGGTTCGTGTTCAGCCACTTGTAGAAGGGCACGAGCATCGGCGCGAAGGTGAGCGCTCCCCAGAGGCCGAAGACGACCGAGGGCACGGCGGCCAGCAGGTCGATGATGTAGCCGAGGACGCCGGCGAGGCGGCGAGGGGCGTAGTGCGAGATGAAGAGCGCGATGCCGATGGCGATCGGGGCGGCGATGACGAGGGCGATGAAGCTCGACCACAGCGTTCCGAAGACGAACGGCCACACCCACGACAGGAACGACTGCCCTTCGAGGATGTGGTTGTTGGAGGTGTCGGACGACAGTGCGGGGATCGCCTGCACGATGAGGAAGACGGCCACCGCGGCGAGGGTGACGAGGATGATGATTCCCGCCGCCAGCGCGGTGCCCGAGAAGACGAGGTCGCCGCGGCGGCGGGGAGCGGTGCGCGTCCCGGTGGAACGGGTGGTATCGGGACCCGTTGAGGTTGTGGTCATCGGAGCGACTCCAGGCTCTGAGGGACGTTCGGGGTTTTCATGCGGGTGCCCCCGCGGTGTCGGTCGAGTCCTACGACCGACACCACGGGGGCGTCGGGACCGGGGCTCAGCGGTGTGCTGAGCCGTCGATCACTCCGTGACGATCGCGTCGATCGCCGTGTTGATCTGCTCGCGCAGGCTGTCCGAGATCGGGGCGCTGCCCGCGGCCTCTGCTGCAGCGTCCTGGCCCTCGGCCGACGCGACGTACTGGAAGTACGCCTTCACGAGACCGGCGGTCTCGGCGTCGTCGTACTCGACGCAGCCGATGAGGTACGAGACGAGTGCGATCGGGTACGAGCCGGCGGGCGCTGCGGCCGGGTCGACGGCGTACGCGAGGTCGTGGTCGGAGCGACCCTCCTCGAGCGGGGATGCCTCGACGAGCGCTGCGGCTGCCTCGGCGGAGTACGCGACGTACTCGCCCTCGACCTCGACGGCGACCTGGCCCAGGTCAGCGGTGCGCGATGCGTCGGCGAAGCCGATGTAGCCGACACCGTTGGTGATCGCGTCGACGACGCCCGAGGTGCCGTCTCCGGCCTCACCGGTCGACAGCGGCCACTCGTCGCTGGCCTCGTAGGTCCACACGTCGGGGGCGACGGCGCTGAGGTACTTGGTGAAGGTCTCCTGCGTGCCCGACGCGTCTGCGCGGTGCACGGGGACGATCGCCTGGTCGGGAAGCTCCACGCCCTCGTTCTGCGAGGCGATGGCGGCGTCGTTCCAGTTGGTGATGGCGCCGGAGAAGATCTTCGCGATGGTCTGGCCGTCGAGGTTCAGCTCGTCGATTCCCTCGAGGTTGAACGCGACGGCGACGGGCGAGATGTAGACGGGGATCTCGACGATGTCGTCGGAGGTGCAGGAGCCGAAGCCGCCTGCGGCGAGCTCGTCGGCGTCGAACGCACGGTCGGAGCCGATGAAGTTCGAGGAGCCGGCGATGAAGTTCTCGCGGCCGGTGCCCGAACCGGTGGCGGTGTAGTTCACCGTCGTGTCGGGGTTGGCGGTCTGGAATGCGGCGACCCAGGACTGCTGCGCGGCCTCCTGCGAGGAGGCGCCGGTGGCCTCGATCGTGCCGGAGAGCGTGGACTCGCTCGGGGCGTCGGTGGAGCCGCCGGTTCCGCCTTCGTTCGCGGCACAGCCGGCGAGTGCGAGAGCGGCAACGGCGCCGACGGCGCCGATACGTGCGATTCGGGAGATCTTCACTGTGGATCCTTCGATCTTTGATGGGTGGGGCCCGGTGCAGGGCACACAGTGACGCTATGTGCGGCGGTTAACGAGACTCTCCCGCGCAGGTGAACGGGAGGTGAACGGCACGCGTCTCTCTGGGGCATGCGAAAGGCCGCACCCGGAACCGGGTGCGGCCTTCCCACGGCTCGCGGCGCGAGACGGACGGTGTCACGCCTTGGGGATGTGCGTCTCGATCGCGATGATCCCCGACCCCGGATTCGACGCCGAGAGGTGGACGACCGAGAAGGCGGCCGGTTCGAGATCGGCTGCGCTGCTCACGTACGAGCCGCGGACGGTGCCGGTCGCCAGCGCGATCTCCGTCAGGATTCCGGGGAGGACCGGGCCATGGCTGCACAGCACGGCGGGCTTGCCGGAGCGCACGCGCCGGCCGACCACGGAACGCAGATCGTCGTCGCCGTCCTCCCACGCATCCTGACTGATCTTCGGGGTGGTGACGGTCTTACGGTCGAGGGCTTTCGCGAGGGGCGTCACGGTCTGCATGCAGCGCACGGCATCGCTCGTGATGATCTTGCGCACACCGAAGGCCCGCAGCGGACCGACGATCGACTTCGCCTGCTGCTCGCCGCGGTCTGTCAGAGGCCGTGCGGCATCCGCCCCGTCCCAGTCCGAGCGCGAGAGCGCCTTCGCATGACGCAGAGCGATGATCGGGAAGGTGCGCAGCACGCCGTCGTCGACGAGCTGCGTGAAGAAGTCGAGGATCTCGATGTCGACGGGGTAGCTCAGCCGGGCGCGGGCCTTCTTGACGCTCACCCATTCGAGGGCGGCGATCTCGCGGTTCGGCACGAAGGTCGAGGCGCGGATCGCGTCGGCCGTCGCCTCGGCCGCCCAGTAGTGCACGACCTTCTGCTTGCTCGACGGCAGGTGGTACCGACTGACGCCGACGGGCACGCCGAGGGAGACGCGGATGCCGGTCTCCTCATGCACCTCGCGCACCGCGGTCTCGGCGAGCATCTCGCCGGGATCCACCTTGCCCTTGGGGAGCGTGACGTCGCGGTACTTCGTGCGATGGATCAGGAGGATGCGCAGCTTGCCGTCGATGAGCCTCCACACGACCGCGCCGGCCGCATACACGGCCTTGTCCGTCCATTTCGACCGTGCGGTCTGGGTGCTCGTGTGCGCGCTCATCGAACCGCCCGTGCTCGACGACGCCGCTGGATCAACCCCATGGTCTTGTCCTGCAGGTCGACGAGGGGCTTGCCTGCGGCATCCTCGGCGTGGCGGGTCCAGACGCCGTCGGCTCCGAGGTGCCACGACGTGGTTCCCGGGTCCATGGCGAGATCGAAGAAATCGAGCAGATCCTTCATGTGGACCGGGTCGGTGACGCGCACCAGCGCCTCGACGCGGCGGTCGAGGTTGCGATGCATCATGTCGGCGCTGCCGATGTAGACCTGGGCATCGCCGTCGTTGTGGAATGCGAAGATGCGCGAGTGCTCGAGGTACCGGCCGAGGATGCTGCGGACGGTGATGTTGTCGCTGATGCCCTCGAGGTCGGTGCGCAGGCTGCAGATCCCGCGGACCCACACGTCGACCTTCACGCCGGCGGCGCTGGCGCGGTACAGCGCGTCGATGACCTCTTCGTCGACCATCGAGTTCACCTTGATGCGGATGCCGGCGGGCTTGCCGTCCTCGGCATTGCGGCGCTCGTGGTCGATCTGGCGCACCAGTCCCTTGCGCAGGTGAAGCGGCGCCACGAGCAGACGCTTGAACTTCTTCTCGATCGCGTAGCCGCTGAGCTCGTTGAACAGACGCGTGAGGTCCTTGCCCACCTGGGCGTCGGTGGTGAACAGCCCGAAGTCCTCGTAGATGCGGCTGGTCTTCGGGTTGTAGTTGCCCGTGCCGATGTGCGAGTAGTGGCGCAGCACGCCGTCCTCCTCGCGGATGACGAGGGCGAGCTTGCAGTGGGTCTTGAGTCCGACGAGGCCGTAGACGACGTGGACTCCCGCCTTCTCGAGCTTGCGCGCCCAGACGATGTTGTTGGCCTCGTCGAAGCGGGCCTTGACCTCGACCAGCGCCAGCACCTGCTTGCCGGACTCGGCGGCGTTGATCAGCGCCTCGACGATCGGGCTGTCACCCGAGGTGCGATAGAGCGTCTGCTTGATGGCCAGCACGTGCGGGTCGCGCGCCGCCTGCTCGAGGAACGCCACGACGCTGGTGGTGAACGACTCGTACGGGTGGTGCACGAGCACGTCCGACTTGCGGATCGCCTTGAAGATGTCGGCCCGTGTGTTGCTCCCGGTGGGCTGGAAGGCGACAGCGGTGGTGGGCAGATGCGGCGGGTAGCGGAGATCGGGTCGGTCGATGCGCGACAGGTCGAAAAGGCCGCGCAGATCGAGCGGCCCGGGCAGGCGGTAGATCTCCTGGTCGGTGATCTCGAGCTCGCGCACGAGGAGGTCCATCGTGACCTCGTCCATGTCGTCCGTGATCTCGAGGCGGATGGGCGGGCCGAAGCGGCGCCGCAGCAGCTCGGCCTCGAGCGCCTGGATGAGGTTCTCGCTCTCGTCCTCCTCGATCTCCACGTCCTCGTTGCGGGTCAGGCGGAAGGCGTGGTGATCGAGGACCTCCATACCGGGGAAGAGGTCGCCGAGGTGGTTGGCGATCAGTTCCTCGAGCGTCAGGAAGCGCTTGATCTCGCCGGTTCCGGGCACCTCGACGAAGCGGGGAAGCATGGGCGGCACCTTGAGACGGGCAAACTCCTGGCGGCCGGTGCGGGCGTTGCGGATGCGGATGGCGAGGTTGAGCGACAGTCCCGAGATGTACGGGAAGGGGTGCGCGGGGTCGACCGCGAGCGGCATGAGGACGGGGAAGACCTGCGCGCCGAAGTACTCGGAGAGCTTGGACCGCTCGTCGTCGCTGAGCTCGGACCATTCGGTGATCTCGATGCCGGATTCGGCGAGAGCCGGTCGCACCAGCGACTTCCACGCGTCGGCGTGGCGCAGCTGCAGCGCGTGCGCCTCGCGAGCGATGTCGGCGAGGGCGTCGGCGGGGGAGCGGCCGATGTTGGTGGGCACGGCCAGGCCGGTCACGATGCGACGCTTGAGCCCGGCGACGCGGACCATGAAGAACTCATCGAGGTTGCTCGCGAAGATGGCGAGGAAGTTCGCGCGCTCGAGTTCGGGGAGCGAGGGATCCTCCGCCAGCTCGAGCACGCGCTGGTTGAACGCGAGCCAGCTCAGCTCACGATCGAGGTAGCGGTGGTCGGGGAGGAGCGCGTCCGGGGACTCGATGGCATCGAAGTCGTCATCTTCAGCGTCACCGAGACCTGCGTCGGCGAGTGCGGGATCGATCATGGGGTACATCTAAGCACCGTGAGGTGTCGCGCGCGTGAACTGACCTCTCGTGCGTCAGCGCGCAGCGGCGACCGGCTCCTCGTCGTAGACGTTGAATCGGTAGCCGACGTTACGCACCGTGCCGATGATCTGCTCCTGGTCGCCCAGCTTCGCCCGCAGTCGACGGACGTGCACGTCGACCGTTCTGGTGCCGCCGAAGTAGTCGTATCCCCACACCTCGCTGAGCAGCTGCTCGCGGGTGAACACGCGAGAGGGGTGCGTGGCGAGGAAGTGCAGCAGCTGGAACTCCTTGTAGGTGAGGTCCAACGGGCGTCCGCGGAGCTTCGCCGAATAGGACTGCTCGTCGATCGTGACGCCAGACGCCTGTACGCGGGTCGGTTCGGCGACCTCGTCACGGCGTGCGAGTGCGAGCCTGACCCGCGCGTCGGTCTCGGCCGGCCCCGCAGTCGACAGCAGCACGTCGTCGATGCCCCACTCGCCCGAGAGGGCGCTCATGCCGCCCTCGGTGACGACGAGCAGCAGCGGGGCGTCCTGCCCTGTGGCCCGCAGCAGGCGGCAGAGTGACTTCGCCCCGACGAGATCGAGACGACCGTCGACGATCACGATGTCGTACTCGGGGGCGCTCACGAGTTGGGCGGGCTCGGCCGGGATCTGACGCACTCGATGGCTGAGGAGCTCGAGTGCGGGCAGGACCTGCTCCGAGACCGGAGCATTGGTCAACACCAGGACCTGGGCCACACGCACTCCTTCCGGACGGCGGGGTACGCCGTGCCGCAATGATACCGGGCGCTGATGGGTGACAATGGAGTCATGACGGATCCAGCGCTCGCACCGCGTAATGCTTTCGTCGGCGTGCTCATCGTCTGGGCCGTCGCCTTGGTGGCCGCTGTCGGCGTGGGCATCTTCGTCGCCGAGGAGTGGCGGGTGCCGTGGCTGCTCGTCGCGTTCGGCGCGATCGTGCTCCTCTCCTTCGCCGTGCAGCTGCAGTACGGGCGCACACAGGGCTTCATCTTCCGTGTGGGCGCCAGCACGATCGGCGCGCTGCTGCTGATGGGCGTGATCTCCGTCGGCTTCGGCCTGGCCGCACTCCTCACCTGATCCGCAGACGAGACACCGGGTCTACCGCAGGGTAAAGTGGTGGCCATGGATCTCATGGCGCTCGAACTCTTCTTCATCGGCCTCTTGGGCCTGGCGAGCCTCGCGATCGCCTTCGTCTCGGTCGTCGTGCTGAGAAACCTCTTCCGCGGCCAGCGCTGAGCATCGTGCTCGAGCTCCCCACCGATCTCCCCGCCGACCTCGCGCCGCTCTCGTGGCTCATCGGCGTCTGGGAGGGAACCGGCGTCATCGACTATCCGGTCGGCGACGAGCGTCTACAGGGTGAGTTCACGCATCGCGTGAGCTTCAGCCACGACGGCGGTCCTTTCCTGAACTACTCGGCCACCGCGACGTTCACCGGCGACGACCAGGCGGTCTCCCTCCCGCTCGTCGCCGAGACCGGTTTCTGGAGACTCAGCCGTCCGGCCACCGCCGCCGATCCCGGCCCCGGGCTGCTGCCGCCGCTGACCGAGCCGGTCACGCGCGGCGTCGACGACGTCGAGCAACTGCGCGCGGCATCGGGTGGATTCCCGATCGAGGTCTCTCTCGCACACGCCGACGGGACGCTCGAGCTCTACCTCGGCGAGATCAACGGTCCGCGCATCGACATCGCCTCCGACGCGATCGTCCGCGGTGCGGGTGCCAAGGAGTACGGCGCCGCGACGCGCATGTACGGACTCGTCGACAACCACCTGCTCTGGGCCTGGGACATCGCGGCTCTCGGCACTCCTATGCGGGCGCACGCGTCGGCACGATTGGCCAAGGTCTGACATGACCGGTTTCTCCGGCATCACCGGCGCTGTGACCGGCGACGGCGGGATCGCCCACTTCGGCGACGCGTTCCGTGAGCAGCGTCGCCTCGCCTCAGGCGGGGCGATCGTGCCGCTCGACGACCGGACGGTCATCGAGGTCGCGGGACCGGAACGACTCGGATGGTTGGATTCCATCACCTCGCAGTCCGTCGGTCGGCTCGCGCCCGGCGAGAGCACCGAGATGCTCGTGCTCGATCCCCAGGGGCGCGTCGAGCACGCCGCCGGCGTCCTCGACGACGGGGCATCGACCTGGCTCATCGCGGATGCCGGCGACGCCGAGGCGTTGGCGACCTGGCTGACGCGGATGAAGTTCCGCACACAGGCCACCGTCGCCGTGCGTCCCGATCTCGCGCTGCTCGGCTTCGTCGACGGAGGCGCGGCGGCTGAGCGTGGGACTGCTGCGGCATCCGCTCCTGCAGGCGCACCGCTGATCTGGACCGATCCGTGGCAGCGCGTGAGCGCGGGCGGTCACCAGTACGCCGAGGTCCTCGATCACCCGGGTGCAGACCTCGCCTGGAAAGTGGCCATCGCGACCGCCGAGGCAGCAGATGCGCTGGCAGCGACGCTCTCACCGGAAGAGGTCGCCGGACTCCTCGCCGCCGAGGCGCTGCGCATCGCCGCCTGGCGACCGCGGTGGTCGGCCGAGGTCGACGAGCGCTCGCTGCCGCACGAGTCCGACTGGATCCGCACCGCCGTGCACCTCAACAAGGGCTGCTACCGCGGACAGGAGACCGTCGCGAAGGTCCACAACCTGGGTCACCCGCCGCGCAGGCTCGCGGCACTGCACCTCGACGGCAGCGAGGCCGTGCTGCCCGCGGTCGGCGATGCGGTGCTCGCGGGCGACGACGAGGTCGGTCACATCACGTCGGTCGCCCGGCACCATGAAGACGGACCGATCGCGCTCGCGATCCTGTCGCGTCGCACGCCGGTCGGCGATCTCGTCGTCCGCGCCGAGGGGGCCGACATCGCCGCGACGCAGCAGGTGATCGTGCCGGCGGATGCCGGTGCCACGGCCGAGATCCCTCGTATCACCCGACTGTCCCGACGCCCGAGCGCACCGGATCCGCGCCAGGCGGGCTGACTCGCGGGGCGAGAAGCGCCCTTCAGGGGAGCGGCGCGACCGCATCCCAGGGGAGCGTGAGCTCACCGAGTCGCCACCGGCTCTTGACGCCGAGCACGGGCCAGCCCTGATCGCGCAGAGCGGCGACCGCGCCCAGGAATCTCTGCGTCGCTCCGAAGGTCGACAACGGCGCCGCACGGCTCCACTCGCGATCGAGGTCGACGAGCAGGGCGTGCACGCGCTCGCCGGGCACGTTGCGGTGGATCAGCGCTTTCGGCAGCCGCTCCGCAACGATGCTCGGACGCTCGAGATCCGCGAGACGCAGGGAGATCGTGAATCGGAGCGGCGATCCGGTCGGGTCCACGTCGACCCAGCTCGACACCCGACCGATCTCGTCGCAGGTGCCCTCGACGAGCAGGCCCTCGGGAGCGAGGCGCCCGGCCATCGTGCTCCAGGCCGCGGCGACATCGGACTCGTCGTACTGGCGGAGCACGTTCATCGCGCGGATCACCGCGGGGCGCCGCCCGGCAGGCAGAGGCACCTCGAATCCACCGCGAGCGAAGGAGACGCGCAGATCGGGCGAGAAGGCGGTGTTCCCTGCCTGCACCTCGACCAGCTGCTGAGTCGCGGTCGCGACTCTGACCGGATCGATCTCGAGGCCGCGCACCTCGGCATCCGCTCGCACGCGCTGCAGTCGGGTGGCGAGCTCGAAGGCGGTCACCCCGCTGGCGCCGTAGCCGAGGTCGATGACGAGCGGATCCGCGGCGCGGCGGAACGCGGGGCTCACCGCGATCCAGCGATCGTTGCGGCGCAGCCTGTTCGTCCCGGTGGTGCCGCGGGTCGGCCGACCGAGGGGAGATGACGCCATGCGTCAATCCTCGCAGGGCATGGGCGTGGACGCGTCCGGCTGCGCCGATAAACTGGGGCCATGACTTCGAAGCGCACCCTGATCCTGCTCCGTCACGGCCGGAGCGAGTGGAACGAACTGAACCTCTTCACCGGATGGGTGGACGTCCGCCTGAACGAGCAGGGCCGGAACGAGGCCCGCCGAGGCGGCGAGCTCCTGGCCGAGGCGGGCATCCTGCCCGACGTGCTGCACACCTCGCTGCTCAGCCGTGCGATCCAGACCGCGAACATCGCGCTCGACGCGGCCGACCGTCTGTGGATCCCGGTCACGCGCTCGTGGCGCCTCAACGAGCGTCACTACGGCGCTCTGCAGGGCAAGGACAAGGCGCAGACGCTCGAGGAGTTCGGTCCGGAGCAGTTCCAGCTGTGGCGCCGTTCGTTCGACGTGCCGCCGCCCGTGCTCGACGACGACAGCGAGTTCAGCCAGGTCAATGACGTGCGCTACGCCGACATCGACGGCGAGGTGCCGCGGACGGAGTCGCTGAAGCTCGTTATCGATCGCCTGCTGCCGTACTGGGACGACGCGATCGTCCCCGACCTCGAAGCAGGCAAGACGGTCCTCGTCACCGCGCACGGCAACTCGCTGCGCGGCCTCGTGAAGCACCTCGAGGGCATCAGCGACGATGACATCGCCGAGCTGAACATCCCCACCGGCATCCCGCTCGTGTACGAGCTCGACGAGAACAACGTCCCCACCGGTCCCGGCCGCTACCTCGACCCCGAGGCTGCCGCCGCCGGTGCTGCCGCCGTGGCAGCGCAGGGCAAGAAGTAACACCGCAGACGAAGGGGGCGGATGCTGACAGCATCCGCCCCCTTCGTCGTGTCATCGGCGCTCAGGCGTGGCCGAGCTCCTGCTGCTGCTCGACCGCGAGGGCGATGTCCTCCTCCTCGATGCGCCAGTCGCCGGTCGCCAGGTAGATGACCTTCTTGGCGACCGCGACCGCGTGGTCTGCGAAGCGCTCGTGGTAGCGGCTGGCGAGCGTCGCGTCGACCGTCGCCGTGGCCTCGCCCTTCCAGTTGTCGCTGAGCACCTTCTCGAAGACGCTGGCGTGCAGCTCGTCGATGTCGTCGTCGGTGTTGCGGATGGTGTCGGCGAGCTTCAGGTCCTGGGTTCGCAGCAGCTCGGAGAGCGTGCGCGAGATCTCGACGTCCAGCTCGCCCATCTTCGTGAAGGTGCCCTTGAGGCCCTTCGGGATCGCGCGCTCGGGGAAACGCAGGCGCGCGAGCTGGGCGATGTGCTCGGACATGTCGCCCATGCGCTCGAGCGAGGCGCTCACGCGCAGCGCGGTGACGACGACGCGCAGGTCTCGCGCGACGGGCTGCTGGCGGGCGAGGATCTCGATGGCCTGCTCGTCGAGCGCCACGGCCAGCGCATCGATCTTGGCGTCATCGGCGATGACCTCTTCGGCCAGCTCGACATCGCTCGTGGCGAAGGAGCGGGTGGCCTTGTCGATGGAGACCGTGACGAGGTCGGCGATCTCCACGAGCTGGGACTGCAGGTCCTCGAGGGACTGATGGAAGACTTCGCGCATGTCGGCGCAACCTTTCGTTCGGGTCTCGGCTGTGGTGTCAACGCGAGACGGCCGGGCCGCTCGCACGAGAGGAGAGCACAGCGCTCCCGCACAGGCCCGAAAGCGATTGTCTGCTCCGAAGGTTAACGAACGGTGCCCAGCACGTGAATAGTACTTCTCGCCGTGGCTCAGGGGCGGGCGAACCCGCCGATCCGCGGGTGAACGCACTCTACGCTGGGGTTATGACCTTGCCGCAGATCGCGCTGCTCGCGTTGGCCGTCGGCCTCGTGATCGGCGTCGGCCTCTCCCTTCTCGTGGCCTGGGCATATCGTGCGCGGGCGCGCGTGGCCGATGAGACCTCGCTCGTGGTCCCGGAGGGTGTGACCGCCGTGCTCGGCAGCATGGACGATGCGGCATGCGTGGTCGACTCCTCCGGACTCGTGCTCGCCGTCTCGAAGGCGGCGACCAGGTTCGGCATCGAGGTGGGCGCACCCCTGGAGAACCCCGAGCTGCGTCAGCTCGTGCGTGGCGGACGCATCGAGGGCAGTTCGGCGACCGAGTCGCTGCGCATCACGCGCGGCGGGCTCAGCCTCGATCCACGGCTCGTGTCGGCTCGGGCGAGCGCCATCAGTCCGCGCATGACGCTGCTGATCATCCGCGACGTCACGGAGCAGGAGCGCCTCGATCAGATGCGCCGAGACTTCGTGGCGAACACCAGTCACGAGCTCAAGACCCCTGTGGGAGCCGTCACTCTGCTCGCCGAGGCCATCGAATCGGCGGCCGACGACCCTGCTCAGGTGCGTCACTTCGCGACCCGGATCTCGGCCGAAGCCGCACGTCTCGGTCAGCTGACCGGTCGGATCATGAGTCTCTCGAGACTGCAGACCGACGATGCGCTGTCCGATGTGCGGCCCGTCTCGATCGACGAGGTTCTCGCCACCGCGCTCGAGGCGCATGTCGTGCAGGCCGACTCCGCCGGGGTCGAACTCGCCCGCGGCGGCGATCGCGGAGTCTGGGTGCGCGGCGACTCGCAGATCCTCATCGAGGCCTTCGGCAACCTCATCGCGAACGCGATCGTCTACTCCCCGAAGGGGTCGCGCGTCGGCATCGGTGTGAAGGCCGATGAAGGGGTGGTCGAAGTGGCGGTCTCGGACCAGGGCATCGGGATCGCGGAGGCGGATCGGGAGCGGATCTTCGAGCGCTTCTACCGGGCGGACGAGGCGCGGTCCCGCCGCACCGGCGGAACGGGGCTCGGACTCTCGATCGTCAAGCATGCGACACAGCGCCACGGCGGCGAAGTACGCCTCTGGTCGCGCCCCGGACGAGGCTCGACCTTCACCATCAGGCTTCCGAGGATCGACGCTCCCCCGAGCATCGACAAGGACCAGAAGAACAAGAAGAAGCGCGAGCGCAAAGCGGCCAAGGCCGCTGCTCGCGTCCGAAACGGAGAGAACGCATGACCCGCATCCTTCTCGTCGAAGACGAGCCCGACCTCGCCGACCCGCTCGCCTACCTCCTGCGCCGAGAGGGGTACGAGGTCGAGATCGCCGAGGACGGTCCAGGGGCGCTGGCCGCCTTCCGCGAGCGTGGCGCCGACGTCGTGCTCCTCGACCTGATGCTGCCCGGCATGCCGGGCACCGAGGTGTGCCGGCAGATCCGCTCGACCTCGGCGGTGCCGATCATCATGGTCACGGCCAAGGACTCGGAGGTGGACATCGTCGTCGGACTCGAGCTCGGCGCCGACGACTACGTCACGAAGCCGTACTCGTCCCGCGAGCTGCTCGCCCGGATGCGCGCGGTCCTTCGTCGCGTGGTGCAGGCCGACAGCGAGCTCGACGAGCGCGTGCTCGACGGGGGACGCGTCTCGCTCGACATCGATCGCCACACCGTCTCGGTCGCCGGACAGCAGATCAACATGCCTCTGAAGGAATTCGAGCTCCTCGAGGTGCTGATGCGCAATTCAGGTCGAGTGCTCACGCGCGGTCAGCTGATCGACCGCGTGTGGGGGAGCGACTACTTCGGAGACACGAAGACGCTCGACGTGCACATCAAGCGGATCCGCTCCCGCATCGAAGAGAACCCGGGGGAGCCCGTCATGCTCGTCACGGTTCGCGGTCTCGGGTACCGCTTCGAGGGCTGACGCAGTCGTCGGACGGCACGCCCGCCCCCATGACGGAGAAGAGGCCGGCACCCCGCAGGGTGTCGGCCTCTTCGTCAGCGTATGCGCCGGCTCACTCCGCCGGAGCGGGGGCAGCCGTGTCCGTGGGGGCCGGCTCGGGCGTCGGTGTCGACTTCTGCTCCGTGGGCACGAGGTCGGCGTAGTACGGCAGAGTGCCGTCGAGAACGGGAACCTGAGTCTTCGTGCCGGCGCCGTCGCCCGACTGGAAGTGGATCTCGATGGTCGCGCCGGGCATGGTGTCGAGTCCGTCGATGCGCAGCGGTTCCTCGTCGGCACCGAAGCTGACGGTCTTGCCCGCGGGCACGGAGACGGTGAACGGCTCATCGGAGCCCGACACGGTCATCGTGAGCGTCGCCTTGTCGGCGGTCGGGTTGACCACGGCGCCGATGAAGTTGCCGACCGATCCGTCTTCGTTCGCGACGATGAAGGCATTGCGCACGTCGATGGGACCGTCGGAGTCCGAGACGTTGACGCCGTCGGAGGCGGAGTATTCGATCGTCGTCGCCTGCGGCGAGATGAACGTGCAGCCCGTCGCGCCCAGAAGAACGAGGGCGCTGATGGCGGCAGACGCAACAAGGCGCGATTTCACGGGTCCTCCTGAGGTACGACGGGATATCCGCGTCCCATTCTATGCGCATGCGGGGCACCGCCCGAGGACGCGGCGGCGCGAACCTTAGCGCATGTCCCCTGTGGTATCCTTGAGGTTGCCGAAAGGACAAGTTTTTATGCTTTTTGAGGTTGGCGAAACTGTCGTCTATCCGCACCATGGCGCTGCGACCATCATCGAGGTCAAGGAGCGCATCATCAAGGGTGAGGCGAAGAAATACCTGAAGCTCAACGTGACCCAGGGGGACCTCATCATCGAGGTGCCTGCGGAGAACGTCGATCTGGTCGGGGTCCGCGATGTCATCGGCCGGGAGGGGCTCGACAACGTGTTCGAGGTGCTCCGCGCTCCGTTCACCGAAGAGCCCACGAACTGGTCTCGTCGTTACAAGGCGAACCTCGAGAAGCTCGCCTCCGGCGACGTGATCAAGGTGAGCGAGGTCGTCCGCGACCTGTGGCGTCGGGATCAGGACCGCGGTCTGTCGGCCGGTGAGAAGCGGATGCTGGCGAAGGCTCGTCAGATCCTCATCTCGGAGCTGGCTCTGGCGGAGAAGACCGACGAGGACAAGGCGAGCGCGCTGCTCGACGAGGTCCTCGCTTCCTGAGCGGATCGAGACAAGGCGGGTGCTTCGGCATCCGCCTTTTTTCGTGCGCGCCGGTAACGTGAACCTGGTGAGCATGCTTCCCGTCCCTGACACCGCGATCATCGTCGTCGCCGCCGGCTCCGGCACGCGACTGGATGCCGGAGCGCCCAAGGCGTTCGTCGGCATCGACAGCCATTCGATCCTCCGCCACGCGCTCGACGGCGTCTTCGCGGCGGGGCCCGCCCAGGTCATCGTGGTCGCCCCCGCAGGGTTCGAGGGCGACGCGGAGACCGAAGTGCGTGCTGCGGCCGGCGATCGCGTCGACCTCGGCAGGGTCGTGACGGGCGGAGAGACCAGGCAGCAGTCGGTCGCCGCCGGTCTGAAGGCCCTGTGGGGAGACATCACGCGAGTTCTCGTGCATGACGCGGCGCGCGCGCTGACCCCGCCGGAAGTGATCGACGCCGTGGCCCGGGCGATCGACGGCGAGACAGGGGTCATCCCGACGCTCCCCGTGGTCGACACGCTCAAGCGGGTCGAGGGAGACGCTGTCATCGCGCCGGTGGATCGCTCCGAGCTCGCGGCAGCGCAGACGCCGCAGGGGTTTCCGCGCGCCCTTCTCGAGGCCGCCTACGATGCTGCGAGCGGCTCGGACGTCGAGTACACCGATGATGCGGCGCTGTTCGCCGCTGCCGGACATCTCGTGCGTCAGATCCCGGGTTCGCCCAGCGGATTCAAGATCACCACGCCCGCCGACCTCGAGCGCGCCCGCCAGCTGCTGGCGGCTGTCGCCATTCCGGCACCCGATCTCGCCCCGACGTGGACGGGACCCCGGGTCGGCCTCGGCACCGACGTGCATGCATTCGGTGGAGATGGGAACCTGTGGCTCGCCGGCCTGCAGTGGCCGGGGGAGCCGGCGCTCTCCGGGCACTCCGACGGCGATGCCGTCGCTCACGCGATCGTGGACGCGCTGCTCGGCGCTGCAGGGCTCGGAGACATCGGCGAGCACTTCGGCACCGCACACCCCGAGTACGCCGGAGCACACGCGGACGTCTTCCTCGCCCGCACCCGGGAGATCCTCACCGAGGCCGGTTTCGCGATCGGCAACGTCTCGGCGCAGTTCCAGGGCAATCGACCGCGCTTCAGCACGCGACGCGCGGAGGCGGAGCAGGTCCTGTCGACCGCGCTCGGCGGCGCGCCGGTCTCCGTCACGGCGACCACGACCGACGGACTCGGGTTTCCCGGGCGAGGCGAGGGGATCGCGGTGACGGCAGTCGCGATGGTGCACGCGGTCTGACAGGCGTCACGGAGCGCGCGGGAATGTCTCAGCATCCGCGCTCGTTGTCGGAGAACGTCGTGCGACCGTCGCACGATCCCGAGGAGGCATCATGAGGATCCTGGTCATCGGAGCCAGTGGACAGGTCGGCCGCACGGCCGTCGACGCGTTGGCCGGACACGAGGTCATCTCGGCGTCGCGCAGCAGCGAGCCGTCCGTCGATGTCACCGACTCGGCGTCGGTGGAGCACCTCTTCGCCTCGGTCGGACAGATCGACGCCGTGATCGTCGCCGTGGGAGAGGTGCCCTTCCGCTCGCTCGACGAGCTGAGCCGGAGCGACTACGAAGCGGCTTTCCGCGGCAAGGTGCTGTCGCAGCTCGACGTCGTGCGCATCGGCACGTCGTATGTGCGCGACGGCGGCTCGATCACGCTGACCTCCGGCATCCTCTCGCGCGAGCCGATCGCCACCGGCGCCGCGGCGTCGCTCGCGAACGGAGCCATCGAGTCCTTCGTCGTCGCCGCGGCGACCGGGCTGCCCCGCGGCATCCGCATCAACGCCGTGAGCCCGTCGGTGCTCGCGGATGCGCCGTCGTATCACTCGTCGTTCCCCGGCTTCGTGCCCGTGTCGTCGCACCGCGTGGGGCAGGCCTTCGCGAAGAGCGTGCTCGGCGTGCAGACCGGGCAGGTCTACCCGGTCGACTGAGCGGCGGCAGGGCCGGGGTCACACCCAGTCTTCGGATTGCGCCGCCCGGTAAGCTTGTGCGGTGACTCTCCGCCTCTACGACACCCGCGCACAGCAGCTGCGCGACTTCGTGCCTCTCGATCCCGAGAACATCACGATGTACGTCTGTGGAGCCACCGTGCAGTCCGGCCCTCACATCGGTCACGTCCGAGCGGCGCTGAGCTTCGAC
This sequence comes from Microbacterium sp. NPDC090014, assembly GCF_044748285.1. Lineage (NCBI taxonomy): Bacteria > Bacillati > Actinomycetota > Actinomycetes > Micrococcales > Microbacteriaceae > Microbacterium > Microbacterium sp. NPDC090014. The sequence continues at coordinate 580,992 of NZ_JBIVFS010000002.1, forward strand.
CTCCTGCGGCGCTGGCTGACTCACCGCTACGGCCGCGTCACGTTCGTGCGCAACGTCACCGACATCGACGACAAGGTGCTCGTCAACGCGACAGACGTCGAGCCGTGGTGGGCGCTCGCATACCGCATGGAGCAGGAGTTCACCGCAGCGTATGCCGGCATCGGCATCCTGTCCCCGACTTATGAGCCGCGCGCGACGGCGTCCGTCCCGCAGATGCAGGAGCTGATCGCGATCCTCATCGAGCGCGGCCACGCGTACCCTGCACCGGACGGTTCCGGCGACGTCTACTTCGACGTCCGTTCGTGGACGGAGTACGGGTCGCTGACGAACCAGTCCGTCGACGCGATGGAGGCGGCGGAGGATGCCGACCCTCGCGGCAAGCGCAACCCGCAGGACTTCGCGCTGTGGAAGGGTGCCAAGCCCGACGAGCAGGCGGATGCCGTGTGGCAGTCGCCCTGGGGCGCAGGTCGCCCCGGCTGGCACATCGAATGCTCGGCGATGTCCAAGCGCTACCTCGGATCCGAGTTCGACATCCACGGCGGAGGCCTCGACCTGCGCTTTCCCCATCATGAGAACGAGCTCGCCCAGTCGACCGCGGCCGGAGACGGCTTCGCACGCTACTGGGTGCACAACGGCCTCGTGACGGTCGGCGGACAGAAGATGTCGAAGTCTCTGGGCAACTTCACCCTGGCGAGCGACGTGCTCTCGGAGCGGGATCCGCAGGTGGTGCGCTACGCACTCGCCGCCGCGCACTATCGCTCGAGCCTCGACCTCTCGGAGTCGTCGTGGACCGAGGCAGAGGCGGCACTCGGCCGCGTCCGCACGTTCGTCGAGCGCGCAGAGCGCATGCTTCCGAAGACCTTCGGCTGGGGGGAGCGCACGCCGCTGCCCAAGGCCTTCGCCACCGCGATGGATGACGACCTCGGCATCCCGCAGGCGCTCGGAGTCCTGCACGACACCGTGCGCGCGGGCAATGCGGCGCTCGACGCCGGTGATGCCGACGGCGCCGGGACGGCGAGGAGCGAGGTGCTCGCGATGCTCGACGTCCTCGGATTCGAGCGCGTGGGTGTCGCGTCGACAGGCGATGCGCAGGCCTCTGCTCTCGACGCGCTCGTGCAGACGATGATCACCCAGCGCGCGCAGGCGCGCGCTGACAAGGACTGGGCGGCGGCCGATCGCATCCGTGATGCGATCGCCGCGGCAGGAATCACGCTGGAGGACTCTCCGGCCGGAACTCATTGGAGTATCGATGGCTAAGCCACAGCGCCCCGGCGCAAGCAACGGCAAGAAGAAGGGCCCCACCAAGGGCACCGGCGGACTCGGACGCAAGTCCCTCGAGGGCCGCGGACCGACCCCGAAGGCGGAGGACCGCGCCTGGCACCCGGCGGGCAAGCGCAAGGCCGCGGCCGAGCGCTATGCGGCATCGGGTGGAAAGGGCAAGCCGGGGCAGCGTCAGACGTCCGGCGGAAACCCGAACCGCTCGGCCCGCGCGAAGGACAACACCACTGAGGTCGAGGTCGTCACCGGCCGCAACTCGGTGCTCGAGGCTCTCCGGGCGAAGATCCCCGCGTCGGCGTTCTACATCGCGCAGCGCGTCGAGATGGACGACCGCGTCAAGGAGATGCTGTCGATCGCCACCCACCGCGGAATCCCGGTGCTCGAGGTCACGCGTCAGGAGCTCGACCGCATGGCCGGCTTCGACGGAGTCCACCAGGGCGTCGCCGTCAAGGTGCCGCCGTACGAGTACGCGCACCCGCAGGACCTCCTCGAGGCCGTCATCGACAAGGGCGAGGTCCCGCTGTTCGTCGCCCTCGACGGCATCACCGACCCCCGCAACCTCGGCGCGATCATCCGCTCGACCGGTGCGTTCGGCGGACACGGCATCATCCTGCCGCAGCGTCGTTCGGCCGGTGTGAACTCGGCAGCCTGGAAGACGAGTGCCGGTGCTGCGGCACGCGTGCCGGTCGCACTGGCGACCAACCTCACCACGCAGCTCAAGGAGTTCAAGAAGCAGGGCGTGTTCGTGCTCGGCCTCGACGGCGACGGCGACGTCCTGCTGCCCGAGCTGCAGCTGGCCGACCGCCCCGTCGTGATCGTGACCGGTTCAGAGGGCAAGGGCCTCTCGCGTCTGGTCGCCGAGACCTGCGATCAGATCGTGTCGATCCCGATCTCGGCCGTGACCGAATCGCTCAACGCCGGCATCGCGACCTCGGTCGCGCTCTACCAGGTGTCGTCCATCCGCAACGCGAAGAAGTAGGGGAGAAGGTCATGGCTCGGATCGTCGTGCTCGGAGGAACCGGCTACGCCGGACGCCACATCGTGTCCGAGGCGGTGAGCCGCGGCCATGACGTGATCGCGATCTCACGCAGCACGCCGACCGATGCTGTCGACGGCGCCTCGTACGTGCAGGGCTCGGCGCTGGACGCCTCGTCGCTCGCGAACGCCTTCGACGGAGCGGATGCCGTCGTCTCGGCCCTCTCGCCGCGTGGCGACATGGCGGACCGCGTGCTCGAGGCGCTGACGAACGTCATCGCGGAGCTCGCCGATACGAGCACCCGTCTCGGCGTGGTCGGCGGCGCCGGTGGAAGCCTGGTCGCCCCGGATGGCCCGCGCCTCTTCGACCTCGACTTCCCTGAGGAGTACAAGCACGAGGCACAGGTCGGCATCGACTCGCTCGCACTGCTCCAGAGCACGGACCGGTCGCTGGACTGGTTCTTCATCCACCCGGCCGAGGTCTTCGGACCCTGGGCCGAGGGTGAGCGCACCGGTCACTATCGCGATGGTGGAGATATGCTCGTGCGTGACGCCGAGGGCAAGTCCTTCATCTCGGGGGCGGACTTCGCGGTCGCGGTGGTCGACGAGATCGAGCGCCCGGTGCACCGTCGCGGACGCTTCACGGTCGGGTATTGACCTCAGACGAGGTCGCGCCAGTCGACCTCGTCGTCGTCATCGGCGACGGAGTGCGTGCCTGTGATGACGGGCAGGCTCATCGTCTCGGTGGGCGGGCCCATGATGGTCGCCTCGTCGCGGCGGTGGCGCAGCACCTCGTTGATGTAGCTCGTGAGGACCTCGGCGAGCGGGACTGAGCGTCCCTGCGCCTGAGAGAGATACCACCGGTGCTCGAGCACCTGGTGGAACACCTCTGCGGGTTCGAGCTTGGCGCGCAGCTCCCAGGGGATCGCACGCACCACGGGCTCGAACACGCGGGTCAGCCATTCGTGCGCGTACATCTCCTCGTCGACCCACTGCTTGGTCGAACGGGCACGGAACTCGTCGAGATCGTTGAGCAGGCGGCGGGCCTGGTTCTCCTCGACGTCCAGGCCCGTGAGGCGGATCAGGCGGCGCTGGTGGTGTCCGGCATCCACCACCTTCGGCTGGATCTCGACGACCGTGCCGTCGGAGGTCGTCGACATCGACATCTCGTCGATGTCGAATCCGAGGGCGTTGAGGCGTTCGACGCGCTCCGTGATGCGCCAGGTCTCCGCCGCGGCGAAGGACTCCTGCACCGTCAGCTCCGCCCACAGCGAGTGGTACGACGAGACGATGCCGTCGGCGATCGCGACCGCGTCGACGCCGTGCTCGAGCCGTCCGCCGGCCGCGAGGTCCATGATCTCCCCGGCGATGTTGGTGCGGGCGAGGTCGAGGTCGTAGAGGCGCTGCCCGTCGGTGAGTCCCTCCTCGTGCAGTTCACCGGTCTCGGCGTCGACGAGGTAGGCCGCGAAAGCGCCGGCGTCCCGGCGGAAGAGCGTGTTCGAGAGCGAGACGTCGCCCCAGTAGAAGCCGACGTTGTGCAAGCGCACCAGGAGCACCGCGAGGGCGTCGACCAGGCGATTCGCCGTGTCGGGGCGCAGCACCCGGGTGAAGAGGGCGCGATACGGCATGGAGAAGCGCAGGTGCGAGGTGACGAGCGCGGCGGGGAGCGGCTCGCCGGCGGCATCCGATCGCCCCGCGATCACGGCGACGCGGTCGACGCAGGGCACATCGAGCCTGGCCAGGTTGCCGAGCATCTCGTACTCGCGCCTCGCCATCTCATCGGTCGTCTCTTTGACCGCGACGACCTTGCCCGAGAGGTCGGCGAAGCGCACCAGATGCCGTGACAGCCCCTTGGGGAGCGACACGATCTGCTCGGACGGCCACTTGCCGAGGGGGGTCGACCAGGGGAGGGCGAGCAGGGCCGGGTCGATCGAGCTCGCCGTGATCCGCAGCGCATCCTGCATGTCTCTCCAGTGGGTCGGGGCGGAAAAGAAAGAAGCGGCGCGGGCGACCGAAGTCAGCCCGCGCCGCGTCAGTGGGTCCGATCAGGCGGAGACGATCGGCTTGTCGTTCAGACGAACGCCCGACTCGATGTCGAACGCGTGCACGTGGCCCGCGTTCGCCGCGAGGGTGACGGTCTCACCGGCGTTGGGGTGGCTGCGACCGTCGACACGTGCGACGAGGTCGGCGCGCTTGCCGTTGATCTCGGTGTGACCGTAGAGGTAGCCGTCAGCGCCGAGCTCCTCGACGAGGTCGACGACGACCGAGAGGCCCTTGCCGTCGGCGGGGCCGACGGTGATGTCCTCGGGGCGGACGCCGACGGTGACCTGCGAGCCGTTGGCGCGGCCCACGGTGTCGCGGTCGAGCGGGACGACCTCGGTGCCGAAGCGCACGCCGCCGTCTGCCAGGTCTGCGCTGAACAGGTTCATCGCGGGCGAGCCGATGAAGCCGGCGACGAAGACGTTCTCGGGCTTCTCGTACAGGTCACGCGGCGAACCGACCTGCTGGAGGAGTCCGTCCTTCAGCACGGCGATGCGGTCGCCCATGGTCAGAGCCTCGGTCTGGTCGTGCGTGACGTAGACCGTGGTGACGCCGAGGCGGCGCTGCAGCGACGCGATCTGCGTGCGCGTCTGGACGCGGAGCTTGGCGTCGAGGTTCGACAGCGGCTCGTCCATGAGGAAGACCTGGGGCTGACGGACGATCGCGCGACCCATCGCGACACGCTGACGCTGACCACCCGAGAGGGCCTTCGGCTTGCGGGTCAGGTACTCCTCGAGGTCGAGCAGCTTCGCGGCCTCGAGCACGCGGCTGGCGCGCTCTTCCTTGCCGACGCCGGCGATCTTGAGCGCGAAGCCCATGTTCTCGGCGACCGTCATGTGCGGGTACAGCGCGTAGTTCTGGAACACCATCGCGATGTCGCGGTCCTTCGGCGGCACGTCGGTGACGTCGCGGTCACCGATGAGGATGCGGCCGGCGTTGACCTCTTCGAGGCCGGCGAGCATACGCAGCGAGGTGGACTTTCCGCAGCCGGACGGGCCGACGAGAACGAGGAACTCGCCGTCAGCGACCTCGAGGTTGAGCTTGTCGACAGCCGGGCGGGTTCCGCCGGGGTAGAGGCGGGTGGCCTCGTCGAAAGTCACAGATGCCATTGTGTTTCTCCTTCACCGGCAGGTACGTGCCGGACGATCCGTAGTGATAGAGCGGCGGAGCGATCCGCCGTGACCCCTCATCGGGTCGGGATCAGTATGGCAGATGCCCGTGCATCTGGGTATTTCTCAGCCTGGCTGGTTAACATCGATCTCGGCCGCTTAACGCGGCGTTCGCCGCCCGAGTGGCGTCCGGGGCCACCCTGCCCCCCTGAGACTGTCTAGAGGAACGATGTCGAGCGACGAGACGCCGAACGTCCCCAGCCCTCGCAATTCGCGTGAGGTCGTGCGGGAGAAGGCACAGAAGGTGCATGCCCAGCAGTCGAGGGCGCGCGTGATGCGACGAATCATCCTCGGCGCGATCGCCGTCGTCGCCGTCGGCGCCATCGGCACCGCGATCACGCTCGCCGTCTCTGCACAGGTCTCGAAGCCGCAGCTCACCCCGGGCGGGATGAACGACGACGGCATCCTCGTCTCCGACATCAGCGCGTCCGCGATGTCCGACGAGACGGTCGCGCCTCCGAGCCCGGAGGAGACCGAGGCGGGTGGCGAGACGACGCCGACCCCGGAGCCCACCACGTCGAGCACGGTCGACATCCACATCTACGTCGACTACCTGTCGCCGGATGCCGGTGAATTCGAGCGCGCCAACGCGCGCCAGCTCGTCAACTGGATCTCGGAGGGTGCGGCGACGGTCACCTACCACCCGGTCGCGCTGCTCACCGCGAGCTCGAACGGCACCAAGTACTCCCTGCGTTCGGCGGCGGCCGCGGCCTGTGTCGCGACGCACTCGCCGGCACAGTTCTACGCGTTCAACCACGATCTGCTCGATGACCAGCCCGAGGTGAACACCGACGGCTTCTCCGATTCTCAGCTGGCCGACATCGCCGGCGCGGTCGGCTCGGACAACGTCAAGAGCGTCCGATCGTGCATCGAGGATCAGGACTACGTCACCTGGGCGAAGGAAGCCACGTCCCGTGCTCTGGAGGGCCCGCTCGTCGGTTCGGACGACCTCGTGCTCACTGCCGCGCCCATGATCGTCGTGAACGGCGAGGCCTACGTCGGCGCCCTCGACGACCCGAGCGAGTTCTCGCAGTTCGTGCTCACGGTCGCGAGCGACGCTTACTACGCCACCGAGACTCCGACTCCCGCGCCGACCGAGACCACGGAGCCTGCACCTGCGGAGACCCCGGCGCCGTAGTTCGTCGGTGCCCGCCGCCCATCGCTAAGCTGGGTGGTGTCCGCCGACTTGGCGCAATTGGTAGCGCACCGTACTTGTAATACGGGGGTTGCAGGTTCGAGTCCTGTAGTCGGCACAAGAAATCCCAGTTCATAGCGAAGAAAACCGCCCCGGTTCCGTTTCGGAATCGGGGCGGTTCGTTGTTTACTCATGGTTTTCGGACGAACAACTTCGACAGAACAAGTCCGGCAGCCGGGCCGCGGTGCACCTCGTCGGCGTAGTGCTTCAGCGTCGTGCGCTCCGACTCGTGGCCGAGCTGATCCTTCGCCGCTTCGACGCCGAGCTCGTCGCGCAGCACGGTCGCGACGGTCTTGCGGAAGCTCTTCGGCGTCGTGCCCTTCCAGTCCGTGTCGCGCAGCGCGTCGCGCCAGGAGGTCCGATAGTTGTTCGGGTGACGGAACGTCCCCACGCTGGACGCGAAGACGAACGCCGAATAGGACGCCACGCGCCGACGCATCAGCATGTCGACGAGATGATCGGGCAGCTCGAGCTCGCGGTATCCGGCGTCCGTCTTCGTGAACTCCTGGACGAAGAACTTCCCGTCACGGTCCTGCGCGATCGTGCGCCGGATCGTGGCGAGCTTCGCGTCGAGGTCGAGCTGATCCCACTGCAGCGCGAGCAGCTCGCCGGTACGGACTCCGGTGCCGATGATCATGACCGTCGTGTCGAGCAGCTCACTCGCGCGCGGCCGCCGGCGTCGCCGGTCGTCGGCGGGCCTCGGCTCGGTTCCGGCGTCCCACTCCTCGAAGCGGGCACGCATCGCCCGCACGACCTCGAGGTTTGGGGCGGCGCGCCTGGTCGTGCGCTTCCGCTTCTCCGGTGCTGGAACGTCGGTCATCGGGTTCGGGCGCACGGCGCCGTGGCGCGCAGCGAGCGTGAACATACCGCGCAGCACGACGTGCGTCGTAGTCGCGGTGCCGGGGCCCGAGGACTTCGTGAGCGCGGTGATGAATCGGTCGAGCCGCGGCACGCTGATCTCACTGAGCCGCACCGCGCCGAGGCCGGGGGAGATGTGCTTCTCGATCGCGTTCTTGTAGATCCGAATCGATCCCTCGGCGAGCCGCGCCTTCGAGTCGAGCCACATCGTCGCGAGGTCGCTCACGGTCGAGGCTGACGTGAGCATCTCGCTCGCCGGCGCGAGACGCTTCTTCAGCGCCTTGATCAGCATGCGCTCTGCCTCCGGGGCGGTGCGCCCCTGTCGCTGCATCAGACGGGTGACGCCATCGGAGTCCCGGTAGTAGGCGATCGCGATCATCGTTTCCCCGTCGCCGGAGCAAATCGCGCAGCAGGAAGCGCCGTCGTGGTTCGTGTCGGTGATCCTGCTCCTGCCGCTGCCGCTGCCTCTCTTCCGTCTGGACCTGCTCGCGACCGAGTGGGCCGACCGACGGGCGGCGGAGAGGCGGAAGCCGTTGGAGGTCGCGCGTGACTGATACCGGCATCATCGTCTCCGTCATCGCGCTGCTGTCGGGGGTGCTACTCGCGCTGATCGCGTTCTGGCGGTTTCGACGCAAGGACCGCGCCGACGCTCAGCAGGTCGAGGAAGGCACGATCTCCGGCCGATTCAAGGACGCCGACGCGCTCATGCGGTACATCGACGAGCGCGTCGACGAGCGCACCGCTCAGCTGGTTACGCAGCTTGAGGAGATGCGGGAGAAGCTCAAGACCGTCGGCGCCGAGTCGCACGAGATGCATGACGCTGTCCGAGCCCGCGAGACACAGCTCTGGCTCTGGAATCACCGCGGCCGCCCCGGCGACCTTCCCATGCTCCCCGAGCCCATCCTTCGACGCCTCGGCCTCGGCCACATGGTCGGCGACGACTGGCCCACTCAACCCCTCAACCCCAAGACCTAGGAGGTCACCATGAGCACGCCCACACAGACGCCGAACGTCGTCGTCCAGAACCCCACCGTCCGCAAGGCCGCTGGCATCGTCCTCGGCGCCGCTGGCATCATCCTCGGCACGGCAGTTGTCGTCGACGGCGCGACGGCCGCGTTCGACATCACCGAGATCACGACCCCGATCACCGCCGGCTACCTCTACCTGTCGAGCCTGTTCGGCCTCGCGGTGACCGTGCCGAACGTGCCGACTCCGCGCGCGCTTCTGCGCCGCGATCTTCGCTGAGCCCTGCACGGACACAGAAGACCCCCACCTAGCCTTCGGGCCGGGTGGGGGTCTTTCGTCGTTGTGGTGCGTTAGATCGCGGCGACTCTGTTGAGGAATCTCTCGACCGTCTGCCCCACGACTACGTCAGGCTTCAACTGATCGACTAGATCCCAGTCGAAGTCGGGCCCCCAGTGGAAGTGGAATTCGCTGAAGAGGTGCTTTCCCCACCAGGAGAGGTATCCGGCGAAGTCACCGGTTCCGAAGAAGGAGTTGCCGAAGATGAGCACCTTGAGCGGGCTCGGCGCGGTGCTGTTGGTCCACCTGAAACGCCGGCCCCTCATTCCGCCATCGGCAGGGAAGTGGTTCTCGATCATCGTGATGCCGTCCGCGTAGGCGGCAAGTTCATCGTCGCTCGGTTCGACGATCCGTGAGTAGAGAGGCAACCTGAAACGGCCGGTGAGGTCACCGACTGCATACCGGAACTGGTACATGCGAACGGCGTCGACGATGGGCACGAGCTGGGGGTCGATTTGCGCGGCGAGGGCGGAGAACATTCGCTGAGCGCCGACGGCTGAGAAGTGCGTGTCCGCCATCAGGAATGGATCGTCGACGTCGCTCCACTGCTCGAAGGGGGAGACGCCGCTGACGTAGAAGTCGGCGTCGCGCAGCCTGCTCTCGATCTCTTGGAGCACGGGGCTCGGACCCTCAATGTCGACAGGGGCATCGTCGCGCAGGACGGTCAGCTTCTCCGGGATGATGGTCTGCACGAAGCGCGTCCCACGTGCCTCGCAGCCTTCTCCTCGCTGGGCGAGCACATCCATCCACCGGTCAACTCGCGACATGAGTGCATCGTCGACAGGCTCGGCGTACAGCGACAGCAGGGAGTTGTTGCCCTCGGTGAGGAAGAGATGCCCGCGCAGACCGATGACCGCTGACCCATCCATCGACGGCAACCCGGCCGGCATGAGCATGGGGGACAGGTTGCCCGCCTCGACCTGGTGCTTCACCGCGTTCCGCTCTTCCGAAGACCAGAGGGTCGTCGACGACGACGACTCACCATTCAGTTCTTCGACGGCGGTCTTCTTCAGAGTGGCTAGACCGTCGGCTCCGAGGCTCAGAGCTGCTTCTCGACCATCACTCAGAGCCTTGACCTGGAACCGTCCGGATACGACATCGAGAGCGGTGAAGGCTCGGGAGCACTCGAGGGAGAACCAAGCATCTTGGGTCGTGATCTTCTGCAGGTCGTTACGAGTTGCGCTCGGTCTCGTTTCCCCGACGATCTCGCCGTCGAAGGTCGCGACCACGCGCACATCCCGGTTGTCTTCCGCCTCTTCGTCGTACACCCAGCCCCTGATGGTCTGCTTGCCGAAGTCGAAGCGTTCCGCGTATCCCCTCATTAGGCCAACTGTAGCGAACGGGTCACCTGCCGCGTTCTGGCCACGACGCACCTGCGTGCGCGGTCGGCGTCCGGTGGTCGGGCTGCGCGCGGCGGTTCGCGCCGATCGCGATCCACGGCTCGAGTCCGGGCAGCTCGCGCAGTGCGGTGCACAGGGTGATGATGTGGGCCTCTTCGAAGAACCCGACCCAGAGGCCGACGGACTCGGTGAGGATATCGAGCCGGTCGCCGGCAGTCGCGTAGAGCTCGGCGATCACAGGGCCCGGGTCGCTGGTGTACCTGTTGGGTGAGCAGATGGCGTCGAGTTCGATGCTGAGCATCACGTCGGGGGAGAGCCTTCGAGGCATGGCCGGGTGTCCTTCCTCCGGCCGAGATGATGAGTCTACGTCGCCGTGCCGACGTCGGTGGTTGGAGGGATGATCGGAACCGTGACGCCTGCTGACATCCTCGCTTTCGAAGCCGCCAACCCGCACCACACGCCGACCCGAGCCGAGCGCATCCGCCGCGAGCTCGGCATCACCCCGATCAGATACTTCGTGCTGCTCAAGCGTGCCGCCAGCTCGGCTGAGGGGATCGCCGCGGACGCGATCACCGCCCGGCGCGTCTTCAGATGGCGGCTCGCGCTGCGGAGCGGGCGCGTAGGACCGCAGCGTGAAGCCTCGCTTCCGCTCGCCGTATCCATGGTTTAGTCGTGGTTTTCAAGGCGTACCAACCTGTACATGGTTGTACCGACCGCATGGATTCGCGCGGAGAGTCCAGGAAAGTACAAGCATGGACAGCGCATCCTTCAAACGGGGGTTGCAGGTTCGAGTCCTGTAGTCGGCACCGTCCAGCGGATCGCATCCGCGCCTCCCTCGACGACACAGATCGTCACACGGGAAATAGTGCGAGCAGAGCACACGTTCTCCCCGGTATGACTCGTATCGGAAACAGTGACCTAGACGTCTTCCCGCTCTCGCTCGGAGGCAACGTGTTCGGCTGGACGGCCGACCGTGATGCCTCCTTCGCCGTGCTCGACGCCTTCGTGGCGGGTGGTGGCGATTTCATCGACACCGCAGACGGGTACAGCTCGTGGGTGCCGGGCAACTCGGGCGGCGAGAGCGAGACGATCATCGGTGAGTGGCTCGCGTCACGCAAGCCCGAAGGCGTCATCGTGGCGACCAAGGTGAGCCAGCACCCGGAGTTCTCCGGGCTGTCGGCGTCGAACGTGCGCAGGGCCGCCGAGGCATCGCTCGCCCGACTGGGCGTCGACGCCATCGATCTCTACTACGCGCACTTCGACGATGAGACCGTGCCGCTGGAGGAGACGGTCACCGCATTCGGCGAGCTCGTCTCAGACGGCCTCGTACGCAACGTCGCGGTGTCGAACTACACGGCGCAGCGCATCCGTGAGTGGGTGGAGATCGCCCGTCGCACGGGATCGGCGTCGCCCGTCGCCGTGCAGCCCCACTACAACCTCGTTCACCGCAACGACGTCGAGGAGACGATCATCCCGGTGGCGCAGGAGTTCGGTCTGAGCCTGGTGCCCTACTACTCGCTCGCGAGCGGATTCCTCACCGGCAAGTACCGTTCGACGGCCGTCGAGGGTCAGACCTCGCCGCGCGCCTCCGGTGCGGCCAAATACGCGACGCCGGCGGGTCTGCGCATCATCGACGCTCTCGAGGAGATCGGCGACGCCCACGGCGCCTCGATCGCGGCGACCTCGTTGGCGTGGCTGCGTGCTCAGCCGACGGTCGCCGCCCCGATCGCGAGTGCTCGAACGGTCGAGCAGGTTCCTGACCTTCTCGCCGGAGCGCGATTGGAATTGCGCGGGGACGAGATCGAGACGCTGAACCGCGTCTCCGAGTGGACACCGGCGAAGGCCTGAGGCTGTCGGCCTGTCCTCCGCCCCTGCTAGGAGCCCGAGGACAGGCCGCCGTCGACCAGACCCATCCTGTGAGCCAGGATCACCAGGTGGATGCGGTCGCGGGATCCCAGCTTCGACAGGATCCTGCCGACATGCGTCTTCACAGTGGATTCGCTGACGAACAGCGCCTGAGCGATCTCCGCGTTCGTGAGGCCGCGCGCGATCTCGACGAAGACGTCGCGCTCGCGGTCGGTGAGGTCTGCCGTCAGGTCCTCGGTCACAGTGGCGGACGCTGCAGGTGTCGCGCCGAGCGTCGGGGTCACATGCTCCAGCAGCATCCGCGTGACCCGCGGTGAGAGGGCCGCGTCACCGCGGTGGATGGCTCGGATCGCCGAGATCATCTCGTGCCTCTGCGCGTCCTTCAGCAGGAATCCGCTCGCGCCGGCGCGGATCGCCCCGAAGGCGTACTCGTCGAGATCGAACGTCGTGAGCACCAGAACACGGGTGTCGGGATGCTCGCGGACGATGGCCTCGGTCGCCGCGATCCCGTCGAGCCCCGGCATCCGGATATCCATCAGCACGAGGTCGGGACGGAGTCCGGACGCCTGGACGATCGCGTCATGCCCGTCCGCGGCCTCGCCGACCACGACCATGTCGGCCTCGGCGTCGAGCACCATCCGGAAGCCGACGCGGATGAGAGCCTGATCGTCGACGAGGAGTAGCCTGATCGGCTCGGTCATGGTGCATCCTTCGGTTCGAGGTCAGCAGGATCGGCGGGCGACACAGGCAGCTCGGCGCGCAGCATCCACCGACCGCGTTCGACGGGTTCAGAGGTGATGGTGCCGCCCGAATGCGCGGCACGTTCCACGAGCCCGCGCAGGCCGAACCCGGTCGTGGCGACAGGGCCGGAGACGCCGTCGTTGAGGATCTCGACGATCACCGAATCCGAGGCGTAGATCAGCCTGACCTCGATCGACGTCGCCATCGGCGCGTGCCTCATGGCGTTCGTGACGCCTTCCTGCACGATGCGGCCGAGCGCATGCGACAGAGCGGTGGAGATCGAGGCGGTGCCTGTGACCGAGAGCGTCACCGGAAAACCGGCGCGCTGCGCCACTGCGACCGTCTCCTGCGGTGGCGTCGGCTCGAGAGGTGCCAGGGGGAGTGGCGAATCATCGGCGCGGAGGACTCCGAGCATCGCGCGCATCTCGGTGAGCGCGCTGCGAGCCGTCTCGGCGGCGGAGGACGCCGCCGTTCGCGCCTGCACGGGATCCGGTGTCGCGGCTGCGCCCTCGGACAGGGCGACGATCACCGTGAGCGAGTGCGAGACGATGTCGTGCATCTCGCGGGCGATGCGGGCGCGTTCGCCTGCTGCGGCCAGCTGGGCCTGCTGATCGCGTTCCACGAGCAGCTGGCGGGAGCGGTCGATCACCGCAGCCAGGTAGCGTTTGCGTCCTCCGACATTCACACCGATCAAAGTGCCGATGAGTCCGAGGACCAGCGACATCACGACGGCGTTCGCGGCGATCTGCAGAGTGATGACGCCGGTGAGGGTGAGCGCACCGGCGAGCGCCGCGAGCGATGCGATCGCGATGCCGAAGCCGGTCCACGCCGCCCGCGACGAGCGGTACACGGCGAGCGAGTAGCAGCTGACCAGCAGGACAGGAGCGCCGATCGGCTGAAGCGCGAAGAGGAACAGGGCTTCGAGTGCGAAAGATGCCACGAACGGCACCAGCGGGTGCCTGCGCCGCCAGAGCAGAGTCGCGCACGTGCCGACCACGGCGGCGGGGACCAGGATCGCCACGCCGATGGCGAGGGGCATCGGAAGATCGCGGGTGATCGCACCAGCGGGAACGAGCGAGAGGAGCAGGCACAGGATCGTGATGACGACGTCGGCGACCACCGGATGCCGCGCCCAGAAACGGCGCAGGACGCCGGGGGGACGCGGCAGCCGCAGCCCCTCGTCCTCGCGGACTGAGGTGCTGCGGCTGATCGGGGTGGTCACCGGCCGACTCTACGCGGATCGGTCATCGGTCGGCTCTCGGTCACGCGTCGCGGGTGCGGAGCACGCCCCACGCGGCGAGCATGCCCGCAGCCACCCAGCCGGCCAGCGTGAGATACGCGACCGGGCCCTCGAGGGCGGCTCCCTCGGGAAGGATCGCACTCTGAGCGGCGGCGACCGGCAGGTAGTTCGCGGTCTCGAGGAGCCACGTCCACGCGTCGCCGGCGATCGTGAAGAAGCTCGCGACGATCGGCAGGACGAACAGCAGGCCGACGGTCGCGGCGATGGCTCCGGCGCCCGAGCGCAGGATGAAGCCGAATGCGACGCCGATGAGAGCGAAGACGGACATGGCAAGCGACGACACGACGATCGGAAGGAGCGATGCCGCCGGATCGGACCAGTCGATGCTCTGATCGCGCGACGCGACGACCGCGGAGACGGCGACAGCTGCGGCTGAGAAGATCACCAGAGACGACACGAACAGGAAGACCGCGATCACGACGGCCTTGGCGGCGAGCACGGAGCCGCGCTTCGGGTTGGCTGCCAGCGTCGAGCGGATCATTCCGGTCGAGTACTCACCCGTCACTGAGATCGCACCGAGGATGCCCGCGAGCAGCATCGTGAACTGGATCGGCATGACCACGGCCTGAATGGGGTCGAAGCCCGGCAGGTCGATCGCCTGAGCGATGAGCACCGCGATGCCGACGGTGAGCACTGCGGCGATGCCGATGGACCACCAGGTGGAGCGAAGCGTGGAGAGCTTGATCCACTCGCCGCGGATCGCGCGGACGAACGTGAGGCGGTGTCCGGTGTCGACGTGCTGGCGCGTGCGGGCAGGAGCCTGGACGGTCATGAGATCTCCTTCGTGCGGTACTCGACCGAGTCGCCGGTGAGCGCCAGATAGGCGTCTTCGAGCGACCCGGTGGTCGGGGTGAGCTCGTGCAGGGGGATGCCGTGGCGAGCGGCGAGGTCGCCGATGCGGGAGGCCGGCAGGCCGACGATGTCGAGAAGATCGGGAGCCGAGCTCACGATCTCGACCGACGGGCCGCCGACCGCTGTGGCCAGATCCGCAGCGCGGGGCGTGCGGACGCGCACGGTGTTCGTCGTCCAGGCGCGGACGAGCTCTTCGAGCGGAGCGTCGGCGAGCACTCTGCCTCGGCCCATCACGATCACGTGATCGGCGGTCTGCGCCATCTCGCTCATCAGGTGGCTGGACAGAAGGACCGTACGCCCCTCGGACGCCGCATGGCGCACGAACTGTCGCACCCATCGCACCCCCTCGGGGTCGAGGCCGTTGACAGGCTCATCGAGGATCAGCGTGTGCGGATCCCCGAGCAGGGCCGAGGCGATTCCGAGCCGCTGCCCCATGCCGAGCGAGAACTTCCCGGCGCGCTTGCGGGCGACGGGCGCGATGCCCGCCAGGTCGATGACCTCGTCGACGCGCGACGCGGGGATGCCATGGGTCGCCGCCATCGCACGCAGATGATTGCGAGCGGTGCGGCCGGTGTGCACCGCCTTCGCGTCGAGAAGCACCCCCACCTCTGTGAGCGGGGCGCGAAGCTTCCGGTACTCCCGGCCGGCGACGGTCGCGATGCCGGACGTCGGCCGGTCGAGGCCGACGATCATGCGCATCGTGGTGGATTTTCCCGCGCCGTTCGGACCGAGGAACCCGGTGACCGTGCCCGGCTTGACCGTGAACGACACGTCCTGGACGGCTGTCTTGTCTCCGAATCTCTTCGTGAGGCCTTCTGCTGTGATCATGTCTACGACGCTATCGACGGCGCCGCAGCCCGCGCGTCCTCCCTGGGTACCGTTCCCCGGAGGCAGCGGGTCATCCTCACGGTGGATGGCCGGTGCGGAATCGTCAGGACGAGGGGCGCCCGAACAGGTCGGGATCCACGGGCCGCTGGGCGCGTGGGAGCTTCTCGACCACCAGACGGTACGACTCCGTGACCAGCTCGGACACGAGTTCCTCGTCGAGTGACGGCCCCGGCATCAGGGTGATCCAGTGCTTCTTGTTCATGTGGTACCCCGGGACGATGTCGGCGAAGGTCTCGCGCAATGCGACCGAGTCGTCGGGGTGCGACTTGAGCGTGACCCTCCCGGTCTGGTCGAGAGGGATCAGCAGGAACACGCGTCCGCGCACCTTGTACACGTCCCACTCGGGACCGAACGGGTTCTCCCGCGCCGCGCCCGACAGCTCCTCTGCACGCTCCGCCGCGGTGGCGACGAGATCCGTCGAATCCATGAGCTCAGAACAGCCGATCCGCGCCCTTGTCGCTCGCGCGCGGCGCGGCGTGCACGCGCTCGTCGAGCGTCGCAGCGGCGAGCAGCGCCTCGTCGATGATGTCCTTCGCGGGCTCGGCGGTGAGCCACTCCTCACTCAGGGACGCGGGGATCAGCAGCGGCATCCGGTCGTGCACGTCCGCGAGGTGCGGAGGAGCCGGGCGCATCACGATCGAGTAGCAGGTGAAGGACTCGCCGTCGGCGGTGCGACCTCTCTGGGTGACCGCGGCCATCCCGAAGAGGGCCCCCTCGTCGACGAGGAACTCGTGCCACACGCGCTCGGGCTTCTTCATCTCGTACCAGCTGGTCGCAGGGACGAGCGCGCGACTCTTCAATCCGCCGGGGCGCTCCTGCAGCCGCTCGGAGCGGGTGTTGATCGACGGGAACTTCGACGGCTCCCCGTTGATGAGGAATCCCCACCACGCCGGCTCGAGCGTCGGAGCGGTGTCGGGCTGGACCACGATCGGATTGAGATTGCGGAGGTTCTTGCCGGTGGGGCGAACGGTCTCGCGGGCATTCTGCTCAGCCCACTCCCGGAGCCCGTCGAGCACGGCCTCGTCGGCCGCTGCGAGGAGTTCGGTGTCGGTGAACCGGGGGTCAAGTCCGTAGCTCGCGCACATGCCGTCAGGGTACGCCCGGCTACGGACATCGTGCACGCTGCGGGAGGAGGATCCTCGCTCGGCTAGGGTCGACAGGTGACCCAGGTTCGTCGTCTCTCCCCGCCCCTCGCGCTCGGCGGAGCAGTCGCGATCGGCGTCATGACGGCTGTCCAGGCCCGGATCAACGGGGTGCTGGGCGTCGAGATCGACAACGGCATCGCGGCCGGTCTCATCTCGTTCTCCGTGGGACTCGCAGCCCTGGCGATCGTGATCGTCTGCCTTCCCTCGGCTCGTCGAGGCGTCGGACGACTGCGCGGCGGCATCCGCGATCGGACCATCCCGTTCTGGATGCTGCTCGGCGGCGCCTGCGGCGCACTCACCGTATCGACCCAGGGGATCACCGCCGGCGTGCTCGGCGTCTCGCTGTTCACGGTCGGCGTGGTGGCGGGACAGACGCTGCACGGCCTCGTCCTCGACCGGATCGGGTTCGGCCCGGCGGGAGTCGTCGCGATCACGCCGGGACGCGTGCTGGGCGGCGCGTTCGCGCTCGCCGCAGTGGGCATCTCCCTGAGCGGGGACGTGCTGGCCACAGCACCGCTCTGGATGCTGCTGCTGCCGTTCGCCGCGGGTGTCGGCATCGCCTGGCAGGCAGCGACCAACGGCAGGCTGGCTCAGCGCGTGAGGTCGCCCCTCGCGGCCACCTTCATGAGCTTCATCGCCGGCACCGTCGCGCTGCTGGCCGCAGCGGGCATCAGCATCGCCGTGCGAGGGGTGCCCGATGCGCTGCCGACCGAGCCGTGGCTGTACCTCGGAGGATTCCTCGGCGCGGCGTACATCCTGCTCGGCGCCTTCATCGTCGCGCATACCGGCGTGCTGCTGATGGGCCTCGGCTCGGTGCTCGGTCAGCTCGCCACGTCGGTGATCATCGACCTCATCTGGCCCGCGGCCGCGGGGCCGGCGCTCTGGCAGATCGTCGGCATGGTGATCGTCGCCGTGGCATCCGTGGTCGTCGCACTCCCGCGGCGTCGACGCAGCTGAGCGCGCTACTTCTTCTTCGGCTGCGGCATCCGCGTCACGAGTGCCCGGGCGTCGACCGGCTTGCGGCGGCCCGGCTTCTTGCCCTGCGGCTTGCCGCCGACATACAGCCAGCCGAGCAGCTCTTCGTTCTTGCCGATGCCGTGAGCCTTCGCGATGGCCTTCGAGCGCGTGTACCGACCGGTGCGCCACAGCACGCCCCAGCCGGCCTCGTCGAGCAGCAGGCTGAGCATGTGGGCGACGCCTGACGCGACCGCCTCCTGCTCCCACCGGGGAACCTTGTCGCTCTTGCGATAGCTGGCGACCACGGCGATCAGCAGCGGAGCGCGAAGAGGCTTGGTCGACGGGGACTTGTCACCCTCCGCCTTCGCGATCGCCGCGCCGAGCACCTCGCGGTCGGACCCGCGGAGCTCGATGAGACGCCACGGGCGCAGCGACGAATGATCGGCCACACGACCCGCTGCGGCGACGAGTGTCAGCAGCTCATCGCGCGACGGCGCGTCGTCGGTGACCTTCGACCAGGACTGCCGTGCGCGGACCGCCTCGAGGGCGTTCACGACTCTTCGGGTGTGAAGTTCAGGGCGATCGAGTTCATGCAGTAGCGGTCGCCGGTGGGCGTGCCGAATCCGTCGGGGAAGACGTGACCCAGGTGAGAGCCGCAGCTCGCGCAGCGCACCTCGGTGCGCACCATGCCGAGCGTCGTGTCCTCGATGAGCTGCACCGCGTCAGGGCGGATCGACTCGTAGAAGCTCGGCCAGCCGCATCCGGAGTCGAACTTCGTGCCGCTCTTGAACAGCTCGGCACCGCAGGCGCCGCAGGTGTAGAGGCCCGCTCGGCCCTCGTCGAGAAGCTCGCCCGTCCAGGCGCGCTCGGTGGCGGCTTCGCGCAGCACGGCGTACTGCTCCTCGCCGAGCTCCTCGCGCCACTCTTCTTCGGTCTTGTCCACGCTGTACGACATCGGTCCTCCTGGGGGTCTGATCCATTCTCTCGCGTTCAGAGGCGCTCGGCGCCACGAGACAATGGATCCATGACGGATGCCGTGCAGCAGCACTACGCGCGTTTCGCCGAGCAGGAGGCGCCGGGGCGCAGCGACCTGTATGTCGAGTGGGCCGACGGTGTCGCCGCCGACTCCGAGGTCCAGGGCGTGCTCGCGCGGATTCCGGAGAACAGACGGCAGCCCCCGCTCGTGTTCGCGGTGACACGGATGCTGGGCGCCGGCCTCGTCGGCTACGGCGCCTGGCGGTCGTTCGTGATCGCGCGCGCCGATGAGATCGTGGCCGAGTGCACCGACCGGCGTCTGCAGACGAACGAACCTCTGCGTCTCGCGCCGCTTCTGCCCGCGCTGTCGGAGATCGACGGCCCGATCGCGCTGCTCGAGGTCGGAGCCTCCGCAGGACTGTGCCTCTATCCGGACAGGTACTCGTATCGCTTCGTGGGCGCCGACGGGCGGCTGCGCGCGTCGCTCGACCCCGCGGACGGCCCCTCCACCGTGATCCTCGAAAGCCGTGTCGACGGAGCCCTCCCGCCGATGCGGATGCCCGATGTGGTGTGGCGAGCCGGCATCGACCTCGCGCCGCTCGACGCGCGAGACGAGCGTGACCGGCGCTGGCTGCTGGGTCTGGTGTGGCCGGGGGAGGAGGGGCGCGAGCAACGGGTGTCGGCGGCGCTCGACATCGCGGCATCCGCCCCTCCCCACCTCGTCGCAGGCGACGCGCTCGAGCAGATCGACGAGCTCGCCGCCGAGGCGCCCCGCGACGCCGCCCTCGTCGTCACGACTCCCGGCGTGCTGGTGCACATTCCCCGGGAGGCCCGTGAAGCCCTCGTCGACCGCATCCGCGGACTCGGCGCGCGCTGGCTGACCATCGACCCTCCCGCGCTCCTCGACGCCTGGGATCCGCCCGTCGTCGCCGCGGAGTGGCCCGGTTTCGTCGTGGCGCTCGACGGGCAGGTGCGCGCAGCCGCCGACCCACTCGGGCGATGGTGGGAGTGGCGTGCCGGAATCGGCGGGGCGGCGACCTAATCTGATCTCATGCTGGGAGAGCTGAGCGAGCGCGATCGTGCGATCCTCGCGCTGGAGACCGCGTGGCCGCGGCACGGCGGCGCGAAGGAGGAGACCATCCGCGCCCAGCTGGGTATGAGCGCCGCGCGCTACTACCAGCTCCTCGGGCGTCTGATCGAGTCGGAGGCCGCCCTCGAGTACGACCCGATGCTGGTGCGTCGGCTGCGGCGCATCCGCGACTCGAGATCATTCCAGAGAGCCGCTCGCACGCCCGGTTTCGTCGGCTGACTCGCGCGTCCGCCACGCGCCGACGGCGCTCGATGCGGATACAGAGGTCGGTGCCGTTAGCATCGAGGGGTGTCAAAGCCCAGCCGAGATCGATTCGACGACGTCCCCCGATCATCCGGACGCGTCGGAGCGCATCGCGCCGAAGCCCCGGGGATGAACGGCTGGGTCGTGCTCCTCTGGTCTTTCGTGGCCGCTCTGGTGCTCATCATCGGCGGCATCTTCGGCTCGCTGGTGGTGATGGGGCGCATCAGCCTCTTCCCGGAGGCCGTCCCCACGGCCAGTCCTGCACCCGTCGAGACCGGAGTCGTCGACGTCACCTACTCGGTGATGATCCTCAACGCATCCCCGGACGAGGGGCTCGACGAGCAGATGCGCGACGTCCTGATCAACAACGGCTGGGCAGCAGACGTCGTGTTCGCGACCGACAGCGCGAGCCAGGACTTCTCGACGACGACGGTCTACTACGTCGCCGACGAGGACGAGCTCGCGGCCATCGGCCTCGCGAACCTCATCGGCGGAGCACAGGTGGAGCAGAGCGATTTCTACACCGATCTGAACGACACCGGCGCGAAGCAGCTCACGGTGGTCATCGGACTCGATCGCGCGACCACCGCTCCCGAGACTCCCGCAGACACCCCTGCCCCGTAGAGCGCCGCGCGGTCCCTCCCCGCAGCTTGCACTCGATGGGGTCGAGTGCCAGAATGGCGTTAGCACTCTCTCACTCTGAGTGCTAAACCCAACGTCTACGTCCAGGAGGGACGACAAAACTCATGGCAAAGATCATCGCTTTCGATGAGGAGGCCCGCCGCGGCCTCGAGCGCGGCCTCAACATTCTCGCCGACGCCGTCAAGGTGACGCTCGGCCCGCGCGGTCGCAACGTCGTGCTGGAGAAGAAGTGGGGCGCCCCCACGATCACGAACGACGGCGTCTCCATCGCCAAGGAGATCGAGCTCGACGACCCGTACGAGAAGATCGGTGCGGAGCTCGTCAAGGAGGTCGCCAAGAAGACCGACGACGTCGCCGGTGACGGAACCACCACCGCCACGGTGCTCGCCCAGGCTCTGGTCCGCGAGGGTCTGCGCAACGTCGCAGCCGGCGCAGACCCGATCTCGCTGAAGCGCGGCATCGAGAAGGCCGTCGCGGCCATCACCGAGGAGCTCCTCGCCAGCGCGAAGGAGATCGACTCCAAGGAGCAGATCGCTGCGACCGCTTCGATCTCGGCTGCTGACCCCGCCATCGGCGAGCTCATCGCCGAGGCGATCGACAAGGTCGGCAAGGAGGGCGTCGTCACCGTCGAGGAGTCGCAGACCTTCGGCACCGAGCTCGAGCTCACCGAGGGCATGCGCTTCGACAAGGGCTACCTGAACCCGTACTTCGTGACGGACCCGGAGCGCCAGGAGGCTGTCTTCGAAGACGCCTACATCCTCATCGCAAACCAGAAGATCTCGAACATCAAGGACCTTCTGCCCATCGTCGACAAGGTGATCCAGGACGGCAAGGAGCTCGTCATCATCGCCGAGGACGTCGAGGGCGAGGCTCTCGCGACTCTCGTGCTCAACAAGCTCAAGGGCATCTTCAAGTCGGTAGCCGTCAAGGCCCCCGGCTTCGGCGACCGCCGCAAGGCCCAGCTGCAGGACATCGCGATCCTCACCGGTGGTCAGGTCATCACCGAAGAGGTCGGCCTGAAGCTCGAGAACGCCACGCTCGACCTGCTGGGTCGCGCTCGCAAGGTCATCGTCACCAAGGACGAGACCACGATCGTCGAGGGTGCCGGAGAGGCAGACCAGATCGAGGGTCGCGTCACGCAGATCCGTCGCGAGATCGAGAACACCGACAGCGACTACGACCGCGAGAAGCTGCAGGAGCGCCTCGCCAAGCTTGCAGGTGGCGTCGCCGTCATCAAGGCGGGCGCGGCAACCGAGGTCGAGCTCAAGGAGCGCAAGCACCGCATCGAGGACGCCGTCCGCAACGCGAAGGCAGCCGTCGAGGAGGGCATCGTCCCCGGTGGTGGCGTCGCGCTGATCCAGTCCGGCACCAAGGCTCTCGACGCTCTCTCGCTCTCGGGCGACGAGGCGACCGGTGCGAACATCGTTCGCGTCGCGATCGAGGCTCCGCTGAAGCAGATCGCCCTCAACGCCGGCCTCGAGCCGGGTGTGGTCGCGAACAAGGTCTCCGAGCTTCCCTCGGGTCAGGGCCTCAACGCGGCTACCGGTGAGTACGTCGACATGTTCGCAGCGGGCATCATCGACCCGGCGAAGGTGACCCGCTCGGCGCTGCAGAACGCAGCATCGATCGCGGCTCTCTTCCTCACCACCGAGGTCGTCGTGGCTGACAAGCCCGAGAAGGCTCCGGCCCCGATGGGTGACCCGTCTGGTGGCATGGACTTCTGATCCATCACTGCTGAACAGAAACGCCCCGACCTCGGTCGGGGCGTTTCTGCGTTCGCGGGCGGTCGAACCCGTGAGTCAGCGGAACAGGCTCGCCGAGTACTGATCGGCATCCGCGTACTGCGTCGCCGCACTGCCCAGCGAGTGCCCGATGGACTCGAGCACCTGCTCGACGTGCAGCTGGGCTCCTCGCCACTCTTCAGCGCATGACTGGAACGCGGCTGAGGCGGTGCCGACCCACGATGCCTGCAGCTGCGTCAGCTGGGACATGAGCGTCGCAGACTCGGTCTGCAGACGCTCCATCGTGGCCAGTGCGGCTCCTTGGGCGGCACCTACTGCTTCGGTGTCGACGGTGATGACGGACATGGGAACTCCTCTCGTTCGGTTCTCCGACGGTAGGGGAGGGGCGACTGCCGGATGCCGATGCGGCGCGATCGCCCGCAGCCGTTGTGGAGAACCTGCGCGGAGGATTCTCCGTGCAGCAGGAGCCGTCAGATGTCGAGCGGCTCGATCGGCTGGGTGTCCTCGAGAAGATGCGCAGGTGTCGCGCGTGAAGGTGCGAGGGGGAGGGTGACGGTGAACGTCGCTCCGCCGCCGGGCGTCTCCGACACCGCGACGCTTCCGTGCAGCGCCTTCACGATGGACGAGACGATCGCGAGACCCAGGCCAGACCCTCCCGTCTCGCGAGCGCGCGAGGTGTCGGCGCGCCAGAAGCGCTCGAAGATCTGCTCGCGGATCTGCGGCGGGATCCCCTCACCGTGATCGACGATGGCTATGCTCCCCGTGCCTCGCACACGATCTGCGTCGACCACGATCTCGATCGGACTCTCCTCCGCCGAGAAGCGTCGCGCATTGCCCAGCAGGTTCGTGACGACCTGGCGGACCTTGTTCTCCTCGCCGAGCACGATCGGCGGCGTGCGCACGGGGATGTCCGCCGCTTCGGTGAAGTCGATCGCCGGCACGGCTGCACCCGAGTTCCGGGGGCGACGGCGCAGGCGCGCGAGCGTTCCGCGTGAGAGCCCACGGGGTGCTGGCGTCTCCGGAGCGGAGGGAACGACGGGTGTGGAGCGCGTGGTGACATCGATCAGCGGAGCCTCGACGGTGCGATCGACCACGGTCACGGTGCGCGCCGGAGCCGCCGCGCGCAGGTCGAGAGCGGCGTCCCGCGCGATCGGTCGAAGATCGAGGGCTTCGATCTCGGGCTCCCGCTCCTCGTCGAGGCGCGCAAGAGCGAGGAGGTCCTCGACCAGGACGCCCATGCGGATCGCCTCCTTCTCGATCCGCTCCATCGCGCGTGCGGTGTCTTCCTCGCCCTTGATCGCGCCCATGCGGTAGAGCTCGGCGTATCCGCGCACGCTCACCAGGGGAGTGCGCAGCTCGTGGCTGGCATCTCCGATGAAGCGCCGCATGTGCTGCACGGTGCGATCTCGCTGCGCGAGCGACGCGTCGACGCGGTCGAGCATCGTGTTGATCGCGCTGTTCAGGCGGCCGACCTCGGTCGTGGGCTCGAGATCGGTGAGACGCTGGGTGAAATCGCCGGCGGCGATCGACATGGCGGTGGACTCGACCTGCCCGAGCCGACGGAATGTCAGCGTCACCAGACCGCGGGTCAGCAGAGCGGCCAGGAAGATCGTGACGAACGCGACCGTGATGTAGATGCCGAAGTACTGGCTGATGATGCGATCCGCGTACTCGAGCGGCATCGCGACGATCTGGATACGCAGCGATCCGTCGCCCTCTCCGGGCACCCGCGCGACAGCGGCGCGGAAGCTCGACCCTTCGGTCCCCTCCATCGTGAACGGCGTGTCCTCGTTCGCCTGCACGTCGAGAGGCGAATAGGTCGCGGGGAAGAGCGGCTGTCCGTTGGCGGAGTTCCCGGTGGTCGTCTGCAGCACGCCCTCGGCGTCGTAGATCGCGACGAAGAAGTCTCGCGGCGAGTCGGTGGGGGTGTAGACGGTCTCGCCGTCCTCGACCGTCACCTCGAAGTAGCGGCTCGCGAGATCCGCCGACACCAGGGCCGGAAGCTGCGCATCGATGTTGCTGATGAGCGAGTTGCGCAGGATCGGCACGGTGCCGATGCCCGCAGCGAGAAGACCCAGTGCGAGCACTGCGACCGTGACACCCGTCACCTTGGCGCGCAGGCTGATCGACCGCCACCACCGGGTGATCGCGTCAGGCTTGTGCGCCATGCGGACCTCCCTGGAGACGGATGCTGTGCGGCGTCAGCGTGCGGCGGTGTGCCGGACTACTTGCCGACCTTGAGCATGTATCCGAAGCCGCGCTTCGTCTGGATCACCGACTCCTCGGTGTGCGGGTCGATCTTGCGGCGGAGGTACGAGATGTAGCTCTCGACGATGCCGGCATCGCCGTTGAAGTCGTACTCCCACACGTGGTCGAGGATCTGGGCCTTCGACAGCACGCGATTCGGGTTCAGCATCAGATAGCGCAGCAGCTTGAACTCGGTCGGGCTCAGCTCGATCGACTCCTTGCCCACCTGCACGTCGTGGGTGTCCTGATCCATCGACAGCTCGCCGGCCCGGATGATCGACTCCTCGTCGGCCTGCATCGTGCGGCGCAGGATGGCCTGAGCGCGGGCGACGATCTCGTCGAGGCTGAACGGCTTGGTGACGTAGTCGTCGCCGCCGGCGTTGAGCCCCTCGATCTTGTCGTCCGTGCCGTCCTTCGCCGTGAGGAACAGGATCGGCGCAGTGAACCCGGCGCCGCGAAGACGCTTGGTCACGCTGAAGCCGTTCATGTCCGGAAGCATCACGTCGAGGATGATGAGGTCCGGCTCCTCCTCGAGCACCGCCGAGATCGTGGCGGCGCCGTTGGCGACGGTCTTCACCTGGAACCCGGCGAAGCTGAGACCCGTCGAGAGCAGGTCGCGGATGTTGGGTTCGTCGTCGACGACCAGGATGCGCGCATCAGTCATGTCCCCATTATGGTGACTTCGGCCATGCGGATGCTGACTATCCTTCGGAGCGGCGCTTTCGCCCTCCGCGTAGCGGCGCTGTTCCGAGGGAGTGAAGACGGTCAGGCCGCGATCGCGTCGGCATCCATGATCGTGTAGCTGTATCCCTGTTCGGCGAGGAACCGCTGGCGATTCTGGGCGTAGTCCTGGTCGATCGTGTCGCGTGCGACGAGCGTGTAGAAGCTCGCCGTGCGGCCCGACTGCTTGGGGCGCAGGAGTCTGCCGAGGCGCTGAGCCTCCTCCTGGCGGGAGCCGAACGAACCCGACACCTGAATGGCGACGGACGCCTCGGGGAGGTCGATCGAGAAGTTCGCGACCTTCGACACCACGAGCAGCGAGATCTCGCCCTCGCGGAACGCGCGGTAGAGCTCCTCGCGCTCGTCGATGGGCGTCGCGCCGGTGATCTGCGGCGCGTTCAACGACTGCGACAGGGAGTCCAGCTGGTCGAGGTACTGACCGATCACGAGGATCCGCTCGTCCTTGTGCTTCGCGATGAGCTCGCGCACGGCGTCGATCTTCGCCGGGGCGGAGGCGGCGAGGCGGTAGCGCTCGTCGTCGGTGGCGGCGGCGTATTCGAGCCGGTCGTCCGGCGGGAGGTCGACCCGAACTTCGTAGCAGACGGCGGGGGAGATGAAACCCTGCGCCTCGATCTGCTTCCACGGGGCGTCGAACCGCTTGGGCCCGATCAGGCTGAACACGTCTCCCTCGCGTCCGTCCTCGCGGACCAGCGTGGCGGTGAGGCCGATCCGGCGACGCGCCTGGAGGTCGGCGGTCAGCTTAAACACCGGTGCGGGGAGCAGGTGAACCTCGTCGTAGACGATGAGGCCCCAGTCGAGAGCATCCAGCAGGGCGAGGTGGGCGTACTCGCCCTTCCTCTTGGCCGTGAGGATCTGGTAGGTCGCGATGGTCACCGGCTTGACCTCTTTGGCCTGCCCCGAGTACTCGCCGATCTCCTCGGGCGTGAGGCTCGTGCGCTTGAGCAGTTCGTCGCGCCACTGCCGAGCCGAGACCGTGTTGGTGACGAGGATGAGGGTCGTGGTCTTCGTCGCGGCCATCGCGCCGGCGCCGACGATCGTCTTGCCGGCGCCGCAGGGGAGGACGACGACGCCCGAGCCGTCCTTCGAGAAGGCGTCGACGGCATCCTGCTGGTAGGGGCGGATCGCCCATCCGTCCTCTGCCAGTTCGATCTCGTGCGGGGTGCCGGGGGTGTAACCGGCGAGGTCTTCTGCAGGCCAGCCGATCTTCAGGAGCTCCTGCTTGATCTGACCGCGCGCCCAGGCATCGACGACGAACGTGTCGGGCGCCGGGTGGCCGATCAGCAGCGGCTGGATGCGCTTGTTGTTCGCCACCTGTGCGAGCACGGCGGGGTCGGTCGAACGCAGGATCAGGGTGCCCTCGTCGTCGCGTTCGATGACGAGGCGCCCATAGCGGTTCACGGTCTCGCGCAGGTCGACGGCCACCGACGGGGGCACGGGGAACCGGGACCAGCGGTCCAGCGTGTCGAGCATGTCCTCGGCGGTGTGCCCGGCGGCGCGGGCGTTCCACAGGCCGAGCCGCGTGATCCGGTAGGTGTGGATGTGCTCCGGCGCGCGTTCGAGCTCCGCGAAGATCGCCAGCTCGTGGCGGGCGCTCTCGGCATCGGCGTGGGCGACTTCGAGCAGCACGGTGCGATCGCTCTGGACGATCAGGGGGCCATCAGACATAGCTGTCCAGTTTACTGTGCGATCACGGTGGCGGCGCGGATGCTCGACACCGGAAGCGTGCGCTCGACGTCTGCCGCCCGGTCGCGCCCGCGCAGCCGGCCTCCGCCCAGCCCGGTCGCCTCGAGGATCAGCTCCCTGGTCGATCCGTCCGGCATGCCCACGCTGACCCGCAGCACGGCCTTCGCGCGCACGGCGGCCTCGAGCTCGCGGTCGAGCCAGGCCGCGTCGGCGTCGGGACCCTGGTGCGAGCGCAGCGCGGCGATGAGGCCCGAGTAGTCCGGCGTCGGGTCGGGCGTCGCCTCGGAGACCGGGTTCCGTTCGCCGGCCACCGCGTGTCCGTCTTCGTCGACGAGCGTCGCCGGGTAGCGGGCATCCGTGAGCGCCCAGTACACGGTGTCGCGCCCGACGCGGGTCGTGAGCGAGGCGACGTGCTTCGTGAGGGCGAGCGGCCGCAGCCCCTGGTCGACGGACATGGCCTCGATCAGATGCTGGTCGCTGCTCTCGATGCGCGTTCGCCCGGTCTCGGCGTCTGTCGACACCCGCACCAGGCCGTGCCGTTGGGCGGTCTGGGTGACGAGATACCGGAGCGGCTGGGGGATGCCGGTGAGCGAGAGCGACTCGAGGAACTCGAGGATCGACTGCTCCGTCTCGCCGGCGACGAGTGCGTGGGCGATCGATTCGGGAGTGAACCGATAGGTGGAGGCCTGAGCGGCGGACTCGCGCGCCGCGATCGTGCGCAGCCGCACGTCCAGACCGGGGGCCAGCGGGCCGGGGGAGATCGCGCTCAGATCGTTCTGGAGGAAGATGCGATCGACCTCGCTCGGGAGGAGTGCCGTGAGGGGAGTGGCGTCGACGCTCGCGCCGCGCCGGATCGCCGCCGCCCATGCGGGCTCACGGCCCTCGTCGGCGATGAGCCCGAGCAGACGGGCGCGCTCCAGCAGAGCCGTGCTCTGCTCTGCCCAGGCAGGGTCCCAGGGGTGAGCGTCGGCCCAGTCGCTCGGGGGGATCCACCCGCCCTCCGTGGTGCGCAGACCGCGGGGGAGAGCGTCGCGGAAGCCTTCGACCAGGGTGCTCCACCGATCGGCCACGGACGATCGCAGCCATTCCTCGGTCTGTGGCGTCGTGCGCAGTCTGCGCGCGTCCGGTGCGACGAGGCGCGAGTCGACGGCGATGGCGATCAGCGCGTCGATCGATTCGGCCACGACGCCCGACTCGCCGAGCTGTCGCTTCTCGCCGGCGCTGACGTTGCCGCCGGCCAGCAGGGTGAAGGGCTTCTCGCGGGCGAGCAGGAGCAGATCGGCCAGGGCCGAGACGGTGGTGAAGGCGCGCTCGGCAGCGTGGGCCGTCAAGGTGTCGGTCGTGGGCTCCGGCACGGTGTCGCTGGGCGCGCTCGGCTCCGCACGATCTGCGACGGCGGTGACCACCGGCGGGAAGGGCGCCCCGTCCGGGCGCAGCAGCGCGAGGCTTTCGAGGGTCTCGCGCTGCGCGGAGTGTTCCGACGCGGGACTCGCTGCGAACGCGAGAAGGGCTGCGGCCTCGTCGCGCGTCAGGGTGGGGAGGACCCGAGCGAGCGACGCGGGATCGAGAAGCGCTTCGGCGGCGTCGAAGAAGTCCTGCCAGTTGACGTCCGGGCGCACGCGCCGTGCCGTGAAGAGGGTGCTGAGCTGCTCGTCGCTCGCCGCGGACAGCCATTCGGCCAGCGGTCGGGCGTGCGTGCTCATGCCGGATACCTCAGGGCCGCGATGCCGCGCGCCCCTTGCGGATGAAGCTCATGGCGAGGAGCACGATGATCATGACGAAGGCGGCGGGGAGCCCCCAGTAGGGGATCGCGGCGATTAACGGCCATGCGCCTGAACCGAAGTCCTCCTGCTGCATGCCGACCGCTGTGCCGATGATGATCGCGAAGAAGCAGATGATGGACGCCGCAGCGAGTCCGAGTGCCGTGAACGCCAGAATGCGATCGATGCGGCGAACGGGAACCTCAGGTTCGGGACTCTTGGTGCTCATCCGTCTCAGCCTAGTCGTTGCGGGGTGGCACGGTTCCGCATCGTGACCTACGGATTCCGTGCCCGGCGACCGGTAGGCTGGGGGTGGCCGCACACGTGCGTCCCATCCAGCTCCACACCGACTCAGCGAGGTTTCTTCCATGCCCACCGGCAAGGTCAGGTTCTACGACGAAGACAAGGGTTTCGGCTTCATCGCCGCCGATGACGGCCAGGACGTCTTCCTGCACGCCTCCGCTCTGCCGGCCGGCGCCGCTGTGAAGGCGGGTGCACGCGTGGAGTTCGGTGTCGCCGACGGCAAGCGCGGCCTCCAGGCGCTGTCCGTCCGGGTGCTCGAAGCGCCGCCGAGCCTCGCGAAGGCGAAGCGCAAGCCCGCGGACGACATGGCGATCATCGTCGAGGATCTCGTGAAGCTCCTCGACGGAATGGGCGGCGACCTGCGTCGCGGCCGCTACCCCTCGTCTGCACAAGGCCGCAAGATCGCGGCAGTTCTGCGCAAGGTAGCCGATGACCTCGAAGCCTGAGGCGGACCAGCGTCTGATCGACGCTCACGATCTCGCGCTCGCCGCCCTGCACGAGATCACTCCGGCGTCGACCGTCGGACCCGCAGCCGACTATCTCCCCGAGGAGGACGGCTCGGTCTCGTTGCGCTTCGAGAACCGGCTCCCCGGATACCCCGGCTGGTTCTGGACCGTCACGGTCGCTCGCGTCGATGACGAGGAGCCGACGGTGCTCGAACTCGAGCTGCTGCCGGGCGACGGCGCCCTGCTCGCACCCGAATGGGTGCCGTGGGCTGAACGCCTCGCCGAGTACCGCGCCCACCAGGTGGAGCTCGCGGAGCAGGCGGCCGCGGCCGCCGCGGACGACGAGGATGCCGCATCGGTCGAGGACGACGACTCCGATGACGATCTCGACGGCGATGACCTCGACGACGATGACGACGATGAACTCGACGACGATGATGACGACGACGATGACGACATCGATGAGGACGAACTGGCCGCGGAGCCGCGAGAGCTGCACGCCGGTGACCTCGACGGAGTCGACATCGACGAGCTCGACGACTCCGCCGCCGCGGACGACGACGACGCGGACGACGACGACGAGGACGAGTCGGATGACGACGAGGACGACGTCTCCGACGAGGATGACGACTCCGACGACGAGGATGACGACTCCGACGACTCCGACGACGACGAGGACTCCGACGACGAGGAATGATCGTCCACGGGACGAATGAGAAAAGGGGCCGCGTTCGCACGCGGCCCCTTTTCATCTTCGTCGGTGGGTGTCAGGCGCCCTGCTGCCCGAGGACGTAGTCGAGAGAGCGGGTGAGCTGTCGGATGTCGTCCGGTTCGATCGAGACGAAGGTCGCGACGCGCAGCTGGTTGCGACCGAGCTTGCGGTACGGCTCGGTGTCGACGATGCCGTTGGCGCGCAGGGTCTTGGCGACCGCCGCCGCATCGATGCTGTCGTCGAAGTCGATGGTCACGACGACCGGTGACCGGTGCGCCGCGTCCGTGACGAACGGGGTCGCCACCGTGGAAGCCGCCGCCCAGTCGTAGAGGATGCCGGACGACTCCGCCGTGCGGGCGCCGGCCCAGGCGAGGCCGCCGTTCGACAGGATCCAGCTGAGCTGGCTGTCGAGCAGGTGCAGCGTCGTCAGCGCGGGAGTGTTCAGCGTCTGGTTGAGTCGCGAGTTGTCGACGGCGTTCTTCAAGCTGAGGAACTCCGGGATGTACCGACCCGAAGCGGCGATGCGCTCGATGCGGTCGACGGCGGCGGGCGACACCGCGGCGAACCACAGGCCCCCGTCGGAGCCGAGGTTCTTCTGCGGCGCGAAGTAGTAGACGTCCGCCTGAGAGGCGTCGAAGTCGATGCCACCGGCCGCGCTGGTCGCGTCGATGACGGTCAGAGCGCCGTCGGCGACCACGCGTTCAATGGGTGCCGAGACGCCGGTCGACGTCTCGTTGTGCGGCCAGGCGTAGACGTCGATGCCGTCGACGATCTCTGCGGCGGTGCGCGAGCCCGGCTCGGACTTGCGCACATCCGGCGCCTCGAGCCACGGTGCGGCAGCGGCGGCGGCGAACTTGCCGCCGAACTCCCCGAACACCAGATTCTGGCTGCGGCGCTCGATCAGGCCGAAGGCGGCGGCGTCCCAGAACGCCGTCGAGCCGCCGTTGCCGACGATGATCTCGTATCCCTCGGGAAGGCGGAAGAGTGCTGCGAGCTGCTCGCGGACGCTGCCCACCAGGTTCTTGACGGGTGCCTGTCGGTGCGAGGTGCCGAGCAACGTCGGACCTGCGGCGAGCAGCGCATCGAGCTGCTCGGTGCGCACCTTCGAGGGACCGCAGCCGAAGCGGCCGTCAGCGGGCAGGAGGTCACGGGGAATCTCGATCGCCATGCGTTGATTCTACGGCGTGGGCCCCCGGTGCCTTCACCGCATGACGCCCTGATGTCCGCGCGGGAATGTAGGCTTGCCTAAGAAGACCCGGAGGGCCACATGACGGACTTGATCGACACCACGGAGATGTACCTCCGCACCATCCTCGAACTCGAGGAGGAGAACATCGTGCCGCTGCGTGCGCGTATCTCCGAGCGGCTCGGCCACTCGGGTCCGACGGTCTCGCAGACGGTCGGGCGCATGGAGCGCGACGGCCTCGTCGTCGTCTCCGAAGACCGCACCCTCGAACTCACCGACGCCGGCCGCCGCAAGGCGGTCAACGTCATGCGCAAGCACCGCCTCGCCGAGCGCCTCCTCTCCGACGTGATCGGCCTCGACTGGGCGTTCGTCCACGAAGAGGCGTGCCGCTGGGAGCACGTGATGAGCGAGCAGGTCGAGCGTCGTCTCGTCGAGCTGCTCGGCCACCCCACCGAGTCCCCGTACGGCAACCCGATCCCGGGCCTCGACCAGCTCGGCGACGCGCCTGCGCGCACGTTCGACGAGGGCGTCATCGGGCTCGTGCAGAAGCTGAACGCCGCCGGCGCTCCGATCGATGGCACCGTGCGCCGTCTCGCCGAGCCCGCTCAGGTCGACCCGGAGCTGCTCGAGCAGCTGCGAGACGCCGGCGTGGTTCCCGGTGCGAAGGGCGACTATCGCTTCAACGAGGGCTACGTGCTCATCCAGATGGAGGGCAAGGAAGACGGTCTGGAGCTCCCCGTCGAACTCGCCTCGCACATCTTCCTGGTCGGCGAGCCCGCCTGAACTTCGAGGCTGAAGGGCCCGACATCCGCGTGATTCCGCCTCTCCGAGGATTGCCAGGTTCGCAGGGTGACAGGATCGTTATCTTCCGGTAACCTCGGACGAGTCGTCGAAGAAGCCCGCTGACGACACCCGAGAGGATTCGCCTTCCAGGCTCGTCGACCTCCCGGTCAGACCGCACAACGTACCCGAGCTACATACGTGCCACGAGAGCAGAGTGCCGACGAGCCAGCGCTTCCCGAGCGTGCAGGCGCAGGAGGACTAAGTTTTGGCCAAAGACATCGAATCGCCCGAGAAGACAACTGAAGATCGAGCAGTCGCCCGCAGCTCTCGCAGCCGCGTCGACGCTCGCAAGGTCGTTAAGCCCTTGCGTTCGATCGCCATCTTCGGGGCCGTCGGTGCTCTCGTCGCTGCTGTCGCTCTTCCCGCCTACGCCGCATCGAAGCCGGCAGAGACCGCGGCGACCGTCCAACAGCTCGCTGCTGTCGACGCCCAGTCTCTGGTCGTCGCGTCCGACGCGACCGCCGCTCCGCTGAGTCGCGGTACCTTCAGTGCCACGACTCCGGACGAGATCGAGAAGAAGAAGGCCGAAGAGGCCGCGAAGGCCCGCGCGGCCGCTGCTGCAGCCTCCGTCGCCTCTGCGTCGAACACCAGCTTCGACATCGGTCGCTACGCGCTGGCGTCGCCCGGTTCCGGCGAGGTCCGGTACCCGCTTCCCCAGGGTTCCTACAACGTCAGCCGCACCGTCGGCGGCGCTCACCAGGGCGCCGACATGCTCGCCCCGGCCGGCACCCCGATCTACGCTGCGGCTGCGGGCGTCGTCCGTGCCTCTGCCGAGAGCATCGGTGGATACGGCGTCGCCGTCATGCTCGACAGCGTCGTGGGCGGTCAGCGCGTGCAGACGACCTATGGTCACATGATCTACGGTTCGCGTCAGGTCCAGGCGGGGCAGACCGTCGCCGCCGGACAGCTCATCGGCTTCGTCGGCAGCACCGGACGCTCGACAGCCAACCACCTGCACTTCGAGGTCTGGGTCAACGGCGGCCTCATGGAGCCGATCGCCTGGCTCGGCGCCAACGCGGGCTGATCGCTCGCACCTTCATCTTTCCCTCGCGGACACGCCTTCGTGCGTTCACCCGCAGTTTGACCCTCCTGTGCTGCTGATGGGTTAGCCTGAACCCGTTGTCGCATAGTCGGGAGAAGCTGATGGAGCGAATACCGAACATCCGAACCATGGATGCCCTCGGTCGTCACGTCCTTCTGCATCGTCCGCAGGGACGCCACGGTCTTGCCGTGCGCATGAGGCGCTGTCTGTAGACAGCGCCTTTTTTCATCCCCGCGAACGCTTCCGTCCTGTGCGGCTTCGTGTGAGTCGAGAGTGCCGGGAAGCCGTCCCGGCGGATCGAGAGGATGACGATGCGCACACTTGTACTGAACGCAGGATACGAACCGCTCGCGATCGTGTCGTTCAAGAGAGCCCTGGTCCTGGTCATGAACGACAAGGCAACGGTCATCGAACGTGTCGAGGACGACCCCGTCTGGGGCAGTCACGGCGTCTACGACCGTCCTGCCGTCATCGTCCTCTCGCGGTATGTGCGCATTCCGATCAGCAGACGGGTCCCGGTCACACGGCGGGGCGTCCTCCGCCGTGACAACCACCGCTGCGGCTACTGCGGCAAGGCCGCCTCGACCATCGACCACGTGATGCCGCGTTCGCGCGGAGGGGCTGATTCGTGGGAGAACCTCGTCGCGTGCTGCCTGCGCTGCAACAACACCAAGAGCGACCGCACGCCGCAGGAGATGCGCTGGGAACTGAGGTTCGCGCCTCGTCCTCCGCACGGGACGGCGTGGACGGTCCGCGGCACGGAGCGGAGCGACCCGCGATGGGAGCCGTACCTGGCCCTCGCCGCGTGAACGGAAGGCGGGGGCGAGGCTTCCTCTAGAATGGAATCCTCGCCCCCGTAGCTCAGCAGGATAGAGCAGCCCTCTCCTAAAGGGCAGGTCGCTGGTTCGAATCCAGTCGAGGGCACATCTCAGTCACGGCCGTTGCGCCACAGCTTCGACGGCCACCAGATCACTCGACCCAGGTCGTAGGCGAGTGCCGGCACGAGCAGCGAGCGCACCACGAAGGTGTCGAGCAGCACTCCGAACGCGACGATGAACGCGAGCTGCGCGAGGAACAGGATCGGGATCACCGACAGGGCGGCGAAGGTCGCTGCGAGTACGAGACCCGCGGACGTGATCACGCCGCCGGTGATCGAGAGGCCGCGAAGCACGCCTTCGCGTGTGCCGTGCTCGAGCGACTCCTCGCGCACCCTCGTCATCAGGAAGATGTTGTAGTCGATGCCGAGTGCCACGAGGAACACGAATCCGTAGAGCGGAACCGCAGGATCGGCACCGGGGAAGTCGAACACTCCGTTGAAGACCAGTGCCGAGACGCCCATCGCCGTGCCGAACGACAGCACCGTGGTGATGATGAGCAGCACCGGCGCGAGGATCGACCGCAGCAGCAGCATCAGGATCAGCATGATCACGACCAGGACGACCGGGATGATCAGGTTGCGGTCATGGATCGAGGCGTCGTTCGTGTCGATCGCGGTCGCCGTCACTCCGCCGACCAGAGCATCGAGCTCGTCCAGCTGGGTGCGCAGGTCCCGCACCGTCGCGGCAGCCGCGTCAGAGTCGGCCGCGTCGGTCAGAGTGCCCTGAAGAAGAACGTCTCCGTCGACGACGGTGGGCTCGGGCACCGGGGTCCCGGGAGGGCCGACGGCGACCAGACCGTCTTCCGTCACCGGCACCGAACCGCTCGGCGAGTCAGCGGCCGTCACTGAGACCCCGTCGATTCCATCGTCGGCCAGCAGCACGTCGGCGGCATCCTGCAGCTCATCCTCCGCGACGACCACGTACACGGGACTGCCGGAGCCGCCGGGGAAGTGCTCGCCCAGAGCCACCTGACCGTCGCGCGCCTCGGACGCGCCGAGCACGAGATCGGACTGGGGCACGCCGACGGCGTTCAGCTGCAGGACGCCCGAAGCACCGGCGAGCAGCACCAGGGTCGTCACGATCCAGATGACGCGCGGGCGGCGGGTGATGAGGTTCGCGAGCCGCGCCCACAGGCCCGTCTTGCGCATGCCGTGCTCGTCGGCGACGACCTCGGGCTCGAACTTCGGGCGACGGGGCCAGAACACCGCGCGGCCGAACAGCAGCAGGAGCGCCGGCAGCAGTGTGAGCGCGGCGAGCATCGCGAACACGATGCCGATGGCGGCCACCGGACCGAGGGTGCTGTTCGACTTGAGGTCGCTGAGCAACAGGCAGAGCAGTCCGGCGATGACGGTTCCGCCGGAGGCCACGATCGGCTCGAAGGAGCCTTTCCAGGCCGCCAGCACGGCGGCCCCCTTGTCTCGGGTGACGCGCAGCTCTTCGCGGAACCGCGCTACGAAGAGCAGCGCATAGTCGGTGGCCGCTCCGATGACCAGGATGAAGAGGATGCCCTGGGTCTGGCCGCTGAGCAGCAGCACCTCGAACTTCGCCAGCCACCAGACCACGAGGAGCGCGACACAGAGTGCGAAGAGGCTCGTCGAGAGCACGACGATCGGCAGCAGGAACGAGCGGTAGACCAGCACGAGGATGACGAGCACCGCGAGTAGGGCCACGCCCAGGAGGAGGCCGTCGATGCCGGCGAACCCGGCGACGAGGTCGGCGCTGAATCCTGCAGGACCCGTGATGTAGACGGTGACGCCGTCAGGCGCGGCATCCCGCAGCTGAGTGCCGAGTGCATCGATCGCGTCGGCGAGTTCCGCGTCGCCCTCGATCGGGATGAACGCCTGGACGGCCTTGCCGTCGTCCGACGGCAGAGCGGGAGAGACGTCTTCGCTCACGCCCTCGACGGAGGGCGCGTCGGCCACCGCATCCGAGATGGTCTGGAGGTCTGACTCCGACAGCTCGTCATCGGCGACGAACACCGCGATCGCCGGAATGGCATCGCTGTCGTTGAACTCGCCGAGGAGCTTCTGCACCTGCGTCGCATCGGCCGACTCAGGCAGGTAGCTCGTCTGATCGTTCGATGAGACCTCGTCGACCTTGCCGAACAGCGGGCCGCCGAGCCCTGCGCCCACCAGCCAGATGAGGATGAGGGCGACGGGGATGAAGACGCGCGCCCAGGAGTGCCGACGCGTGCGCTCTCGGGTCGGCGGGGTGGGCGCGTGCTCAGGGGTGGACATCAGATTCCTCTCGGAAGGTGCAGGGGATCGGGGTGCGTCAGGAGACCCAGGCGAGGATGAGGATCATCGTCGCGAGGAACCCGGCGAAGTAGTTGAGGAAGATGAAGCGCCGCCACGCGCGGTTGGTCCCCGCCGATGTGTCGTCGGTGACGTTCCACCAGGGTGCGGCGTTGACGATGTACGGCAGCGCGAGTGCGGCGCCCAAGGGTGCCGGCCAGGACGTGAACAGCATGGCGATGCCGGCGAGTGCCCACAGCGCGATCGACAGCCGTACGGTCGCCCGTGCTCCGATCACGGTCGCGATCGAGCCGATGCCCCCTTCGCGGTCGGGCGCGATGTCCTGCACCGCTCCGAAGGCGTGCGCGGCCATGCCCCACAGGAAGAACGCGAGAAGCACGATGACCGCTGTCGAGGTGACGGCGCCCTCGGCAAGGGTCAGCCCCACGATCGCCGGAGTGACGAAGTGCAGGCTCGAGGTCGTCGAATCCAGGAACGGCCGCTCTTTGAACCGGAGCCCGGGTGCGGAGTAGGCGATCACCGCGAACACGCTGATCGTGAGCCAGAGCCAGGATGCGGGATTCCCGACCGCCACGAGGTAGACCAGGAACGGGACGTTCGTCACGACCGCCGCCCACAGGGTCGCGCGGTGTATGCGGGGGGCGAGAAGTGCGCCCTCGATCCCGCCCTTGCGCGGGTTGGCGAGGTCGGACGCGTAATCGAACACGTCGTTGATGCCGTACATGGCCAGGTTGTACGGCACGAGGAAGTAGAGGGTGCCGATGATCAGCGTCAGGTCGATCTCGCGCGTGCTGAGGAGGTAGGCGGCCGCGAAGGGGAATGCCGTGTTGATCCAGCTGATGGGGCGGGAGGAGAGGACGATCTGCCGGGCGTCGCGACCGGTGGATCCGCGGGTCGAGGAGCTCACGAGGGATCCTCCTCGGCGCCTCGGAGGCCGGCGCGCGCGCGTCGACGTGCGCGCAGCGCTGCCCACAGGGTCGGCAGCAGCACGGCCCCTGCGAGCGGATAGGCGAAGTCCTCGAGCGGTGCGAGACCGATGTGCACCCCGAGGAGGTGATCGGGGGAGTAGTGGAACAGTCCGGTGGCGATCATGACGGTGTCGAAGACGGCGGTGAGGAGGAAGAGCACGACGACGGTCGCGGCGATCGCGCCGAGATGGGCTCTGTTCCGACCAGCGACCACGGAGAGAACGGCGGCCGCCACGACGGCGACGCCGACGAACCATACGGAGAGCTCGATGTAGGTCACGATGCGACCTCCACCGGGCGTCGGCGCAGTCGGGTGAGGATCCGCACAGCCCCGGTGTAGACGACCATGGTGCAGACGACGAGGAAGAGCAGGAAGACAGGCTCTTCGATGGGGAGCTCGGGGGCGAGGACGATCCCCGTCGCGACGGCGGCCTCGCCCCGGAAGAAGATCCCTCCGACGATGCCGGCGACGTCCCACGCGAGGAAGAAGGCGAATCCGATCGCCGTGACGATCGCCGCGGTCACCGCGTCGCTCCAGAAGAAGAGCCGGAACCGCCGGTCGAGCAGCAGCATGCAGCCGAGCGTGATGAGCAGGAGCGCGAGGTACAGGAAGCCCATCAGGATTCCCCGCGGGTGGACCCTGTCGGGGCCGTGACATCGAGAGGGCCGCTGGAATGGTCGCCGCGGATGCGCTTGAGAACGATCTCCGCGCTGATGAGGCACATCGGCACCCCCACGCCCGGCGCGGTCGTGGCACCCGCGTAGTACAGGCCCGACACCTGGCGCGACTCGTTCTGAGCACGGAACATCGCGCTCTGGGACAGGATGTGCGCCGGCCCCAGCATCCCGCCGCGCCACGAGTTGTAGTCCTCGAGGAAGTCCGCGGGGCCCTTGGTCTCGCGCACCACGATGCGCTCACGCAGGTCGTGGATGCCGGCCCAGCTCGCGATCTGGTCGATCGCCGCATCCGCGGCCTCCTCGATCGCGGCGGAGCCTGCACCGTCGGAGCCGCCCGCTCCCAACGCCGTGTCGGCGGGGATCGGCACGAGCACGAAGAGGTTCTCGTGGCCCTCGGGGGCCACGGTGCGGTCGGTCGCGCTCGGGCGGCAGACATAGATCGAGGCGGGCGAGGGGATCTCAGGGTCGTCGCCGAAGATCGCGTCGAAGTTCGCATCCCAGTCCTCCGTGAAGAACAGGGAATGATGCGGCAGCTCGGGCACGGAACCACGGATGCCGAGCATCACCAGCACGGCGCCGGGACCGCTCGTGCGCTGCTGCCACCAGGAATCGGGGTAGGTGCGCAGGTGCGGCGGCAGCAGCGCCGTCTCGGTGTGGTGGAGATCGGCGCCGGACACCACGATGTCCGCCTCGGCCCGGTGCGCGATTCCGTCGGCGTCGCGCCACTCGATGCCCGTGACGGTCGGAGCACCCGACCGGACGCCGGTGCTGATCGCCGTGACATCGGCATCCAGCACGATCTCGGCTCCGGCCGCCTCCGCGAGCTCCGCGATGCGCTCGACGACGCGCCAGAATCCGCCCTGGGGGTAGCTGACGCCCTCATCGAGGTCGAGAGCGCTCATGAGGTGGTACATCGCCGGTGCGGTGCGGGGGTCCGTGCCGAGGAACACGGCGGGGTACCCGAGCAGCTGCCGGATGACCGGGTCACGGAAACGCCGCGCGGCGAATGACTGCAGGCGTGTGCCCAGCAGGCTGAAGAGACGGGGGAGTGCGCGCAGCACCTCCGGTGTCATCAGCGTGCGCACCCTCGTGAACGGGTTGTAGAGGAAATAGCGCTCGGCCATCACGCGGGCGTCGTGCGCCGAGTCGAGGTAGGCATCCAGGGCCTGTGCGGCGCCGGGCTCGCGTGACTCGAAGAGGCGCGAGACCGCGTCACGACCGGTGGGAACCGTGACGGACGGCGCCGTGCGCCCGTCCGCGAGGGGCGCCCGGAATACGCGATACCCGGGATCGAGGAGGGTCAGATCGAGCTGCTCCTGGGTCGAGGTGCCCATCATCTCGAAGAAGTGATCGAACACCTCGGGCATGAGGTACCACGAGGGCCCGGAGTCGAAGCGGAAGCCGTCGCGCTCGATGGTGCCTGCACGACCACCGACACGGCCGTTCTTCTCATAGACGGTCACATCGTGGCCGTCACGGGCGAGCAGCCCGGCGACGGCGAGACCGGCGACGCCTGCGCCGATGACCGCTACCCGGCTCATCGGCTCCGCTCCATCGCGGTCACGAGCACCGAGCGCGCGGCCAGCATCGCCTTCACCGGATCGGGTACGCGCACCCGCTGCTCGTAGAGACTCGAGGCCGGAGTCTTCGCGACCCGGCGCGTGAGAGCGGCGAACAGCGCGAGTGCGCTGCGGACCGCGGCGCGAGAGTCCTTGGGCAGCAGCGGGATCGTGCGCGCCGCATCATCGAGCTGCGCCGTGATCGTGCGCACCCACTCGTCCCGATCGCCGTCGGTGAGGCGGCCGCCGTCGCCGAGGTAACCGCGCTGCAGTCGATCCGTGTCATCCGCGAGGTCGCGCAGGAAGTTCACGTTCTGAAATGCCGCACCGAGCTGCCGTGCTCCGTGCGTCAGGGTCTCGAGCTCTCTGTCGGTGCGCCGCTCGTCCCGCAGGAAGACGCGCAGGCACATCAAGCCGACCACCTCGGCAGAGCCGTAGACGTAGCGCTCATGAGCCGCCGCGTCGTAGGACGTGAAGTGCGACTCCGCAGCGATGTCGGCGGCCATCGAGTCGAAGAACGGCTGCGTGAGATCTTCGCCGATCCCGCACTCCCTCGCCGTTCGCGCGAAGGCGTGCAGGACGAGGTCCGTGCTGTACCCCACGCGCATCGCCCGGTGCGTCTCCGAGACGTACGACGCGAGCGCTCCGCTCTGCGCCGACTCGTCGAGCCCCGCCTGGGCGGCGACTCCGTCGACGATCTCGTCCGCGATGCGCACCATCGCGTAGATGTTGCGCACGTGCTGACGGTGTCTCTCGCCGAGCAGGCGCGTCGCGAGTCCGAAGGATGTCGAATATGTGCGGATGACCTCGGTGGATGCGGTGTCGGCGGCGCGGTTGAACCGCCCCAGACTCGCACCCGATGCGTCGTGAGGGTTCGGGGTCATGCGTGACGCCCTTCGAGGCGGGAGGTGGAGACGAGGATCGACCGTGCGGCATCCGAGCTGATCTCGCCGGCGAGCTCGGCCTCGGACAGCAGGGCGTAGACCGCGTCGAGTTGATCGCCGATGAGGCCGATCACGAATCGCTCCGCTCCGCACTCGCGCAGCAGATCGCGCATCGAGGTGGCGTCCTGTAGGCTGAGGTCCGCCGAACCGAACCGCGGTTCGATGTCGTGCCAGGCGCTCGTCGACCGCGCGAAGGCGATGATGGCCGTCTCCTTGCCCTCTCTCAGGTCGGAGAAGGGGTCCTTGCCGTGTGTCCGGTGGTCGCCGAAGACGCAGAGCAGGTCGTCCTGAAGCTGGTAGGCGAGACCCAGGTGGCGGCCGACGGCCTGCAGCGTCTCCTCGGCCGAGGTGGAGGAGTCGGCGAGGAGCGCCGCGGCGCGCAGCGGGAGCGAGAACGAATAGGTGGCCGTCTTGTAGACGCTCATCGACAGGACGGTGTCGACGTCGGAGGCGATGATCCCGTGGCTCAATGCGACGTCGGTGTGCTCGCCGGCCACCGTCTCGAGGATCGTCTGCTCGACCAGGTCGAGGAGGCGTCCTCGTGTGTGCGCCGGCACATCCGCCCGGGCGAAGCCCATGATCGCGGCCGAGAGCATCAGATCGCCCATCAGGATCGCGCTGGACCTGGCCCAGTGCAGCGCGTCCTGCTCGGAGGCGCCGGGTGTGCCGGCGGCGAGCTGCCCGATCAGGTTGGGTCGCTTGCGGCGGGTCAGGTCTCCGTCGATGACGTCGTCGTGAAGGAGGAAGGCATAGTGAAGGAGCTCGATATGGGTCGCTATGTCGACGGCCCCGATCATCGCGTCCTCGCCTGCGGTCGGGACGAGCGCGCGGTGGATGTCGAGCAGCAGCCGCGGGCGCACGAGCTTGCCGCCGAGAGCGTGGTCGGCGGTCGCGCGCCAGAGGGCGGCGAACTCGGCTCCGTACACCTCGGCGTTCTCGCAGTGAATGGCGAAGCGCTGTCGGAGCACCTCTTCGACACGGGTGCTCATGTCCTCTCGCGGCGCGGTCTGCGTCACGGTCGCGGTCATGATCACACCACCCCGAGGTCGCGCAGCCGGGGCAGCTGCTCCACGAGCCAGGGACTGTACGCGAAGGGGGCGCCGATGACGGCGTCGGCGAACTCGGCCGGATCGACCCAGGCCCACTCGGCGACCTCGTCGGGATCGGGGGAGAGGGGGCCGTCTGCGATGGCGACGTGCACGGGGCAGATCTCGTTCTCGACGATCCCGCTCGCGTCGACCGCGCGATAGCGGTAGTCAGGCAGCACCAGGGAGATGTCGGTGACACGGAGTCCGAGCTCGTCCTGCGCGCGTCGATGCACTGCCTGTGTCATGTCCTCACCCGGGCGGGGGTGACCGCAGAAGCTGTTGGTCCAGACGCCGGGCCAGGTGCGCTTCGTCAGCGCTCGCCGCGTGACGAGGAGACGCCCCTGCCGGTCGAAGACATGGCAGGAGAAGGCCAGGTGAAGAGGAGTATCGGTGGTGTGTACCGCGTCTTTCGCGAACACGCCTATCGCGACTCCGTCTGCAGAGAGGAGGGTGACCTCATCCAACGGGGAACCTCCTCGATTTTCGCTAGCTTAGCTAATAATCAACATAACACGAAACAATCGTGTGTAGCATGATGGCATGCACGACGGACCGGACGCCACCCCCCGCGGAAGCGGTGCGTCCGATGTGCTGTCTCGCAAGGACCCGATCTCTCCGGATGGCCTCGCGCACGCGGCGATCTACGACGTCGAGTCGGCGGATCCGCGGAGCACTCTGATCGATCGATCAGGTGTCGACCCCGAGGACCTGCGCCAGATCGCGCTCGTCATGGGCGCCCTCGCTGAGCTCCGCGACGCGGAGCAGAAGCTGTCACTCGCCTCACGGCGCTACATGCGCCTGAACGACACGGACATGCGCGCACTGCACTACCTGATCGTGTGCGCGAACCGCGGGGCCACGGCCACTCCCGGGGGGATCGCGACGCACCTCGGCATATCGACGGCGTCGACGACGAAGCTGCTCGACCGCCTCGAGAAGGGCGGACATATCCGGCGGGCGCCGCATCCGACGGACCGGCGCGCTCTCGCGATCACCATCACGCCGGAGACGCGGCAGGCGGCCATGGAGACGGTGGGTCGTCAGCAGGCCAAGCGCTTCTACTCGGCGGCGCGACTCACTCCGGACGAGCGTGACGTCGTCATCCGGTTCCTGTCCGACATGGCCCAGGAGATCACGCTCCGGGATGAGCCGTGGGCTCAACCCGGAGTCGCGACCTCAGACTGAGTCAGTGCGCGGCGTTGTACGCCTCGACGACCGGGGCGGGAATGCGGCCCCGCTCTGAGAGCGTGTAGCCGTTGTCGTTCGCCCAGGCGCGGATCGCCGCGACCTCGGGATTGCGACCCGCGCGCTTCCGGGGTGCTGCTGACCGCGACGAGGCCGCCGAGCCGGCCCGTCTTCCAGCCGAGATATACGGTTCCAATGCCGCGCGCAGTTCTTCGGCGTGCGCGGAATTCAGATCGATCTCGTAAGAAGTGCCATTCAGCGAGAAATGGACCGTTTCGCCTTCGCCCACTTCCAGGATGCTTCCGTCGATGTCGTCAACCAGCTGGTGCACAATTCTTCTTGCCATGGGAATACAGTACTGCCGAATATCCGAGCCCGCAGTGCTATTCGTGACCAGGGTCGATCAATTTCAGGCCGATGATGCAGCCGACGAGGCCGAGGAGCAGCAGAATCCGCGGCCAGGAGATGTCGCTGTCGCCGGTGATCATCGCCCACACCACTGTCAGAGTCGCGCCGATGCCGACCCACACCGCATAGGCGGTGCCGGTGGCGATATCACGCATGGCGAATGCGAGCCCGAGCATCGAGAGGATCAGACCGCCCGCGAATATGATGCTCGGCCACAGCTTGGTGAATCCCTCGGATTTGCCGAGCGCAGTCGCCCATACAGCTTCGAGGACTCCGGAGACGATAAGCACGATCCACGACATGACGGTCCTTTCGGACCAGTCTTTTCGCTCACCGGGTACTGGTCTGCCTCGTCCGGGGCCGGGGTTCACCGACCAGTATCCACGATAGCCGTGAGCGCTGGGCAGGGCCTGTGCAGCGCGGTGCCGCGGAGTGCCGCGCGCGTGACTCAGGGGAGCAGCCCGGCCCGCCGCGCCTTGGCCACGGCGGCGTGGCGGGTCGAGGCGTCGAGCTTGGACATCGCCGTGCCGAGATACGCCTTGACGGTGCCCTCGCGAAGGCCGAGCTGCCCGCCGATCTCCGCATTCGTCGCGCCGAGGGCGGCGCAGGCGAGCACATCGGTCTCGCGGCGGGAGAGATGAACCGTCGGGATCGGCCCGGTGCCGGTGGAGACCGCGTCGTCCGCGAGCATCACGAGGCGCTGCTCCACCTGTGCGATGCGCGCCCGAAGATCCGCATCATCGACGGATGCCGCGATGCTGCGAAGCTCGGCGAAGCTCTCCCGCAGCTCTTCGCGATGGCGCGGGGGGACGGATGCGGACGACGGCGTGACCGAGCGAAGGCGACGTTCCACCTCGTCGCGAACTCGGAGCTCCTCTGCGACGGACTGTGCGACCTGCATCGCCGGCGCCGTGGTCACGCCGCCGACGGGTGTCCGGTCCCAGGCCCCCGCGTACAGGACTCCTCGGGGACGGCCGCTCACGACGATCGGCAGGGCCAGCAGAGTCCTGAGGCCCTCGCCGAGCACGAACACGTCGTAGTCGTGCGTGATCTGCTGCGATGACCCGTAGTCGCTCGTCATGCGAGGGCGCAGCTCCATCATCGCCCGTCCGCCGAGACCGCGTTCGGGTCTGACGCGCAACCCGTCGAGGCTGTGCGTGCGGTTTCCGACGATGCTGGTGACGCTGACCACGCCCTC
The DNA here is from genome assembly GCF_044748285.1 of Microbacterium sp. NPDC090014. Taxonomy (NCBI): domain Bacteria; kingdom Bacillati; phylum Actinomycetota; class Actinomycetes; order Micrococcales; family Microbacteriaceae; genus Microbacterium; species Microbacterium sp. NPDC090014. The sequence goes on from NZ_JBIVFS010000002.1 coordinate 625,714, forward strand.
GTCGATCAGGCCGCCGAAGGCGACCGGGAACCGGGTGCGCTGCGCGAGCTCGCGCACTGCTCTGGCGACGAGCTCGGTCTCTGATTCCATCTCGGTCGATGTGCTCACGACTACCTACTTTCGGGGGTGACGGCGCTGTGTCCCCGTTTCGTAGCGTCGACCCTATCATTCGCCTGGCAATGCGGGGCGAGCCGCAGAACATGAGGCAAGGAGGCCCCATGACCGACCATTCGACGGCAGATTCGCCGGGAGCGATCGACTACATCGCTGTCGAGGAATCACCACGATTCCGCGAACTGAAGAAGACGCAGCGCTCATTCATCTTCCCGCTCGCGGCATTCTTCCTCATCTGGTATTTCGTCTACGTCCTGCTCGCCGCCTTCGCGACCGAATTCATGTCGCAGAGAGTGTGGGGAGATATCACCGTCGGGCTACTCATGGGGTTGGGACAATTCGTCACCACCTTCGCGATCACGATGGGGTACGTCGCATTCGCGAACCGGAGACTCGATCCGATAGCGACCGAGATCCGCGAAGAGCTCGAGAAGGCGCAGGCTGACGCATGAACCGCATTCACGCCGCCGCGGGGGAGATCGCGGTGGAGAGCAATCCTGTTCTCAACATCTCGATCTTCGTCGCCTTCGTGGCGGTGACACTGTTCATCGTCATCCGTGCGAGCCGGAACAACAAGACGGCGGCGGACTACTACGCCGCGGGCCGCTCGTTCACGGGGCCGCAGAACGGTTTCGCGATCGCCGGCGACTATCTGTCTGCGGCATCCTTCCTCGGAATCTGCGGTGCGATCGCGATCAACGGCTACGACGGATTCCTGTATTCGATCGGATTCCTCGTCGCCTGGCTCGTCGCACTGCTTCTCGTCGCCGAGCTGATGCGCAACACCGGCAAGTTCACGATGGCCGACGTCCTGTCGTTCCGACTGAAGCAGCGGCCAGTGCGCATGGCGGCCGCGATCACCACGCTCGCAGTGTGCTTCTTCTACCTGCTCGCGCAGATGGCGGGAGCCGGCGGGCTGGTCTCCCTGCTGCTCGGAATCGACGGCCGACTCGGTCAGTCGATCGTGATCGCCGTCGTCGGCGTGCTGATGATCGTCTACGTCCTCATCGGCGGCATGAAGGGCACGACCTGGGTGCAGATCGTCAAGGCGTTCCTGCTCATCGGCGGTGCGATCGCGATGACGATCTGGGTGCTGGCGATCAACGGATTCAGCCTCAACACGCTGCTCGAGGCGGCTGTGGCGAATTCCGACAAGGGCGACGCGATCCTCGCGCCGGGACTGCAGTACGGAGCGAACCCCTGGGACTTCGTCTCTCTCGGCATGGCTCTCGTGCTCGGAACGGCGGGGCTCCCGCACGTGCTGATGCGCTTCTACACGGTCCCCACCGCCAAGGAGGCTCGTCGTTCGGTGGTGTGGGCGATCTGGCTGATCGGCGGCTTCTACCTGCTGACGCTGGTGCTCGGCTACGGAGCAGGCGCGCTCGTCGGCGCGGACGTGATCGCGGCGGCACCCGGCGGGCCGAACTCGGCGGCGCCGCTGCTCGCCCTGTATCTCGGCGGGCCGGTCCTCCTCGGGTTCATCTCGGCCGTCGCCTTCGCGACCATCCTCGCGGTGGTGGCCGGACTCACGATCACGGCAGCAGCCTCGTTCGCGCACGACATCTATGCGAACGTGATCCAGAAGGGGAAGAAGGACTCGGCCGGAAACCCCGTCGAGCCGGATCCCAACGGCGAGGTGCGCGTCGCACGCCGAACGGTGGTCGTGATCGGCATCCTCGCGATCGTCGGTGGCATCGGTGCGCAGGGGCAGAACATCGCCTTCCTGGTGGCGCTCGCGTTCGCGGTCGCCGCCTCGGCGAATCTGCCGACGATCCTCTACTCGCTGTTCTGGCGACGGTTCAACACCCGCGGTGCGGTCTGGAGCATGTACGGCGGCCTCGCCGCGGCGATCATCCTGATCATCCTGTCGCCGGTGTTCTCCGGGTCGCCGACCTCGATGATCCCCGGGATCGACATCGTGCTGTGGCCGATGAACAATCCGGGAATCGTGTCGATCCCGCTCGGCTTCTTCCTCGGCTGGCTCGGGACGGTCACGAGCCGGACCAAGGAGTCGCCGCTCCTGGCGGCCGAGATGGAAGTGCGCTCGCTCACCGGTTTCGGGGCCGAGAAGGCCGTCGACCACTGAGCGGCCGATGACGCGAACGGGGACCCCGACGGCCTACTCGTCGGGGTCCCCGTGTGCGGTCAGCCGTGCGACTCGAGGTCGAGAAGGAACCTCTTGCGCTCGGGATGCGCGCCGTACTGACCCGTCGTGCCATCCGACCGCACCACGCGGTGGACGGGGACGACGATGGAGAAGGGACTGAGACGGCAGGCGGTGCCGACGGCCCGCGCGGCACCGGGGCGCCCGGCCAGCACCGCGACGTCCCCGTAGCTGATCGTCTCTCCCCATTCGATGGTGGTGATGGTCTGCAGCGCCGTGCGCGCGAACCCGTCGATGAGGCGCCAGTCGAGCGCCAGGTGATCGTGGAATCGCACCGGCGATCCACCGAAGTACGCGTCGAGGAGTTCGGTGACCTCGTCTGCCGCACCGGGGTCGGGTTCCGGGACGGCCCGGAGCTGGCTCGCGACGTTCTCGAGGAGCCAGGGAACCGATGGATCATTCGACTCCGAGAGGTCGAATCGGACGAGCCCCTCGTCGGAGAACACCGCGAGGGCGTCGCCGAACGGAGTCGGTGCGAAGTCATAGCGGAAGGTCATGCCTCCATACTGACCGGAGCGGGGGCGCGGCAGTGTCCCCACGAGCGCGACCGGGGGAGACCGCACCGACTCGTCGCTCGGGTGCAGAAGCAGTCCGCAGGGTCGTCGCTCCGCCCTCGAGCGGGCGGAAATACGGTGAAACCCGCCCGGGATACCGCCTGCGGGGCGAGGCGCGCTTAGTGTGTGAGGTGTGTGGCGACGTGAAGGCAAGGCTGCGGATGACGCAGCGACCGATGCCGCAGTGACCCTCGGCGAATCGCACGAGCCGGTCTCCGGTATCGGCATCGCGCATGCGGCAGAGGCCGAGCGCACTCGGCTGCGTGCGGAAGCTGCTGACCTCGGCGGTTCATCGCCGCTCGTGAACTTCCGCGACACGGTCGAATCCAGCATCGACATCTCGAAGGCCCACCCCGGCAGTCTTCCCCAGTTCATCACCGGCAAATCGACCCTGCTGTCGAACCTCTACCGCGACGAGGTCGGTCTGCGCACTGCGAGGCTCGCCGCCGAGCGGATCACCGCGAAGAACACCGAGCTGCGCACCGTTCGCGGCATCGAGGCGGTGCACCTCGCAGTCGGCGTCGCCGGCTGGCGCATCGGCGGGGCGGATTTCTCGGCGCCCGTGCTGCTTCGCCCCCTCGCCATCCGTCGGCACCACTCCGACTTCGAACTCAAGCTGCAGGGCGCGTTCGAGGTGAACCCCGAGCTCGTGCGCATCGCGCGTGAGCACTTCGGCATCACGATCGACGCCGCGGCTCTCGCCTCCCTCGCCTACGACGGCGGGATCTTCAAGCCGCAGCCCGTGATCGACAGCCTTCGGGCCACGACGCGGTCGATCGACACCTTCACGGTGCTGCCGCGGCTCGTGGTCTCGACCTTCGCCGATGTCGGCGGTGCCATGTCCCGCGACGGCGGGAGTCTGGACCACGTCGTGCTCAACGCTCTGGCCGGTCACGTCGGTGACCGCGAGCAGGTCTCGGCCCGCCGACCCGCGCCGCACCACACCGGACCGGACGACCGGGCGCCGGCATCCGACAATCTGCTGCTCGATGCGGATGCCGAGCAGGAGGCGCTCCTCGCCAGGATCGCCGCCGGACATTCGCTGACCGTCGCGACGCTCCCCGGCACAGGCGGCACACAGACCGTGATCAACGCGCTCGGCGAACTCGTGCGGGCCGGCAAGAGGGTGCTCGTCGTCTCGGCGCGACGGTCGACCCTCGACGGCGTGCGGCACCGTCTTGCGGGCATCGGCCTCGACAGCCTGGCGGTATCGCCCGCGAACGTGCGTCGGGACCTCGTCCGCGCGATCGGCCGGAACGAGAAGGCGACGGCTCCGAAGGTCAGCGACGTCGATGACGCTCTCGTGCGTCTCCGCACGGTGCTCAGGGATTATCGCAGCGCTCTCACCGCTCCGGTCGCGGGGACGAACTCGTCGGTGCTCGACGCCACCAGGCATCTCACGAGGCTCGCCTCCCTGCCCACCCCGCCGTCGACCACGGCGCGACTCAGCGCCGAGACCCTCCGCCGTCTCGCTGACGATCGCACGTCGGCGGCAGCGGCGCTCGCGCAGGCCGCGCGCCTCGGCGAGTTCCGCTTCGGACCCGACGACTCGCCCTGGTACGGAGTCACGTTCTCGAGCACCGAGGCTGCGAAGTCGGCGCACCAGCTGGCAGCGCGTCTGCACTCCGACAGCGTGCCGGCCCTCCTCGAGCGCGGGTATGCCCTCATCGCCCAGACGCATATGCGCCCGTTCTCGACGATCGACGAGCTCGGTGAGTACCTGCGGCTGCTGCAGGGCATCCGCGACTCTCTCGACCGGTTCAGCCCCACCGTCTTCGAGCGTCCGCTGGGCGAGCTCATCCAGGCTCACGGATCGCGCCGCGACGCGCCCGCGATGTCCGGGGCGAACCGGCGTCGGCTGCGTCGCCTCGCCAAGGAGTACGTGCGCCCGGGCGTCCATGTCACCGAGATGCACGAGTCGCTGCTGCGCATCCAGGCGCAGCGCACCCAGTGGCAGCGGTTCGTGGAAGCCGGGGTTGCGCCCGAGGTTCCACTCGGGCTCGCCGACGTCCACTCCTCGTGGCAGCGCGTCACGGCTGAGCTCGCCGAGCTCGATGTCGCGCTCGGCCGCAGGGAACCGCTGTCGACGCTCCCCGTCGCCCGCCTCGTGCGCACTCTCGCCGGTCTCGCGGCGAAGTCCGACGTCTTCGACAACCTCGTGGAGCGCGCGCAGCTGCGCGATAGGCTGGCCGACCTCGGTCTCGAGCCGCTGCTCGCGGAGCTGTCCGTTCGCCACGTCGCCGAGTCGCGTGTGGGTGACGAGCTGGAGTTCGCCTGGTGGCAGACACTGCTGGAACGGGCTCTGCAGGAGGATCGAGCGCTGCTCGGTGCGAACACGGCGGTGGTCGACCGGCTCGAGCGGGACTTCCGTCTCGTCGACGAGGCGCACGCCGCGATGGCCGGTCCGTTGCTCGCCTGGCAGCTCGCGAACCAGTGGAAGATCGCCATCGTCGATGAGCCGCAGGAGTCGCAGAACCTGAGGCGTGCACTGAAGCAGCCGGCGACGACGACAGCCGAGATCGTGAGCTCCGCGCCCACCCTCGTCGGCGTGCTCGCGCCGGTCTGGATCTCGTCTCCCTACCTCGTGCCGCAGATCCCCGACTCCGTCGAGTTCGACACGGTGCTCCTCGTCGATGCGGCCGCGATCAACCTCGCCGAAGCGGCCCCGGCGATCCGCCGTGCCCGTCAGGTCGTCGCATTCGGCGACCCGGTCACCCAGCTTCCGACAGCGTTCCACGTCGCCGTGGACCCCGGCCCCGAATGGGAGCACGAGGTGCCCTTCGACTCCGTGTCGGTGTTCGAGCGCCTGTCCGAGCTGCTTCCCGTGATGACCCTCACGCGCAGCTACCGCGCGGGCGGCGAGGACCTCGCAGAGCTCATCAACGACGCGTTCTACGGCGGCGAGATCGTCTCGCTGCCCTGGGCGGGCTCGTACCTGGGTCGCGGCAGCCTCACCGTCGACTACGTCGAAGGCGGCACCGGCGCACCCGACCCCGTGTCGGGTGCGGTGGAGAGCCCCGAGGCAGAGGTCGCACGCGTCGTCACGCTGGTCGTGGAGCACGCCGTGCATCGCCCGGACGAGTCGCTCATGGTGGTCACCGCGAGCAGGCGTCACGCCGAGCGCGTGAGGGCCGCCGTCACCTCGGCATTCGCCGGGCGCTCCGACGTCGCCGACTTCGTCGGTCGCGACACGGCCGAGCCCTTCGCGGTGCTCACCCTCGAGGAGTCCGTGGCTGAGAGCCGCGACCGGGTGATCTTCTCACTCGGCTACGGCCTGACCAAGCACGGCCGAGTGCTCAGCGACTTCGGCGACCTGTCCACGCCGGATGGCGAGCGGCTGCTGACGGTCGGGATGACCCGCGCCCGCCGGTCCATGGTGATCGTCTCGTCGATCCGCCCCTCGTCGTTCGACGACGGCCGCCTCGAGTTCGGCGCCGCCACCCTGATGTCGATCCTCGGCGGCCTCGCCACCCGAGGACGCGACGCACGCCTGGAGGATCTCGCCGACCCGCTGACGCTCGCCCTCGCACGAGAGCTTCGCCGTCTCGGCGCAGCGGTCGACGTCGACTACCGCGGTCTGCTGCCGCTCGTCGCACAGCACAACGGCAAGGCCGTCGTCATCGAGTCCGACCCGGAGTCTCGTGGCGAGTCACTGCGCGAGGCCCTGCGGCTGCGCCCGAACGTGCTTCGCCGCCTCGGGTGGCATTACGTGCGCGTGCACGCCTTCGACCTCTACAGCGACCCCGTCACGGCGGCCACGCGCATCGCGGGAGTCTTGGGAATCTCGGCATCCGCGGCTCGAGCCGACAACGACACGCAGCCGATCGATCTCACCGACCCGCAGAATGACTGATCAGCCGGACTCCGGTGCCCCGCGGCAGAAGGTCGTGCGGGTCGCCGGATCGCGGCGTGCCCGGCTGACTCCCGTGCCGGGCACCGACACGGACCCGGATCGGGTCGTCCGGGAACCTCAGCGGACGACGGGCCCGAAGGGGCCCAACGACGACCGCCTGATGCAGGACGTGCCCCCGCACTACTGAGCACCGGCGGCTCAGGCGTGTTCGGGAGACGACGAAGCGCACGGCCCGAATCGGACCGTGCGCTTCGCGGTGCGGACTGCGAGTCAGCTGCGCGGCTTGTTACCGGCGAGCAGGTCGCGGATCTCGACGAGCAGCTCCGCCTCGGTGGCGGCCGCCGGCTCTTCTTCCGGCTGCTCGGCCGCGGTGCCCTTGCGAGCTTCGACGTGGGCCTTGAACGTGTTCATCGGCAGCACGAAGACGAAGTACACCACCAGAGCGACCGAGAGGAAGCTGATGATCGCCGAGATGAGATCGCCGATGGGGAACGTGACGGTATCTCCGTAGATGCTCTGCACCTGCGGTCCGAAGTTGCCCGTCGCATCCGCCTTGAAGAACAGCGAGACGAGCGGGGTGATGATGCTGTTCACCACGGCGGTGACGATCGCCGTGAACGCGGTGCCGATGACGACCGCGACCGCGAGGTCGATCACGTTGCCGCGGAGGATGAAGTCCTTGAAACCTTTGAGCATGGATGCCTCCGGGGAGTCGATGGGGTCAGGAAGAAGAGGTGCTGGTCGACGCGGGGGCCGGGGTCGTGGTCTTGGCCGGCTCCGCCTTCGATGATGCCGGGGCGGATGCGGAAGAGCCGGAGCCCGCTCGCGAGTCGGTGCGATAGAAGCCGGATCCGTTGAAGGTCACGCCGATGGATCCGTACTGCTTGCGCAGCTCGTCGCCGCATTCGGGGCAGACGGTGAGGGCGTCGTCGGAGAAGCTCTGCACGGCGTCGAAGGCGTGACCGCACGAACGGCAGGCATAGGCATAGGTGGGCATTGCGATCCTCGCGGGTCAGCGTCGCGTGGGCGACAGGTGGAGGGTCTGCGTGGGAGTCACGACGCCGGTGACCGGCTGGTCGTGAACCTCCCTCGGCAGGAAGTCGAGTACCTCGGAATCATAGATGACTGCGTAGACCGGAGGGCACTTCTCCATCGAACCGATGGTCTTGTCGAAGTAGCCGCGCCCCCAGCCCATGCGCATCCCGGTGCGGTCGACGGCCGCGGCGGGGATCACCATCAGGTCGACATCATTGACGGCGATCGGACCGAGCACCTCGCCGGTCGGCTCGGGAAGCCCGAAGAGGCCTTCCGCGACGTCGTCGTCATCGGTCGCCACGGCCCAGTCGAGAAGGCCGTCGGCCCGTGTCACAGGAAGCAGGACCCGGATGCCGCGGCGCACCGCGCCGGTGACGAACTCCCGGGTGCCCGGCTCGGTCGTGGTCGAGAGGAAGCATGAGATCGACCGGGCGCCGAGCGCGTCGACCAGCTCATCGAGGCGCTGCGTGATGGCGGATGCCGCGGCCTCCCGCTGCGAGTCGCTCAGCAGCTGGCGGCGTTCGCGGAGCTCGGCGCGAAGCGCGCGCTTCTCATGCTCTACGTCGTGGGACATGGCTCCGAGTCTACGGCGGCATCCCCACTAGGCTGGGTGGATGGGTATACGGAAGATGAAGGCTGTCATTCCTGCTGCCGGTCTGGGAACGCGTTTCCTGCCGGCGACGAAGGCGATGCCGAAGGAGATGCTGCCGGTCGTCGACAAGCCGGCGATCCAGTACGTCGTCGAAGAGGCCGCCAGCGCCGGGATCGATGACATCCTCGTCATCATCGGCCGCAACAAGAACGCGATCTCCAACCACTTCGACTCGGTCCCCGAGCTCGAGGTCAAGCTGATGGAGAAGGGCGACACGGGGCGTCTCGAGCGCGTCATCCATTCGAGCGACCTCGCCGACATCCACTTCGTCCGTCAGGGTGAGCCCAAGGGACTCGGTCACGCGGTGCTGCGTGCCCGCACGCACGTCGGCGACAGCTCCTTCGCCGTGCTCCTCGGCGACGACCTCATCGACGAGCGCGACCAGCTGCTCACCGAGATGATCGCCGAGCACGAACGCAGCGGCGCTGCGGTGATCGCCCTCATGGAGGTCGACCCCGCGAGCATCCACATGTACGGCGCCGCCGCCGTCGAGGAGATCGAGGGATCGGATGCCGTGCGCGTCACCGACCTCGTCGAGAAGCCCGCACCCGAGGACGCGCCGTCGAACCTGGCGATCATCGGCCGTTACGTCCTGCCCGCCTCGATCTTCGAGGTGCTCGAGCGCACCGAACCCGGCAAGGGCGGCGAGATCCAGCTGACCGACGCGCTGCAGGAGCTGGCCACCAGTGCCGACGGCCCCGGTGTGGTGGGCGTCATCTTCCGTGGACGCCGGTACGACACCGGCGACCGCGTCGACTACATCAAGGCGATCGTCCAGCTCGCCTCCGACCGCGACGACCTCGGCCCCGAGCTGCGGCCGTGGCTCAAGGAGTTCGCGGAACGCCTCTAGGCGTCGACGCGGCGTCGGGAGCGCGCGGATGGATCAGGCGACGGGGATGCGGCATGGTCCCATCGAGCTGCGCCTCGTGCGCTCTCGGGACGCGAGGGCTCTTCAGCACGAGCTGTTGAGCAATCGCTCCTGGCTGCAGCCGTGGGAGGCCACCGTCCCGTACGGCTCGGTCTCGTTCGACATGCGACTCAGCATCCGACGTCTGCTGCAGCAGTACCGCGACGGCGCGGGCTATCCGTTCGTCATGGAGTACGAGGGCGAGATCGCCGGGCAGCTCAACGTGTGGGGAGTCGCCAGGGGGTCGTTGTGCTCGGCGACCATCGGGTACTGGGTGAGCGAGCGCTTCGCCGGCAAGGGCATCACGCCCACAGCCGTCGCGCTCGCGACCGATGCCTGCTTCACGGAGTATGCGCTGCACCGCATGGAGATCTGCATCCGGCCCGAGAACGTCGCGAGCCTGAGGGTCGTGCAGAAGCTCGGCTTCCGCTACGAGGGGCTGCGTCGCCGTTACATCCACATCGACGGCGACTGGCGGGATCACTACGCGTTCGCCCTCACTCGCGAGGATGTGCCGCAGGGCGTGCTGGCCCGGTGGCTGAACGGCGAGGTGCCTCCGGACGCCGCGACGATCCCGCCGTCGGACCGTTTCGCGCTCTGACACGCCGCTGACTTCAGAACTCCTCGCGACACACGCTCCGACTGAGCGTCGTGACCAGCGATGTTCCCGTACCGTTGTCGACATGGACGGGCCGGTGCTGAGCGGGGGAGTGATAGTCCTCGTCGCTGTGCTCCTGTGGATGCTCTACCTGCTGCCCTCCTGGCGTGGGCGCTTCCAGTACGACGCCGCGGAGCGCAACGCCGTCAGACTGAACCAGGCCCTTCGGGTGCTGGCCGAGACCAGCGAGACCCCCGGCGAGGTCCGTCTCGAACTCAACGCGCGGACTGCCCTCGCGCAGCAGAAGCTCGCGAAGCGCCTGCAGTCCGAGAAGGAAGCCGCTGAGCTCATGAAGCTCCGCGAAGAGCTGGCTGCCACGAGGGCTGATCCCGTCATGCGACAGGCCCGCGCGCGTCGCCGCGTGCGCATCGTCGCCACCTCGACCCTGCTTCTCGGTCTCGTCGTCACCGGGCTCGGCGTGTGGCAGCTAATCGCGCTTCAGGCGCAGCTGCTGCTCTGGGTCGGCGGGTCGATCATCGTCGTCGCCGGCTTCGCCCTGCAGCGGATGTCGGCTGTCGCCGCCCGCGCCGCCCGGCGTTCGGTGCGCGTCGTCGAGCAGCCCGTGCAGAGGGCAGAGCCCGAACTGCACGATCAGGGCCCGGCGACATGGACCCCGCGTCCGCTGCCCGAGCCGCTGGTGTCGGTCGCAGGCTCGCGCGCGCAGGTGGCGAGAGCGGAGCTGGATGCGCAGGAGAAGCGCCGCGCTGCGGCTCGTCTCGCCGAGCTTCGTGAGCGAGCGGAGCGCATGGCGCCCGCCGCACCCGTGCAGATTCCGGCGGCCGCGCAGGCCGCCGCGTCTCCGTTCGCGAAGATGGGATACGTCGACGACGCGGAGATCGAGGCGCACGTGCGCGACCTCCTCGCGAAGCGTGCAGCGGGCTGACCTCGCGGCACGAGAGGGTCTTCGAGCGTGATAGCGTAGAAGACGTCAGGGCCTATGGCGCAGTTGGTAGCGCGCCTCGTTCGCATCGAGGAGGTCAGGGGTTCGAATCCCCTTAGGTCCACCGACGAGAAAGACCCCCGAGCATCGCTCGGGGGTCTTTCTTCTGTCTACTGTGCGCGTGCGCGGAGACGGCGACCGATCGCGTGGTCGCAGAGGGCGGCGGCACCCGCGCCCACCGCGTAGGCGACGAGGTCGCGCGCATCGAATCCGACGCCCAGGACGAGTCGCACCGGCCAGAAGGCCTCGGACCAGATCGCCGGCAGACCGGTGAGCTGGAAGCACTCGATCAGCATGCACAGCGCCGCGGCGCTCGCACCCACGATCCAGACCGGGGCTCGTGGGAGCACGATCGCGATGACGACGTAGATCATCACCGCATAGAGGACGTCGCCGAGTGCGTCCGCGATCGGACCACGACCGACGACGTGTGTGACGAGACCGGCCGCGACCACCAGGACGGCGATGACGACCAGTGCCCGGCGACGCGCACTGACGTGCGCGTCGCCGCGTGTGACCGACTGCATCCGTCGCTCCCGCTGTCTCGCCTACTTCCGGTTCGCGCGGTAGTAGGAGAGCAGCGCCTTCGTGGAGGCGTCCTGCGCGTCGATGGCCGCCTCGTCCCCGCCGATGGCCGGAGCGATCTGCATCGCGAGCTGCTTGCCCAGCTCGACGCCCCACTGGTCGAACGAGTTGATGCCCCAGATCGTGCCCTGCGTGAACGTGATGTGCTCGTACAGGGCGATCAGCTGACCGAGCACCTGCGGTGTCAGCGCGGGTGCGAAGATCGAGGTCGTCGGGCGGTTGCCGGCGAACGTGCGTGCCGCGACGAGCGCTCCGGTGGTTCCCTCGGCCTCGACCTCTGCGGCGGTCTTGCCGAAGGCCAGAGCCTTCGTCTGCGCGAGGAAGTTCGCCAGGAACAGCTCGTGCACGTCCTGCCCGCCGTCGGTCAGAGGGTAGGCCGGGTTCACGAACGCGATGAAGTCGGCCGGAATCAGCCGGGTGCCCTGATGGATGAGCTGGTAGAACGCGTGCTGGCCGTTTGTTCCGGGCTCTCCCCAGAACACCTCGCCGGTGTCGGTGGTGACCGGGGTGCCGTCCCAGCGGACCGACTTGCCGTTGGACTCCATCGTCAGCTGCTGCAGGTAGGCCGGGAACCGGCTCAGCTGCTGTGCGTAGGGCAGCACCGCATGCGACTGCGCGCCGTGGAAGTTGACGTACCAGACGTTGAGCAGACCCATCAGCACCGGGACGTTGCGCTCGAGAGGCGTAGTGCGCACGTGCTCGTCGACCGCATGGAAGCCGGCCAGCAGATCGCGGAAGGTGTCGGGTCCGAGCGCGATCGCGAGCGACAGGCCGATCGCGGAGTCGACCGAGTAGCGGCCGCCGACCCAGTCCCAGAATCCGAAGGCGTTCGCCGGATCGATCCCGAAGGCCGCGACCTTGTCGAGCGCGGTCGACACCGCCACGAAGTGGTGCGCGACGGCGTCGGTGCGGGCGTCCTCGTCGTCGGAGATGGCTCCCGAGGCCTGGAGTCCGGCCCACAGCCAATCGCGCGCCAGGCGGGCGTTGGTGAGCGTCTCGAGGGTGGTGAAGGTCTTGGACGCGACGATGAAGAGGGTCGTCTCGGGGTCGAGGTCCGCGGTCTTCTGCGCGAGGTCGGTGGGATCGATGTTCGACACGAACCGCGCCTCGATCCCGGCATCCGCATAGGGCTTGAGCGCCTCGTAGACCATGACGGGCCCGAGGTCGGAGCCGCCGATGCCGACATTGACGACGTGGGTGACGCGCTTTCCGGTGATGCCGAGCCACTCTCCGGAGCGAACTCTGGTGGCGAAAGTGCTGAGTGCGTCGAGCACGGCCTGCACGTCGGCATCCACGTCCTGTCCGTCGACGACGAGCGCGGGGGAGGAGTCGGCCGGTCGACGCAGTGCCGTGTGCAGCACGGCGCGGTCCTCGGACGTGTTGAGGTGGCTTCCCTGGAGCATCGCGGCGTATCGCTCGGCGACTCCCGTCTGCTCGGCGAGGCGCAGAAGCGCTGCGAGAACGTCGTCGGTGACGAGGTTCTTCGACAGGTCGACGTGGAGGTCTGCGAGCGGGAACGAGAATCGCTCCGCACGGTCGGCATCGGCGGCGAACCAGCCTCGCAGATCGGCGGTGATCGACTCGCGCAGCGCGGCGAGTTCGGACCAGGCGGGAGTGAGTGTCGGATCAACAGGAGCGGTCATGGATCCACGGTACTGCCGCACGCGACGTCGTGACCCCGTGATGACGTCCGCCCTCGCTCTAGGATGGGGGCGATGACCGACACGGCGCCCACGACGACCTCGGAGCGGAGGCTGCGACGCGAGATCGGCCGCCGGCTCGTGCGGGCTCCGCTCGCGTGGGGAGTGCTCCTGCTGGTGGCCGCGACGGTGTGGACGATCGCGGGCGACGACCTGAGCTTCTTCCCGTTCCTGCTCATGCTGATCGGCGGCTGGAGCATCGCCTTCTCCTTCGTCAACGCGACGATGGACATGCGCCCGGTGCGCGCCGGCGTCGCCGTGCACCTGGGTGTCGCCGTGGTGCTGACGGCTGTGATGATCGTCGTGATCGACGCCGGAAGCGAGCTGCTCGCCGGCCTGCCCGAACCCGTGCGGGCGGTCATCGTCGTGCTGCAGATCGCCGCCGGTCCCGCCGCGGGATGGATCTGGCTGGGCCTTCTGTCGCGCGTCACAGACCGCATCGGACGGCGTGATGCCCTCAGGCGCCCGCCTCCTGTCGCACCCGAATGGGAGCGCGCCGAGAACGGCGACGGATCCCACGTCCAGTTCTCCGCCATCGACCTGCGCATGCGGGCGCTGACGGTCGCCATCGTGGCGGTGGTCCTCGTCGTCGGCACCGCGGGCACCGTGCTGCTCATCGCATTCGACGACGCGGTGATGCACATGGGCGCCCGCCTCGCGATCATCCTCACGGGCGCGGTCGTCGGACTGCCGGTCTATCTGACGCTCCGCGCCGTGCTGAGGCGACGGACGCTGTCCTGCAGCGTCGCGTTCGGCGATGACGATCTGCGCATCCGCGCCGGAAACGCAACCCACCGCATCCCCTTCCGGCAGCTGCAGCACCTCGTCTGGCGGACGCGATCGGACTACGCCCGCATCGAGGTGCGCGGCGCGGGCGTCGATCTCTCGCTGATCACCGGGCTCGCGAAGCCGCCGTCGGGCCGCACGGCCGAACTGCCCGCGCTTCCGCGTCGGGTCTTCCGACGACTCGAGCTCGCAGGGCTCGACGTGGAGCGTTCGCGCCGTGATGAGGTTGTGACGTTCTCGCCGCGCCAGAGCGCGCGCGCGAGTACACGATGACACGCGCGTCGGGGTACGGTTTCCTTCATGGGAAGACTGCGATATGACGGCACTTCGGAGCCGATCCTCATCGACGACGAGACGCTCGCTCATCTGAAGGTCATCGTCGGCACGAAGCTCCGTCGCCAGGAGAGCTTCATGATGACCTGGCATCCTCGCGAAGGCGGCGACCCCGGACGTCTCACCGTCTGGATGCACCCGGCGATCCCGCTGCAGTTCCTCTTCACCTCTCCGTACCCGCACAACATCGAGAAGACGCGCATCGAAGAGATGATGCGCGCTCTCAACGCGACGGGCGAGCTCGTGATCGACGACTACGTGCAGCCGAAGGCTGACAGCGGGAGCGCGCCGAAGTCCTGAACTACTCCGCGGGGTATCCGTCTGCCTGGAGACTGCGGGCCAGGTGCACGGCATTGCGCACTGCCGTCGCCGTGGCCTGCGCGACCTTCTCAGGGGTCGTGGAGAGATCCTTGTAGTCGACGGTCTGCATCGCCTCGCCGTTCCAGTAGATCGACGACTGGGCGGGCAGCGAGTACCCGACGTCGTTCAGCGCCTGGAACAGGATCGCGGCGATGTGGTGTGCTCCATCCTCGTTGCCGACGATTCCGGCGATCGCGACCTTGTCGAACAGGATCGGTCGACCCGCATCGTCGGTCTCGCTCAGTTCGGCGTCGAGGCGTTCCAGCACCCGCTGCGCGACACTCGAGTGCTGGCCCATCCAGGTGGGGGTCAGGAACACGAGGATGTCGGCCGCCAGCACCTGCTCGCGCAGAGTCGGCCATTCATCGCCTTCGCCCATGTCGGTCTCGACGCCGGGACTGATCGAGTGATCGACGGCGCGCACCAGCTGGCCGGCGACTCCGTGCTCCGCGAGAGCTTGCAGGATCTGGGACCCCAGGAGGTCGCTGCTCGATTCCGCGGGAGACGGCTTGAGGGTGCAGGAGATGGCGAGGGCAGTCAGTCGTGTGCTCATCCCTGCACGCAATCACCCCCGCGGGCGATCGCCCAGGGGGTTCCGTCGCTGCCGCGTGTGCGCTAGGCGGTATCCTGGATGACGGCCGCTACGACAGGAGATCCCGTGATCCTCAGCTTCATCTTCTTCATGATCCTCTTCCTCGGAGGCATCTGGCTCATGGGTCTCGCGCAGTCGCTCGAGGACTTCCAGGCGATCGTCTTCATCGCCGGCCTGCTCATCGTGAGTCTGTCGCTCGCGTTCGTGATGCGCGCCAGCGGCTCGGCCACCCGTCGCAAGGACAACTGGTCGGGCAACGCCACCGAGTAGTCAGGCGCGTCTGGCCAGCCTCGCCTCGAGGTTGGCCTTCACCGCGGGCCACTCGGGCTCGATGATCGAGAACTCGACGCTGTCGCGCAGCGCGCCGTTGCGGTATCGGCTCATCGCGCGCATGACACCGTCCTGCTTCGCTCCCAGACGTTCGATCGCCGCCCGCGACTGGAAGTTGACCCACTGCGTCGTCAAGCCCACACGGAACACGCCGAGGTCCTGGAACGCGTGCCGGAGCAGCAGCAGCTTCGACTCGGCGTTGGTGCCGGTGCCGTGGGCCGACGGGCGATTCCAGGTGTAGCCGATGTGCAGCCGGGGGACGTCGGCCTCCAGGTCGTAATAGGACGTGAGGCCGAGGATCCGTCCTTCGGCGTCGAACGCGGTGAACGGGATCATCCCACCGGTCTCGATCAGGCCGATCCGACGGTCGATCTCGGCGGCGAGCCCGTCGGGGGAGGGCACCGAGGTGTACCACGCCTGCTTCCACAGCTCACCCTCGAGCAGCGCATCGAGGAGGCCGTCGTGATGAGTCGTCTCCAGAGGTCGGAGTTCGACGAGGCGGCCGGTGAGGGTGATCGGGGCCGGAGTGATGCGGAAGGTCATGCAGCCATTCAATCAGCGCCGCGCCCGGCGCCATGTCACACGATCGGGGCGCGATGCTCCCACTGGCCCCGCCCCATCCTCGCGCCGACGTACGTGGTGTCCCCGACGCGACGCAGCAGCCGTCGATAGGCGGTCACGAGCTCGACGGTCACTCCCAGCTCGAAGGCGAGGCTGGCGGGGTGGGTGCCTCGCGCTCTCTCGGCCTCGGCGTACGCGTCGGCGTCGATCAGCAGTCGGGCCGCCCACTCATCTGCTCGGCGCTCCTGTCGCGCGCGGATCGACGAATCCGCTGTGGGGGTGTGACCGAGCATCGCGTGCCCGAGCTCGTGCGCGATCACGCTGGATGTGGCCCTCGCGCTGAGACCGGGGGTGACCCGGATGGTCGCGGTGTGCGGTTCGTAGCCGCCGGGGCGCCGACCTCGACGTTCGATGAGGTGCAGCCCGTTCTCTTCGAGCAGGCGAAGGAGGGCCTCCATGATCCTCCTCGCCTGGTGGTCGTCAGTCGTAGAGATCGTCGGTGTCGTCAGCGTGCGCGAGAGGAGACTCGAACGCGACTTCGGATTCATCCTGGCGTCGACCACGGACATCGGTGCGGGGGTGCAGGGCGGTGATCGTGGCGCCGCCGCGGAAACCCTCGGAACGGAGCCGCTCTTCGGCACGCGTGATCACCACGTGCGGTGCGATGTCGAGGGCCGCGCTGACCGCGTACAGGATGGGAACCGGGATCGAGCGCTTGCCCGTGACGTAGTTGTCGAGAGCGCTCCTCGCGATGCCGACCTCGCGCGCCATCGCGGCGATGCTGCTTCCGGCGGCGGCGATCTCGGCGCGGAGTTGGCGGCCTACCGCCGCATTGAACTGCTCGCCCGGTGTCTTCACGTGAGTCACGATAGCACCGGCATGAAGCCAGGATGCCGTCATACTGGTGCGCTGAACGCTTGTCGCACCCCGTATGCGGCGATACTGTCTATGAATGACGACAGATGTGCGACGTGCGGTGGCGAATGCGATCGAAGAAGAACTGCGTCGCGGGGGCCGGGACGCACCCTGGCTCTCCGATCGAGCGGGAATCGCCCGCGCAGCGCTCCGCAGGAAGCTCGCGGGTGAGGCCGACTTCACCGTGGCTGATCTGGCCGACATCGCGCAGGCGCTCGACATATCGGTCGCACGGCTCACGCCCTGACCGCACTAGCGTGGGGGTATGAAGACCATCCCCTTCGGATCCGCCACAGCCCCCGCCGTCGTCGCCGGAATGATGCGCATCGATGACAAGGATGATGCGCAGATCCGTGAACTGTACGACACCGCCCGCAGCGCCGGCATCGACTTCTTCGATCATGCCGACATCTACGGCGGCAGCATGCACTTCTGCGAAAGCCGCTTCGCCGATGCGCTGGGCCTGACGGCCGCCGAGCGCGACGAGATCGTGCTGCAGACCAAATGCGGCATCCACCCCGCCGAGGGCACGTTCGACTTCTCATACGAGCACATCGTCCGCCAGGTCGAGGGGTCGCTCGCGGCGCTTCGCACAGACCACATCGACGTTCTCCTGCTGCACCGCCCCGACGCGCTGGTCGAGCCCGAGGAGGTCGCCAGGGCGTTCGACGAGCTCGAGGCCGCAGGCAAGGTCTGCTCGTTCGGCGTCTCGAACCACACGCCGCGGCAGATCGACCTCCTGCGCACCGCGGTCACTCAGCCCCTGGTCGCCAATCAGCTGCAGCTGTCGATCACGCACGCGCCGATCCTCGCGCAGCCGGTCGCCGCGAACATGGCAGGCGAGGACCAGAGCATCGTCCGCGACGGCGGAGGCATCGTCGAGTACTGCCGCATCAACGGCATCACGATCCAGGCATGGTCGCCCTTCCAGGGCGGCTTCTTCACGGGGGTGTTCCTCGGCAACCCCGAGTATGCCGAGCTCAACGCCGTGATCGATCGGCTGGCTGCGTCGTACGCGGTCGCACCGATCGCGATCGCGACGGCGTGGATCACGCGTCACCCCGCGAAGATGCAGGTCGTGCTCGGAACCACGACCCCGCAGCGGGTGCAGGATGCCGCTGCCGGCGCCGACATCGAGCTCACGCGCGCCGAGTGGTACGAGCTCTTCCGCGCGGCGGGTCACCTGCTCCCGTAGCAGGCGCGCGAGACGCGGGCGTCGTCTACCCTGAACACATGCCGTTCCTGTTCTCGCTCCTCGTCATCGCGCTGATGATCGGCGCGCTGGTCGACATCATCCGTCGAGAGGACGCGCAGGTGAGATTCCTGCCGAAGATGGCGTGGATCATCATCGTGATCCTCCTGCCGCTGATCGGCGGTCTGCTGTGGTTCGCGATCGGCAGGGAGTACTCGGAGGCGGGCTTGCGGCTTCCCCGGATGCGGACGGCTGCGCGCCCTGCGACCCGCCGACCCGAGCCACGCCAGGCCCCGCCGGTCGACGCTCGCAGCACGGAGCAGCAGATCGCGGATCTCGATCGTGAGATCGAGGAGTGGCGGCTGCGTCAGGAGATCGAGAAGCGCCGGCGAGACGGCGGCGATGCGTCGTCGAGCGGGGCCGCGGACACGTCGAGCTAGCCGACGCGCTCGAGATCGAAGGACTCCCGCAGGGCGTCTTCGAGGTGGGGATACGCGAACTCGAACCCGGCGAGCGTCAGCTTCTCGGGGATGACCCAGCGGCTCTTGAGGATCAGCTCGGTCTCGGTGCGGATGCCGATGGCGCCGAGCTCGAGCATCCACCGAGGCACCGGCGGACCGATGCGTACCTCCAGCAGCCGCCGCACGGCGGCCATGAAGTCGGCGTTGTCGGTCGGATTCGGAGATGCGGCGTTCACGGGTCCGTCGAGGGTCGGCGTGACCTCGAGGAAATCGATGATGCGGGCGACGTCCTCGACGTGCACCCAGCTGAACCGCTGCCGTCCGCGGCGTGCGCCGGGGCGGTGGCCCGTGCCCGCGGCGCGGCGTGCGCGGCTGATCGGCCAGCGCCCGTCGTGCTGCGCCCCTCCGAGGCCGAGTCGTGCCAGGTTCTTCAGCGGGCCGAGCACGCCGCCGTGGCCGAGCACGATCGCACTGCGCAGGGCCACCCGCCGCGTCCGGGGGAGGTCGTCCGCGAACAGCGCGCGCTCCCACGCCTTGGCCACCTCGACGGAGAACCCCGTGCCGATCTCGCCCGACGACTCGGTCATCGGACGCTCTTCGGCATGACGGTAGATGGTCGCCGTCGAGGAGTTGACCCATAGTGGGGGAGGATTCGCGGCCTTCGCAATCGCGGAGCTCAGCGACGAGGTCGTGTCGAGCCGCGAGCGGAAGATCGCGGCGCGGTTCTCGGGCGTATAGCGGCAGTTCACGCTCTTGCCCGCCAGGCCGATCACGAGCGACGCACCGTCGACGGCCCGATCGATCGCCGCCTGGTCTCCCCAGGAGATGTCGGCGCCGGATCGCGAGACGGTGATCACCTTCCGCCCCGCTGACCGCAGACGGGGGATCAGGTACTGCCCCATGAAGCCGGTCGATCCGCCGATCACGACGGGTCCTGCGGAGCGGGGCATCGGATCCGTCACGGGGTCTCGCTCTCGATCGCGTACTCGAAGAATCCCGTGTACTCGTAGACGCGGCCGAGCAGCGGGGCGTCGATGGTCATGTTCACGTGGTGCCGCTCGCGCTGTTCGTCCCAGCGCTCGACGAGACCGATGCGCGGACTCAGGAAGGGCGGAGCGGTGATGCGCAGGCGCCCGAACCGCATCCCGACCCGGCGGATGGTCAGCACGACGGCACCGTCACGCACGTCGATGTCGAAGGTCGTGACGACCGTGCGACGGGGGCCGATCTCGTTGCGGAGGATGCTGTTCGCGCCGAGGGAGACGACGTCGGGCATGACCCAGGTGCGTCCTGGGAGATCGAAGTGCCTGACTGCCAGCGCCTCGCCCGCGACCGTGCGGTTCTCGATGCGGAACGGGACGTCGTGCTCCCATCCGGCGAACGCGACTCCGAGGGATTCCGCGATGCGGAACACCGGCCACAACCAGCGATGGCGCGAGCCCGCGCTCGTGAACACGCCCGTGCCGACTCCGACATGCCCGTCGGGGATGGTGCGGAAGTACCAGGCGGTCTTCGGGTGGAGTTCCGAGATGCGCTCGCCGAGCGCGCGCTCGTAGGGCGACCGTCGATCAGTGCCGGGTGCTGTCACACCCTCACCCTAGCGAGAGGTCGGACGCAGCAGTCGATCGAGCAGGGCGAGTGCCTCATGCTGCGGCGCGGTGTCGTCGAGGAGCCACTGCGTCTGCAGGCCGTCGGAGGCGGCCACGACCAGGGCGGCGACGGCCTCGGCATCCACGTCCTCGCGTATGAGACCCGTGTCCTGCTGCTCTCGCACGAGCGCGGCCATGTCCGTGCGCAACCGCGCGAAGCGCGTCGTCGCGAACTCGCGGGCAGCCGGGTGCCCTTCTTCGAGTGCGGTCGCGACGAGCATGGAGTAGAGCTGGACGAGCCCGGGGACCTCGCGGTTGGTGCGCGCGGACTCGATCATCCGCTCGACCGGGGTCGCCTCGGCCGGGAGGGCGTCGGGCTGCTGGCGACCGGGCGCCGTGCTCTCCTGGTAGACCGCGACGAGCAGCTCCTCCAGCGACCCGAAGTAGTGGGTGAGGGCCGCATGAGTGACGCCGACGGCACTGGCGATGGAGCGGAGGCTCGTGCGGTCGGCTCCGCGTGCGGCGAAGACCTCGATGGCGCGATCGAGGATCTCCTGGCGACGGGCGATGCCCTTCGCGTAGGCACCGCGCTGCCGCGGGCGATCCTGATCCTGACTCATGAGGCGAGTCTACAGATTGAAAACTTCCGCGCGGAGGTATTTGGTGATAGCGTGCTCGGACAGACGGGTGAAGGCAGCCCGCACGTCACCGACGACCGAAGGAGACCCCGTGGCGATTCAGACTTCCATCCAGCTGTTCACGATCAAGGATCAGCTCGAGACCGACCTCGAAGGCTCGCTGAAAGAGGTGGCCGTCAGAGGCTTCACCGCCGTCGAGCCCTACGACTTCGTGCGCCGGGCTCAGCCGCTCGCCGACGCCCTGTCTGCGGCGGGCCTGACCGCTCCCTCCGGCCACGCGTTCCTCGCCTCCGAGTCGTTCGTCAACCCGGACGGCAGCGGGACCACTCTTCCGGTGCCGTCGCCCGCCGAGGTGTTCGCCGCGGCGAAGGTGCTCGGCATGGGCACCGTCATCGACCCCTACACGGAGCCGGCGCGCTGGGAGTCGATCGAGCAGATCGAGGAGACCGCGCGCCTGCTCAACGAGGCGGCCGCCGTCGGCGCGACCGTCGACGTGCGCGTCGGCTACCACAACCACGCCCATGAGCTCGAGGCCGTCTTCGACGGCGTCACCGGGCTCGAGGTGCTCGCCGGCCTGCTCGACGAGCGTGTCGTGCTCGAGGTCGACCTCTACTGGGTCGCACGCGGCGGGGTCGACCCGGTCGCCCTGCTGCAGCGCCTCGGGGACCGCGTGATCGCGGTGCACGCCAAGGACGGCACGCTCGATCCCGCGCTCCTGAGCGCCTACCCGCCCGCCGATCAGGTGGCAGCCGGCGAGGGCACCGTGCCGCTCATCGAGGCCATCGCGGCCGCCCCCGCTCTCGAGCTCGCGATCGTCGAGTTCGACCACTTCGACGGCGACCTCTGGGATGCGGTCGAGCGCAGCCGCGTCTACCTCGACGAGAAGGTCGCCGGCTGATGGCGATCGGCAACGGACCCGTCGGCGTCGGCATCATCGGCGCGGGCAACATCAGCGACCAGTACCTGTCGAACCTCACGACCTTCCCCGACGTGCGCGTGATCGCCGTCGGCGATCTGCTCGAGGACCGCGCGAAGGCGCAGGCCGAGAAGTACGGCGTTCCTCGCGCGGGCGGTGTCGAGCTCGTGCTGAACGACCCCGAGATCGACATCGTCGTGAACCTGACGATCCCCGCCGTGCACGTCGAGGTGTCGGAGGCGATCCTCGCCGCCGGCAAGCACGTGTGGACGGAGAAGCCGATCGGCGTCAGCCGCGACGAGTCGCAGCGCCTGCTGCAGCGGGCGGAGGCCGCCGGTCTCCGTGTCGGCGTCGCCCCCGACACCGTGCTCGGACCCGGCGTGCAGACCGCGAAGCGCGCGATCGCCCGCGGCGACATCGGTCGTCCCCTCTTCGCCCAGACCACGTTCCAGTGGCAGGGGCCGGAGATCTTCCATCCGAACCCCGCGTTCCTGTATGCCAAGGGTGCGGGTCCGCTGCTCGACATGGGTCCGTACTACGTCTCGGCGCTCGTGCACGTGTTCGGTCCGGTGGCGGCCGTCGCAGCCCTCGGACTCCAGGGTGCTCCGACGCGCACGGTGCAGGTGGGAGAGCTCGCCGGACAGGAGTTCCCGGTCGAGATCCCGTCGACGCTGAGCGTGCTGATGGACTTCGAGCAGGGCGGACAGGCGCAGAGCCTCTACAGCACCGACTCGCCTCTGCTGCGCCAGGGCATCGTCGAGATCACGGGCACCGAGGGCACGATAGTGATCCCCGACCCCAACACGTTCGGCGGACCAATCACGATCACGCGACCGCTGTCCCGCGTGTTCGTGCCGCCGGAGCCGACCGTGCAGGACGTCGTCGACGTCGAGCAGGAGGGCGTGCTCTCGGGACGCGGTGTCGGTCTGCTGGACATGGCGCGGTCGATCGCCGCCGGCCGGACGCATGTCGCCACGGGGGAATTCGGCTATCACGTGCTCGACACGCTGCTGTCGATCGAAGAGGCCGCCGAATCGCGCAGCTTCGTGCAGGTCGAGAGCACGATCGACGAGGTGGGCTCGCTGGATGCCGACTTCGATCCCTTCGAGGCGACTCTCTGAGGTCAGCCGGTGTGGCGGCGGCGGTGCGGTCAGCGCGCCTTCGTCGCCACATAGCGGTCGACGTTCGCGGGTGAGAGCACCTCGCGGGCGACCATGATCGCGGCGCCCAGCACGGCGGCCCGGTCACCCGCCTGCGACTGCACGATGGCGAGGTGCTGGGTCGCCAGGGGGATGGATCGTCGATAGACGACCTCGCGCACCCCGGCGAGAAGGTGCTCGCCGGCGCGGGCGATGCTGCCGCCCAGCACGATGATCGACGGGTTGAGCAGATTGACGACGGTCGCGAGCACCTCGCCGACATCTCGGCCGGCCTGACGGGTCGCCTCGATCGCAGCGGCATTGCCCGAGCGGACGAGGTCGACCACATCTGCGGGACTGTGCGCCGCAAGCCCGGCCTCCCGCAGAGCTGCGGCCAGCGCCGACCCGCTCGCGAGCGCTTCGAGGTCGCGCTCGTCGCCGGGCTCCCTCGTCGAGCCTGCGCCGCTCGGCACCTGGACGTGCCCCAGATCGCCGGCCGATCCCTGCGCGCCGCGCTGCAGCTGTCCGCCGGCGATGATGCCGGACCCGATGCCGGTCGAGACCTTGACGAACACGAGGTCATCGACGTGCGGCCACGTGGTGGCCTGCTCGCCGAGCGCGAGGATGTTCACGTCGTTGTCGACGAGCACCGGCACGTCGAACGTGCGCTGCACGTAGGCGGGGATGTCGAAGCGGTCCCAGCCGGGCATGATCGGCGGGTTGGTCGGTCGCCCGGTCGAATGCTCGACGGGACCCGGCACGCCGATGCCCACCCCGAGCAGCGGGATGCCGGCAGCGCGGGAGGCCTCGAGGAGAGCGCCCGCATCGTCGAGGATCAGATCGAGGAGGCTCTCGGGCCCGTCGCCGATGTCGATCGTGCGGGTGCGCGAGTCGAGGATCACGCCGGCGAGATCGGCGACGGCACTGGTGGCGTGAGTGGCACCGAGGTCGACGGCGAGCACGACTCCGGCACGGGAGTTGAAGGCGAGTCGCGCAGGCGGTCGGCCGCCCGTCGAGACCGCCTCGCCTGCCGGTCGCAGGAGGTCGGCGGCGAGCAGGGCATCGACCCGCAGCGCGACGGTCGACCGCGCGAGACCCGTGATGGTCGCGAGCTCGGCTTTGGTGCGGGCGGTGCCGTCGCGAAGGATCTGGAAGATCTCGCCCGCCCCGGGATTCGCCGCCGCGGCGGTGCGGAGTGCGTCGACCATTGCGTCAGTAAACCACAGACTTGCGCCACCGCTCGGTCGACTTCCGATTCGTTACGAAGAACTTTTGACGAACACCTAGCAAAAGTCGAGGAGCCGTGTCAGACTCACCGCCATGACAACGGATGTCACAGACACCGGTCTCGGGACGATCCGAGTCGGCATCCTCGGCGGGGGATTCATGGCTCGCGTGCATCGCACCGCGGCCAGGGACGCGGGAGGCGAGTTCCGCGCCGTCGCCACCGGCTCCCTCGCGGGCGGGCGTCAGGCCGCGGACGAACTCGGCGCCGTGCGTGCTGAGGCCGATGCCGCCGCTCTCCTCGCGGCCGATGACATCGACGTCGTCCACATCTGCACCCCCAACGCCACCCACGCCGGCCTTGCGCTGCGCGCACTCGAAGCCGGCAAGCATGTCATCTGCGAGAAGCCCCTCGCCACGAACGCGGCGGACGCCCGTGAACTCGCACGGGTCGCCGGATCTCTCGGCCGCGTCACCGCGGTTCCCTTCGTCTACCGCTACCACCCGATGGTGCGGGAGGCGCGGGCCCGCGTCGCTCTGGGCGGCATCGGGGAGCTCCTCACCCTCGACTGCTCGTATCTGCAGGACTGGATGCTCCTCTCCACGGACGATGACTGGCGGGTGCGGTCGGCATCCGGCGGGGCATCCCGGGCGTTCGCCGACATCGGCTCGCACCTCTGCGACCTCATCGAGTTCGTGACGGGCCAGCGGATCCGGTCGCTGAGCGCCCGCACCCGCCGGGTGTTCGCCGAGCGAGCCGGACGGGCGGTCGACACGGAGGACATCGTCGCGATCCTCGTCGAGACCGAGTCCGGTGCCCTCGGCACCCTGCTCGTCTCGCAGATGGCCGCCGGACGCAAGAACGCCCTGACTCTCGAACTCCACGGGACCAGGCAGACCCTGCGCTTCGAGCAGGAGCGCCCGGAGGAGCTGTGGATCGGCATGAGAGAGGAGTCCCGGCTGCTGCTGCGGGACCCCTCCACCGCATCGCCCGACTCGGCTCGTCTGCAGCGGGTGCCCTCGGGGCATGCCATGGGCTATCAGGACGCGTTCAACGGCTTCATCGCCGACGTGTATGCGGCGATCGGCGGCGCGACCCCCGACGGGCTGCCCACGTTCGAGGACGGTGTCCGCTCGGCGGTGCTCACCGAGGCGGTCCTCGCCTCGGCGGCCGCGGACGGACGATGGACGGAGGTGGCGGCATGACCGCGACGATCACAGAGCCGGTGCTCGAGGTCTCGGGCATCCGCAAGTCGTTCTTCGGAGTGGAGGTGCTGAAGGGCATCGACTTCGATGTGCGTCCCGGGGAGGTGCACGGACTCGTCGGCGAGAACGGCGCGGGCAAGTCCACGCTCATGAAGATCATCGCCGGGGTGCAGCCCGCCGACGACGGCGTGGTGCGCTACCGCGGCGCGGAGGTGCGGCACGCACACCCGCGGCAGGCGATGGACGACGGCATCGTGACCGTCTTCCAGGAGTTCACGCTGCTGCCCGAGCGCACGGTCGCGCAGAACGTGTATCTCGGACGTGAGCCCCGACGCGGCGGCTTCGTCGATCAGAAGGCGATGATCCGTCGCACCGGCGACCTCCTCGCCGACCTCGGCGTCTCGTTCATCGACCCGCAGGCCCGGGTCGGTTCGCTGACCGTCGCCGAGCAGCAGATCGTCGAGATCGTCAAGGCGCTGTCGTTCGAGGCGCAGGTCATCTCGATGGACGAGCCCACCGCCGCGCTGAGCGACCGCGAGGTCGAGCTGCTGTACGCGATCATCCGCCGGCTCACGTCTCGCGGGGTGGCGGTGATCTACGTCTCGCACCGGCTCAAGGAGATCTTCGACCTGTGCGACCGCATCACGATCCTCAAAGACGGCGCTCTGGTCTCGACCGATGAGACGAGCGCCCTGACGACCGACGAACTCGTGCGCCGAATGGTCGGCCGATCCATCCAGTCGTACTACCCGGATGCCGTGGCCGGCACCGTCGTCGGCGAGCCGCGGCTCGAGCTCGACGGCTGCGGCAACGCCTTCGTCGACGGCGTCTCGCTCACCCTCCGCGCCGGGGAGATCGTCGGGATCGCCGGGCTCCAGGGGTCCGGACGCACCGAACTGGTCGAGGGGATCTTCGGCATCGACCCGTTCGTGCGGGGCTCGATGCGGGTCGACGGCTCATCCACGCGCATCACGAGCGCCAGGGCGGCGGTGCGCGCGGGACTCGCCCTCGTCTCGGAGGATCGCAAGGCCCAGGGACTGGCGCTCGGGCAGTCGGTGCTCGACAACACCCTGCTCGTGATCCGCAGCGTCTTCACCGCTCGCACCGCCTCGTCCCGTCGAGAGGTGCCCGGGGTGCTCAGCTCGCTGGAGATCAGCTCCCGCGGTCTCGACCAGGAGGTGCGCTTCCTCTCGGGCGGCAACCAGCAGAAGGTCGTGCTCGCCAAGTGGCTGCTCACACAGCCGCAGATCGTGCTCTTCGACGAGCCGACCCGAGGCATCGACGTCGGTGCGAAGTACGCGGTGTACCAGCTCATGCGCGACCTCGCGGCACAGGGCAAGGCGGTGCTGATGGTGTCGAGCGAGCTGCCGGAGGTGATCGGCATGAGTGATCGGATTCTCGTGATGCACGACGGCGAGCTGGTCGCCGAGCTGCCGGCGGGTTCCGCGGAGCACGAGATCCTCGGCGCAGCCACGGGCGCGACGGTCGACGGGGGTGCACGATGAAGAGACTTCGGATCGACTCGACCGTCATCGTGCTCGGGATCCTCATCCTGACGCTCATCGTCGGCGCCATCCTCGTCGGCACCGTCGGTCGCAACTTCTTCAGCCCCGGCAACATCCGCGACATCCTCACCGGCATGAGCGTCCTCGGGCTCGTCGCGATCGGGCAGACCCTCGTGGTGCTGGGCGCGTCGCTCGACCTGTCGGTGACCTACGTCGTGAGTCTGTCGAGCCTTCTGGCGGCGACGATCATGAACGGCAACCCCGGGAACATCCCGGCCGCGGTCTCGATCACTCTGCTCGTCTGCGCCGGGATCGGTCTGGTCAACGGACTCATCGTCACCGTGCTGAAGGTCAACGGGTTCATCGCGACGCTCGGCGTGGGGCTGATCCTGCAGGGGATCCTGAACACCAACTTCGAGGGCTCGGCGGGCAGCGTGCCGTGGGAGTTCCAGCTCATCGGCGCCACCGGAGTCGGGCCCGTGCCGGTGTCGACGATCATCATGATCGCGCTCGCCGTCGTCGTCTGGCTGCTGCTGAACCGCACGCGCACCGGCGCCCACCTGTATGCGGTCGGCGGCGACCCCGAGATCGCGCGCCTGTCGGGTGTGCGCACCCGCCCGCCGCTGATCGCCGCGCACGTGCTGTGCTCCGTCTTCGCGGGCCTCGCCGGCCTGCTGCTCGCCAGCCGTCTCGGCGTCGGCAGTCCCACGGTCGGCCAGCAGGGCGGCTACGCGCTGCTGTCGATCGCGGCCGTCGTGCTCGGAGGCACCCTGCTGCTCGGCGGACGCGGTTCGATCTGGGGTGCCATCGGCGGCGTCGCGATCCTCGCGGTCGTCGACAACGTGATGAGCGTCATGCAGGTCAACCCGTTCCTGAAGGACGTCGTCCGCGGCGTGGTGATCGTCGCCGCGGTGGCCGTCTACAGTCGTCGGTCGATCGTCAGTCGCCGTCCGCGCTTCGGCGTCGGCGGCACGAGAACCGGGGGAGACGACGCCGCCAAGGCGGCCGAGTCCGAGATGGCGGCCGCAGCATCCGAACTCGCCGATACGAGCACCGTGGCGGAAGGAGGCCGGTCGTGAACACTCTGCGCACACTCGTGAGCCCTCGGGGCGCGGTGTTCCTGCTGCTGGTGATCCTGCTCGTCGCCGTCATGATCCTCAACCCGAGCTTCGCGGAGCCGGGGCAGTTCATGAGGTTCATCCAGCGCGTCGCACCGATCGCCATCGTCGCGATCGGCCAGTACTTCGTCATCATCGCGGGCGAGTTCGACCTGTCGCAGGGCTCGCTGATCACCGCGCAGGTGATCGTCGCCGGCAACCTCGTCGGGCAGGACGACTCCCGCACCGTGCCCGTGCTGCTGCTCATGATCGTCTTCGGGGTGGTCGTCGGACTCGTGAACGGTGTCATCACCACGCTGCTCAAGGTGCCCTCCTTCATCGTCACGCTGGGCATGATGCTCGCCCTTCTCGGCGGCGTCATGTGGTGGACCGGGGGAGCGGCCACGGGCAACCCGGCTGACAGCTTCCGCGAGATCGGTCGTGGCGGCATCCGTGACGTGCCGGTGCTCGAGTTCATCCCCTGGGCGGTGTTCATCCTGATCGGGTGGCTCGCGCTGGGCATCTGGATCACCAAGCGCCCGCTCGGCAAGCTCCTCATCGCGGTCGGCGACAACTCGACCGCGGTCGACTTCGCCGGCGCGCGCAGCGCCTGGGTGACGACACGGGCGTTCGTGATCTCGTCGCTCTCGGCCACGCTCTCCGCCGTGCTGCTCGTGGGGTACGCCGGGGTGCATCCCTCGGTCGGCCGCGGCTACGAGTTCGTCGCCATCACCGCCGTCGTCCTCGGCGGGGTCGTGCTCGGCGGAGGCCGGGGATGGATCGTCGCGGCGGCGGCGGGAGCCTTCGCGCTCGAGGCCCTCTTCATGCTGCTGAACATCGCGGGGGTTCCTTCGACGCTGCGAGACGCCGTGCAGGGCGTGATCATCATCGCCGCAGTGGCGTACTCCGCGGTCGCCTTCCGGGCACGGCGCCGGCGAGGCCCGCAGCCGTCTCCGGACGTTCCGCGCACAGAGACCTCAGAACCCGTAACAACCAGCACCATCCACACAGAAACCAGAGGAGATTAGCAATGCGACGATCGATGAAGATCGCCACCGCAGGGGTGGCTCTCTTCGGCCTCATCGCGCTCGCCGGGTGTACGACAGACCCGTCCGTGGCGCCGGCGGAGTCGGAGAACCCGGAGGAGTCGGCCGAGACCACCGAATGGTTCGACCAGGAGCTGTTCGACAAGCAGATGGAGGAGCGGGGTGTCGAGCCCCAGGGGCCGGCGACCGAGCCGTATCTCCAGCACATCAACGCCGAGATGGTCGACACGTCGGAGTTCGCCAGCGAGGGGCCCAAGAAGGCCTGCTTCGCGAACGCCTCGATCTCGAACCCGTGGCGGCAGACGGGCTGGATCACGATGAACGAGCAGCTCAAGTCGCTGCAGGAGGCCGGTGCGATCAGCGAGATGGAGACCCGCGACGCGCAGGACTCGGATGACACGCAGATCGCCGACATCGACTACTTCATCTCCGAGGGCGGCTGCGACGTCTTCCTCATCTCGCCCAACAGCACCGCGGCGATGACGCCGGCCGTCGAGCGCGCATGCGAGACCGGCAAGCCGGTGATCGTGTTCGACCGCGGCGTCGACACCGACTGCCCGGTCACATTCATCCACCCGATCGGCGGATTCGCGTGGGGCATCGACACGGCCGAGTTCCTCATCGACAACCTCGAAGAAGGCGACAAGGTCGTGGCGCTGCGCATCCTCCCCGGAGTCGACGTGCTCGAGCACCGGTGGGCCGCTGCGGAGAAGCTCTTCGACGAGGCGGGGATCGAGGCCGTGGACTACTTCACGGGCGCCGACCCCGCGGAGATCAAGAGCATCATCAGCGACGAGCTCGCCAAGGGCGACGTGCAGGGAATCTGGATGGATGCCGGTGACGGCGCTGTCGCCGCGATCGAAGCCTTCGAAGATGCCGGCGCCGACTACCCGGTGATGACCGGCGAGGACGAGATGAGCTTCCTCCGCAAGTGGAAGGACACGGGTCTCACGGGCCTCGCCCCGGTGTACTCGAACTTCCAGTGGCGCACGCCGCTGCTCGCCGCGCAGATGATCTTCGCCGGCGAAGAGGTTCCGAAGGAGTGGGTGCTCCCGCAGAAGCCGATCACCGAAGCAGAGCTCGACGACTACCTCGCCGCCAATGAGGGAATGCCGGACGGGCACTACGCGAAGTTCGGCGGGGAGAACCTTCCCGGTTACCCGACCGTCTGGCAGGAACGCCAGATCCCGTAACCCCCGGTGATGCTCCCACCCTTCCCCTCTGCGCCTCGCGGATGGGAGGGTGGGAGCACTCGCGTCATCCCCGAAGGAGCAGGATGCCTCGCACGATCGCCGTCAACACGTGGGTGTGGACGTCTCCACTGACCGACGCGACTCTCGAGCCGCTCGCGCGGAAGGCGGCGGGGATGGGGTATCAGGCGCTCGAGCTTCCGCTCGAGAGCGTCGGGGACTGGGATCCGGCACGAGCCCGCGACGTGCTCGATGACCTCGGCCTCGCCGCGATCGTCGTCGGGGCCATGGGCCCGCGGCGCTCGCTGCTCGCGCAGGCCGGTGACGTCGGGGCCACGCAGGACTACCTGCGCTCGTGCATCGCGGCGGCCGCGACGCTCGGCTCCGCGGTGGTCGCCGGTCCCTTCTACGCACCCACCGGGGCGACCTGGCGGATGTCCGTCGAGGACCGTTCGCGAGTGGTGCGCGAGCTGCGCACGAACCTCGAGCCGGTCGCGGCCGAGGCCGCCTCCGCCGGAATCACCCTGGCCGTCGAACCGCTCAACCGCTACGAGACGAGCGTGCTCAACACGGTCGAGCAGAGCCTCGACGCGCTCGCACCGCTGCTCGGCGCAGGCGTCGGGCTCGCGCTCGACACCTACCACCTGAACATCGAGGAGAAGAAGCCCGCGGAGGCCATCCGCGCGGCGGGCTCGGCGATCGCGCACGTGCAGGTGTGCGGCAGCGATCGGGGCGCCGTGGGCGACGACCACACGGACTGGCCGGAGATCCTCCGGGCCCTCGACGATGCGGACTATCGAGGGCCGCTCGGGCTGGAGAGCTTCACGGGCGAGAACGCGACGATAGCCGTCGCCGCATCCGTCTGGCGACCACTCGCGGCGAGCCAGAACGAGCTCGCCGCCCGCAGCATCCAGGCGCTGAGAGCGCTCGGCACCTGACCCGTCACGCGATACGAAGGAGTGTCCATGACCACGCACCCGGTCACCCTGTTCACCGGCCAGTGGGCCGATCTGCCGTTCGAGGAGGTCGCCCGGCTGGCGGCCGAGTGGGGATACGACGGCCTCGAGGTCGCAGCATCCGGGGACCATCTCGACCTGCGGCGAGCCGACGAGGACGACGCCTACGTCGCCTCGCGCCGCGAGATCCTCGACCGGAACGGTCTGCAGATCTTCGCGATCTCGAACCATCTCGCGGGCCAGGCGGTGTGCGACGCCCCCATCGACTTCCGTCACCAGGCGATCCTGCGCGACTACGTGTGGGGCGACGGCGACTCCGAGGGCGTGCGCGCCCGCGCGGCGGACGACATGAAGCGGGCGGCGCGGGTCGCGCGCAGGCTCGACGTCGACACCGTCGTCGGGTTCACCGGCTCATCGATCTGGCCCTATGTGGCAATGTTCCCGCCGGTACCGGCATCCGTCATCGAAGGCGGGTTCGAGGACTTCGCCGCGCGCTGGAACCCGATCCTCGACGTGTTCGACGGCGAGGGCGTGCGGTTCGCGCACGAAGTGCACCCCGGTGAGATCGCCTACGACTACTGGTCGTCCGTGCGGGCGCTGGAGGCGATCGAGCACCGTGGGGCGTTCGGATTCAACTGGGACCCGTCGCACATGATGTGGCAGAACATCGATCCCGTCGGGTTCATCGTCGACTTCGCCGACCGGATCTACCACGTGGACTGCAAGGACACCCGGATGCGACCGCACAACGGGCGTGCGGGCGTGCTCGGATCGCATCTGCCGTGGGGCGACCCGCGACGCGGGTGGGACTTCGTCTCGACCGGCCACGGCGACGTGCCCTGGGAGGACGCGTTCCGCGCGCTCGAGGCGATCGGATACGACGGCCCCATCTCGATCGAATGGGAGGACGCGGGAATGGACCGCCTGCACGGCGCGCCGGAGGCCCTCGTCTACGTGCGGTCGCTGCTCTGGCCCGCGCCCACCGCCGCGTTCGACGCCGCCTTCAGCAGCCAGCAGACCGGAGATCCCGCATGACCATCCAGCACACCGTCGTCTTCCGCCTCGTGCACGAGGCGGGCAGCCCCGAGGAGCGCGAGTTCCTCGCGACGGGCAGAGCGGTGCTCACGTCGATCCCCGGTGTCGAGGACTTCACGATCCGTCGCCAGGTGAGCCCGAAGAGCGACCTCGAGCATCAGTTCTCGATGGTGTTCCGCGACCGCGATGCGTACCGCTCCTACGACGCGCACCCCGCGCACACCGCGTTCGTCTCGGAACGCTGGGTGCCCGAGGTCGCGGCGTTCCAGGAGTATGACTTCGAGGAGTGACGACGTGACCGGCGGCGCGGATCAGACCGAGTCGCGCAGCTTCACCAGGCGCTCGTGGCCGGTCTCCTCGAGCTCCGCGATGCTCTCGCGCGACTTGAGGAAGTCCGAGAACGAGCGGTAGCCGAGGGCCTTCTCGCTGAACGACGGGTCCATGCGACGCATGTGCGTCTTCACCGCCGAGCTGTGCAGCCACTCGTCGGCATCGGCCTTGTCGTGCCCGAGGCGCAGCGCGCGATGCAGCAGCTCCGTCGCCTCGCCCTGCTCGGTGCCCTCGCCGTGCTCGTCGAGCTTCGCGGACGACGACGGTGCCGCAGCGGTCGCCGCCGCTGCGGCGGCCTTCGCCTTGGCGGCCTTCGTCGGCGGTCGCGATTTGGCCTTCGCGGCGGGCTCGGCGGCCGGCTCGGCCACAGGCTCGACGGCGACCTCGGGAACGGTGACGACGGGCGCGGGCGCGGTCTTGCTCGGGCGCACGACGCCGGGAAGCGAGTCGTACGCCTCGAACTCGTCGCACGCGGCGGCGAGGGACTTCGCGGTGGATCCCGCGACGCCGACGCCGATGACGTAGCGACCCAGACGCTTGCAGCGCTGTGCGAGCGGGACGTAGTCGCTGTCTCCGGCGACGATCACGACGTGCGTGAGGTCGGGCAGACGGAACATGTCCTCGACCGCGTCGACGGCGAGGCGGATGTCCGCGCCGTTCTTCGCGTAGGCGGCGGCCGGGAACAGCTGCACGAGGTCGACGGCGCGGGCCACGAGCTGCGACCGGTAGACCGCGTTCACGGGCGACGACCAGTCGGCGTACGCCCGGGTGAGCACGAGCGTGCCGAAGGAGGCCGCGTAGTCGATGATCGCGCCGACCTCGATCATGGCGCGGGACAGCCGCTCCGTGACCTCCGGATCGGTCGGGTTCTCGGTGATCCGCTGGCGGTCCTTGCCGTAGGCGTTCCGTCCGTGCACACGGTCGTACCAGGAGATGACGATGTTGTCGAAGTCCAGGTAGACGGCGACGCGGGCGTCGGTGGCCTCAGCCATGGTTCACTCCTTCGCGCGGGTAGCGCACGCCGATCTGCGCGCGGATCTCGTCGAGGGTGCCCATGATCGCGACGCTCTCGGCGATCGGCAGGATATCGCCCTCGAGCACGCCGTCGCCCACGAGGCGCTCGGCCGCGAGGGCCTGGTACTGCATGCCGCGACCGTCGACCTCGGACACGTACTCCTCGACGACCGTGCCGTCCGGCTGCACGACGCGGAACGTGGTGGGGGTGTACCAGACGCGGTCGAGGTCGATGCGCGCCGTCGTGCCGATGATGCTCGCCGCGTTGGGGCCCGCGGCACGCGACGACGAGAGCGTCGTCGAGATCGCTCCGCCGTCGTGGGTCATGACGGTGGCGACCTCGGCATCCGCTCCGGTCTCGATCAAGCGGCCGACGGCGTGGATGCCGGTCGGGGCGCCGAGGATGTCCCACACGAAGGAGATCGGGTAGATCCCGAGGTCGAGGAGGGCACCGCCGCCGAGCTCGAGGGCGTTGAGACGGTGCTCGGGGTCGGAGGGGAGCAGCTGGGTGTGGTCGGCGCTCACGGCGCGGATCTCACCGAGGGTCCCGGCGGCGATGATCTCGCGGATGCGGACCATGTGCGGCAGGTAGCGCGTCCACATCGCCTCCATCGCGAGCAGGCCCCGATCGGCGGCCAGACGCTGCAGGTCCTCCGCCTCCGAGCGGTTGAGGGTGAACGCCTTCTCGACCAGCACGTGCTTGCCGGCTTCGAGCGCGAGGCGGGCGTTCTCGTGATGCATCGGGTGCGGGGTCGAGACGTAGATGATGTCGACCTCGGGGTCGGCGACGAGCGCCTCGTACGAGGGATGCGCGCGCCGGATGTCGAAGCGGGCGGCGAAGGCGTCGGCCGATTCCTGCGAGCGCGAGCCGACCGCCACGAGATCGAGCCCTGCGGTGCGCAGATCGGATGCGAATGCGCCGGCGATGCCGCCGGTCGCGAGGATTCCCCAACGAAGACCAGTCATCATCTCAGCGTAGGGGGTGGAGGCTGAGCACGGGGTGTTCAGACCAGGGCATCCGGGGGCGGCCGGAACGGATGCCGTTCAGACGAGCGCGAGCGCGCGGTCGAGGTCGGCGATCAGATCGCTCGGATCCTCCAGCCCGGCCGACAGGCGGATCGTGGCGAACTCGGTCATGCGGTCAGCACTGCGGTGCTCAGAGCGCGGGGGAGGAGGTCGAGGTCATGGTCCCATCCTCCGATCGGGCACCCACACTCGGGGAGGATGTGTCGCCGTGTTGCGCTCCGTTTCGCTGCGCTTCTCCGCCGATTGGCCGGCTCCCGAGCCCGCTCATACTTTCGGGTGCATGACCGAACCCCTCATCATCGGCGCCATGGTGCGCACTCTCGGCGCGTATCCCTCCGGCTGGCGTCAGCCGGGCGCGCATCGCGACCCCTCGGCCGATGCCGAGATCCTCCGTCGCATCGCGCGAGAGGGAGAGGACGCGGGGCTCGACTACCTGTTCTTCGGCGATTGGCTGGCCACCGGGCCGGACCTCGAATTCCGCGACCCGTACCTGCTCGCGCGGATCGATCCGGTGAGCGCCGTGCTGTACCTCGCCGGGGTCACCTCTCGCATCGGCCTCATCGCGACGGTGAACACGACCTACGCCGATCCGTATGCGACGGCGCGCTCGCTCGCATCCCTCGACTTGCTGACAGGCGGTCGCGCCGGCGTCAACCTCGTCACCGGAGCCGAGCCACGAGCCGCGGGCAACCACGGTCGCGATGCGCACGCCGACAACGAGAGCCGATACGACCGCGCGGAGGAGTTCGTCGTCGCCCTGCGCCGTCTGTGGGACTCGTGGAGCGAGGACGCCTGGATCGCGGATGCCGCACGCGGCGTGCTCATCGACCCGGACGGGCTCCGGGGTGCGGACCTCCGGGGCGAGCACGTGCGCGTCTCCGGACCGCTGAACGTCGCCCGCCCCCCGCAGGGGCGGATCCCTCTCGTGCACGCGGGCACTTCGCCGCGGTCGCGCGCGCTCGCCGCGACCGAGGCCGACCTCGCGCTCATCGCCGCCCCGAACATCGCCGATGCGATCGCCACCCGGCGGCAGCTGCGCGACATCGCGCTCCGATCAGGCCGCGCGCCCGAGGGGCTGGCGGTGATCGCGCCCGTGCTTCCTGTGGTCGCACCGACGGATGCCGACGCTCACCGCATCGTCGAACGGCTGCTCGCGCTCGTCCCGCTCGACGAGGGGCATCAGTCGTCCCGCACGGCATTCCCCGCGAACAGATCGGTCGTCGCGCTGGCCGACGCCCTGGGCGTCGGCGCCGACGAACCGCTGCGTTCCGCCGGCTTCGACGAGGTCGTGACCCGCGATCAGGCCGGGCGCCTCGGGGAGGCAGGGCAGGCGCTGATCGAGCGCCTGCGACTCATCGCCGGACTCCGCGTCGGGGATGACGGCGAGACGGCGCTGACCTGGCGCCACCTCGTCGCGGCCCATGCCGTGCCTGCCGCATTCGTGGTCGGCGACGCCGCGACGATCGCGGACCACTTCGAGACCTGGCGCGACCAGGGTGCAGCCGACGGGTTCAACGTGCTCTCCGCGTTCCAGCCCGCACAGTTCGAGGCCTTCACCCGCCTCGCCGCGCCCGAACTGCGTCGACGGGGCCTGCTCGGTCGCAGCGACGGAGCGCCCACCCCGCTGCGGGACCGTCTCGGCGTCGGCGGGGGAGTCGGTGTCGGCGGGGGCGAGCAGCGTGCCGCATCATCGCTTCTCGTCCGCTGAACCGCGTCATCCATTACGTCGGATTGCGTCTGGTGACCCGTCATGACGTCTCGTGACAGGCCGGGTCCGCACATGACAGCCCCATTCGCGTCACGACCGTGAGAGTCCCTAGCGTGACGTTCACCCGCACACCGAACCACAGCATCCCGTCCAGGAGGACCCGCATGAACCGCCGTCTCATCCGCGCAGCCGCCGTCGCGCTTCCGCTCGTCCTTGCGGCGGGACTCGCCGCCTGCGCGTCCTCGCCGGCCCCGAGCGGCGCCTCCGCCGACGCGGGCGACCCCGTCACCGGGGGAACGCTGACCTATCTGGAGCACCAGACCTTCACGAACCTCTACCCGCCGCAGGCCGGGTTCTACCCGAACGGAGGCGTGGTCAACAACATCGCCGCCCGCCTGACGTGGCAGAACCCCGACTCGCTCGAGATCGAGCCGTGGATCGCCTCGGCCTGGACCGTGAACGACGACGCCACCGAGTACACGTTCGACCTGCGCCCCGACGTCACCTTCTCGGACGGGACGCCGCTGGACGCCGCGGCCGTGGCGAAGAACTTCGACACGTACGGCCTCGGCGACCCCGAGCGCGGCCTCACGGTCTCCGAGGCGATCAACAACTACGCCTCGAGCGAGGTCGTCGACGACGACACGGTCACCTTCCGCTTCTCGGCCCCGGCCCCCGGGTTCCTGCAGGCGACGTCGACCATCAACTCCGGCCTGCTCTCGCCCGAGACGCTCGACGGCACCATCGAGGACTTCGGAGCGGGCAACGCCGAGGAGATCATCGGCGCCGGGCCCTTCACCCTCACCGACGAGAAGCTGGGCACCGAGTTCACCCTCGCCGCCCGCGAGGACTACGCGTGGGCGCCGGAGAGCGCCGAGAACCAGGGCCGTCCGTACGTCGACGCCGTGCACGTGCTCGTCACCCCCGAGGACTCCGTGCGCATCGGATCGCTGCTCGCGGGTCAGGCCGACTACGTCCGCTACGTGCAGGCCTTCGACGAGGACCGGGTCGAGAGCTCGGGCTTCACGCTGTACGCACCGCAGACGCGTGGCGTCAACAACTCCATCTCGCTGCGTCCCGAGAACCCGCTGCTGAGCGACATCAGGGTGCGTCAGGCGCTCGTCGCCGCGGTCGACGCCCAGGAGGTCGTCGACACCCTGTTCACCGAGAACTACCCCGTCGCGACCTCGGTGCTGTCGCAGGAGGCGCTCGGATACAAGGACGAGTCGGAGCACTACGCATACGACCCCGACAAGGCCGAGAAGCTGCTCGACGAGGCGGGCTGGACGGCCGGGGCCGACGGCATCCGCGAGAAGGACGGCGAGCGCCTCGCGATCACCGTGTACGAGGCCGCACCGCAGCCGCTGTCGAAGCAGACGCTCGAGCTCGTCGCCCAGCAGCTCGCGAAGGTCGGCGTGGAGCTCACGGTCAAGCCGGCGGATGCCGGGTCGTATGCCGAGGACACCCGTGACCCGCTCAAGACGGGCTTCTACCACTCGATGGTCGGCCGCGCCGACTTCGACGTGATCAAGAGCCAGTACTACACGAAGAACCGTGACGCGCTGATCTCGAACGACGCCGAGCTCGACGCCCTGCTCGAGGCGGTCGCCTCGGAGCCGGACACCGAGAAGCGAGCGGCGGCCTCGCAGGCCGTGCAGGACTACATCGCCGAGCAGGCCTACGTCATCCCGCTGTTCGAGGAGCCGCAGGTCTACGGCGCCGCCACCTACGTGCACGGTGTGGACTTCGAGTCGGTCGGTCGCCCCACCTTCTCGGGCGTCTGGCTCGCCGAGCACTGAGCATGACTGAGACGGTGCACCGATGAGCTTCGTCCTCCGACGAGCCGGGCAGGCCGCGATCGTTCTGATCGCGGCCTTCACGGCCACCTTCTTCCTCCTGCAGCTGCTGCC
The DNA here is from genome assembly GCF_044748285.1 of Microbacterium sp. NPDC090014. Taxonomy (NCBI): domain Bacteria; kingdom Bacillati; phylum Actinomycetota; class Actinomycetes; order Micrococcales; family Microbacteriaceae; genus Microbacterium; species Microbacterium sp. NPDC090014. Next base: position 663,935 of record NZ_JBIVFS010000002.1, read on the forward strand.
GGGGGATGCGATCCTGATCAAGTTCTCCGACCCCAGCCTCGGGCTGTCGCCGGAGCAGCTCGACGGCATCCGCGCCACCTACGGCACCGATCTGCCGTGGTGGCAGCAGTACGTGCACGCGGGTCTCGGATTCGCGGCCGGTGACTTCGGCTACTCGACGCAGTTCGGCACCCCGGTGCTGGAGATGCTCGCCGAGGCACTGCCGTCGACCGTGCTGCTCGCGTCGCTGGGGCTCGTCGTCGCGCTGCTGATCGCCGTGCTCGTCGCAGGGCTCTCGTCTCTCGCACCGTTCGCGTGGCTGCGCGACGGCATCCGTCAGGTGCCGGGGCTGTTCGTCGCCGTGCCGGTGTTCTGGCTCGGCATCCTGCTGATCCAGGTCTTCTCGTTCGGTCTCGGGTGGGTGCCGATCGTCGGCGCCGACCCTGTCGCCGGGCTCGTCCTTCCCGTGCTGACCCTCGCCGTGCCGATCTCCGCTCCGCTCGCCCAGGTGCTGGTGCGCGCCATCGATCAGGTGCAGGCGCAGCCGTTCATCACCGTCGTCCGTGCCAAGGGCGCGCCGCCGTCGTGGGTGCTCACCCGGTCGGTCGCGCGCAACGCGGCCCTGCCGACGCTCACGATCGCCGGGGTGCTGTTCGGCGAGCTCGTGGGAGGGGCCGTGGTCACCGAGACCGTGTTCGGTCGCACCGGCATCGGCCGCCTCACCGAGCAGGCCGTGTCGAACCAGGACATCCCGGTGCTGCAGGGCGTCGTGCTGCTGTCGGCCCTCGGCTTCGTGCTCATCAGCTTCGCCGTCGACCTCGTCACCCCGCTGATCGATCCGCGCCAGCGCGCCCTCTCGAAGTCAGGAGCATCGGCATGACCGTCGCCGCCGTGGCCGCATCCGTCGACACCCCGCCCGAGACACCGCAGCAGGATGCCGCAACGCTCACCCGATCGCCTCGACGCGCGCGCGGACTGCTCGCTCTGCCGTGGGGGCTCTACCTCGCGATCGCCGTCGTCTCGCTCGCCTTGCTCTGGGCGCTGATCCCCGGGGTCTTCGCACCCGGCGACCCTCTCACCGGCACTCCCGCCGACAAGCTGCTGCCACCGAGCGCGGCGCACCTCTTCGGCACCGACACGCTCGGTCGCGACCTGTTCGGCCGCGTCGTCCACGGCGCCGTGCACTCGCTCTCGGGAGCGCTCATCGCCGTCACCGTGGGCCTCGCGCTCGGGACGATCCTCGGTGCGATCGCCGGCGCGATCGGCGGCGTCGTCGACGACATCCTGATGCGCGTCGTCGACGTGCTGCTCGCCATCCCCGGCCTGCTGCTGTCGCTGTCGGTGATCATCCTCCTCGGCTTCGGCACGGTGAACGCCGCCATCGCCGTGGGCCTCGGCAGCGTCGCCGCCTTCGCCCGCCTGATGCGGTCGGAGGTCGCCAGAGTGCGTCGCAGCGAATACGTCGAGGCGGCGTACGGCAGCGGGGGCACCTTCTTCACGGTGCTCCGTCGCCATGTGCTGCCGAACTCGCTCACCCCGATCGTCGCGCTCGCCGCCCTGCAGTTCGGCACCGCGATCCTCGCGATCTCGACCCTCGGATTCCTCGGTTACGGTGCTCCGCCACCCACCCCCGAATGGGGGCTGCTGATCGCCGAGGGGCGCAACTACATCGCGACCGCCTGGTGGCTCACGGCACTGCCAGGACTCATCGTGGTCGTCGTCGTGCTCAGCGCCAACCGCATCTCGCACCGCATCGGAAGGAACCCGCGATGAGCGTGCTCACCGTCGACGGCCTCGCCGTCTCGTACGCCACCCGAGCCGGTCGCCGGGAGGTGGTGCATGGGGTCTCCTTCGAGATCGCCGAGGGAGAGGCACTCGCGCTCGTGGGCGAATCGGGATCGGGCAAGTCCACCACCGCGCACGCCCTGCTCGGCCTGCTGCCCGAGGGCGGCAGGGTCGACGGCGGCACGGTGCGCCTCGGCGAGCTCGACATCTCGGGCTGGACGGATCGCGCACTGCGCGGCATCCGGGGTCCGGAGATCGGACTCGTGCCGCAGGACCCGGTGACCTCGCTCGATCCCGTGCGCCCGATCGGCGCCCAGGTCGAAGAGGTGCTGAAGCTGCACGGCCACCGCGATCGTCGCTCGCGGCGCGCGCGGGCGATCGAGCTCCTCGACCGGGTCGGTATCGATGATCCGGACCTCCGAGCGCGGCAGTACCCGCACGAGCTCTCGGGCGGTATGCGCCAGCGTGTGCTGATCGCCTCGGCCATCGCGCTGCGGCCACGGCTGCTGATCGCCGACGAGCCCACGAGCGCTTTGGACGCGACCGTCCAGCGCAAGGTGCTCGATCTGCTCGACGAGCTGCGTCGAGAGGAGGGCACGAGCATCCTGCTGGTCACCCACGACCTCGGCGTCGCGGCCGACCGCGCCCAACGGCTCGTCGTGCTGAAGGACGGCCGCATCGTCGAGCAGGGAGCGAGCGCCCAGGTGCTCGCGGCACCCTCGGACGGATACACGAAGCAGCTCCTCGCGGACGCCCCGGCGTTCACGACGGGGTTCCGCCGCCCCGAGGCTCCGCCCTTCCTGCGGGATGCCGCGGCGGTCGCGGCCGAGAACCCGTTCGCGATCACCGCGACCGGTCTCGTCAAGGAGTTCAGGGTCGCGGGGCGTGAGCGTTTCCGGGCCGTCGACGACGTGTCGTTCCGGGTGCGGCGGGGCACGACGCACGCGCTGGTCGGCGAGTCCGGATCGGGCAAGACGACCACCGCGCGCCTCATCACGCGCTTCCATGAGCCGGACGCCGGGGCCATCGAGATCGACGGCGAAGACGTGACCGGCCTGTCGGGCCAGCGTTTGCGCGCGCTGCGCCGGCGCATCCAGCTCGTCTACCAGAACCCCTTCGCATCGCTGGATCCGCGGCAGCAGGTCGTCGACATCATCGCCGAGCCGCTGCAGAACTTCGGGGTGGGCTCCCGCTCCGACCGCAGGGATCGGGCGCTCGCCCTGATCGACAGGGTGTCGCTGCCGAGCGACCTCGCGCAGCGCACACCGCGTGAGCTCTCGGGTGGGCAGCGACAGCGGGTCGCGATCGCCAGGGCCCTCGCGATCGACCCCGAGATCGTCGTGCTCGACGAGGCGGTGTCGGCCCTCGACGTCACGGTGCAGGCGCGCATCCTCGAACTGCTCACCTCACTGCAGGCCGAACTCGGTCTCACCTACCTCTTCATCTCGCACGACCTCGCCGTGGTGCGCAGGATCAGTCACACCGTCTCGGTGATGCGCCGCGGGCGGATCGTCGAGGAAGGCGTCACCGAGGAGCTCTTCCACGACCCCCAGCACGACTACACCCGGGAGCTGCTCGCGGCCGTCCCCGGACGAACGGAGCAGCCCGCATGACCGCACCCACGATCGCCTTCTTCACCCGGCTGCTCGACGACGCGTCGCCCGCCGAGCGCTACGCGCTGGCCACCGAGCAGATCCGGCACGCCGAACGGCACGGCGTCGGTCGCGCCTGGGTCGCACAGCACCACTTCCGCGCCGCGGAGGGCGGCCTGCCCTCGCCGCTCGTCTATCTCGCCAACGTGGCCGCGCAGACCTCGCGCATCCGTCTCGGCACCGGGGTCGTCACGCTGCCGCTCGAAGATGCGGTGCGTGTCGCCGAGGACGCGGTGGTCGCCGACCTGCTCTCGGGCGGACGCGTCGACCTGGGGCTCGGCAGCGGCGGAACCCCCTCGTCCTTCGTGCCGTTCGGTGAGGACGTGCGCGACAAGGCGCCCACCTACGACCGCAAGCTGCGACTGCTGCTCGACGCACTCGCGGGGCGGGACATCGGCGCCGACAACACCCTCTATCCGGATGCCGGCACTCTCGGCGACCGCATCTGGCAGGCGACCTTCTCGGCCCCCGGAGGCCATCGCGCCGGCATCCACGGGCATGGCCTCCTGCTCTCGCGCACCCAGCCGCGGTCGACGGACGCGCTGCACGCCCCGCTCTCGGCGCTGCAGGATCCGATCATCGACGCGTACCTCGAGGCTCTCCCCGACGGCGTCGCCCCGCGTGTCACCGCCTCGCGCACCGTGTTCGTCGCGGATGACCGCGCGGAGGCCCTGCGCTTCGCTGAGGTCGGGCTGCGTCGTGCCGCCGAGGGGTTCCGCCGACAGGGCCAGACGATCCCCGGCGACACCCTCGATGAGCTGATCGTGGCCCTCGACACCCACCTCGGCACCCCGGAGGAGGTCGCCGAGTCCCTCGCCGCAGACGCCACGCTCGACAGGGCGACCGAGGTCGCGTTCCAGGTGCACTCGGTCGACGCCCCGCACGAGCACGTGCTGCGCTCGATCGAGCTCTTCGCCGAGCAGGTCGCCCCCGCTCTCGGCTACACCCTCACCGACACCATCAAGGAGAAGGCATGACCACCGACATCGTCGATCAGATCGTAGGGGTGACGCCGGAGCTCGATGAGCTGCGGCGCCGTCGCCCCGTCACCAGGGAGCAGCTGCAGGCGAGCTTCGACGCGCTCTTCGCGCCGGTGTCGACGGCGGAGGTGTCGCAGGCCGAGCGTGAGCTGATCGCCGCGTTCGCGACGCGCCTCGCCGGCGACGCGGATGCGACGGCCGAGTTCTACGCAGACCGGGCCCTGGCTGTGGACCCGCAGCGCGCCACCGTCGTGATCGCCGAGGCCACGAACGCTGCGGTGACCGGGCCCTTCGGCTCGTACACCGAAGCGGGACTGCAGGACGAGAACACCGAGGGCGAGCGCTACGCGCCGTCGCCCGAGATCGCAGAGGCGCTCGGCGGGCGGGTGGCCGCCGCCCTCGCGCACACGCACCTGCTCGTGTTCCGGCCGCGCGAATCCGCGGCCGTCGACATCCAGCGGCTGGTGGATGCGGGATGGTCGGCCGACGGCATCGTCACCCTCTCGCAGCTCGTCTCGTTCCTCGCGTTCCAGCAGCGCGTCATCACGGGCCTGAGGGTTCTCTCCGCCGCCGGCATCGCCGCGGCATCCGACTCCGAGGAGGAGGCAGCATGACCGAGCTTCTGCGCGATGACGCACCGCACCCCGAGGCGTTCACGCGAGCCGAGGTGGGGTGGACCCCGCATCTGCCGCCGCTCGCGGAGGAGGAGCTCACCGAGCGCCACTACGACGGTCTGGTCGACGCCTCTCGGGCGAAGAACGACTACTTCCGGCTGCTGGCGCGCGACCCCGAGGTGCTCAAGGCGCGCACGCTCGTCGACAAGGACATCTTCTACAACGCCAAGGAGGGTCTTCCCCGGGCCGAGCGCGAGCTCTCGGCGACCGCGGCTTCGCGTCGCAACGGCTGCGTGTTCTGCGCCTCGGTGCACTCGCGCTTCGCGGCGCACCACAGCAAGCGGGTCGACGACGTCGATCTCCTGCTGGATCAGGGAGTCGACGCCGACCTCGGGGAGCGGTGGAACGCGGTTGTCGCGGCCTCCGTCGCCCTGACCGACACGCCCAGCACCTTCGGCGCCGACGGGATCGCCCGGCTGCGGGCGGCGGGACTCGATGACCTCGAGATCGCCGACGTGATCCACGGTGCCGCGTTCTTCAATTGGGCGAACCGTCTGATGCTGTCGATCGGGAGGCCGGTCGCGCCCGCCTGATCGGTCGAGAGATCAGCACCGGCCCACCTCTGACGTGTCACCGTCGGGGTGGGCTGATGTCCTTTTGCGAGAGTATCGGCATACTTCTTGCTGTCTCCATATGACGACGTATCGCTTGCTAACGTCGACGCATGACAGTCGCGGGCGGAGCATTCTACGAAGTCGATACCGACGTGCTGCGTGCGATGGCGTCGAAGGCACGTCGCATCGTCGGCGAGCTGGGCTCGTCCGATGCCGCGAAGCCTGCTGACGCCGGACACGAGTGGGTCGTCGCAGCCGCGACGCGTTTCAGCAGCGCATGGTCCGACGGGCTCTGCGTCCGTGTGGCCGACACCGAAGACTTCGCAGACAGGTTGAGCACGACCGCTCGGATCTTCGACGAAGGCACCGATGCGGCGAAGGTCGAAGTCGACGCGATGATCTGGGACGACTGATGGAGCTGGGGCAGACCCAGTCGGCGGCGGACCTCGTGCCGGGCTCGGTGTCCGAGGTCAGGGCGACCGCGGAAGCGTGGAAGGCTCGTGGCGCTGAAGCGACCCGTGTACGCGATGACCTCGCCACGCTGGATGACGACGGCACGTGGAGAGGCGCTGCCTACGACGCCTACCTCGACCGGTTCGAGCGGCAGCTGCTGCACTGGAAGCATGCGGGCGAATCGCTCCGCGCGGGTGCGAGCGCACTGTTCACGTGGGCCGACGCGTTGCAGTGGGCGCAGGACGAAGCCGACCGTGCGATCACTCTCTGGAACGAGGCAGAGCAACAGGCTGCTGCGGCGCTGGCCGCCCACCGTGCACACGTGCGGGAGTTGCGCGTCGGGCAAGGGCTCCGGCACCCCGAGGCCGACGTGCCCTTCGTCGATCCGTCAGGTCCTGCACACGATGAAGCGCGGGAGGTCCTGTTCAACGCCCGGGCGACTCTCGAGGTCTATGCGCGCGACTGCGCGATCCGGTTGGACGATGCCGCGGATGCGGCGCGGATTCCGCTGACCGACGCGGAGGCCGCGACACGAACACAGCACGCGACGACCGAGGTGATCGTCAACCTCGTTGTCGTCCAGCCGTTCCGAGCCACGATGGACATGCTCGCGATCTCGGCGCAGACGCTCTGGGAGCACCCCGACATCATCCTCGAACTCCTGGGCGGCGCTGCCACCTTCCTCGGCGGCGCGGCGCTGGCAGCCGGAGGCGGGGCCATCACCGTCACCGGAGCCGGTGCGCTGGCAGGTTCGCCCGCACTGGTCGTCGCCGGAGTCGGAGTGGCCGGTGCAGGCGCGACGATGATGGGCGACGCCGCCGGCCGATGGCTCACCGAGAGCTACGGCGTCAGCGACCGAGTCCGCGGCCTCGACCGCGGCGATGGACGCGACGACGCGGGGACGTTCGCGAATGGCCAGAAGGATCCGCTGTGGGTTGATAAAGAGAAGATCGGCCTCACGGAGTATGCCCAAGACTTCGAAGTCGAGGTGATCCGCTCGAAGATCAAAGTCGACTACGAGGGTTCTCCGCAGAATGGGCGCTTCTACGACGGGCTTGTGAAGAATACCGACGGGCCGAATACCTATACGGGTGTGGAGGTGAAGTCCGGCAGTGCTATCGAGGCATACAACAGGCCAGGAAGCACGCAGCGACAGTTCGATGACGTTGTGAACGCGGGTACACCAGCGCACGGAAAGATGGACGGCGAGGACATCCTCCTCACACGGGTGGACAGTAAGGACATTCCATGAGAGCACCGTTTACGCACGGCGAGCAGTCTCCCAGCGGGATGCGGGGGTGGGTGACGGACGGTTATCGCCCGATCCCCGATCACCTGCGCCTCATGCTGGGACATCTTGACGGCGACGGTAAGTACACGTACATCATCTGGCCGGGCTCCGATCCTTCGAGCACCATCGGATTCCGCGTGCCGGCAGATGATTCGTTCATGCAGGCCGCAGGCTCCGCGGACGCTATGACTGTCGAGGTGCGGCTTCCCGGCCCCGACGGTGAGTCGCACCTGTACTCGGTCGGACGGCCCGAGCCCGCAGACGGCACGACCACCCTCATCCCCATCAGCGACGACCGCGCGGTGCGCGTGTTCTCGAACGAGATCTTCACCGCCGACGAAGCCGCAGTGATCTTCTACACGTACTACCTCACCGATGCCGTCTCGCAGCCCTACGTGCTTCGCGAGCTGGATCTCTCCAACGAACTCTCGGAGGAACGATGACGCTCTATGGACCCTTCGTCCAGGCCGCGAACGACGGTCGCACCGGCTGGCTGGCCGACGAGCATCTCACGATTCCCGAACGGCTCCGACGCACGCTGGAGTGGCTGGACGCCCGCAAGGACTACACGTACTCGATCTGGCGCGGCGCTGACCCCACAAGGATCGACGGCTACCACGAGCAGGCGAATGAATTCTTCATGCAGGCCGCGGGCTCGGCTGATGCGATGACGGTGGAAGCGCGGCTCCTCGGCGCCGACGGGGGGAGCCATCTGTACACGATCGGCCGGCCCGAGACCGCTGACGGCACGACCACTCTCATCCCTATGAGCGACGACCGCGCGGTACGAGTGTTCTCGAACGAGATCTTCACCGCCGACGAAGCCGCGGAGATCTTCTACACGTTCTACCTCACCGAAGCCGTCTCGCCGCCCTACGTCCTGCGTGAGCTCGACCTCGCACTGGAACTCTCGGAGGAACGATGAAGGTCGCTGTTCGTCACGACGCCGTGGCACAGACCGTCGCCGAGCTCGCGCTCACCGTGAAAGCCATCGAGCACGAACTCGACGCCTTCGATTCCGAGGCGACGCTACTGAAAACGACCTGGGACGGGGAAGCGCAACGGGCCTATGACCGTGCCCAGCGGGAGTGGTCGAACGCGCTCGAGAGCATGAGAGCGTTGCTGGCCGAAGCCACGCGCCGACTGATCGCCGCGAACTCCCTCTCCATGGCGACGGCGTCCACGGCTGCCCGCGTCTGGTCCTGAGCGGCCTACGGGATCAGCACGATCTTGCCCGAGGCGGCTCCGGACTCCATGAGCTCATGAGCGCGTGCCGCCTCGCTCAGCGGCAGTTCGGGGCCGAGCTCGATCGTGAAGTCGCCCGCCGCCAGCAGGTCGACGGTCGCGCCGAGGGCCTCCGCGCGCCACGCGAGCTCCTGCTCAGTGAGCGGCACGGGTGAACCGCCCGAGAACGCCCGGATGCCGAACGACGCGGCATCGGGGCCGCGGACGATCGTCGCGATGCGGTCGCGGTCGGCGACGAGCTCGAGCGACACCTCGATGGCCTCATCGGTCCCCGCGCAGTCGAGCGCGACCGTCACCCCGACCGGTGCGGCCTCGCGTACGCGCTCCAGCAGCCCGTCTCCGTATGCGACCGGGATCGCACCGAGGTCACGCAGCTGATCGTGTCGGGCCGGGCTGGCGGTCGCGATGACGGTGGCGCCCCAGGCGACGGCGAACTGCACGGCTGCCTGGCCGACCGAGCCCGAACCGCCGTGCACGAGAAGCACGTCGCCGTCCGTGACTCCGAGCGAGCGGAGCGCCTGATAGGCGGTGCCGGCGGGGATGCCGATGCCGGCCCCCTCCGCTGCGGTGACGGAATCGGGCAGCGCGACGAGCTTGTCGACCGGTACGGCGAGCATGCTCGAGTAGGTGCCGACCGTGTCGCGGATCGCGACGCGGTCGCCCACCGCGAATCCGTCGACGTCGTCGCCGAGCGATTCGATGACCCCGGCGCCGTCGAACCCGACGGCACGCGGCTCGGTGATCGGCGGTGAGGGGCGCTTCGCGCTGCGGAGCTTGGCGTCGATCGGGTTGGCACCCGCCGCCTCGATGCGCACCACGGCCTCGCCGCTGAGCGCGATCGGATCGGGAATCTCGATCAGGTGCAGCACATCAGGAGAACCGAACTCTGTGTAGACGATCGCGCGAGCCATGGATTCAGGCTACCCCCGAGACGACAGCGCCTTCATGATCCGCTGCGGAGAGACAGGCTGCGCGGTGCCGAGACGCTGCGCGAACACGCTCACCCGGTACTCCTCGAGCAGCCAGCGGGTCTCGACCAGGGCCGGCGGCGCGTCGGCGGGCAGCGGGATCGCGCCCCCGGCATCCTCGAAGGCCTTCGCCATGCGCTCGAACTCGCTCATGCGGGTGCGGTCCTTGCCGGGCTCGTTCGCGAGCGTCTTCAGCCGCTCGAGCATCCCGTCGAGGTATCGCGGGAAGTGCGTGAGGCGCTCGACGCCTGCCGCCGAGACGAACCCGGGGTGCAGGAGTCCCGCGAGCTGCGTGCGGATGTCGTTCAGCGGCCCGAGCAGTGCGAGGGAGTTCTGCGAACGGATGCCGCGCTCGACATCGCGGGTCTTCGTGAGGATGCGAGCGACGAGCGACACGCAGGCGAAGAGGTCGTCGACGAGCGACGCCGACACCGCGTCGCGCACGCGCACGAACTCGGCCTCGGTGCGCACGAGGCCGCCCGGCGCCAGCCGATCGATCGTGCTCTGGACGACCGCGGCCCGGCAGTCCTCGATGAGCGCGGCGGCCGACTGGTAGGGCGACGCGGCGAGTGCGAGCTTCTCCTGGCTGGTGAGGTGCTGCTGCACGTACGACGAGGGCGAGGGCACACCGAGCAGCACGAGGCGCAGCACGCCCGCCCGCGTGGCGGTGGCGGCGGCATCCGCCGTGGACTCGACGCGCACCGAGACGGTCTTCCCCTGGTCGACGATCGCCGGGTACCCGCGCACCACTCCGCCGGCCACGCGGGTGTCGAGCACCTCGGGAAGGTCGCCGAACGTCCAGGCGGTGAGGCCGTCCTTCTCGATCGAGGTGGCGACGGCAGCGGGCTGCGGTCCCTTCGAGGGGCCGGGGCGGCGGGGCGGGGTCGCGATCGACCGGGCCACGCTGCTGCGCGCACGGTCGGCGAGCTCGGCCTGCAGCGCACTGAGGTCGCGGTTCGATCCCGCGACGCGCCCGCGCTCGTCGACGGCGCGGAAGTTCATCCGCAGGTGCGCGGGCACGCGATCGTCTTCGAAGTCGGCAGCCGAGACGAGCTGATTCGCGAGCGGCTGGATGAGGCGTGCCAGCGCCTCTTTGAGCGTGCGATGAGGAAGGCCGCCGTGCGACTCCGGGCCGTCTCCGGCGAGCTCGGCACCGAACTTGTCGGCCCAATCGGCCGCAGGCACCACGTGCCGTCGGATCGCCTTCGGCAGTGCGCGGAGCAGGCCGGTGACGAGTTCGGCGCGCAGCCCCGGCACCTGCCAGTCGAAGCCCCTGTCCTCGATCTGTGCGAGCAGAGGCAACGGGATCACGACGCTCACGCCGTCGTCGGCCGCCCCCGGCTCGAAACGGTACGCGAGCCCGAGCACCTGGTCGCCCTGCGTCCACCGGGTGGGGAACTCGCTCTGATCGGCCCTGCTCTCGTCGTCGAGCAGGTCGGCCTCGCGCATCACGAGCAGCTTCGGGGTCGCGGCCAGCGCGTCGCGCCACCATTTCTCGAACGAGCGCACGTCGAAGACGTCGGTCGGGATCCGCTCGTCGTAGAAGCGGAACACCGCTTCGTCGCCGGCCAGGATGTCGCGACGCCTCTCACGTTCCTCGAGCTTCTCGAGGCGCTTGCGCAGTTCGGCGTTGCTGCGCCAGAAAGCGCTGACCCGCTTGTCGATGCGCGTCGGATCCCATTCGCCCTCGACGAGGGCGTGTCGCACGAACATCTCACGCGACGCCGCCCGGTCGATGCGGGCGAACTGCACACGGCGACGGGGGATGATCTCGACCCCGAACAGCGTCACCTTCTCGTACGCGACCGCCGCGCCGGCATCCTTCGACCAGTGCGGCTCGGTGACCTGGCGCTTCGCGAGATCGCCCGCGAGCGCCTCCGCCCAGGCGGGGTCGATCGCGGCGACCGTGCGGGCGTAGGTGCGTGAGGTCTCGACGATCTCGGCGGCCATGACCGCCTGCGGGGCCTTCTTGCGCAGGGCGGATCCGGGGAAGATCGAGAAGCGGATGCCGCGGGCGCCACGGTATTCCGCCATCCTCTTCTTCTTCGGATCGAGGCCCTTGCCGGTGTTGCGCTCGTCGAGGATGCCGATCTGCGACAGGAGCCCGGCGAGCAGAGCCCGATGGATCGCATCCGGATCCGCGGTCCCGCCGCGCGAGGAGTCCTTCTCCCGCACGAGCGACCGCAGCTGACGGTGCACGTCGAACCATTCACGCACCCGGACGTAGTTGAGATGCTCCGAACGGCACAGGCGACGGAAGGCGCTCGAACCGAGCTCGCGCTGCTGCTCCCGGAGGTGGTTCCACAGGTTCAGGATCGACAGGAAGTCGCTCGTCGGGTCGGTGAAGCGCGCATGCATGCGGTCGGCTTCGTCGCGCACGCTCTGCGGCGCCTCCTGCGACGGCCGCTCGCGCACGTCCTGGATCGACATTCCGGCGACGATCGCGAGCACGTCGCGGGTGACGTCGGCGCCGCCGGGGCGTCCGGCCTCGATCAGCATGCGGGCGAAGCGGGGGTCGATCGGGATTCGGGAGATGTCGCGACCGATGCGGGTGAGTCGAGGTGCGTCTCCGCTGCCGGTGACGGCGCCCAGCTCGGTGAGCAGGTCGACCGCGGCCTTGACTCCCCGGGAGTCGGGCGGGGTGAGGAACGGGAAGGCGGTGATGTCGCCGAAGCCGAGCGACAGCATCTGCAGGATCACCGAGGCGAGCGAGGTGCGCAGGATCTCGGGTTCGGTGAACTCCGCGCGCTTGTCGAAGTCCTCCTCGCTGTACAGGCGGATCGCGATGCCGTCGCTCGTGCGCCCGGCGCGGCCCGAACGCTGGTTCGCGGAGGCCTGCGAGATCGCCTCGATCGGCAGCCGCTGCACCTTCGAGCGGTTGCTGTATCGCGAGATGCGCGCGGTGCCGGTGTCGATCACGTAGCGGATGCCGGGAACGGTGAGGCTGGTCTCGGCGACGTTCGTGGCGAGCACGACCCGGCGCCGCACACCGGCGACGCGGCTCTTCTCGAACACCCGGTGCTGCTCCGCCGCCGACAGCCGGCCGTACAGCGGCAGCACCTCGGTGGGGGAGCGGTCCTTCGCGTACGCGCCGCGCACGGCATCGGCGGCATCCCTGATCTCTGCTTCGCCCGGCAGGAACACCAGCACGTCGCCCGGCTCCTCGCGGTCGAGTTCACGGAGGGCCGCGACGATGGCGGTCACCTCGTCGGACTCCTCGGTCTCCTCCGTCTGCTCGCGGTAGCGGATCTCGACGGGGAAGGTGCGGCCGGACACCTCGATCACCGGCGCGGGCACACCCTCGGGCGTCGCGAAGTGTCGGGCGAAGCTCTCGGGATCGATCGTCGCCGACGTGATGATCACCTTGAGATCCGGTCGTTCGGGAAGGATCCGCACGAGGTATCCCAGCAGGAAGTCGACGTTGAGCGAGCGCTCGTGCGCCTCGTCGATGATGATCGTGTCGTAGCGGCGCAGCAGCCGGTCGCGGTGGATCTCATTGAGCAGGATGCCGTCGGTCATCAGCGCGATGCGCGTGTCGTCGGACACCTTGTCGGTGAAGCGCACCTTGTATCCGACGAGGCCGCCGAGCTCGACCTGCAGCTCCTCGGCGACGCGCTCGGCGATCGTGCGGGCGGCGAGTCGTCGGGGCTGCGTGTGCGCGATGCGCTCGCGCCCGAGATCGAGGCAGATCTTCGGCAGCTGCGTCGTCTTCCCCGAGCCCGTCGCTCCGGCCACGATGACGACCTGGTTGTCGCGGATGGCGTCGGCGATCTCCTCCCGCGCAGCGCTGACCGGCAGCTCGGGAGGATAGAAGATCACAGGGGAAGGCATAGAACTCCCATCGTACGATTCATCCGTGAGCACTGTGTCGAAGCCTCCTCCCGCATCGCGGTGGTTCCACGAGTTCGGGCGGGCTCCGCGCATCCTCGGACTCGACGTCGCCCGAGGGCTGGCGATCCTCGGCATGGCCGGAGCGCACATCGGCGAGACCGAGGCGTTCGATCCCTTCGACCTGTCGACCTGGACCGACCTGGTGCACGGGCGATCGTCGATCCTGTTCGCCGTGCTCGCCGGCGTCTCGATCGCCCTGATGACCGGCCGCAGCGTGCTGCCCGATCCCGAGCGGATGCCGAGCCTCCGCCTGCAGCTGATCGGTCGCGGAGCGGTCATCTTCCTGATCGGTCTGGCGCTGGAGATGCTGAACACGCCGATCGCGGTGATCCTCACGCTCTACGGACTGCTCTACGTCGCCGTCATCCCGTTCCTCCGGTGGCAGCCGTGGAAGCTGCTGATCGCCGCCGGCATCCTGGCACTCGCGGCACCGGCGCTGCTCGCGCTGCTCGCCGCACTCACCCTGAACCCCACCGGCGCGGGCGTCAGCCTCGTGCTGTACGGCTCGTATCCGATCACCGCGTGGCTCGCGTTCGTCTTCGCCGGCATGGCGCTCGGACGCCTGCGTGTCGAGAAGCTCGAGACCGCGGCGATCACGCTGGGCGCGGGCGTCGGACTCATGGTCGTCGGCTACGGACTGGGCCTCGTCGGAGGAGTCACCCGCCTCGGCTCCGGCTCGGCGATCTTCGGCGGCGAGCCCGCCGCGGGGTGGAGCACCTACTCCGACGCGCTGGCCGCAGCGGATCCGGCAGGGGCCGTCGTCCGGGCGATCTTCGCCGTCGAACCGCACTCCGGCGGAACGGCCGAGATCCTCGGCTCGGGCGGGTTCGCACTGTCGGTCATCGCGCTGTGCGTGCTGCTCAGCGGGCCGTTGCGTGCGGTGCTCCTTCCGCTCGGGGCGTTGGGGTCGATGCCCCTGTCGGCCTACAGCGTGCACGTCGTCTCGGTCGCGCTCGTGGCAGGACCCGGCGGCTTCTTCTCGAGCAACGCCTTCTGGTTGGCGACGGCCGTCGCGCTGCTTCTCGCGACCACGCTGTGGTCGATCCTGTTCGGGAGGGGCCCGCTCGAGAGGCTGGTCGGCTGGGTCGCCTCGAGGATGGCGGCGGTTCCTCCTGGTCGACCTGTCATCACAGGTCGTAGGGTGGATTCATGACGATTCCTGCACTCGAACTGAACGACGGCCATTCCATCCCGCAGCTCGGCTACGGGGTGTTCAAGGTTCCGGCCGACGAGACCGAGCGCGCCGTGAGCGAGGCGCTCGAGATCGGCTACCGCCACATCGACACGGCCGCCATCTACGGCAACGAAGAGGGTGTCGGAGCGGCGATCGCCTCTTCGGGCATCCCGCGCGACGAGCTGTTCATCACGACCAAGCTCTGGAATGACCGCCACCACGACGACGAGCCGCGTGCGGCGATCGGCGAGAGCCTCGAGAAGCTCGGGCTGGATGTCGTCGACCTCTACCTCGTGCACTGGCCCACTCCGGCGAAGGACGACTACGTGCACGCCTTCGCCCGGCTCATCGAGCTGCGCGAGGCAGGACTGACACGCAGCATCGGCGTCTCGAACTTCCTCGTTCCGCACCTCGAGCGCGTGGTAGCCGAGACCGGCGTGACGCCGGCGGTCAACCAGATCGAGCTGCACCCGGCCTACCAGCAGCGCGACGTCGTCGACTGGGCGACCGAGCACGGCATCCGCATCGAGTCGTGGGGCCCGCTCGGCCAGGGCAAGTACGACCTGTTCGGCACGCCGGCGGTGGCCGAGGCGGCGGCGGCGCACGGCGTCACCCCCGCGCAGGCGGTGCTGCGCTGGCACCTGCAGCGCGGATTCATCGTCTTCCCGAAGTCGGTGCGCGCCGAGCGCCTGCGCGAGAACCTCGACGTGTTCGGGTTCGAGCTCACCGACGCCGAGGTCGCGGCGATCGACGCCCTCGACCCGCTCGACGGCTCTGGTCGGGTCGGATCGCACCCCGACGACGTGAACTGACACGCTCCGTGTCGACAGATGACGCCCCGTGTCGCTTCCCGCGACACGGGGCGTCGTCGTGAGTAGCGTCGTCCGCATGACAGCTCCCTACCGCGTCGTCGCCGTCTCCGGATCTCTGCACGAGCCCAGCAAGACCACGGCGCTCATCCGTGCGATCGCCGGGGCGATCGCCGAGCGCGCCGAGGTCGAGATCGAGGTCATCGAGCTCACCGACATCGGCCCGTCGCTCGCAGGAGCGCTGCGTCGCGACCAGCTTCCGGCGCGCGTCGAGGAGAAGCTGGTGGCGATCGAGGCGGCAGACCTGCTGATCGTGGGCAGTCCCGTCTACCGCGCATCCTTCACCGGCCTCTTCAAGCACCTGTTCGACTTCGTGGGTCAGTACGAGCTCGTCGGCAAGCCGGTGCTGCTCGCGGCGACCGGCGGCGGCGAACGCCACGCGCTCATCATCGAGCACCAGCTGCGGCCGCTGTTCGCGTTCTTCCAGGCGCTGACGCTGCCCCTGGGCGTCTACGCCAGCGACACCGACTTCGACGGCTACGTGATCGCCTCCGACGTGCTCCACGCGCGCATCGCCCTCGCGGCCGAGCGTGCGCTACCGCTCGTCGGCTATGCGGCATCCCGACCGGCGGAGCTGCTCGTCTCCTGACCGTCTCGTCAGACGCCGATCGGCGTAGCGTGGACGTATGACGAACCGGCTCGCCGACACGCTCAGCCCGTACCTCCGCGCCCACGCCGACAATCCTGTCGACTGGTATCCCTGGGGCCCGGAGGCCTTCGCCGAGGCGCAGCGCCGCGATGTGCCGCTGCTGATCTCGATCGGGTATTCGACCTGCCACTGGTGTCATGTGATGGCCAGGGAGTCGTTTGCCGACCCCGACACGGCTGTGCTGATCAATCGCGACTTCGTCGCGGTGAAGGTCGACCGCGAGGAGCATCCCGACGTCGACGGCGCCTACATGGCAGCTGCCTCGGCGTTCACGCAGAATCTCGGTTGGCCCCTCACCGTCTTCACGACGCCGCGGGGCCGCACGTTCTACGCCGGAACCTACTGGCCGCCCGAGGCGCGACAGCCGATGCCCGCGTTCCGTGACGTGCTCGCCGCGGTGCAGGAGGCGTGGACCCAGCGCCGTGCCCAGGCCGAGGAGTCTGCGGATGCCGTCACGGACGCCCTCGCCCGCGCAGGCGCCTCGACCCCCTCCGATCTTCCGGACGCCGATGCTCTCGCCGGCGCGGCGCGGACGATCGCGGCTCGGGAGGATCGCCGCTTCGGCGGTTACGGCGATGCGCCGAAGTTCCCGGTCGCGACGACCCTGAGGATGCTGCAGACACCGCTCGTGCGCAGAGAGGCCCCGGATGCCGCCGAGTCGGCCGACCGGGCGCTCGCCGCGATGGCCGCCTCCGATCTGCGCGATGCCGATGGGGGGTTCTTCCGCTACGCGACCCGACGCGACTGGAGCGTGCCGCACTACGAGCGGATGCTGACCGACAACGCGCAGCTGCTCGACGTGGCGCTCGACGCGGGTGACGACGCGACCGCACGCGGCATCGCCGACTTCCTCCTGGGCACGCTGCGCAGGGCGGGCGGCGGGTTCGGCGCGGCTCAGGACTCGGAGTCGTGGATCGACGGCGAACGCAGCGAGGGCGGCTATTACCTGCGACCGCCCTCGGAGAGGACCGGTCTCGAGCTCCCTGCCGTCGACGGCAAGGTCATCACGGGATGGAACGGTCTGGCCATCACCGGTCTCGCCCGCGCGGGAACTTCTCTGGCGGAGGGGTCCTGGGTGCGGGCCGCGGCCGAGGCTGCCGAGTACGTGCTGCGAGTCAACAGGGATGCGACCGGGGCTCTCGTGCGGGCCTCGCTCGACGGGGTCGCCTCGGGTGCGGTCGCCACCGCGGCCGATGTCGCTCTCCTGGCCGACGGGCTGTTCGCGCTCGCCGCGGCCACGGGCGAGGCGGCGTGGGCGGTGGAGGCACGCACACTGCTCGACGCGGCGATCGAGGGCTTCGAGGGCGACCCGCTGCTCGCCGAGCACGGCATCGCCGCAGCGCCCGATCAGACCGACGGCGATCTGCCGTCGGATGCGGCGGCCGTGGCTGCGGCATCCCTCACCGCCTGGCGTCTCGGCGCGGGGGATCGGTATCGCGAGGCAGCCGCGGAACGCGTGCGCGAGCATGCCGCGCCCGCCATCGCACAGCCGTTCGCGCACGGCAGCCTGCTGCGCGTGGCAGCGGGTCTCGTCGATGCGCCGAGGCAGCTCGTCGTCGTCACCGAGACGCCCGAGGGCGCACTCGCCTCGGCAGCCCGCAGGGCCGACGCGGACGTCGTCGCGATCGTCACCCCGGAGCAGGCCCAGGCATTCGCGGATGCCGGCTTCGAGCTGTTCGACGGCAAGGGCGACGCGATGGAGCAGGCGTTCGACTGCCGCTCGTTCGTGTGCCGGCTCCCGGTGCGCGACCCCGCAGACCTCCCGCTCGCGCGGTGAGCTCAGGCTGCGATCCTGGACGGCGGGCGGAGCCGCGTAGGCTGAGCAGTCTGCTCATCGCACGCAGGAGGCACGCGCATGACCGAGGTTCCCACCACGACGACCACGACCAAGGGTCTGCACCCCGGGCTGACCCGTCGGCAGATCTCGATGATGGGACTCGGCGGGGCGATCGGCGCCGGACTGTTCGTCGGGTCGGGACAGGCGATCAGCATCGCCGGTCCTGCCGTGCTCATCTCGTACCTCGTCGCCGGCGGCATCGTCGTGCTGATCATGGCGATGCTCGCCGAGATGGTCGCCGCCCGCCCGAGCTCAGGAGCCTTCAGCTCATACGCGCAGAAGGCGATGGGCCGCAGCGCCGGCAGCGCGGTCGGGTGGCTCTACTGGATCCAGCTCGTCGTCGTGATCGCCGCCGAGGCCACCGGCGCCGCCGGGATCATCGCGGCCTGGATCCCCGGCATCCCGGCTTGGGTGTGGGTGCTCGTCTTCGTCGTCGCCCTGACCGCGGTCAACCTCTTCGGGGTGCGCAATTACGGCACGTTCGAGTTCTGGTTCGCGGCGATCAAGGTCGCGGCGATCATCGTGTTCCTCGTGGTCGGCGTGTGCGCGATCCTGGGCTTCATCCCCGGCGTGCCCGCGACCGGCATCGGCAATCTCGTCGACAACGGCGGCTTCGCCCCGAACGGCCTCACGGGCATCGCGGCGGCGCTCCTCATCGTGGTCTTCGCGTTCGGCGGCACCGAGGTCGTCGCGATCGCGGCGGCGGAGTCCGATGACCCCGCACGCAACATCCGCCGGATCGTGCGCGAGGTCCTCGTCCGCATCCTGATCTTCTACGTCGGCTCGATCTTCGTGATCGTGTCGGTGCTCCCGTGGAACGATCCCGCCGTCAAGGACGGTCCCTTCTCCGCAGTGCTCGACACTCTGCAGCTGCCGGGCGTCGGCCTCGTGATGGACCTCATCGTCGTGATCGCGCTGCTGTCGGCGATGAACGCGAACATCTACGGCGCGTCGCGAATGGCATACTCGCTCGGTGAGCGCGGGCTCGCACCGCTCGCGGCGACGCGCACGACGTCGACGGGCGTGCCGGTCGTGGCCGTGCTCGCTTCCGTCGCGTTCGGCTTCATCACGGTCGGGCTGAACTGGGCGTTCCCCGATGTGGTGCTGCCGGCGCTGCTCAACGTGGTCGGATCGACGCTGCTCATCATCTGGACGGCGACGGCGGTCTCGCAGATCATCCTCCGCCGCCGTGCCGATCGTGAGGGTGCGGCGATGCCGATGCGCATGTGGGGCTTCCCCTGGCTGTCGTGGCTGTGCCTGGCGCTGCTCGCCGGAGTGATCGCGCTCACCATGATCGACGAGGCTGCGCGTGTGCAACTGCTGCTCACGATCGGCCTCACTGCGGTGCTGCTGGTCGTCGCCCGCCTGACACGCGGTGTCTCTCGCCCGGGGGTGGCCGGCGAGCGCGACGGAGTGGTCGAGGGCTGACTGCGCGCACGTGCTGCCGCTGGTCGGGTCAGATCCAGCCGGGCAGCCAGTTGTGCAGGAGCCAGAACTGGTAGGGCACGCTCATGCCGGTCCACACCGGGTAGAAGAACGCGGAGACCAGCACCACGACGGCGAGGAAGACGATCACGGTGCGCTCGCCCGACTGCCGGCGGTGCAGCGGATCCTCCCGGCGTCCCGCGATCTGACGGAGAACGACCGCGAGTGCGAGCACGAGGAACGGCGCCATCGCGACCGTGTAGAACTGGAAGATCGTCCGCTCAGGGAACAGCAGCCAGGGCACGTACGTCGCCGCGAGCCCGACCAGGGGGAACGTGAGGGCTGGACCGACGGGGCGACGTTCGGCCCACCCGCGCACGAGGCGGTAGAGCAGGTAGAGAGCCGCGGCGACACCGGCGTACCAGATCAGCGGGTTGGGGATCGTCGAGATCACCGCGATGCAGTGATCGACGCCGCAGGGCCCGGGGTCGCTGCCCACCCAGACGGCTGTGGGGCGCAGCAGCAGAGGCCACTCCCACGCGGGGCTCGCGTACGGGTGGCCCTTGCTGAGACCGACGTGGAAGTTCAGGATCGCCTCGTGGTAGTTCCACAGCGCGATCAGCGGATTCGGATCGCTCTGCCGGGCATAGCCGCCGGCGGTGACGAGCCACCCCGTCCAGCTGGCGAGGTAGGTGGCGAGCGCCGGCAGCACGAGCAGCACGAAGGAGACCGGTCCCTGACGGAAGGCCGCCGCGGTGGGCCAGAGCACGACGCCCGCGCGGCGTCGTGCCAGGGCATCCGTCACCACGACGTACAGGCCGAAGGCCGCGAGCGCATAGAGCCCCGACCACTTCACGGCGCAGGCGGCGCCGAGCGCGACACCTGCGGCGATCAGCCACGGACGCCGCCAGAGCACAGGACCCCACATCGGCGCGGGGGAGTCGGAGTCGGTATCGGGGTCTGCGCGTTCCAGCACGGGGATCACCCGGTCGCGGTCGATCAGGATGAAGAGCGCGCCGAGCATGAGGAAGAACGTCAGAGGGCCGTCGAGCAGGGCCGTGCGACTCATCACGATGCTGAGGCCGTCGATCGCCAGCAGGGTGCCGGCGACCGTCGCCACCACGATCGAGCCGGTCAGGCGGCGGGCGACCAGATAGACGAGCAGCACGGTGGCGGCGCCCAGCAGTGCCGTCGCGATGCGCCAGCCCACCGTGTTGTCGGGTCCTCCGATGGCCATCCCCAGGGCGATCAGCCATTTGCCCAGGGGTGGATGCACGACGAACGACCCGGCATCCGACAGCGGCAGCTGCTGCAGTGTGATGAACGCCTCGTTCGCGTCCTTGCCCCAGGTGCCTTCGTATCCGAGAGTCCACAGCGACCAGGCGTCCTTGACGTAGTAGGTCTCGTCGAAGGCGAGCTGGTGCGGATGGCCGAGGTTGACCAGGCGCAGCACGGCGGCCAGGGCCGTCACCACGAGCGGCGCGAACCAGCGCACCATGCGCCCCCAGTCGGGGTCCTGCAGCACGCGGTCGCGCAGTCGCTCGTAGCGCGTCAGTCGCTGCTCGGGCGGAGGCAGCAGAGGCAGGGGCGCGGTCACCGCACCAGCCTAGACACTCCGCCGATGGGCGCCGCCTAAGCTGGGCGGGTGATCATCCTCGCCGCAACACCGATCGGAAACCTCGGGGATGTCTCGCGTCGCCTCGTCGAGGTGCTGGAGAACGCCGAGGTCGTCGTCGCGGAGGACACGCGCACCACGCAGCGGCTCATGCAGGCTCTGCAGATCTCGAACCGCCCCCGGCTGATCGCACTGCATGATCACAACGAGAAGCAGAGAGCGGCGGAGCTCGCCGCACTCGCGGTCGAGACGGATGTCGTCGTCGTGAGCGACGCGGGGATGCCGGCCATCAGCGACCCCGGGTACGGGCTCGTCGCCGAGGCGGTCGCTCAGGGAGTGACGGTGACGGCGATCCCGGGGCCGAGCGCCGTGCTGATGGCGCTCTCCATCTCGGGACTGCCGACCGACCGCTTCACGTTCGAGGGGTTCCTGCCGCGCAAGCCCGGGGATCGGCGCTCGACGCTGCGGGCGCTCGCCGCAGAGCCACGCACCATGGTCTTCTTCGAATCTCCCGCCCGCCTGGCATCGTCGCTCGCCGACATGGGTGCAGCCTTCGGCGACGACCGCCGCATCGCCGTCTGCCGCGAGCTGACCAAGTTCTACGAAGAGGTGCGCCGCGGCACCTCCGCCGAGCTCGTCGAGTGGGCGACGGCGGGCGTCAAGGGTGAGATCGTCGTGGTGGTCGAGGGTGCAGCGCCTCGTGAGGCGTCGGCGGAAGACGCTCTCGCGCAGGTGCAGCGACTCGTGGCATCCGGCGTGCGTCTCAAGGAGGCCTGCGCCGAGGTCGCCGCGGCGACGGGCCTGTCGTCGCGCGACCTGTATCAGGCAGCCCTCGCCGCGCGCAGCTGATGGAAGGCACCTCGGACGCGGGCGTCGCCGCTGCCTACGACGCGCGGGCCGCGGAGTACGTGGAGCTCGCCGGTGCGATCGAGCAGATGGATGCCCGGGATACTGCGGTCATCGAGGCCTGGCGTGACACGGCCCCCGGCCTGCTGCTGGATGCCGGCTGCGGGCCCGGGCACTGGACCCAGTTCCTGAGTCTCGGCGAACGCGTGGCGCAGGGGATCGACCTGTCGGAGGAGTTCATCGCGACGGCGAGGAAACGGCATCCGGGCATCTCCTTCGACGTCGGCTCGTTCCGCGACCTGCCGTTCGCGGCGGGGTCGGTCGGAGGCATCCTCGCCTGGTACTCACTGATCCACACCTCGCCGGCTGACATCCCCGGGATCCTCGAAGAGTTCGCCCGCGTGCTGGCTCCCGGAGGCAGCATCCTGATCGGCTTCTTCGACGGCGAGCCGCGCGAGCCGTTCGCGCATGCCGTCGCTCCGGCGTACTTCTGGTCTGCCGACGCGCTCGCCGGGCTTCTCGCCGACGCGGGCTTCGAGGTCGTGTCGAGTGACACCCGGGGCCGCGAACCCGGCGAGATCAGCGCCCGCCCTCACGGCTCACTCGAAGCACGCAGGCGGTGACTCGCTCGCCGGGTAGCCTGGTGCACACGCAAGCGGAGGAGGACCGAGCGTGAGCAAGAGGGCGACCGTCTACGACGTCGCAGACCGCGCCGGAGTGTCGATCGCGACGGTCTCCCGCGTGCTGCGGCAGCCGGATGCCGTGCGCCCCGCCACGCGCGAGCGCGTGCTCGACTCCGTCTCGGCGCTCGGCTACGTGCCCAGCGGCAGCGCGCGCGGTCTGGCCGAGCGCCGCACCGGCGTGCTCGGGCTGTACTTCCCCGGTTTCGATGCCTCGGAGGACGCGCCCGTCCTCGACGTGCTGGCCGATGACCAGGGCGAGGCGCCGCCGTTCACGGTCGAGCAGGCGTCCGCCGACGCGGGCGCACCGCATCCGACCATGCTGTTCCTCGACGAGGTGCTGCGGGGAGCGGAGCTCGAAGCCTGGAAGCAGGGTTTCGTGCTCATGATCGGCGTCGGCCGTGACGATCCGACGCGCGAGACCGTGCGGGACATCGCCGGACGCGTCGACGGGCTGATGGTGCTGGCGCAGAGCGTGCCCGACGACGTGCTCGCCCGGCTCGCTCAGCGGATCCCCGTGGTGGTGCTCTCGGGGCCGGCGCGCGGCGACAGCTACGACCACGTGACCGTCAGCAACGCCGAGGCGATGTCGGAGCTGACCAGACTGGTGCTCGCCCAAGCCGATCAGGGGACGCTCGCTTTTCTCGCCGGCCCCGAGGACTCGCCCGACGGCGCCCAGCGCTGGGAGGGTTTCGCCGCGGCGGTCGCCGAGGCGGGCATCGCGACGGATGCCGTGACGGTGCTGCGCGGCGACTTCACCCGCGCATCCGGGCGGCGGGCGGCCGAACAGCTGATCGCCGACGGCGTCCCCGCCGCACTCATCGCCGCGAACGACCAGATGGCCCTCGGGGCGATCGACGCGTTCCGATCGGCCGGCATCCGCGTGCCCCACGATGTCCGGGTCACGGGCTTCGACGGCATCGAGGCGGCGGCGCTGTCGCGTCCCGCCCTCACCACTGTCCGCCAGCCGATGATCGATCTCGGGCGGGCCGCCGTGCAGCTGCTCTCGCGACGTCTCGAGAACCCGGACGGCGAGCCGATGACGGTGCGCCTGCCCGTGCAGATCCTCGTCCGCGAGAGCTCCCAGCGCCCCGACTGAGACGGGATTTGATACCGCTCCCACGCCGGTCGTCGCAGGGGAGTGGGGGCTCTCGGAGTCATGCGAGGGGGTTGCAGGGGTCAAATGTATGCGCTTACAATTGCTGATGCGGCTTCGGCCGCGGGGTGCCCCGACCCGTGGGACCCCCTTCATGACACAGACGACATGAGGTGGCAGTGTGGCGAAGACGCACATGCTCCGGCGCTGGCGGAGAGCCGCGATCGTGGGACTGGCGGCAGCGGCCGTCGTGCTCAGCGGTTGCAGCATCCAGATCAGTTCGCAGCCCGATCCATCGATCGGCGACGACACGATGCTTATCAACGCGGACAAGGGGAACCCGTTCTTCACGCGGAACTTCAACCCGTATCTCACCAACACGCGCACCGCGTCGCGGTGGATCTATGAGCCCCTGATCCTGGTGAACCCGCTCGACGGAACCGAGAACCCGTGGCTCGCGAGCGAATGGTCGCAGCCCGATGCCCGGACGGTCGTGATGACGATCCGCGATGACGTCGAGTGGAGCGACGGCGAGAAGCTGACACCCTACGACGTGGCGTTCACATTCCAGCTGCTGAAGAACAACCCCTCCCTCGACATCAAGGGCGCCTGGCAGCACCTCGAGACCGTCGAGGTCGACGGCGACGACGTCATCATGCACCTGCAGACCGATGACGCGCCCTCGCTGCCGATCCTCGGCCAGACCATGATCGTGCCGGAGCACCTCTGGTCGGACGTGAAGGACCCGGGCACGTACCGCAATGAGAACCCGGTCGGCACCGGCCCGTTCGTGCTGGGCAACTACAACGACCAGCAGTACTCGATGGACAAGAACCCCGACTACTGGCAGGCCGACAAGATCGAGATCGAGCACATCATCCTGCCGTCGACGAACTCGCAGCTCGACACCGTCACCCGCGGCTACGACTGGGCGTACTCGTTCATCTCCGACGTCGAGGGCACGTGGGGTGCGGCCAGCGAGAACAACGACTGGTGGTTCCCGCCGGGAGGCGTGATCGCGCTGATGCCGAACCTCGAGGTCGCGCCGTTCGACGACGTGAACGTGCGCCGCGGCATCGCCCTCTCGCTCGACCGCGAGGAGATCGCCGAGACCGCCTCCGAGGGCTACATGGAGCCCGCAGGGCAGACCGGCCTCGTGCTCCCGAACCAGGAGGAGTTCCTCGACCCCGGCATCCCCGATCAGGGCATGATCACGCAGGACAGGGATGCCGCACTCGCGGCCTTCGCCGAGGCGGGGTACACCCTCGACGGCGACCGGCTGGTGAGTGCAGACGGCGAGCAGCTCGAGTTCGCGCTCACGACGGCCAACGGATTCTCCGACTGGACCCGTGCGGCGCAGACCGTGCAGAGCCAGCTCGCCGACGTCGGCGTCAAGGTGACGCTCAAGCTCCCGCAGCCGGCCGGATACCAGAGCGCCATCAGCAACGGCGACTTCGAGATGGCGATCGGCGGCATGGGCAACGGCGACGTCTACCAGGCATACAACAACCTGCTCTCGAGCGAGTTCTACGTGCCGTCCGGCGAGACGACCGCGAACAACTTCGAGCGGTACCGGTCGGATGAGGCCGACGCGCTGCTCGCCGAGTATCGCGAGACGGTCGACCCCGCCCGCCAGACCGAGATCGTGCAGGAGCTGCAGGCCATCGTCTACGAGGAGATGCCGGTCATCGGCCTCTACTACGGCGGCATCTGGGGCCTGTTCAACGACTCCAAGTTCACCGGCTGGCCCTCAGAGGATGACCCGTACATGATCCCGCAGAACTACGACTCGGCACCGCTGGGCATCTTCACTCGGCTCGAGCGCGTGAAGGAGGACGACCGATGAAGTACGTCTTCCAGAAGATCGGGCTGTTCGTCCTCACGCTGTGGGCGGCCATCACCCTGAACTTCTTCCTTCCGCGACTGATGCCCGGCTCGCCTGCCGACGCCGCCATCGCCAAGCTCTCGCAGAACGGCCCGGTGTCCGATGCGACGCGAGCCGCGATCGAGGCGCAGCTCGGTGTGCCGACCGGCTCGATCTGGGATCAGTACGTCGCCTACCTCGGTCAGGTCGCACGACTCGACTTCGGTGTCTCGTACACGTTCTACCCTCAGACCGTGTCGAGCATGGTCTCGACCGCGCTGCCGTACACGATCGGCCTCGTCGGCATCGTCACGATCCTCGCGTTCGTGATCGGCACCCTGATCGGCACCGCCGCCGCCTGGCGCCGCGGCACGTGGCTGGACTCGCTGCCGACGCTGACCGGCTCCTTCCTCAGCACCTTCCCCTACTTCTGGACAGCGCTGCTGCTGCTGTTCTTCTTCGGGTACGTGCTGCACTGGTTCCCCACCACCGGCGCGTATTCGGCGACGACCACGCCGGGCTTCACCTGGGACTTCTTCATCGATCTCGTGCAGCATGCGGTCCTCCCGGCGGTCACGATCCTGTTGACCTCTCTCGGCGGATGGATCATCGGCATGCGCAACGCGATGATCAACACCCTGGGTGACGACTACGTGACGTTCGCCGAGGCGAACGGCCTGCACGGTCGCACCATCGCCCTCCGCTATGCCGCACGAAACGCGATCCTGCCGAACCTCACCGGCTTCGGGCTCACGCTCGGCGGTGTGGTCGGCGGATCGATCCTCGTGGAGCAGGTGTTCGGCTATCCCGGCATCGGATACCTGCTCTTCAACGCCGTGATCGGGCAGGACTACCCGCTCATGCAGGCGCTCTTCCTGATGATCACCGTCAGCGTGCTCGTCGCCAACTTCCTCGTCGACATCCTGTACGGCGTGCTGGATCCAAGGACCCGCCGATGACCTCCACCATGAATGTCAAGGTTCCCTCCGACCGGATCGCGGCTCCCAGCCCGTGGCGCTCGTTCGCCCGGATGGTGGGCACCCTCTGGTCCAACGGCAAGGCCCGTCTGGGCCTCATCATCCTCGGTCTGTTCGTGCTGGTGGCGGTGTTCGCTCCGCTGCTCGCCCCGTACGGACCGAAGGCGAACACCTTCGAGCGCAACGCCGACGCGTCGGCCGCGCACTGGCTCGGCACCACCGCCGCCGGCGAAGACGTCCTGAGTCAGCTGATCTACGGCTCGCAGATCAGCCTCCTGGTCGGCATGGCCGCCGGCATCCTCTCGACGATCGTCGCCGTGCTGATCGGGCTCAGCTGGGGCTACATGCGCGGATTCCTGGGCGAGGTGGTCGGCTTCATCGTCAACCTCTTCCTGGTGATCCCCGGTCTGCCGCTGATGATCGTGATCGCCGCGTACCTGCAGAACGGCGGCATCCTGATGATCATCGCGGTGATCGTCGTCACCGGCTGGGCCTGGGGTGCGCGCGTGCTGCGCAGCCAGACGCAGTCGCTGCGAGGCAACGACTTCGTCACCTCGGCGCAGTTCTCGGGTGACAGCAGGGCGCGCATCGTGTTCCGCGAGATCCTGCCGAACATGACCTCGATCATCGCGGGCACGCTCTTCGGAGCGGCGACCGCGGCGATCCTCGCAGAGGCGGGCCTCGAGTTCCTCGGGCTCGGCGACTCGAGCATCGTCAGCTGGGGCACCATGCTCTACTGGGCGCAGAACTCCAACTCGCTGCTCACCGGGCAGTGGCTGCTGCTGTTCGCCCCTGGTCTCTGCATCGCCCTGCTCGCCCTGAGCCTGACACTGATCAACTTCGGCGTGGATGGGATCTCCAATCCGCGCCTGCGAGAGGGGAAGGGCCGATGAGCGCCATGGAAGCGAACATCCCCGCGGATGACGTGCTGCTCGATGTCCAGGGCCTGTCGGTCGAGTACGCCTCGCCCGGCACCACGCCGGTCACCGCCGTCGAGGACGTCTCGTTCACGCTGCGTCGCGGCGAGTTCGTCGGTCTCGTCGGCGAGTCCGGCTCGGGCAAGTCGACGCTCGGCTTCGCGCTGACACGGCTCCAGAAGCCGCCGGCGCGCATCAGCGGCGGGCGCATCCTGTTCGACGGGCGCGACATCCGCGAGCTCGACGCCGAGGAGCTGCGCCGTCAGCGCCAGGGCGGGTTCGCGATGGTGCTGCAGTCGGGCATGAACGCGCTGAACCCGGTGCGCACGATCGGCAACCACTTCCGCGACATCTTCGCCGCGCACGGACACGTGGCCCGCGACGATCGGGATGCGAGGGCGCGCGAGCTGATCGGCAAGGTCGGTCTCGACCCCGCAGTGCTGGCCAGATACCCGAGCGAGCTCTCGGGCGGCATGCGGCAGCGCACCTCGATCGCGCTGGCACTGTCGCTCGAGCCGCAATTGATGGTGTTCGATGAGCCGACCACGGCGCTCGACGTGCTCGTGCAGCACGCCGTCATGGACACCATCAAGGATCTCCAGCGCACCGAGCACTTCACCGCGATCCTCATCAGCCACGACCTGGGCATCGTGCTCGAGGCGACCGATCGGGTGATGGTCATGCATGAGGGTCGGATCGTCGAAGACGCGCCGAGCCTCGACATCCTGCAGCGTCCTCAGGACGAGTACACGCGGATGCTGCTGAGCCACTACGCCGATCCTCGGGCCGAGTCGATCTCGATCCCCGGGTTCGTCGACCTCGGCACGCGCCGTCGCGAGGGGCGCTCACGCACCGACCTGACCGAGACCCTGCCCACCGTGTCGCAGCGCGACACGCGCCGGGCGGACGCCGCGATCGTGGTCGAGGGCGTGTCGAAGCGGTATCCGGCTCCGCGTCGGGGCGAGCAGCCCGTCACCGCGGTCGACGATGTGTCGTTCCGACTCGAACCCGGCGAAGCCCTGGCACTCGTCGGCGCCTCCGGTTCGGGCAAGTCGACGATCGCGAAGCTGATCACCGGTGTCGAGAAGCCGACCGAGGGCACGGTGCGCTTCGGCGATGTCGACGTCGCGGCCCTGCGCCGTGCGGGCCTGCGCGACCTGCGCAAGGACCTGCAGATGGTGTTCCAGGATCCGTATGCCGCGCTCAACCCGCTGCACACGGTGGAGTACGCGCTGAGCCGACCGATCCGCAACTACACGCCGTTGCGCGGTGACGAGGCGAGAGCCCGCGTGCTCGAGCTCCTCGAGACCGTGGGCCTGACACCTGTCGAGCAGTTCGCGGCCAAGCTGCCGCATCAGCTCTCAGGCGGTCAGCGTCAGCGCGTGGTCATCGCCCGGGCGCTCGCGAGCGATCCGCAGGTGCTGATCGCCGACGAGCCGGTGTCGATGCTCGACGTGTCGCTGCGTGCCGGAGTGCTCGCGCTGCTCGAAGACCTGCGCGAGAGGTGGGGCATCAGCATGCTCTACATCACGCATGACCTGCTCAGCGCGCGGCTCGTCACCGAGAACATCCTCGTGCTCAACGGCGGTCGCGTCGTCGAGCGCGGTGAGACCTCTCAGGTCCTCCAGCATCCGGAGGACCCGTACACGGTGCAGCTGCTCGACGCCGTGCCCAACCCATCCCGAATCTCGAAATAGAGAGGAGCACTCGTGCTCACATTCCCTGACGGCTTTCTCTGGGGCGCTGCGACCGCAGCCCATCAGGTGGAGGGGAACAACACGACCAGCAACTGGTGGGCCATGGAGCATGCTCCGGGCTCGACGATGGTGGAGCCCTCGGGCGATGCCGCCGACCACTTCCACCGGTACCCGGAGGACATGCGGCTGCTGGCGGATGCCGGTCTGAACTCGTACCGCTTCTCGATGGAGTGGGCGCGCATCGAGCCCGAGCGCGGCTTCGTGTCGCGGGCGATGCTGGATCACTACCGCCGCATGATCGACACGGCCCGGGAGAACGGTCTGGACCCGACGGTGACGCTGATGCACTTCACGGTGCCGCAGTGGTTCCAGAAGGACGGCTTCTGGCGTGCGGACGACGCGGTCGACCTGTTCTCCCGCTACGTCGAGACCGTGCTGCCGATCCTCGAGGGCGTGACCTACGTCTGCACGATCAACGAGCCGAACATCGCGGCGATGCTCGCCGGGGGAGAGGATGCCTCGAACCTCGTCGCCTTCGGACTGCCGAACCCCGACCTCGCCGTCGCGGACACGCTGCTCGACGCGCACCACCGGGCCTCCGAGATCCTGCATTCCGTCTCGGGCGTGCAGGCCGGATGGACGATCGCGACGCAGGCCTTCCACTCCACCGGTGAGCCGGGGGCGGACGAGATGCTGGCCGAGTACGGCGACCCCCGCGACCACTGGTACCTCGACCAATCGGCTGGTGACGACTTCGTCGGCGTGCAGGCCTACACCCGCACCTTCATCGGCCCCGAGGGTCCGCGTCCGGTCGCCGACGACGTCGAGACCACGCTCACGGGCTGGGAGTTCTTCCCCGAGGCACTCGAGATGGGCGTGCGCAGCGCGTGGGAGCGCAGCGGCGGCGTGCCGGTGCTCGTCACGGAGAACGGCATCGCGACCGGCGACGACACGCGGCGCATCGCCTATACCCAGGGCGCTCTCGAGGGACTCCACCGTGCGATCTCCGACGGCATCGAGGTCAAGGCTTACCAGCACTGGAGCGCACTCGACAACTACGAGTGGGCGAGCGGATTCCGCCCGACCTTCGGCCTGATCGGCTTCGATCACGAGACGTTCGAGCGTTCGCCGAAGCCCTCGCTCGCCTGGCTCGGAGAGGTCGCACGTCGCAACGGGCTCTGAGCCGCACGACCCCGGGGCCCAGCCCCGGGGTTACGCTCTGATCATGACCCACGCAGTCCGCGCGAGGCGCGGAGACAGGCTTCGATCGGCGGCCGCCGGCTTGAGCGCGGCCGTCGTCGCGGTCGGCCTGGCAGAGCTGGTCGCAGCGATCGTCGAGCCGAGCGCGAGCCCCTTCGCCGTGATCGGCAGCGGTCTCATCGATCTCGCCCCCAGCTGGGCGAAGGATGCGGCGATCGCACTGTTCGGCACCGGCGACAAGGTGGCGCTGATCACCGGGATAGCGGTGGTCCTCGTCGGGGTCGCCGCGCTCGCCGGCATCCTGGAATCCCGCCGCGCGGGCGTGGGATCCGCGATCCTCGCCGCTCTCGGCGTGCTGGCGCTGGTGGCCGCGATGATCCGTCCGGGCGCGGGCCCCTTCGCCTGGCTCCCCGGTCTCGTCGCCGGCGCGACCGCGGTCGTCGCGCTGCGGCTGCTCATGCGCAAGGTGCATCCGATCCCCTATCTCCGCGCCGAGCATGAGGAACGCCGCCAGTTCCTGCTGTGGACCGCCGGCGTCGCCGCGACCGGCGTCGTGGCGCTCGTCATCGGCGGCGCAGCCCGCGGCGCGACGAGGTCGATCGAGGCGATCCGCTCGACGTTGCGGCTGCCGAAGGCTGCCGCCCCCGCGCCGATGGTGCCGGCCGGTGCAGAGCTCGACATCCCCGGCCTGGCTCCTGTCGTGACCCCCAACGCCGACTTCTACCGCATCGACACCGCACTGATCGTGCCGCGCATCGACCCGGCCGACTGGTCGCTGCGCATCCACGGGATGGTCGATCGCGAGATCGTGATCACGTGGGACGAACTGGTCGCGCTGCCGATGCAGGAGTCGCACGTCACCCTCGCCTGCGTGTCGAACCAGGTCGGCGGGGACCTGATCGGCAACGCCCTCTGGCTCGGGCATCCGGTGCGCGATCTGCTCGCGAGAGCGGGAGTCGATCCCGACGCCGACATGGTGCTGTCGACCTCATCCGACGGGTTCACGGCCTCGACGCCGATCGAGGCGCTCACCGACGAGCGCGATGCCCTGCTCGCGGTCGGCATGAACGGCGATGCGCTGCCTCTCGAACACGGCTTCCCGGTGCGCATGGTGGTGCCGGGCCTCTACGGCTATGTGTCGGCGACCAAATGGGTGACGGACCTCGAGGTCACCCGGTTCGACCGCACGACCGCCTACTGGACCGACCGCGGATGGTCGGAGCGCGGACCGGTGAAGCTGCAGTCGCGCATCGACGTGCCCCGGCGGGGGACCAGGATCGAGGCCGGCGACGCCGTCATCGCGGGCATGGCGTGGCAGCAGCACGTGGGCGTCGAGGGTGTGGAGGTGCGGATCGACGACGGTGAGTGGCGTCGCGCCGAGCTCGGCGCCGCGATCTCCGACGACACCTGGGTGCAGTGGCGTCTCGGCTGGGCGGCCGAGAGTGGAGCGCACACGATCGAGTGTCGCGCGATCAGCGCCGACGGGGAGACGCAGACCTCGGATCCGGCCGATGTCGTGCCCGACGGCGCCCAGGGGTGGCACCGCATCGAGGTGTCTGTCGCCTGAGCGTAACGACCCCCTGCATCCCACCTAGAATTGTCCCCATGCCCGCAGGCGAATCGTTCTACATCACCACGCCCATCTACTACCCCTCCGATGTGCCCCACATCGGTCACGGGTACACCTCGGTGGCGGTCGACGCGCTCGCGCGCTGGCACCGGCAGGGCGGCGATGACACCTGGATGCTGACGGGCACCGACGAGCACGGCCAGAAGATGCTCCGTGCCGCGGCCGCGAACAACGTCACTCCGCAGGAGTGGGTCGACAAGCTCGTCACCGAGGCGTGGTTCCCCCTGCTCGAGACGCTCGACGTCGCGAACGACGACTTCATCCGCACGACGCAGGAGCGCCACGAGACCAACGTGCAGACGTTCTTCCAGCGTCTCTACGACCGTGGCTACATCTATGCGGGCGAGTACGAGGCGCTGTACTGCGTGGGCTGTGAGGAGTTCAAGCCCGAGTCCGAGATCGTCGACGGCACCGGTCCGTTCGAGGGCCTCAAGGTCTGCGCCATCCACTCGAAGCCGCTCGAGCTGCTGCAGGAGAAGAACTACTTCTTCAAGCTGAGCGAGTTCCAGGACCGTCTGCTCGAGCTCTACAAGACCCAGCCCGACTTCGTGCGCCCCGATTCGGCGCGCAACGAGGTCGTCTCCTTCGTCAGTCAGGGTCTCAAGGACCTCTCGATCTCGCGCTCGACGTTCGACTGGGGCATCCCGCTGCCGTGGGACGAGTCGCACGTCATCTACGTCTGGGTCGATGCGCTGCTCAACTACGCCACCGCCGTCGGCTACGGCTCCGATCACGAGACCTTCGACCGCCGCTGGCCCGCCTATCACGTGGTCGGAAAAGACATCCTGCGCTTCCACGCGGTGATCTGGCCGGCTCTGCTGATGGCCGCAGGGCTCGATGTGCCCAAGGGCGTGTTCGCGCACGGCTGGCTGCTCGTCGGCGGCGAGAAGATGTCGAAGTCGAAGCTCACCGGCATCGCGCCGACCGAGATCACCGACGTCTTCGGATCCGACGCCTACCGCTACTACTTCCTCTCGGCGATCGCGTTCGGCCAGGACGGCTCGTTCTCGTGGGAGGACCTCTCGGCCCGCTACCAGGCGGAGCTCGCCAACGGCTTCGGCAACCTCGCCTCGCGCACCACGGCGATGATCGAGAAGTACTTCGAGGGCATCGTGCCGCCGCCCGCCGACTACACCGAGAAGGATCTCGAGATCCAGAGGATCGTCGCGGATGCCGCCTCGAAT
Organism: Microbacterium sp. NPDC090014; assembly: GCF_044748285.1. Classification (NCBI taxonomy): domain Bacteria; kingdom Bacillati; phylum Actinomycetota; class Actinomycetes; order Micrococcales; family Microbacteriaceae; genus Microbacterium; species Microbacterium sp. NPDC090014. The sequence continues at coordinate 697,067 of NZ_JBIVFS010000002.1, forward strand.
GCAGATGCCGCGATCGAGCAGTTCCGCATCGACGAGGCCATCTCGTCGATCTGGACGATCGTCGACGCTCTCAACGGCTACATCACGGAGAACGAGCCGTGGGCATTGGCACGGGACGAGGCTCAGCGCGGCCGTCTCGGCACCGTTCTCTACACGTGCGCCGAGGGACTTCGCGCGCTCGCCGTGCTGCTCTCGCCCGTGATGCCGCAGTCGACGGAGAAGCTCTGGGTCGCCCTCGGCGCCGCAGAGAGCCTCGGACGTCTGCAGGACCAGCCGATCCGCGAGGCCGGAGCCTGGGGCGTGCTGCGTCCCGGCACCAGCGTCAACGGTCTCACCCCGCTGTTCCCGCGCGTGGAGTCCACCGCCTGAGCATGACGTACGTGCAGCAGCGAGACGGCGACGGACGCAAGGATCTCCGGTACCCCGCGGCTCCGGAGCCCCTTGCCGTGCCCGTCTACGACAATCACGCGCATCTCGAGATCCTCGACGGCGATGAGCCGCTCTCGTTGACCGAGCAGCTCGATCGTGCGGCGGCCGTGGGCATCGCCGGGGTGGTGCAGGCATCGGGTGACATCGAGTCGTCCCGGTGGGCGGTCGAGGCCGCCGAGTCGGACCCGCGCGTGCTCGCGGCTGTCGCGATCCACCCGAATGATGCGCCCGCCTACGCCGAGGAGGGTCGTCTCGATGAGGCCATCGCGGTGATCGACGAGCTCGCGGCGCACCCGCGAACGCGGGCGATCGGCGAGACGGGTCTCGACTTCTTCCGCACCGAGCCCGAGCGCCGAGCGCCGCAGTTCGAGTCGTTCGAGGCGCACATCGCGCTGGCGAAGAAGCACGGCATCGCGATGCAGATCCACGACCGTGACGCGCATGACGCGGTGCTCGAGACGCTGAGTCGCGTCGGGGCGCCCGAGCGGACGGTCTTCCACTGCTTCTCCGGCGACGATGCGATGGCGAGGATCTGCGCGGATGCGGGTTACCACCTGTCCTTCGCCGGCAACGTCACGTTCAAGAACGCGCAGAACTTGCGCGACGCGCTGAAGGTGACGCCCCTGGACCGCATCCTCGTCGAGACCGATGCGCCGTTCCTCACCCCGACGCCGCTGCGCGGTCGTCCGAACGCCCCCTATCTCGTGCCGATCACGGTGCGGTTCATGGCGGCGGAGCTCGGCATCAAGGTCGACGAGCTGTCGACCCGGCTCGCCGCGAACACCCTGCGGGTCTACGGCTCGTTCACCGACTGATCCGCCGGTGCGGCACTGACGATCTGCGAGATCGGCTTCCAGACCAGGACAAGGGTCAGCGCGGCGCCCACGAAGGCGAACCACCACGGAGCCGTGAGACCCCAGACCTGGGCGATCACCCCGCCGAGGGCCTGGCCGATGACCATTCCGCCGAACACGCCGACCATGTTGACCGAGGCCACGCGGCCCTGCAGCTCGGCGGGGACCAGACGCTGACGGACGGTCGTCGAGATCGTGCCCCACACGAACGCGTAGGCGCCGAACACGAACATGATCACGAGCGCCACCCAGCCCGCGGTGGTGAGTGCGAACGCGAGGTGCATCAGCACCTCGAGCGAGAGGACGACGCGCATCAGCGTCGCGAACGACACGTGGCGTTCGAGCCAGCCGAAGCAGAGGGTGGCGAGGATTCCTCCGGCCGCCGAGGCGGTCGTCAGGGCGCCGTAGCCGACCGCGCCCATGTTGAGATACTCCGTGGCATAGAGCACGAGCACGCCCCACGGGGCCGCCCAGGTGACGTTGAAGACGAGGATGATCAGCACCAGCATCCGCACCGGCGGGTTCTGCCACAGCCAGCGGAGTCCCTCGCCGATGTCGGTGTGCACGTGCGACTTCACGCCGTCTCCCGTTGACCGGGGCGGCACGGGGGTGCGGGCCATGCGCGAGATCAGCACGACCGCGAGGAGGACGCAGAGGATCTCGAGCAGGAACGGCCACGCCGCGCCGGCGGCGAAGAGGAACGCGCCGAGCGGCGGCCCGGCGAACTGGTTCGCGACCAGATACCCGGCCTGCAGTCGGGCGTTGCCGATGCCGAGGTCGGCCGGCTTCACGAGCATCGGCAGCAGCGTGCTGCCGGCTGTGTCGACGAAGACCTCCGCCGTGCCGTAGAGGAAGGCCACGGCGAGCACGATCCAGATGTTCGCGGTTCCGGTGAGCAGGAACGCGCAGAGCCCCGCGAGCACCACGGCCCGTGCCGCGTTGGCGAACATCACGAGGCGCCGACGGTCGAACCGGTCGGCGATGGCTCCGGCGTGCAGCCCGAACAGCAGCCACGGGAGGAACTGCAGGATCGCCCCGGCCGCGACGAGGATGGGCGACGACGTCATCGACGCGATGAGCAGGGGAGCGGCCGCGAGGGCGACGCCGTCTCCGACGTTGCTCGTCCACGATGACGCGAGCAGCCAGCGGAAATCCCTGCCCATGCGCCGTGGTGCGATCAGTTCACCGAGGGAGGGCATCACAGCAGACTACTGGGCGGCTCGGACACCGGCGGGGGTGGGGGACAATGGAGCAATGACAGTCACCCTGCTCGGCGCCACCGAGATCCGCCGCCTCGCCGCTGAGCTCGACGTCACCCCGACCAAGAAGCTCGGACAGAACTTCGTCGTCGACGCGAACACCGTGCGCAAGATCGTGCACGCCGCCCGCGTCCAGCCGGGGGAGCGGGTCGTCGAGGTGGGCCCGGGGCTCGGCTCCCTCACCCTTGCGATCCTCGAGGCCGGCGCATCCGTCACCGCTGTCGAGATCGATCACCGGCTCGCCGCCCGGCTCGCCCAGACCGCCGAGGAGCACGGCGTTCCCGCCGACATGCTCACGGTCGTCGACGCCGACGCGCTGCGCATCACGGAGCTGCCGGGCGAGCCGACCGTGCTGGTCGCGAACCTGCCCTACAACGTCTCGGTCCCCGTGCTGCTGCACTTCCTCGAGAACTTCTCCTACCTGAAGCGCGGTGTCGTGATGGTGCAGGCCGAGGTCGCCGAGCGCATCGCGGCCAAGCCGGGCTCCAAGATCTACGGCACCCCGAGTGTCAAGGCCGCCTGGTACGGCGAGTGGAAGCTGTCGGGCACCGTGTCCCGTCAGGTCTTCTGGCCGGTGCCCAACGTCGACAGCCTCCTCGTCGGCTTCGACCGGTCGGAGGGCGAGCGCGGCACAGAGGACGAACGCCGACTCACCTTCAAGATCGTGGATGCCGCCTTCAACCAGCGCCGCAAGATGCTGCGACAGGCGCTGTCCGAGCTCTTCGGCAGCTCCGCCGCGGCATCCGAGATCCTGATCGCGGCCGGAGTCGCGCCGACCGCTCGTGGCGAGGACCTCACGGTCGATGACTATCACCGTATTGCGCGGCACGTCGCTCAGATCGAAGACGCCGTCGTCACCGACTAACCTGGCACCGTGACCGACTCTCCTCGCTTCCGTCCGAACATCCCCGAGCTGCACCGGCCGTACGCCGCCGATGAGAGCCGCTACCAGCAGTTCGAGTACCGCCAGGTGGGCACCTCCGGCCTGTTCCTGCCGCCGATCTCGCTCGGGCTGTGGTGGAACTTCGGCGATAACATCCCGCTCGACAACCAGCGCGCGCTGCTGCGTCACGCCTTCGACCGCGGCATCACGCACTTCGATCTCGCGAACAACTACGGCCCGCCCTACGGCTCGGCCGAGAAGAACTTCGGCCGCATCTTCGCCGAGGACTTCCGCCCCTACCGCGACGAGCTGATCATCTCGTCGAAGGCGGGCTGGGACATGTGGCCGGGTCCGTACGGCGACTTCGGCAGCCGCAAGTACATCCTCGCGAGCGCCGAGCAGTCGCTGACCCGCATGGGCCTCGACCACGTCGACATCTTCTACTCGCACCGCGCCGATCCCGTGACGCCGGTCGCCGAGACCATCGGGGCGCTCGACACGCTCGTGCGCCAGGGCAAGGCCCTCTACGTCGGCATCTCGTCGTACAGCGCCGAGCGCACAGCCGAGGCCGTCGCCGTCGCCACCGACCTCGGCACCCCGCTCGTCATCCACCAGCCCGCCTACTCGATCCTCAACCGCTGGGTCGAAGACGGCCTCACCGACACCCTCGAGCAGTCCGGCGTCGGCGCGATCGCGTTCACACCTCTCGCGCAGGGGCTCCTCACCGACAAGTACCTCGGCGACGGCACGGCCGCCCGTGCGCAGAAGCGCGGTTCGCTGCCGGATGCGCCGCTGTCGGATGCCGCCGTTCAGACCCTCCGCTCGCTCAACGCCATCGCCGAGCAGCGCGGGCAGTCCCTGGCGCAGATGGCGATCCAATGGACGCTGCGCAACCCGGTCGTCGCCTCTGCGCTGGTCGGGGCATCGCGTCCCGAGCAGCTCGACGAGAACATCGCCGCCGTCAACGGTCCGGCATTCACCGACGACGAGCTCGGCCGCATCGACGAGGCGGCCGGTGCCATCGACGTCGACCTGTGGGCGACGTCGACGGAGCTGTGACGGGAACACCGACATGAGCTTCGCCGCCCCCGTCGACTCCGTGCACGTGCGCGCGCCCGGCAAGATCAACGTCTATCTCGGTGTGGGCGGCCGCCACGACGACGGGTATCACGCGCTGGCCACGGTGTTCCAGGCGGTCTCGCTCTATGAGGACGTGATCGCCCGGCACGCCGACGACTTCTCGATCACCGTCTCGGGCGTCGACGACCCCGACACCGTGCCGCTGGACGATCGCAACCTCGCGATGCGCGCCGCCAAGCTGCTCGCGACCGCGGCCGAGTACGAAGGCGGGGTGGCGCTGGAGATCCGCAAGAGCGTGCCTGTCGCCGGAGGCATGGGCGGCGGGTCGGCGGATGCCGCGGCCGCTCTCGTCGCGTGCGACGCGCTGTGGGGCACCGGGTTCTCGACCTCCCGCCTGCATGAGCTGGCCGCCCGCCTCGGCGCGGACGTCCCGTTCGCGTTGCACGGCGGCACCGCCGTCGGAACCGGCCGAGGAGATCAGCTGAATCCCGCGCTGGCGAGGGGGCGGTTCGACTGGGTGCTCGTCCCGAGCGATGACGGGCTGTCCACGCCCGTCGTGTATGCGCGACTCGATGCGCTGCGAGACGCTGAGGGCTCCCTCGCCGACGATCCGCCGCTGTCGCTCGAGGTGCCGGCTCCCGTGCTGCAGGCGCTGCGTTCCGGCGATCCCGAGCTGCTGTCCGAGAGCATCTACAACGACCTGCAGGAGGCCGCCCTGTACGAGCGGCCCGAGCTGGAGACCACGATCCTGCGCGGCATCCACGCCGGCGCTCTGCAGGGCATCGTGTCGGGTTCGGGACCCACCGTCGCTCTCCTCTGCGCGAGCCCCGAGGGTGCGCAGGAGGTCCAGTCGCTGCTGCGTGAGCACGGACTCGAGTCGCTGCACGTGCACGGGCCGGTGCCCGGCGCGCGCATCCTCGCCTGACCCGGCCCGCCCGCATCCTCGCCTCGGCGAGGTGCGCTCCGCGCGCCTGGCATACATAATGAAGAGACGATGTGACCGTGCACATACAAGGAGGTCTGTGATGTCGACTGCCTCCGAGCGTGCCCGGATGCCGAGCATCCGCGACGTCGCGAGACTCGCGGGGGTGTCGCACCAGACCGTGTCGCGGGTGCTGAACGACCACCCCAGCATCCGTCCCGAGACGAAGGCGAAAGTCCTCGACGCCATCGCCGTGCTGGACTACCGCCCCAACCTCGCGGCGCGGGCGCTCGTGACGAGCAAGTCCAACATGCTCGGCATCCTCTCGGCCACGGTGGGGGAGTTCGGACCGACGTCGTCGATCGTCGGCATCGAGGACGCCGCTCGCGAGGAGGGGTACTCGGTCTCGACCCTGAACCTCTCGGCCACGACGCCCGAGGCGATCGGCAACGCCCTGCGGCAGCTGGCACGCGAGCAGGTCGACGGCATCGTGGTGCTCGCCCCGCAGGTCCGGGCGTTCCATGTGCTGAAGGGCATGGCGGTCGAGATGCCGTTCGTCTCGCTGCAGACGGCCTCCGGCTCCGACGGGGTGACCCTGTCGGCCGACCAGGTCGCGGGCGCGCGCACCGCCACCGAGCATCTGATCGGGCTCGGACACAGCGACATCATCCACATCGCCGGGCCGCAGGACTGGATCGAGGCCGAGTCGCGCATGCGCGGATACCTCGATGCTCTGCGGGAGGCCGATCTGCCCACCTTCCCGCCGATCCGCGGAGACTGGACGGCCGACTTCGGCTATTTCGCGGGGCAGGAGCTCGCCCGACGGCGTGACTTCACGGCCGTGTTCGTCGCGAACGACCAGATGGCGATCGGGCTGCTGCACGGGTTCAGGGATGCCGGCATCCGCGTGCCCGAGGACGTGAGCGTCGTCGGGTTCGACGACATCCCGGTCGCGGCGCATGTCGCACCGACGCTGAGCACGGTGCATCAGGACTTCCCCGAGCTGGGTCGCCGCGCCGTGCGCATCCTGCTCGCGCAGATCCGTGGTGAGCAGGTGCCGCAGTTCGGGCCCCTGCAGACGACCCTTCGAACGCGGGAATCGTCCGCGCCTCGATAAGGCCACATTTTCGCGAGTGGTCTTGACACCGTCTCAGCGAGCGTAGACTATGTAATCCAATGTGAACGGTCACATCGAAGGTGACCGCCCGTCGCGAGGAAGATCTTGTGAGCACCACAGCAACGTTGCCGGTCGTGTCAGGCCCCATCCTGGAGATGCGCAGCATCACCAAGGAGTTCCCGGGTGTCAAGGCGCTGTCCGACGTGTCCATCACCGTCCGGGCCGGAGAGATCCATGCGATCTGCGGCGAGAACGGCGCCGGGAAGTCGACCCTGATGAAGGTCCTCTCCGGCGTGTACCCCTACGGCACGTACGAGGGGGAGATCCTGCTCTACGGCGAGGAGCAGCGCTACCGCGACATCGCGGCGAGCGAGCAGGCCGGGATCGCGATCATCCACCAGGAGCTCGCGCTGATCCCTGAGCTCTCGATCACCGAGAACATCTTCCTCGGCAACGAGATCCGCCACTTCGGCGCGATCGACTGGCGCGCCCAGCGTCAGCGCACGGTCGAGCTGCTGGCCCGCGTCGGCCTGCGCGAAGACCCCGACGTCGCCATCAAGACGCTCGGTGTCGGAAAGCAGCAGCTGATCGAGATCGCGAAGGCCCTCAACAAGGACGTCAAGCTCCTCATCCTCGACGAGCCCACCGCGGCACTGAACGAGAACGACTCGCAGCACCTCCTCGACCTGATCCTGGGTCTGAAGGCCAAGGGCATCGCGTCGATCATGATCAGCCACAAGCTCAACGAGATCGAGCAGATCGCCGACGAGATCACGATCATCCGCGACGGTCGCACGGTCGAGACGCTCGACATCTCGCGCGGCGAGATCAACGAGGACCGCATCATCCGCGGCATGGTCGGCCGCTCGCTCGAGAGCCGCTACCCCGACCGCACCCCCGAGATCGGCGACGTGTTCTTCGAGGTCAAGGACTGGTGGGTGCAGCACCCGACCGTGTCCGAGCGGATGGTCGTCAAGGGGTCGAACCTCAACGTGCGTCGTGGCGAGGTCGTCGGCATCGCCGGTCTGATGGGCGCGGGCCGCACCGAGTTCATGATGAGCATCTTCGGTCGCTCCTACGGCACGTTCCTCGGCGGACAGATCGTCAAGGACGGCCAGGAGATCACCATCCCCGACGTCTCCTCGGCGATCAAGCACGGACTCGCGTACGTCAGCGAGGACCGCAAGGTGCTGGGCCTCAACCTGCTCGACACCATCAAGCGGTCTGTCGTGGCGGCGAAGCTGTCGAAGATCTCGAAGCGCGGCGTCGTCGACGAGCGCGAGGAGTACTCGGTCGCCGAGCGCTACCGCAAGGCGCTGCGCATCAAGACGCCCAGCGTCGAAGAGGGCGTCGGCAAGCTCTCGGGAGGAAACCAGCAGAAGGTCGTGCTGGCCCGGTGGATGTTCACCGACCCCGACCTGCTGATCCTCGATGAGCCCACGCGCGGCATCGACGTCGGCGCGAAGTACGAGATCTACGCGATCATCAACGAGCTCGCCTCCCAGGGCAAGGGCGTCATCGTCATCTCCAGCGAGCTGCCCGAGCTGCTCGGCATCTCGGACCGCATCTACACAGTCTTCGAAGGTCGGGTCACCGACTGCATCCCGGCCGACCAGGCGACACCCGAGGCTCTCATGCGCAGCATGACCTCCGCGACTCAGAAAGCATCCGCATGACCACCGACCTCACGACAACGAAGCGCGGCTTCCACTTCGGCGACATCCGCAAGATGTTCGGAAGCAACGGCACCTCGTCACTGCGCCAGTTCGGCATCCTGGGCAGCCTCATCGTCATCATCGTCCTCTTCGAGGTGCTGACGCTGCTGCGCAACGGACCGAACGGCGCGACGCTGACGTCGGGCAACCTGATCAACGTCATCAACCAGTACTCGTTCATCCTGATCCTCGCGATCGGCATGGTGATGGTCATCATCATGGGGCACATCGACCTGTCGGTCGGCTCCGTGGCGGCCTTCACCGGCATCATCGTCGCGAAGTCGATGGCCGACTGGAACCTCCCTTGGCCGCTGGCGATCCTGCTCGGCCTCGGCGTCGGTGCCCTGGTGGGCGCCTGGCAGGGGTTCTGGGTCGCCTACGTCGGGGTGCCCGCGTTCATCGTGACGCTCGCCGGCATGCTCTTCTTCCGTGGCGCGCAGCAGTGGATCGGTGACGCTCAGACGATCCCGGTGCCCAAGGGCTTCCAGGTGATCGGCACCGGCTACCTTCCTGAGGTCGGGCTCCCGCTGGACTTCAACGTGCCGACCATGATCCTCGCACTGGTCGCGGTGGCGTGGCTGGTCTTCTGGGAGATCCGCACCCGTCGCCAGCAGCACAAGATGGGCTCCGACAGTGCGCCCCTCTGGGTCAGCGTCGTCAAGGTCGTGCTGCTCTCGGTCGTCGTGCTCGCCGCTGCGTGGATGTTCGCGACGGGTCGCCCGGGCACGAGCTTCCCGGTTCCGGGTCTGATCCTGCTCGCCCTCGTGATCATCTACTCGTTCATCACGCGGAACACCGTCTTCGGTCGCCACATCTACGCCGTGGGTGGCAACCGCCAGGCCGCACGCCTCTCCGGCGTGAAGGACCGCTGGGTCGACTTCTTCGTCATGATGAACATGTCGATGATGGCCGCACTCGCCGGCATGATCTTCGTCGCCCGTTCGCAGGCATCCGGACCGAACGACGGCACCGGCTGGGAGCTCGACGCGATCGCGTCGGTGTTCATCGGTGGTGCTGCGGTCGCCGGTGGTATCGGTACCGTGATCGGCTCGATCATCGGTGGTCTGGTCATGGCGTTCCTCAACAACGGTCTCGCTCTGCTCGGCCAGGGTGCCGACGTCGTCTCGATGATCAAGGGCCTCGTGCTGCTGCTCGCGGTCGGCATCGACGTCTGGAACAAGCAGCAGGGCCGTCCGTCGCTCATCGGTCTCCTGACCCGCCGGTCGGGCCGCAGGAGCGACCCGGAGGCCACCGCGACCTTCGAACCCAACAGGACTTACCAAGCCCCTCCCGTCGACAAGACGAGGGCCGAGTAAGCGGACTCTCCGCGCAGTGCTCGCACGCAGAATCCGTCACATCACACAGAAAGAGATCACATGAAGAAGATCATCGTCACAGCGACAGCGCTCGTCGCGACGGCTGCCTTCGCACTCACGGGCTGCTCCGGTGAGCGCGGCGGCGGAACCGACACGGGATCCGGCGAAGAGGCCGAAGCGGGCTTCGCCGCCGACTCCTCGATCGGTGTCGCGCTTCCCGACAAGACCAGTGAGAACTGGGTCCTCGCGGGTCAGCTCTTCACGGACGGCCTGGAAGAGGCCGGCTTCAAGGCAGACGTGCAGTACGCTCCGGCGAGCAACACGGTCGCCGAGCAGCAGAACCAGATCCAGGCCATGGTCACCAACGGCGCCAAGGTCATCATCATCGGCGCGAAGGATGGCAAGCAGCTCGCCACCCAGGTGCAGGCGGCCAAGGATGCCGGCGCATACGTGATCGCGTACGACCGTCTCATCGAGAACACCGAGGCAGTCGACTACTACGTCGCGTTCGACAACTTCAAGGTCGGCCAGCTGCAGGGCCAGGCTCTGCTCGACGGTCTCGCCGAGCGTGCGGGCCACGAGGCTCCGTACAACATCGAGCTCTTCTCGGGCTCGCCGGATGACGCCAACTCGAAGGTCTTCTTCGACGGCGCCATGGACGTGCTCCAGCCGGAGATCGACAACGGCAACCTGGTGGTCGTGTCGAAGCAGACCGAGATCGCGCAGACCGCGACCGAGGGATGGCTTCCGGAGAACGCGCAGAACCGTATGGACACGCTGCTCACCTCGTCGTACAGCGGTGACACCGTGGTCGACGGCGTGCTGTCGCCGAACGACACCCTTGCTCGCGCCATCATCACCTCGGTGCAGCAGGCCGGCAAGCCGGTTCCGGTCGTCACGGGTCAGGACTCCGAGGTCGAGTCGGTGAAGTCGATCATGGAGGGCATCCAGTACTCCACGATCAACAAGGACACCGCACTGCTCGTCGAGCAGTCGATCAAGATGGTCGGCCAGCTGCAGAAGGGCGAGACCGTCGATGTCAACGACGAGGAGTCGTACGACAACGGCGCCAAGGTCGTTCCGGCGTACCTGCTCGACCCGATCATCGTCACCAAGGAGAACGCTGCTGAGGCGTACGCCAACGTGCCGAGCCTCCTCGAGATCGTGAAGTCGTACCAGTAAGCGACATCGCACTCACCGCAGACGAGCCGTCCGGACCTTCGGGTCCGGGCGGCTCTTCGCCATGTCGGGTCGACTTTCCACACCGCGCGCGGGCGAGCCGCTGGCGGAAAGCGGACGTCCTGTCGGAGGACGTCCGCACACGGCGCTAGCCCCAGACGGGGTCGTCGGGATCGGGAGAGTCTGTGCCGTCGGCATCTGTCATGATGCGCGCTTCAGCGATCCACGACGTCAGAGGGCCATCGCGGAGGAGATGAGGCCGCGGTGTGTCGAGCAAAACGGAGGCGGCGACCTTGTCCAGCGGCTCATCGCTCGCGAAAATGACGACGTTGCCGAGTGGCCCTTCCGCATCTTCCGGCTCTGCATCGAGCACGACAGCGACGTGCTCGAACACGGTGCTCAGGGTCGCGGCCTGTCGTCGTGAGTATTCGAACGGATGCCCGTCGAGCAGGTTCACGGCGACCACGCCCGCTGCTGCGGAGCGCGCGGCGACCCGACGATAGAACTCCTGGCTGGCCACACGATGCCGGATGACGGCGGCATCCCAGAGATCGACGACGGTGAAGCACGCCTCCACCCAATCGGTGTCGATTGCGGTGCGATAACTCGCGGCGTCGTCAAGTCCGGGGGACGGAGGTGACTGCACCGGCGATGTCTTCTCATTCGGAAAAGCGGCGTCCGCGACCGTTCGAGCGTCACCGAGGATGACTCGTATGTCAGACCCGGGAGGCAACGGCAGCGCGTCGATGACGGCGGCGTAGAGCGCGGGTTCGAACTCCACCACCAGCTGAGGTGATCCGGCGCGCGTCGCCTGGACGTAGCGTGCCAGCGTGAGTGCTCCGGCCCCCAGATGCACGGTGAACAGCGGCGCGTCAGGCTCGGCGGCGGCATCCATTGCGCGGGCGATGTGTTGGGTGTAGCTGTACTCGAGGGCGGTGGGTTCGGTCATCGAGACGACGGACTGCGCAATTCCATCCACGCTGAGCTCGAAGCGACCGGGGCGCCTTCTCGACTGCACCAGCTTTGCCGTGCGGTTGGCTAGTGAGAGCGAGAACACCCGGCGACTCCATGGCACCTGTCTAGTTTAAGCCGGAGGGGATCGGCCGGCGGCTGCCTCTGGAGGAGCAGAGCGCCGTAGGCGAGTTTGCTCTCGGAAGGCCGAGCCTCCTTGAGATCGTCGGGTCGTACGAGAAAGCGATCAGCCATCTGGCAGAAGAGGGCTGCTCGGACCTTCGGGTCGGGGGCTCTTTCTTGTTGCGTGCTGCTGTGGTGCGTTCTTCAGCAGCCGACGCCGGCCGGGTTCTCGTGGCAGGTGTGGGCGACGAGCGCGGTGCGGGCCTCGAGGATGCGGATCTCCTGCGCGGCGCCGCTGGTCGTGAGCTGCCCGGGAATGTCGATCCATCCGCCGCCGAGGTCCACCCGCGCGGTGAATCGGATGTCCACGCTGGCCGAGTAGATGCCGGGTTTGCGGTAGACGTGGCTGGTCGGGGTCGGCGTGAACTGCGCCTGACCGAGCGCCTCCCACGTCTGCCCAGGTGTCGTCACGGTCGCCGAGCTCCCGTCGCCGTAGGTGTAGATGTAGCTGGCCGGCGCGAAGCGCACACGCAGCGGGGCGCCGAACAGCTCGCCGTCTTGGATCTGCGTGGATGCTGCGGCCGTGAAGTTCGTCGGCATCCCGGCGATCCCGACGTTGCCGGGTTCGGCGGTCGCACGGATTGATGCCGGTGCGAATCGCGCCAGGTCAGAGATGGCGATCGTCGGCGCGCCCGGCGTCGACGGAGCGGAGGCCGGGGGAGCGGGCCGGTTCGGGCGCGGCGCACAGCGCGTGGTGCCCGAGTCGTCCATGCATGCCGCGAGGTCGATCGCCTCCTGGCTCGGTCCCGACGGTGTGCTCGGACCCCTGCCGTCGCCCGGACCGCCATCACTCCAATTCGAGTCGGTGCCGGGATCAGTGCTCGGCTGCTGCTGGGTGCCGGAGATGGTGAGGGAGGAACCATCCGTCGAGCCGCATACTCCGACGGAGGCCAGTTCGCCGGTGCATGAGCTCATGTCGACCCGAGGCGCGGGGACTGAGACCGAAACGCAGATCACGGTGGCCATGCACAATGCTGCTCCGGCTGTCAGCACGTCGTCGTCTCCGCGGTCGCCTCGTGCGCAATAACGAGGGACATTGTCGAAACAACAAACTCAACCCTCTGGGCGACTATGTCGCCACGCTCGGGCGGAGTCACGTTCACACCGGCCTCGCTCATGAGCGAGACCCCAGAAACGTCAATGCAGACCAGACTTACTACACGCGGATGGTCGGTCTGAAGCTCGGCGGATTCCTCTGCGAACGAAGTCACCTCGGCAGTGCCTTCAATTCGAAGGCCCTCCGCGCGTAGGACGTTTTGTCCGTCGATATCGCTCTCCAGTGCGACTCCGGTGAGGTACTGCTGCGGATCAGCGCCGGATACTCCTTTGCGCCGGTCGTTCAACGCCTCGTTGTACGCCCGGTACACCTTCTCCGCCGCAGCGAACGCCTCCTCCTCGCTGGCGAAGGCCGCGGTGGGCGTAGGGGCGGGCTCGGGTTCAGTGGTGCATCCCGCGAGAGCGCCAGCCCCCAACGCCAGTACGGCGACAGCAACTATGCGCCCGCCCAACCGTGGAACTGCCGCACCACCGCCTCTGCCGTGACGAATCGCAAGAACGGACAAGGGGCGCAGTGGAGGAGAGGTCACCGCGCCACCGTAATGAATTCGGACTCAGCGCCGTCGCGGTTATCCACAGCGCGAACGTCTCCGCTCAGAACGGCGCGCGCACGGCATCCGATTCGGTGAAGATCACCGTGTACGGTGCAGGGGGAGTGTCGATGTACGTCCGCCCGATGGGACTCGTCCACTCCATGACCCCGCCGGGCTTCTGCTCGACGTGCCATGGCGTGTGATGTTTGAGAACGTGATGTCGGCGACAGAACGATGCCAGATTCGATTCGCAGGTCGCGCCACCCGTCGAGGCAGCATGGTTGTGGTCGAGGTCGCATTTTCGCGCCGCCACTCCGCACGCCGGGAATCGACATCGCTGATCTCTTGCCCGTAGGTGCCTGCGCAAGTGACGGCTCGGTCGGTATCGGTCGACGGCGAGGACATGACCGGTGATCGGATGCGTCAGCACCCGTTCCCATCCCTTCGTCTGCCCGGCCAATCGGCGCGCGGTATCGACGTCGATCGGAATCACGCCGTCGAGCTCGGCGGGCGACGCCGCCTCGGCATCAGACGCCGCGTCCGCATCGTCGTCCATCAGTGTCGTCACCGGGACCGTGACCTCGATGCGCGCACTGATGGCCGCCAGCAGTCCGTCTTCGCTGTCGTGCCCGGTCGGCTGGCCGCTGAGCACGAGGTCGGCGAGCAGGTCGGCGCGGATCTCGTCGACCGTCCGATCATCCGCCTCGAACTCATCGCCGTCGCGAGCCGCCCGCCGCTTCGCGCGAAGGTTCTCGACGCGCAGTGCGTGCGCCATCTGCGAGAGACGGTCGAACATGCCGTGGACGAGCGCGGCAGGCGCGTGCGTGTGCAGCGTCGCCATCCCGTCTTCGCCATCCGTCGCCCAGACTCGCCGCTGAGATCTGGCGCGACGATGCCGCTCCGACACTGTCGTCGGAGCGAAGCGCTCGGCCACACGGCGCGCCAGCGCGCGCAGTCGGTTCGGCGATTCCACCTCCGCCAGCGGAAGGATCACCGCGGAATATGCCTCGCGGTGATCGGGCGACTCGAGGCCCGAACCTGCGTCGACAATGACACGGGAGTGCGCGGCGCTGATCCGCCCCGCTCCCTGTGCGGCCCAGACGGCGGGGAACCGATCGACCAGCAGCTCCGCCGCCGCCATCCGGCGCTCGATGGTGCGATCGCTGACATGCTGCACGGCTCCGATCTCGGCCGCGATGGTCCTGATCGAATGGTCTCCCCGGTCCGGGTGATCCCCCTGCTTCGCGATGTCGACCGCGAGCCGACCGGCGATCGCCAGCAGCCCGTCGCGCGCGGCGCTCATGCTGCTCAATGTCGCCTCTGCGACTTGCAACGCGGTGACGAGATCGGCGAGATTCGCGATCTGCGTGTCCGTCGCGTCGAGCAGTGCTGTCATGTCTCCGAGTGGATCACGGACCACCGACATTCGAACGAAGCTTCGAGACATTCCCGAACCGACATGATCCCGGAAGAGTGATGACTCATGCGACACTGACGTCATGCTCCTTCACGCCGTCGACGTCGGCGACGGCCCCCGTACGGTGGTTCTGCTCCACGGGATGATGGGCTCGGCCGACAGCTGGTGGCGTGTGATGCCGGTGCTCGCTGCACAGGGCTTCCGTGTGCTGGCGATCGATCTCCCCGGTCACGGTCTGTCCCCGCGAGATCCACGTCTGACGATCGAGCGGGCCGCATCGTCGGTGGTCGAGACCGTCCGAAGTCTCGCCCCGGGGCGGCCGCTCGCGGCCGTCGGACACTCCTTCGGTGCGAGCGTGCTCGCACAGGCGGCCCCGCTTCTCCGACCTGAACCGGGCATCTATGTCGATGCCGCACTCGTCCTCCCCGGCGGCAGCGACCGTGACGATCTCATCGAGCGGTACGCCCGCGATCGCGAAGCGCGACAGTCGCCGGAGAACCTCCGTGCCTCGCGTTCGTTCTACTCGGAGAGGGATGCCGAGATCGAGGCACTCGCCGCCCGCCGCTTCGACCCGACGACGATGGCATCCGTCTCCTGCGGCCGCGATCACATGTGGCTTCCCGACCCGGGGTCGATCATCGTCCGCGCCGACCCGAGCGACTGGGTGACCGCCGCCGACGTCGCCCGGTTCGAGGCGAACGGCATCGACGTGCGCAGCATCCCCGGAGCCGCGCACACTGTCTGGTACAGCCACTTCGAGGAGTTCACGGCGTCGCTCCCGGAGCTGTTCGGCCGGCGCGCTCGTGCGCAGGGTGCCGGATGACGAGGCAGCCGTGACAGGAGGCTGACCGGGCCACCCAGACCGCGCGACTACCCTGGGGAGTGACATGGCACATCTTCTCGGGGCAGAGGCCCTTCATCTCGAATATCCGACGAGGGTCGTCTTCGACTCCGTGACCCTCGGCATCGAAGAAGGTGACCGCATCGGCATCGTCGGCCGCAACGGCGACGGCAAGTCGAGCCTCCTCGGAATGCTCGCCGGCATCAAGGAGCCGAACTCGGGCCGCGTCACGGTGCGCGGCGGCACGACCATCGGCGTCCTCGACCAGGCCGACACCCTCAGCGACGACCTGACCATCAGCGCGGCGGTCGTCGGTGACACCCCGGAGTACGAGTGGGCCGGCGACCCGCGCATCCGCGACGTGATCGAGGGACTGCTGAAGGACCTGCCCTGGGATGCCGAGATCGGCTCCCTCAGCGGAGGCCAGCGCCGACGCGTGTCACTCGCCAAGCTGCTGACGGGGGACTGGGACGTCATCGCCCTCGACGAGCCCACCAACCACCTCGACGTCGAGGCCATCACCTGGCTCGCCGGACACCTCAAGAAGCGGTGGAGCCCGAACTCCGGAGCGCTCATGGTCGTGACTCACGACCGGTGGTTCCTCGACGAGATCTGCACCGAGACCTGGGAGGTGCACGACCGCATCGTCGAGCCCTTCGAGGGCGGCTATGCGGCGTACATCCTGCAGCGGGTCGAGCGCGACCGCATGGCGGCGGCGACAGAGGCCAAGCGTCAGAACCTCGCCAAGAAGGAGCTCGCGTGGCTCCGTCGAGGCGCACCCGCGCGAACCGCGAAGCCGAAGTTCCGCATCGATGCGGCCAACGAGCTCATCGCCGACGTGCCGGAGATCCGCGACAAGGTCTCCCTGCAGTCGCTCGCCGTCTCTCGTCTCGGCAAGGACGTCGTCGACCTGCTCGACGTCGGAGTGACCTATCCGACCGCCGACGGCGGCACCCGCGAAGTCCTCCGCGACGTCGAGTGGCGCATCGCGCCGGGGGAGCGCACCGGCATCCTCGGTGTGAACGGCGCCGGCAAATCGACGCTGCTCGGGCTGATCTCGGGCACCGTCGAGCCCACCGTCGGCCGTGTGAAGCGCGGCACGACCGTGAAGGTGAAGACGCTCACGCAGCGCCTCGACGAACTCGAGGACGTCCGACGCGAGCCGGTGCGTGTCGTGATCTCGCGACTGCGCACCTCGTACACGATGGGATCCGGCTCGAAGGCGCAGGAGCTCACGCCGGGCCAGCTCCTCGAGCGGCTCGGCTTCGATTCGGCGCAGCTCTCCACCCCCGTGAAGGATCTCTCCGGAGGTCAGCAGCGCCGCCTGCAGCTGCTTCTCGTGCTCCTCGACCAGCCCAACGTGCTGATCCTCGACGAGCCCACCAACGACCTGGACACCGACATGCTCGCGGCCATCGAGGATCTGCTCGATTCGTGGTCGGGGACCCTGCTGGTGGTCAGCCACGACCGGTACTTCCTCGAGCGCGTCACCGATCAGCAGTTCGCGATCCTCGACGGCCACCTGCGGCACCTGCCCGGCGGCGTCGACGAGTACCTGCGCCTGCGCCAGTTGCAGACCTCGGCACCGGGCAGGTCGCAGACGGCCGTCAACACTGAGAAGAAGGCCCCCAGCCTCGACGGCGCCGCACTGCGCGCCGCCCAGAAAGAGGTCTCGTCGCTCGAGCGCCGCATCCAGAAGCTCACGCAGCAGGTCGACAAGGCGAAGACCGCTCTGGCGGATCACGACCAGTCGGACTTCGCCGGCCTCGGCGACAAGATGAAGGCGATCAGCGACCAGCAGGCCGAGATCGAGGAACTCGAACTCCGCTGGTTCGAGCTGACCGAAGAGCTCGACTGACGAGAGGTCTGGCCCTTCCGCCCTCGCGGGAATACGGTGGCAGTCGAATGCGCTGTGCTCTGGGCGGGGTTCGATGCCAGCCGGGATCGCACAGCTTGATCCTGCGGTACCCGGGAGGTTCAGATGGAAGGACTCGAGGTCACCGTCCTGATCGGACTCACGATCCTCGTGGGCACGTTGATCGCGCCGCGCGTTCGACTCGCGCTGCCGCTCGTCCTCGTGATCTTCGGACTCCTGCTCGGCTTCGTCCCGCAGCTCCGCGAGATCCAGCTGCCCCCTGAGACGGTCCTGCTGCTGTTCCTCCCGGTGATGCTGTTCTGGGAGAGCCTCACGACCTCGCTGCGATCGATCCGCCGTGACTTCCGCTACATCCTCCCGATGAGCACGGTGCTCGTCGTGGCATCCGCATTCGCCGTCGCGGGCATCGGTCTGCTGTTCGGGATGCCGTGGGAGACCGCGCTGATCCTCGGCGCCGCAGTGGCCCCGCCGGATGCGACGGCCGTGGCAGCCCTCGGCAGGCTGCTGCCCCGGCGCATGTTCATGAAGCTCAAGGCCGAGAGCCTCACGAACGACGGAACCGCGCTCGTGCTCTACGCGATCGCCGTCTCGCTGGCTCTCGGCGGCAACATCACGCCGCTGTCGGTGACGATGTCAGTGCTCACCTCCTATGTCGGAGGAGTAGCGGCCGGTGTCGTGATCGCAGGCCTCGGGTACCTGCTGCTGCGTCGCACCTCTTCGACGATCGTCATCAACGTCGCGCTGCTGCTCATCCCGTTCAGCGCGTTCCTCCTCGCGGAGATCGTGCACGCCTCCGGCGTGCTGGCCGTCGTCGTCGCCGGTCTCATCGTCGCCTATGTCTCGCCCCGGGTGACGACAGCCTCGTCGCGGCGGCAGGCCGACGCCGCATGGCCGTTCGGCGTCTTCCTGCTCAACGGAGCGCTGTTCGTGCTGATCGGCCTCGAGGTGCAGTTCGTCGCACATGAGATCTCCGCGGCGGCGATCGGCCGGCTCGTGCTCATCACCCTCGCGGTGTGGGGGACGCTGCTCGTCGTCAGGTATCTCTTCCAGCTGCTGAACGCGCCCTTCCAGCGACGCAATCCGGCGCTTCCGTCCCGTGGTGCCAAGGCGCGATCGATGGCGGTGTCGACGGTCGCAGGCATGCGGGGTGCCGTGTCGCTCGCGATCGCGCTGTCGGTTCCGGCCGCCAGCGCGACCGAGGGCGAGATCGCCGGACGCGACGAGATCGTCTTCGTCACGGCGGGAGTGATCCTGCTCAGTCTGCTCGTACAGGGGCCGCTGCTGCCGGCGATCGTTCGCTGGGCGCGTTTCCCGGTCGATCACATGGAGGCCGAGGAGTACGAGCTCGCCGAGCGGACGATCTCGGGCGCGGCACTGGCCGCCCTCGACGACCTCGCCGTCGAGCACGGCGTCGGTCAGGAGATCCGAGACAAGGTGCGTGCCGAGGGCTACCAGATGCTCGAGTTCTCGAACGCGCGTGCGCTGGCGCGCGAGCAGGCGATCGTCGATGCCGAGGCCCAGGCGCTCGACGTCATGCTCGACGAGCCCGATCCGCTGGGCGGCGGCCAGCAGATGAGCGGGGGAGCGGATGCCGGTGCCGCGGAGGCGTCGGTCGCGCTGCGACTGCCGGACGCGACTCGTGTCGGCGACGACGGTGAGCTCGCGGACGGCGAGGTCAGGACTCTGCAGATGATCGCCACCTCGGCCGACGTCGACGTCATGCAGCGGTCGCCGCTGCTGCGTCACGAGGAGCACACGCGCCTCAAGCTCGCGCTCATCGACCGCAAACGCGAGGTGCTGCTCGGGCTGCGCAGAGACGGGACGGTCGACGACCTCGTGGTCCGTCGGATCTCGGCACGACTCGACCTCGAACAGGTCCGGCTGCAGGGCATCGAGGACTACGACTGAGAGCTGTGACGCTCTGTGACACTCGATTGTCGCGCAGCGCGTCGCCCTGCCTAACGTATTCGAGTCCCCCAAGAGAGGAACCCGAACACTCATGTCCATCACAGCATCCCGTCGGACCACATCCGTCATCGCCGCGCTCGCCGCGGTCCCGCTCTTCGTCGCGCTCGCAGGCTGCGCGACCGCATCGTCCGACGCCGGTTCCGGCGGCTCCGAGGACGAGACCGTCAAGATCGGTGTCGTCGGCAAGGGAGACGCACAGTGGGCTCCTTTCGTCGAGGCAGCCGCTGACGAGGGCATCACGGTCGAGCTCGTCGACTTCGGCTCGTACGAGCAGCCGAACCCCGCTCTGACCGAGGGTGAGATCGACCTCAACCAGTTCCAGCACATCGTGTACCTCGCCGAGTACAACACGGCATCAGGTTCCGACCTGACGCCGGTCGGCTCGACGGCGATCTACCCGCTGGGCCTGTACTCGCAGAAGTACGACGACGTCGACGACATCCCCGAGGGGGAGACCGTCGCGGTTCCCGACGACGCATCGAACCAGGCTCGCGCGCTGCTCGTGCTGCAGTCGGCCGGACTCATCGAGCTCAAGAGCGGCGGCACGATCTTCTCCGACCTCTCCGACATCGACACGGGCAAGTCCAAGGTCGAGGTCACCGCGCTCGAGGCCGCGCTGATCCCGACGTCGCTGCCCGACGTCGCGGCGGCGATCATCAACAACGACTTCGTCGAGGATGCGGGTCTGACCTTCGAGGACGCGATCGCTCAGGACGACCCTGAAGACCCGAACGCGCTTCCGTACGTGAACATCTTCGCGGCCCGCGCCGAGGACGCCGACAACGAGACGTACCTCAAGCTCGTCGAGATCTTCCAGACCAATGAGGACGTCCAGGCCGGCCTGCTCGAGTCGTCGGGTGACACCGCCGTGCCGCTGCAGACCCCGGTCGAGGATCTCGTCGCCTCGCTCGAGAAGGTCCAGAAGGACACCGAGGCCAACAAGTAGGACGACCGGGGTGGGTGACACCCCCGTCCGATGAGGGAGAATCGGGTGGCGCTTCGTGCGTCACCCGATTCTTCGTTCCCGAAGCAGACAGACCGGAGCACCGCATGCCGATCGTCACCCTGACGAATGTCTCGAAGACCTACCCCTCCCGCACGCGTGACGAGTCCGAGGTCGTAGCCGTGGACGACGTGACCCTGTCGATCGAGAAGGGCGACGTCTTCGGGATCATCGGATACTCGGGCGCCGGCAAGTCCACGCTCGTACGACTGATCAACGCGCTCGAGCCGGCGACGAGCGGGACCATCACCGTCGACGACGTCGACATCACAGCTCTCAAGGAGAGCGAGCTGCGCAAGGTCCGCGGCGGCATCGGGATGATCTTCCAGCAGTTCAACCTGTTCTCCTCGCGCAGCGTCAAGGCGAACATCGCCTACCCGCTCAAGCTGGCCGGATGGTCGAAGCCGGACATCGAGAAGCGGGTCGCCGAGCTGCTGAGCTTCGTAGGCCTGGCCGACAAGGCGAAGGCGTACCCCGAACAGCTCTCCGGTGGCCAGAAGCAGCGCGTCGGCATCGCCCGCGCCCTCGCCACCGGCCCGGCCATCCTCCTCGCCGACGAGGCCACCAGCGCACTCGACCCGCAGACCACGCACGAGGTGCTCGACCTGCTCAAGCGGGTCAACCAGGAGCAGGGCGTCACGATCGTCGTCATCACCCACGAGATGGACGTCATCCAGACGATCGCCACCAAGGTCGCGGTCATGGAGAACGGACGGGTGATCGAGCAGGGCGATGTCTTCGACGTGTTCTCCGCCCCGCAGAATCCGGCCTCGCAGCGCTTCGTCGGAACGGTCGTGAAGGGCATCCCGTCGCCGTCCGAGCTCGGCGTGCTGCGGGAGCGCCACCGGGGCCGCCTCGTCACGTTCTCGTTCCGCGACGGCGACTCGTCGCAGGCTCAGGTCTTCCTCGACCTCGCCGGCGCCGGACTCGACTTCGAGCTCGTGTACGGCGGGATCAACGACATCCGGGGGCGCGCCTTCGGCCACCTCACGCTCGCGATCCGGGGTGAGAGCGCCGTGATCGACCGCACGCTCGAGCAGATCGGCCAGCGCGTCGAAGTCACCGAGATCGCAGAAGAGGAGGCACGCTGATGGATCGTCTGAACGAACTGTGGCCCGACCTCTGGAAGGCCGCCCTCGAGACCCTGTACATGACGTCGTTCGCACTCGTGCTGGGCGGCATCCTCGGTCTCGCGATCGGCGTCATCCTGTATGTCACCCGTCCGGGCGGGCTCGCCGAGAACCGGGCCGTGTCGGTCATCGCGAACCTCGGGGTGAACTTCTTCCGCCCGATCCCGTTCGTGCTCTTCGTCGCCGTGGCGCAGCCGTTCGCCCGCGCGGTGGTCGGCACCGGCATCGGCACCACGGCCGGCGCGTTCATGATCGGTCTGGCCGCGGCGTTCGCCATCGGCCGCATCGTCGAGCAGCACCTCGTGTCGGTGTCGCCCGGCGTGATCGAAGCCGCGCGCGCCATGGGCGCAGGTCCCGCGCGCATCCTGTTCACGGTCGCGATCCCCGAGTCGCTCGGACCGCTGATCCTCGGCTACACGTTCATCGTGGTGGCACTGATCGACATGACCGCGATGGCAGGCCTCATCGGCGGCGGCGGCCTCGGCGCGTTCGCCCAGATCTACGGCTTCCGGCAGTTCGAGCCGGTCGTCATGTGGACGGCGATCGTCCTCATCGTCGTCTTCGTCCACCTCGTGCAGATGCTCGGCACGTGGCTCGCGCGCAGGATCATGCGGCGCTGACGGGAGCCTCCTGCAGCGTGCGCGTCGTGGTGAAGACCCGCGGCGCGCCGCTCAGCGGATCGACGAAGTGCAGCTCGCGCGCGAGCAGCTGCATCGGCTTCTCGAAGTCGTCGGGCTTCTCGCCACGCAACTCGGGGTAGAACGGATCGTTCAGGATGCCGAGCCCCAGCGCGGAGAGATGCACGCGGAGCTGATGCATCTTGCCGCTGTGCGGGTGCAGGAGCGTGTGCACGACGCGCTCGTCGGCATCGATCACATCGATCTGCGTCTCGGCGTTCGGCTCCCGCTCGTCGTCGACCTGGACCTTCAGCTCATTGCGGAGCTTCACGATGTGGTTGCGGTAGACGAGCGGGAATCGTGAGGCATCCCAGTCGGCCGGACGAGCCGACACGGCCTCGTACACCTTCTGCACCTGCCGCGTCTCGAAGAGCAGCTGATACGGCCCTCTCGTGGCCGGTCGCGCCGAGAACATCAGCACTCCTGCCGTGGCCCTGTCCAAGCGGTGGATGGGGGCGAGCTCGTCGTTGTCGAGAAGGTTGCGCAGTCGGATCAGCGCCGAGTTCTGCAGGAACTTCCCGCCGGGGATGGTGGGCAGGAAATGCGGCTTGTCGATGACCACCAGATCGTCGTCCTGATGGAGGACCTCGATCTCCACGGGGAGACGGGTCTCGACGGGCGGGTCGCGGTAGTACCAGATGAACTCCTCGACCCCCAAGGGCGTGTCCCGTGCGAGAGGGGTGCCGTCGCGGGCGACGATCTCACCGCGATCGAAGCGGCTGAGTAGCCCCTCGGGATCGAGGTGGAAGAAGCGCTCGATCATGTACGCGCCGACGGTCGGCCATTCGCCGCTCATCGGCACGTGCAGACGCGTCGCGCCGACGCCGTCGCGCACCGGAAGAGGGGAGAGCATGCCCATCCGTCAGCCCCTCACGCGTCGAAGCTCAGGCTCAGCTTGCGCAGCAACGCAGCGAGCCGATCGCGGTCACCGCGGGACAGCGCCTGCAGCAGGTCGTCCTCGACGTCGACGAGGCGCGTGATCGCGGCATCCACCCGGATGCGTCCGTCGTCCGTGAGCGTCACGAGCACGCTGCGGCCGTCGGCCGGGTCGCCCTCCCGTCGCACGAAACGTCGGCCGACCAGACGGTCGATGCGATTGGTCATGGTGCCGCTCGACACCAGCGTCTGCTGCAGCAGCTGCTTGGGGGAGAGCTGGAAGGGCGCGCCCGCGCGGCGGAGAGCCGACAGCACGTCCCATTCCCAAGCCTCCAGGTCGCTGCGTCGGAACACATCTCTGCGAGCCCGGTCGAGCAGCCTGGTCAGGCGATCCATCCGCGACAGCACCTCGAGAGGCGAGAAGTCGAGGTCGGGGCGCTGGGTGTTCCAGGCGCCGACGATCCGATCAACCTCATCCGCCTCAGTCATCCGTCCATTATCGCCGGTAGTACGCAGGTGGACGTGGCAGACTTGATCCGCGGCGCCCTCGGGGGCCGCGGTCCGCCGTGGTGTAATGGCAGCACGACAGCCTTTGGAGCTGTTAGGTCTAGGTTCGAGTCCTGGCGGCGGAGCATGACTGGGAACAATCTCGCGATCATCGTCCTCGCCGCAGGCCAGGGCACCCGCATGCGCTCGCGTCTTCCGAAGGTGCTGCATCCGATCGGCGGGCGTCCGCTCGTCGGCCACGTGCTGACCACCGCGACGCGACTCGGCGCCGATCATATCGAGGTCGTCGTGCGGCATGAACGCGACCAGGTCGTCGCCGCACTCGAGAAGGACTATCCGACCGCGGTCTTCATCGATCAGGACGACGTCCCCGGCACCGGACGCGCAGTGCAGGTGGCTGTCGACGCGCTCCCTGCCGACTTCGACGGCGACGTGCTCGTGCTCTCGGGCGACTGCCCTCTCGCGGATGCGGACACGCTGGGCTCGTTCCTCGACGCGCACCGCGCCGCGCAGGCGGAGGCGACCCTCATGACCGCCGTGGTCGAGGACCCGACCGGCTACGGCCGCGTCATCCGCGACGCCGACGGCGGCGTCGATCGCGTCGTCGAGCAGAAGGATGCGACGACCGAAGAAGCTGCCGTCAGCGAGATCAACGCAGGCATGTACGTGTTCCGCGTCTCGACGCTCCGCAAGTACCTGCCGTCGGTGGGCGTCGACAACGCGCAGGGCGAGATGTATCTGACCGACGTGCCGGGGCTCCTCCGCCGCGACGGCAGCCGTGTGGCGGCATCCGTCGTCTCCGACGTCACCGTCACCTACGGCGTCAACGACCGCGCTCAGCTCGCGGAGGTCGGTCGTCTGCTCAACCGCCGCATCGTGCGGCGCTGGCAGCTCGAGGGCGTCACCGTGATCGATCCTGCGACGACGTGGATCGACGACGACGCCACCCTCGCGCCCGACGTCACGATCCTCCCGAACACGCACATCCTGCGGGCGACGACGATCGCCGAGGGCGCCATCATCGGACCGGACACCACCCTCGTCGACTGCGAGGTGGGAGAGGACGCGATCGTCCGCCGCACCGATGCGACGCTCGCGGTGATCGGTGCCGAGGCCACGGTCGGACCGTTCTCGTTCCTGCGGCCGGGCACCGTCCTGGGGGCCAGAGGCAAGATCGGCGCCTACGTCGAGACCAAGAACGCCGAGATCGGCGAAGGCAGCAAGGTGCCGCACCTGTCGTACGTCGGAGACGCGACCATCGGGCGAGGCGTCAACCTCGGTGCGAGCACGATCACCGCGAACTACGACGACGTGAACAAGCACCGCACGGTGGTCGAGGACGAGGTGCACACCGGCTCGCACACGACCCTCGTCGCGCCCGTTAGGCTGGGAGCCGGCGCCAAGACAGGTGCTGGCGCTGTCGTCCGCAAGGACGTCCCCGCCGGCTCCCTTGCCATGAGCGTCGCCCCTCAGCGCAACATCGAGGGTTGGGTCGAGAAGAACAGGGCAGGCACGGGCGCGGCAGACGCCGCAGCCCGAACCCGAGTGGCGGAGTAGGCAGAACGATGGCGCGCAAGAAGAAGACGGTCGATCTGGACAGGGACAACGGCATCGCTCCGGGTCTCGTTGCCAAGACCAAGAAGCGACTCGTGGTCGCAGGTGGTCGATCGCACCCCGAGCTCACCGCGGCGGTGGCCGCGTCGCTCGGAACAGAGGTCGTGCCGACAGAGCACCGCACCTTCGCATCCGGTGAGATCTACGCCCGGTTCGAGGTGTCGATCCGAGGCTGCGACCTCTTCCTGATCCAGACCTTCGGTGAGCCGGTCAACGAGTGGCTCATGGAGACCCTCATCATGATCGACGCCGCGAAGCGCGCGTCCGCCAAGCGCATCACCGTCGTCGCCCCGTACTATCCGTATTCGCGTCAGGACAAGAAGGGCCGCGGCCGTGAGCCGATCAGCGCCCGCCTCGTCGCCGACCTGCTGAAGACCGCCGGCGCAGACCGCGTGATGAGCGTCGACCTGCACGCCGCACAGATCCAGGGCTTCTTCGACGGTCCCGTCGACCACCTGTTCGCCAAGCCCGTGCTGCTCGAGTACTTCCAGCGCACGCTGAGCCCCGCCGACCGAGAGATCCTCACGGTCGTCTCGCCCGACATGGGTCGTGTCCGCGTGGCCGACACATGGTCCGACAGCCTCGGCGCCCCGCTGGCGATCATCCACAAGCGACGCGACCCGAAGGTCGCGAACCAGGTATCGGTGCACGAGATCGTCGGAGCGGTCGAGGGTCGCACCTGTCTGCTCGTCGACGACATGATCGACACCGGTGGAACCATCGTGAAGGCCGCGCAGGCGCTCAAGGCCAACGGCGCGCATCGCGTGATCGTTGCCGCGACGCACGCGATCTTCAGCGATCCGGCCTCGGAGCGTCTGCAGGACGCCTCGATCGACGAGGTCGTGATCACCGACACGATCCCGCTCACCGAGTCGCGTCGCTGGGACAAGCTGACGGTCCTCCCGATCGCCCCGATGCTCGCGCGTGCGATCCACGAGGTCTTCGAAGACGGATCCGTCACGAGCATGTTCGGCGGAGACGCGTAAGCGACTCATATATCGGGCACAGCCTGCACATAGACGGGCTCCCTACGGTCGAATCAACACATCGATCAAGGCCGGGAGGACCATCATGATCCGCACGACTGTACCGACTTCTGTTCGCAAGAGCGCCGCCCTGGTCGGCGTCGCCGGGCTCCTCGTGCTCGCCGGTTGCTCCGGCACCGCGGATGCCGAAGACCAGTCCACCGACGCCGGAACCGACACGAGCACCGAGTCGACGGATTCGGGCGCATCGACGAGCGGCGACTACACCGACGGCACGTACACGGCCGACGGTTCGTACCAGACCCCCGAGACGGTCGAGAAGATCAGCGTGACCCTCACCGTCGCCGACGGCCTGGTCACCGAGGTCGAGGTGACCGGTGACCCGCAGGCACGCGAGAGCGAGCAGTACCAGGGGCAGTTCATCGACGGGATCTCGGATGAGGTCGTGGGCAAGTCGCTCGACGAGATCGAGGTCAGTCGAGTGGCCGGATCGTCGCTCACCAGCGGCGGGTTCAACGAGGCCGTCGAGTCGATCAAGGAGCAGGCGGCCGCCTGAGGCGCCTGACCACGTATGGCGATCTGGCGTTTCGACGCGATCGGCACGGCCTGGGAGATCGAGACGTCGCACGAGCTCGACGAGCATGACCGTGAGCGAGTCGGGGCCGAGATCGAGCGGTTCGACCGAGAGTGGTCGCGGTTCCGTGACGACTCCTCGGTCACGCGGGTCGGCCGTGACGGCGGCTCGATCTCCTCGCCTGATGCGGGAACGATGCTCGATGCCTTCCGCGAGCTGTCCCGCGCGACC
This sequence comes from Microbacterium sp. NPDC090014, assembly GCF_044748285.1. Lineage (NCBI taxonomy): Bacteria > Bacillati > Actinomycetota > Actinomycetes > Micrococcales > Microbacteriaceae > Microbacterium > Microbacterium sp. NPDC090014. The sequence goes on from NZ_JBIVFS010000002.1 coordinate 724,244, forward strand.
CACGGGGCGGTCAACCCGCTCGTCGCCGACAGCCTGTCGGCCCTGGGCTACGACTCGTCGTACTCGCTCGTCGCGCACGATCCCGTCGCTGCGCCCGGCGACTGGACGTCCCTGCTGGACTGGACGCCGGGGGAGGCCACGGCATCCGTTCCCGCCCTGCTCGATGTCGGGGCCCTCGGCAAGGGACGCCTCGTCGACCTCGTCGCCGCGGTGCTCTCCGACGTTCCCGGGAGTGTCGTGGTCGATGCCGGCGGTGATATGAGGGTTCGCGGCGATGCGGTTCGGGTGGGCCTTGAGCATCCATACGATCCGACGAAGGCGATCGGAGTGATCGAACTGCAGGATGCCGCGCTGTGCGCCTCGGCGGTCAATCGCCGTGCGTGGGGCGACGGACTGCATCACGTCCTCGACGCTCGCACCGGCGTGCCCGTGCGGACATGGGCGGCCACGTGGGCGATCGCCCCCGACGCGATGCGAGCGGACGCGGTCGCGACAGCGCTGTTCTTCGAGGGCGGGCCAGAGATCGCCGCATCGTGGGGCGTGGAGTGGGTGCGGATGACGACCGACGGGCGGGCGGAACGCTCGAACGGCTGCCCCGCTCAGCTGTTCACCACCCGCCGTTGAATCAACGAAGTAGGGAAGAGTAGACCTGTGATCACCTCCATCACCGCACTGCGGCAGCGGGTCCTTGCGTTGCTCGGCGGCATCTCGATGTATCGCCTGGTGCTGTTCGCGCTGCTGACGCTGGCGCTCATCGCTGTGGTGCTCTCAGCTCTCGGCGTGATCGTCGCACCCACGCCGGTCGAGATCCTCGCATCCTTCGTCGTCCTGGCCATGGTCATCTCGCTGGTGGACGCAGCGGCCCAGCGAATCCTGCGCCTTCCATGGCGTATCGAGTCGTCGCTGGTCACCGCGCTGATCCTGCTCTTCGTGCTCCGCCCCGGCATCGAGCCGAATGCCCTGCTCGGCCTCGCCATCGCCGGAGCCGTCGCGAGCCTCTCCAAGTACCTGATCGCGTGGCGAGGTCGGCACATCCTCAACCCGGCGGCGTTCGGCGCTGCCGTCGTGTCGATCCTCGGGTCGTTCGGAGCGTTCGAATGGCTCGGGACCTCGTCGTCCTGGTGGGTGGGCACCCCGTCACTCTTCATCCCCGTCCTGATCCTCGGGCTCGCCGTGCTGTGGCGCACCGAGAAGGTGCGGATCGTCGTCGTGTTCCTCGTCGTCGCCATCGCCGTCTCGGTCCTTCGTCAGGCCGTGCAGGCGCAGGAGTTCGCGATCGACTTCGACGCCGGCTCCGCCCTCTCGTTCGCGATCCTGCAGTCTCCGTTCCTGTTCCTCGGTGCGTTCATGCTGTCGGAGCCGTTGACTCTGCCGCCGCGCCGGTGGCAGCAGTTCTCGGTGGCAGTTCTCGTCGGCGTGCTCGCCGGCTGGCCGATCGCGGTCGGCGGCCTCTTCACGCTCGGGCAGGAGCGTGCTCTGCTCATCGGAAACCTCCTGGCCTTCGCCTTCGCGCTGCGCGGATCCGTGCGTCTCGTGCTCGAGAAGCGGCAGTTCATCACGCCGACGGCTCAGGAGCTGACGTTCCACGCGAAGGGCACGCTGAAGTTCCTGCCGGGGCAGTACCTCGAGCTGGACGTGCCGCACTCCCGCCCGGATGCGCGCGGAACCCGTCGCGAGTTCAGCATCGTCTCGGCGCCTGCCGACCTCCCGACGCTGCGCATCGCCTACAAGGACGGCGATCAGAAGCATCCCTCGAGCTACAAGCGCGCGCTGGCGGCCGCCGAGCCGGGTGCTGCGCTCGCGGTGACCGGCACATGGGGCGACTTCCTGCTTCCACGCGCCGAGACCCCGGTGCTGATGGTGGCCGCGGGCATCGGCGTCACGCCGTTCGTGTCGCAACTGCGACAGCTGATGCTGACCGAGCAGCAGCGTGACGTGGTTCTCGTCTACGTGGCATCCGACAGCTCGGAGCTCGCGTTCCGCGATGAGCTGGCCGCGACCGGTGCGCGCGTGATCGTGTTCACCCGGGACGAGCCTGTCGACCTGCCCTCGCGCTGGACCTGGGCCCAGGGTGCGCGCCTCGACGCGGCGGCTCTCGAGCACTACGTCCCGGACATCGGCGAGAGGCATTCCTACATCTCCGGCCCGCCGCGGCTGATCGCCGACCTCGCTCCCGCCCTGCAGAAGGCGCGGTCGCTCACGACAGACGCCTTCGCCGGGTACTGAGTCCGGTCTGTTCGGTGTCGCCCGGCGCCACGTGCAGGACGCCAGCACGTTCTGCGGGCCGGTTCTCCTGATTCCGTCCTGCATTCGTGCCTCGGTCCTGCGAGTGGTACAGGCCGTGCGTCGACGGAGCGCTCTGTAGATCGCCGAAGTGGGTCTCCCCGGTGCCGCGTGCAGGACGCCAGCACGTTCTGCGGGGTGGTTCTCCTGATGCCGTCCCGCATTCGTGCCTCGGTCCTGCAACCGGTAGGTCAGATGCGTGCGCGAAGGCGATCGACGGCCGCAAGGATGGCGGCTTCCACGACCGGCCAGTCGTGGACGATCATCGCGTAGTCGAAGCGCACCGTCTCATATCCCTGCCTGGATGCCTCCGCATCGCGCAGCAGATCTCGATGGCGGTGCGATGCGCTGTCGTGATTCTCCGCCCCGTCGGCTTCGAGGATGAGCAGCTCATGGAGCACGAAGTCCACGCGCCCGACCGAAGGAATGTCGACCTGACATTCGAGATGGATCCCGAGCAGGTGAAGCCGAAGACGAAGCAGCGACTCGAGGCCGCTGTCGGCATCCGTCCGAGCCAGATCGACCAGCCACCGAGCCTTCGCCGGGAGGCGGGATCGGATGCGGGCGCGCCCTGCCGCTCCGATCTTGCGCAGCTGCAGGGCCGACTCGATCGAGACGAAGAACGACTCATCGCCCTTGCAGAGATAGACGTGCACAAGGGCGTCCTCGAGGGGAGCGAGGCCGAGAACCGTCCGTCCGTCGAAGTAGTGGCCGGTGCACGTGCATGTGATGTGGTGGTTTCGGCCGTGCGTGCCGAGCCAGACATGCGGATTCGTATCGTCCTCGAGCGTCCAGATGCCGTGCATCCGCAGTGCACGAGAGCAGGTCAGCGCGCCTCCGTGCGCGGCAGCGGTGAGAACGTCGGCGGGAGCGGATGGCGTCGCGAACACGCCGTTGCGGACGCGAGTGATCGTGCCGTCGCGAACGGCTGATGAGAGCATCCGTCTGCTCAGCCCGAACTGGCGAAGAGTCGTACCCCTGGCCAGATCACCCAGGTGAGAGAGGACGTGTGCGGCGGTCGGCATCTGATCGATCCTGCCCGTTCTGAGGCGGGGACGGATCGGACTCGAGGGTCGTGGAAGGTATCGGCTGATAACCCGACCTGTGCAGAAGAGAAGTCGTGGGTCCGTGCGGTCGTCTGCCTCACCGTCTGCAGGATGAGAGCACGGTTGCAGGACCGAAGTCGTCGGTTCGCCTTGCAGAAGTGCCTCGGTCCCGCAGACGGCTCTGCGGGACCGAGGGGAGACGAAGACGCGGTCAGTCCGAGGCGGCCGCCGGGTTGATCGGGAGCCGCACGCTGAAGGTCGTGTCTCCGGGCTCGCTGTCGACCGTGAGGTGACCGCCGTGTCCTTCGACGATCGCCTTCGCGATGGCCAGTCCGAGCCCGGTGCCGCCGGTCTGGCGGGCGCGGGAGCTGTCACCGCGGGCGAAGCGTGCGAAGAGCTCGTCCCGCACCCCGGGGTCGATGCCCGGGCCGTTGTCGTGCACGCGCAGCACGGCCTCGTCGCCTTCGCGGGCCACGCTGAGGGTGATCGACGTACCGGCAGGCGTGTGCGTCCGCGCATTCGCGAGCAGGTTCGCGACGACCTGGTGCATGCGGCCCGCATCGCCGACGATGACGATGGGCTCGTCCGGCGCCTCGATGTTCCAGTGGTGGTCGGCTGCGGTCGGGCGCGCATCGGAGAGCCCCTCCAGCGCGAGCTGTGTCAGATCGACGGTGCCGTAGACGAGTTCTCGCCCCTCGTCGAGACGGGCGAGCAGCAGCAGATCCTCCACCAGGCGCGTCATGCGCAGGGACTGGGCCTGGATGCGCTCGAGCGACGTCGTGGTGCTCTCGACGGCCGCCTCTCCGCCCTGCTGCTTCAGCGCACGCAGAGAGAGCTCGGAGTAGCCGCGGATCGACGACAGAGGTGTGCGCAGCTCGTGGCTCGCGTCGGCGACGAACCGACGCATCCGCTCTTCATTCTTCTGACGGGAGGCGAGAGAGGCGTTGACATGGTCGAGCAGCTTGTTGAGGGAGGAGCCGACGAGACCCGTCTCGGTCCGCGGATCGGCCTCCGCGGCAGGCACCCGCTCGGTGATCTGCACCTCTCCGCGGTCGAGGGGCTGGTTCGCCACCCGCGTCGCCGTCGCGGCGACCGCACGCAGCGGTCTCAGCCCGACGCGAATCGTGATCGCCGTCGTGAGCGCGAGGAGGATCAGACCGCCGATCGTCGCGAGGGCGATCACGGTGAGCAGTGTGGCCAGTTGATTCTGGATCTCGGTCCGGGGGAGACCGGTGACGACATTCACACCGTTGGGCGCCTGCTTCGCGACGACCATGTAGGAACCGAAGTCGTCCAGGGCGACGGTGGCGCTGGGCTGGCCGGCAAGTGCCGCGTCGATCCGTTCGAGGTCCGCGCTGGTCAACTTCTGCGGGACGCCGCCCCACTCGTCTTTGGTGTCGGGGAAGAGCACGCCGCTGGTGCCGCCCTCCGTGCTGGACACCGCCAGCAGGAGTCCCGGAACCCGCGCATCGTTGATCTCGAGGATGTTGTCCATGTTCGCGAACTGGGCCGGTACCCGGCTGACCCACTGCGTCACCTGATTCGAGTAGCTGTGCAGGCGATCCTCGAGCTGCCGTTCGAGCGTGCTGCCGAGCAGCGCACTGGTGATCACGGCGACGATCACGAGGATGAGCGAGACGAAGCCGATCACGGCTGTCATCAGCCGTGTCTGCAGACTCATCGGCCGTCTGGCCATCCCCGTGCTGCTCACTGAGGCGCCTTGATCATGTAGCCGACACCGCGCACGGTGTGCAGCAGCGGGGTGCGTCCGGCGTCGATCTTCTTGCGGAGGTACGAGATGTACAGCTCCACGACCGAGGACTTGCCGCCGAAGTCGTAGCTCCACACGCGATCGAGGATCTGCGCCTTCGACAGCACTCTGCGTTCGTTGCGCATGAGGTAGCGGAGCAGCTCGAACTCGGTCGCGGTCAGCTCGATCTCGGTGCCATCGCGCATGACCTCGTGGCTGTCCTCATTGAGGGTGAGGTCGGCGACGCGGAGGATCGACTGACCGTCGTCGGCGGTCGCATGTCCCGTGCGACGGATGATCGCGCGCAGACGTGCGATGACCTCTTCGAGGCTGAACGGCTTGGTGACATAGTCGTCGCCGCCGGCGGTGAGGCCGGCGACGCGGTCGCCCACGGCATCCTTCGCGGTCAGGAACAGCACGGGCACGAGGCTGCCCGACTCACGGAGGCGCCGCAGCACGGCCATGCCGTCGAGGTCGGGCATCATGATGTCGAGCACGAGAGCGTCGGGTTCGAACTCGCGCGCGACCTGCAGAGCTTCGAGGCCGGACGACGCCGTGCGCACCTCCCAGCCCTCCATCCGCAGAGCCATCGCGAGCAGGTCGGTGAGCATCTGCTCGTCGTCGACGGCGAGGATGCGCAGGGGGGAGCCGTCGGGGCGGCGCAATTCGGGAAGATCAGTGCTCATGAGTACATTCTGCGGAATCACCTATGGGGTTTCTATGGAGTGCGCTATGCGTCGCCTGTGAGAAAGCACCCATAGCCTTCTCATCATCGGTCCCTCGATATCGCAAAAGTCCGGTCTTTAGCGTCGACATCGGCCCCGCGAACGGCGCGGCAGAAGGAGACACATGTACGGGACATATCTACGGCGCGAGTTGGCGGGCCGCAAGAAGCAGACCATGATCGTCGCGATCGGACTCGCGATCGCGATCGCCCTGGTGATCATCGTGAACGCCCTCACGGCAGGAGTTCGGGATGCGCAGGCGCAGGCGCTGGAATCGGTGTACGGCGTGGGCACCGACCTCACGGTCACCGGTGCCGCAGCGGAACCGGGGGAGGGCGGCGGGCAGCGCTTCGACTTCGGCTCGGAGGACGGCGCGACCGAGGGCGACACGACCACACTCAGCCAGTCGACTCTCATGACGGACTTCATGCGCGGCACGCTCGACGCGTCCGTGCTCGACACGGTGACCTCGACGGATGGGGTGACGGCGGCATCCGCTGCTGTCAGCCTCACGAACTCGGCGTTCTCGGGCGAGCTGCCCAGCGGCGGGTTCGGTGAGCAGGACGCCACGACAGAGGACACTGCGCCGGCCGAGGGTCAGGCGCCGCCGCAAGGCGGAGCGGGTGGCGCGGGTGGCGGCTCGTTCGGCGTCGATTCATTCACCGTGCTCGGCATCGACCCGGCCGTGACGTCAGTGGGTCCGCTCGCCTCTGTCGAGGTCAGCGATGGCCGGGCTCTCGACACGGATGACGCCGGGGCACTCGTCGCGCTCGTCGACGCGACCTACGCGACCACGAACGAGATCGCCGTCGGCGACACCATCGACGTCGCAGGCTCCGATGTGGAGATCGTGGGGATCGTGGCTTCCACCGCGGACTCCGCCGACACCGCTGCCGACGTCTATCTGCCCCTCGACACGGCGCAGGATCTCTCCGGCGCCGGAGACGTCGTCTCCACGGTGTATGTGCAGGCCGAGTCCGCATCGTCGATCGACGCGGTGCAGGCGGCCCTCGCAGAAGAGCTGCCCGACGCGACGATCACCTCGCAGTCCGAGCTCGCCGCCACCGTCTCCGGTTCGCTGTCCAGTGCCACGTCGCTGATCACGAACCTCGGCACCTGGCTGTCGATCATCGTGCTCGCCGTGGCCGTGCTGCTCTCGGTGCTGCTGACGCTGTCCGGCGTCTCGCGCCGCACCCGCGAGTTCGGCACGCTCAAGGCGATCGGCTGGTCGAACGGTCGCGTCGTGCGCCAGGTCGCGGGCGAGTCGATGGTCCAGGGACTGATCGGTGGCGTCGTGGGGCTCGCACTCGGCATCGCCGGCATCGTTGTGATCGATCTCGTGAAGCCGACCGTCGCGGCTGCTGCCGCGAGCACTGCGGAAGGTGGCCCCGGCGGGATGGGCGGCGGGCCAACAGGAGGTGGCGACATGTTCCAGACGCAACAGGCGGCCGACATCGTGCTGCACGCACCGTTCACACCGTGGGTGCTGGTCGCCGCGGTCGGCCTCGCCGTGCTCGGCGGTCTCGTGGCAGGAGCATTCGGAGGCTGGCGCGCGGCCCGCCTCAGCCCGGCAGAGGCACTGCGCTCCGTCGCCTGACGGACGCTCGATCACCCATCGCACGACAAGGAGATACGACATGACCATCGCAGACATCGCCCCTTCCGCGAGCGGCACGGATGCCGCGGCGCCGCTGTACCGCGCGCAGGGTGTCACTCGCACGTACACGCAGAAGGGACGCACGGTGAAGGCGCTCACGGGGGTCGACCTCACGATCCTTCCCGGTGAGTTCGTCACCATCCAGGGGCCGACCGGAGGGGGCAAGTCGACTCTCCTGCAGATGCTGGGCGCGCTCGACAAGCCCTCCTCCGGCTCGTTGAAGCTCGGTGACATCGAGCTGGCGTCGGCATCCGCGAGGGAGCTCAGCCGCATCCGTGCCCAAGAGATCGGCTTCGTGTTCCAAGGGTTCAATCTCATCCCCACGCTGACGGCGGCCGAGAACGTGGACATGGCCCTCGAGCCCACCGACCTGAGCCGGACCGAACGGACGGGTCGCGTCGCCGAGGCTCTCGCTCACGTCGGGCTCGCCGACCGCGGCGACCACCTGCCCACCGAGCTATCGGGCGGTCAGCAGCAGCGTGTGGCGATCGCGCGGGCGATCGTGAAGCGACCCCGCGTGCTGCTCGCGGACGAGCCCACAGGCAACCTCGACGAGAGCATGCGCGATGAGATCCTCACGCTGCTCCAGGGGCTGTGCGCGGAAGGGATCACCATGATCGTCGTCACTCACGACTCGGCGGTGGCGCGCCGGGCCACCAGACGCCTTCGGCTGGCGAAGGGCACGGTGCAGGACATCACCCGGTGAGACATGACGAAGGCCCCGGCGGAATCGCCGGGGCCTTCGTCATGTCTGCGACGCGCTCAGTGCGTGTCTTCGGCTTCGATCTCGGTGCGGTCGCCCGACCACTGCGTGTGGAAGGTGCCCGGCTTGTCGATGCGCTTGTAGGTGTGCGCCCCGAAGAAGTCGCGCTGGCCCTGCACGAGGGCTGCGGGGAGGCGGTCGGCGCGGATGCCGTCGTAGTACGACAGCGACGACGAGAACGCCGGAGCCGGGATGCCGGCCTGTGCCGCCGCGACCACGACGCGACGCCACGGCGCCTGAGCGCGCGTGATCGCCTCGGTGAAGTACGGAGCCGTCAGCAGCACGGGAAGACCGGGCTCTGCCGCGTATGCGTCGGCGATGCGGTTGAGGAACTGCGCACGGATGATGCAGCCGCCGCGCCAGATCTTGCTGATGGCGCCCAGGTCGATGTTCCAGCCGTATTCGGCAGCGCCCGCGCGGATCTCGTCGAAGCCCTGCGAGTACGCGACGATCTTCGATGCGTAGAGCGCGAGACGGACGTCCTCGATGAAAGCGGCCTCGTCGGCGACGACGAACTCCTCGTCCGGGCCCGGGAGGGCTCCGGCGACCTCGCGCTGCTCGGGGTGCGACGACAGCGAGCGGGCGAACGTGGCCTCGGCGATGCCGGAGACGGGAACGCCGAGCGACAGCGCGGTCTGGACGGTCCACGCTCCGGTGCCCTTGGCTCCGGCCTGGTCGAGGATGACGTCGACGAGCGGCTTGCCGGTCTCGGCATCGACCTGGCGCAGCACCTCTGCGGTGATCTCGATCAGGTACGACTCGAGCTCGCCCTTGTTCCATTCGGCGAAGATCTCGGCGATCTCGGCGGGCGACTTGCCCGTGCCGCGGCGGATGAGGTCATAGGCCTCGGCGATGAGCTGCATGTCGGCGTACTCGATGCCGTTGTGCACCATCTTGACGAAGTGTCCGGCACCGTCGTGCCCGACGTGCGTGACGCACGGCTCGCCCTCGGCGATCGCAGCGATCGACTTGAGGATCGGGCCGAGGGTGATCCACGACTCGTCCGAGCCGCCGGGCATGATCGACGGGCCCGTGAGTGCGCCCTCCTCGCCGCCCGAGATCCCGGCGCCGACGAAGTTGATTCCGGTCTCACGGACCGCCTTCTCGCGGCGGATCGTGTCGGGGAAGTACGCGTTGCCGCCGTCGACGATGATGTCGCCCGGCTCGAAGACCTCGACCAGCGAGTCGATCACGGCGTCCGTCGGGCCGCCGGCCTTGACCATGATGATCGCGGTGCGCGGCTTCTGCAGCGAGTCGGCGAACTCCTGGTAGGTCTGGGCGGGGATGAAGCCGGCCTCAGGGTGATCGGAGACGAGCGTCGCGGTCTTCTCGTAGCTGCGGTTGAAGATCGCCACCGTGTTGCCCTCGCGGCTGGCGAGGTTGCGGGCGAGGTTCGAACCCATGACGGCGAGTCCGACGACTCCGATGTTCGCTGATGCTTCGGGCACAGATGGCTCCTAGATCGAGAAGAAGGGGATGCTCCCAGATTATCGCGGCGTCCGGGGTGGTGCTCCCGTGTGACGGGTGGTGACGGACGCGAGGAGGTCAGTCCTTGCGGTATCCCGAGCGCCCCAGGGAGAACAGGGCCGCGAAGGTGAAGCCTGCGGCGCACACGGTCATCGCGCCGATGAGCCAGGCGATCGCGTGGGAGAAGAAGACGCCGTCGAGCATGAGAGAACTCCGTGTTCTGCAGAGAGGGGATCGGTGTTCTCAGCCTACCGGCTCATCCGGTACCATGAGAGGAGTACCTCGGCGAGGGATGCTTCTGCGCGTGCGCTGGCATCCGTTATCGACGCGGCGAAGCAAGCCGGTGGCTTTCCTCACGTGTCTGCGTTCGAGAACAATTCCAAGACCACCGCGTAGCTGTCGCTGCGTGCCCCGAAGGAGAACCCCATGTCTGAAGACACCAAGGTCAAGGCCGAGCTCCGCGAGAGCTTCGGCAAGGGCTTCGCCCGTCGTCTGCGCGCCGCAGGCAAGATCCCCGCCGTGATCTACGGCCACGGCACCGATCCGGTGCACGTCGCACTGCCCGGCCACCAGGTCTCGCTGATCATCCGCCGTGCGAACGCTCTGCTCGAGCTCGACATCGACGGCAAGGACCAGCTCGCCCTCGTCAAGGACGTCCAGCGCGACCCGGTGCACCAGATCATCGAGCACATCGACCTGCTCGTCGTCCGCAAGGGCGAGAAGGTCACGATCGACGTTCCCGTCGTCGTCACCGGAGAGTCGGCTCCCGGAACGATCGTCAACCAGGACGCGAACACGCTGTCGATCGAGGCCGAGGCCACGCATCTTCCGCAGAACGTCGAGGTCTCGGTCGAGGGTCTCGAGGACGGCACGCACATCACCGCCGCCGAGGTCAAGCTCCCCAAGGGCTCGACGCTGCTGACCGACCCCGAGGTTCTCGTCGTCGCGATCTCGATCCCGGCCGAGGAGTCGCTCGAAGAGGACGAGGCCGGCGCCGACGAGGCTGCCGCCGAGGAGGCTCCCGCCGCGGAGTGATCTCCGCAGGCGCAGCGCACAGCTGACTGCAACACAGAGGGGGCGCGAGCATATCGCGCCCCCTCTGTCGTATTCTGACCCGGGCACCGCGAAGGGCCCGCATTCCGAGAGGACGACCACATGGCATCCACCTGGCTCGTGGTGGGACTCGGCAACCCCGGCCCCCGATACGCGGATACGCGTCACAACATCGGCCAGATGGTCGTCGATGAGCTCGCCTCACGCCGCGGCGAGAACTTTCGGGAGCACAAGGGCGGCGCGCGCGTCGTCGAGACCTGGCTGCGCCCGGGCGGCGACAAGCTCGTGCTCGCCAAGCCGAACACGTTCATGAACGTGTCCGGGACGCCGGTCGCCGCCCTGGCGCGGTTCTACTCGGTGCCGCCGGAGCAGATCATCGTCGTCCACGATGAGCTCGACATCCCGTTCGACACCGTCAAGCTCAAGATCGGCGGAGGCCACGGCGGGCACAACGGCGTCCGAGACATCGCCCGTGCCATCACCACTCCGGATTTCCCGCGGGTGCGGGTCGGCATCGGTCGACCGATGGGGCGCCAGGACCCCGCGGACTGGGTGCTCTCGCCGTTCGGCAAGGACGAGCGCGCGAACCTGCCCATCCTCGTGTCCGACGCGGCGGACGCGGTCGAGCTGCTCGTCGAGGACGGACTGCTCGCCGCTCAGCAGAAGCACCACGCTCCACGGTGAGACACGGGGCGGTGCACCCGTCGCGTGCCCCGCGGCTACGGCAGGAAGCCGGTCGCCGTTCCCGTCGACAGTGTCACCAGCAGCACGACCCAGAAGATGATCGGGCCGAGCACGGCGACCACGAGGGCGGCGATGCCCGCACCGCGCGCCTGCTTCTTGCGAATGGCGATGATGCCGATGACGATGGCGGCGATGCCGAGGATGGTCCCCGTCCAGAACGAGATCTCCGCCCACAGGACTTGGTCCCTCGCGGGAGAGAGGATCGACAGGAAGTCCGGTGCCGTCGTGTCGAGACCGCCCGGAAGACGACGTCCGATCTCGAAGCCCATGATGCCGGCGACGATCGGTGTGACCACGGCTGCCACGATCGCCAGGACCAGAGCCAGGATGCCGAGCAGCCCTGACTTCTTCTCCGCGATCACCGGTGCCTGGTATGCGCCCGCGGGCGCTGCGTAGCCTCCGACCGGAACCTGATAGGCGCCGGGAGGAGCCGCCTGCGGTGCGGGAGCGCCTTGGTACGAGGGCGGAGCACCCTGATAGGCCGGGGGAGCGCTCTGGTATGCGGGCGGAGCACCCTGATAGGCCGGGGGAGCGCTCTGGTATGCGGGCGGCGCCGGGGGAGTCGAGGAATACGCAGCGGGCGCTGGCGGCACGGGCGGAGCGAAGTGCTGCTGCTCGTCGGCCGATCGGGGCGCGGGAGGCACAGGGGGGACGGCACCGGACGGGGGCTGCTGCGGATCAGTCACGCCCCCATCCTATGGCTGGCCAGGTCAGACGCGACGAAGCAGTCCGACCCGGTCGTAGACCGCTCCGAGAGTGGCGTCGGCGACGGCATCCGCACGTGCGGCGTTCTGCGCGAGGATCCGATCGAGTTCAGCAGGGTCGTCGAGCAGCTCGAGCGCGCGGGCACGCACCGGCTCGAACTCGTTCACGATGACCTCGGCGAGTCCCTTCTTGAAGTCCCCGTAACCGCGGCCCGCGTACTCATCCTCGATCGCCGGAACCTGACGTCCCGACAGCGCGGCGTAGATGGTCAGCAGGTTGGACACGCCGGGCTTGGTGTCGCGGTCGAAGCGCACCGATCCTTCGTTGTCCGTGACGGCCCGCATGATCTTCTTCGCCGACTTCGCCGGGTCGTCGAGCATCCAGAGGACTCCCGCATCGCTCTCGGCGGACTTCGACATCTTCGACGTCGGGTTCTGCAGGTCGTAGATGCGCGCCGTGTCCTTCTGGATCACGGGGCGGGGCACGACGAACGTGTCCCCGAAACGGGAATTGAAGCGCTCGGCGAGGTCGCGGGTCAGCTCGACGTGCTGCTTCTGGTCGTCGCCGACCGGCACGACATCGGTCTGATACAGCAGGATGTCAGCTGCCATCAGCACCGGGTAGGTGAAGAGACCGACGCTGGTGGCATCCGCTCCGTAGCGCGCTGACTTGTCCTTGAACTGCGTCATGCGACCGGCTTCTCCGAAACCGGTGATCGTCGACAGGATCCAGGCCAGCTCGGCGTGCGCGCGGACGTGAGACTGCACGTAGAGCGTCGAGAGGGAGGGCTCGATGCCGGCGGCGATGTACTGAGCAGCGGTGCGGCGGGTCTTCTCGCGCAGCTCGGCGGGATCCTGTGCGACGGTGAGCGCATGCAGATCGACGACGGAGAAGTATGCGTCGTACGAGCTCTGCAGATCCCGCCACTGCAGGAGCGCTCCGATGTAATTGCCGATCTGAAGCGAGTCGGCGGAGGGCTGCATTCCTGAGTAAAGGCGAGGTTTCGTCACGACATCAATCCTAGGCGGCGCCGGTCGTGCCGGACCGCGCGAACCGGGTCCGTCCGAACCCGGGCGCCGCCTGCTGTTCAGTAGGTGTAATCGACGACCACCGGAGCATGGTCGCTCCAGCGCTCGTCATAGGCGGCCGCGCGGGCGACGTGATAGGCAGTGACCCGTTCGGCGAGAGCCGGAGTGGCGAGGTGGTAGTCGATGCGCCACCCGGAATCGTTGTCGAACGCCTGCCCGCGCATCGACCACCAGGTGTACGGCCCCTCGACCTCGCCGTGGAACACCCGGCCCACGTCGACCCAGCCGAGACCGGTGCCGGTCGAGCCGTCGACGCCCTCGACGGTCTCACCCGCCGCTCCGAGGAATCTGTCGAAGTACGCCCGCTCACGGGGCAGGAATCCCGCCTTCTTGCGGTTGCCGCGCCAGTTCTTGATGTCGAGTTCGCGGTGGCCCACGTTCAGGTCCCCGGTGACGAGCGCGAGTGCCCCGTCGTCCGCGCCGAGCTCGGCCAGCCGGGCACCGAACGCGTCGAGGAACTTCCACTTCTCCTCCTGCTTCGGAGTGTCGGCCTCGCCGCTGTGCACGTAAGCGCTCACGACCGTGAGAGGGCGGTCGCCGATCAGGAAGTCCGCTTCGATCCAGCGACCCTTCGAGTCGAAGTCGGCATCGCCGAAGTCGGTGCGCGAGGCGAGAGCCGGCAGCCGGCTGGCGATGGCCACGCCGGCGCGACCCTTGGCGGTCGCCTCGTCGTGCACGAACGTCCATCCGGGCAAGGCCGCTTCGAGATGCTCGTCCTGGCCGCGGACCTCCTGCAGAGTGAGGACGTCGACGTCTGCCGCGTCGAGCCACGCGCTCATGCCATTGCGAGCCGCCGCTCGGATCCCGTTGACATTGACCGTGGCGATTCGCAGATGAGGCATGGTTCCAGCCTAACGAGCGCCACCGACATCGCGTGTCCGCTGCAGCTCGGCCAGCAGCCGCTGCGCGAGTGGCGACGCGGTGTCGACGGGCGGGGGCGCGGACGCCTCCAGCTCCGCCAGTTCCCGCTCCGCCGCGTGCACGGCTCGACGCGCGCCCCATACGCCGTACCAGGGTGCGGTGTCGCGTGCCGCGTGCGCGTCGCGGACGCGGATGCGGGCGGCCATGAGCAGGGTCTCATGCTCGACGATCCGACGCTCGGCCTCCGACTGAGCCAGCAGCGGCAGATCCCGATCCTGGGCGGCGACGGCGATCCATGACGATGCCACGAGCATCACCACCCCGTTCACCCGGAACCACAGCAGCAGGCCGATGAAGATCGCGAACGTGGCCAGAAGCGGGTTGGAGGGCGTGTAGCTCAGGAGGAACCCTGCACCGTACTGCAGCACGGTCATCGCGGCGCCGCCGAGGATCGCGCCGGGCCAGATCGTGCGCCAATGGAGCGTCGTCCCCGTGAGGAAGCGCACCATCGCGGCCAGAGCGGCGGACATCAGGACGAACGACACGATGACCGTGCCGATGCGGATGCTGAGGTTCAGCCCGTCGGATCCCGAGTCCCAGCCGAGGAGGCTCAGGAGCCAGCTCAGCATCGCCGCACTGGCGGAGCTGAGGATCGACCCCACGATGAGCGAGACGCCGAAGATCAGCGCGGCGAGAAGATCCCGAGCCTTGAGGATAACGTAACTGCGAGTGTCCGGAGGGAGGCCGAAGATGTCCCTCGTGGCGCGACGTGAGAAGGTCACCCACCCGATCGCGGTCCAGATCACCGTGCCGAGGGCGATGAGACCTGTCACTCCCAGGAGGCTGGCCGTGCTCGCGGCGATCTCCTTCACCTGATCCGGGGTGAACACCCCGCCCTGATCGAGGATCAGATTGGGAACGTAGCTGTTGATGATGACGATCAGACCGTCGACCGCCTCCGTGCTGCCACCGAGCCAGATGCCGATGATGGCGAAGGCGAGGTACACAGCCGCGAAGATCGCGAAGAGGGCCTGATAGCTCACCCCTGCAGCGAGAAGGAATCCGTTGTGCTGCAGGAAATGACGCCAGACACGCACGGGGAACAGGCCCAGAGTGCGCTGGGTCAGAGCGGTCGCCCTCTCGACGGCCGCGTCCAGGCGACCGGGCTCGGGGGCGGCGTGGTGTTCGGACACGTCCTCACCCTATCCAAGCGACGAGAACGGGCGGGCACCCATCAGGGTGCCCGCCCGTTCTCAGGTCGGCGACGGTGTCAGGGACGACCGCGCAGGACTGCCTGCTTGACCTCGGCGATGGCCTTCGTGACCTCGATACCGCGGGGGCACGCCTCGGAGCAGTTGAAGGTCGTGCGGCAGCGCCAGACGCCCTCCTTGTCGTTGAGGATGTCGAGACGGACCGCAGCGTTGTCGTCGCGGGAGTCGAAGATGAACCGATGCGCATTCACGATAGCCGCCGGTCCGAAGTACTGTCCGTCGGTCCAGAAGACCGGGCACGACGAGGTGCATGCGGCGCACAGGATGCACTTGGTGGTGTCATCGAAGATCTCGCGATCGGCGATGCTCTGGACGCGCTCCTTGCCCTTCTCGGGCACCGAGTTCGCGACGAGGAACGGCTGCACCTCGCGGTACGACGCGAAGAAAGGCTCCATGTCGACGACGAGGTCCTTCTCGAGAGGCAGACCCTTGATCGCCTCGACGTAGATCGGCTTCGAGATGTCGAGATCCTTGATCAGCGTCTTGCAGGCGAGGCGGTTACGGCCGTTGATGCGCATGGCGTCGGAGCCGCAGATGCCGTGGGCGCACGAGCGCCGGAACGTCAGCGACCCGTCGACCTCCCACTTGATCTTGTGCAGTGCGTCGAGGACGCGGTCCGTGGAGTAGAGCTCCACGTCGTAGTCGACCCAGTGCGGCTCGGAGTCGATCTCGGGATCGAACCGGCGGATGTTGAACGTGACGATGAAGGACTGGATGCCCGTCTCCTCCGTCGTGTCCGCGGGAGCTTCGGCGATGGCGTTCGACATGCTCAGTACTTCCTCTCCATCGGCGGGTAGTTCAACTCGCCCTGCTCGTTCTTCGTGAAGACGACCGGCTTCCAGTCGAGCTTGATGTGATCGCTCGGAGTGGAGGAGTGCGGGTCACCCGTCAGGTAGGCCATCGTGTGCTGCATGTACTTCTCGTCGTCACGCGTGGGGAAGTCGTCGCGCATGTGGCCGCCACGGCTCTCCTCACGGTTCTGGGCCGCGTAGACGACGACCTCCGCGATGTCGAGGAGGAAGCCGAGCTCGACAGCCTCGAGCAGGTCGGTGTTGAACCGCTTGCCCTTGTCGTCGACGTGCACGTTCTTGTAGCGATCGCGCAGCTCGGCGATCACGCCGAGGACGTGCTCGAGCGAGTCGTGCGTGCGGAACACCTGCGCGCCCTTGTCCATCTCGTCCTGGAGCGCCTTGCGCAGGACGGCGATGCGCTCGGTTCCCTGGTTGTTGCGCAGGCCCTCGAGCATGTCGGAGACGAATGCCGCGGGGTTCTCGGGCAGCGGCACGAACTCGGCGGTCTTGACGTACTCCACCGCGTTGCGTCCTGCGCGCTTGCCGAACACGTTGATGTCGAGCAGCGAGTTGGTTCCGAGCCGGTTGGCGCCGTGCACCGAGACGCACGCGCATTCGCCGGCCGCGTAAAGGCCGGGCACGACGGTGGTGTTGTCTGCGAGCACCTCGGCGGCGTTGTTGGTGGGGATGCCGCCCATCGCGTAGTGCGCGGTCGGCATGACCGGAACCGGCTCCACGACCGGGTCGACGCCGAGGTACGTGCGTGCGAACTCGGTGATGTCGGGCAGCTTGGTCTCGAGGACCTCTGCGCCGAGGTGGGTGCAGTCGAGCAGCACGTAGTCCTTGTGCGGGCCGGCACCGCGGCCCTCCGCGACCTCCTGGACCATGCAGCGCGCGACGATGTCACGAGGCGCGAGGTCCTTGATGGTCGGAGCGTAGCGCTCCATGAAGCGCTCGCCCGATGCGTTGCGCAGGATCGCGCCCTCGCCTCGCGCTCCCTCGGTGAGGAGGATGCCGAGGCCGGCGAGACCTGTCGGGTGGAACTGGAAGAACTCGAGGTCCTCGAGGGGGAGGCCCTTGCGCCAGACGATGCCGACTCCGTCACCCGTCAGGGTGTGGGCGTTGGAGGTCGTCTTGAAGATCTTGCCGAAGCCGCCGGTCGCGAAGATCACGGCCTTGGCCTGGAACACGTGCAGCTCGCCCGTCGAGAGGTCGTAGGCGACGACGCCTGAGACCTGGGTCTTGCCATCGGCATCCTTCACCGTGAGCAGATCGAGCACGTAGAACTCGTTGAAGAAGTTGATGCCGAGCTTGACGCAGTTCTGGAAGAGCGTCTGCAGGATCATGTGGCCGGTGCGGTCAGCGGCGTAGCAGGCCCGGCGCACCGGGGTCTTGCCGTGCTCGGCGGTGTGGCCGCCGAATCGACGCTGATCGATCTTGCCCTCGGGCGTGCGGTTGAAGGGGAGACCCATGTTCTCGAGGTCGATGACCGCGTCGATCGCCTCCTTGGCGAGGATCTCCGCCGCATCCTGGTCGACCAGGTAGTCGCCGCCCTTGACCGTGTCGAAGGTGTGCCACTCCCAGCTGTCCTCCTCGACGTTGGCCAGCGCCGCCGCCATGCCACCCTGCGCCGCACCCGTGTGCGAGCGAGTGGGGTAGAGCTTGGAGATGACCGCGGTCTTCGCGCCGGAGCCGGCCTCGATGGCCGCTCGCATGCCGGCGCCGCCGGCGCCCACGATGACGATGTCGAACTGGTGGTAATGCACGCCGTCGCGCACGACGGAATCCTGGGTCTCGGTAGTCACTTCTCGTATGCCTTCTCTTCTACTTGCCCAGCGTCTGGCACTGTTCCCACAGTGTGCTCGACTCGGTCACGCCGAGGCACGGGTCGAAGGTGAAGACGACCAGGGTGCCGAGGATGATGAGCAGCGCCGCGGCCAGGCCGAGGGCCCAGGTCAGCGCCTTGCGAGCGGTGTTGTTCGTCACGTAGTCGTTGACGATCGTGCGCATGCCGTTGGCGCCGTGGATCAGTGCCAGCCACAGCATCAGGACGTCCCACCACTGCCAGAACGGCGTGGCGAACTTGCCCGCGATGAACGCGAAGTCGAGGGCATGGATGCCCTCGCCGACCATCAGGTTGATGAAGAGGTGGCCGAAGATCAGCACGACGAGCACGACGCCCGAGGCGCGCATGAACACCCAGCCCCACTTCTCGAGGTTGAAGCCGCGCTGACGGCGGATGGGCGCGGCGACGGTCTGAGCGGCCATCAGTGTCCTCCTCCGAAGCCGGCGAACGCGAGCATCAGGTGACGCGGCACGAAGCCGGCCATGATGATGCCCCAGACGAGGAGCACGCCCCAGAACAGCTGACGCTGGTACTTCGCGCCCTTCGACCAGAAGTCGACGGCGATGATGCGGAGGCCGTTCATCGCGTGGAACACGATGCCTGCGACCAGCACGACCTCGCCGAGGGCCATGATCGGGTTCTTGTAGGTTCCGATGACCGCGTTGTAGGCCTCGGGCGACACCCTGATGAGTGCAGTGTCGAGCACATGCACCAACAGGAAGAAGAAGATGGCGACTCCGGTGATGCGGTGAAGCACCCACGACCACATGCCCTCGCGACCCCGGTAGAGGGTGCCGCGCGGCGTCTTGGAAGTGGTTTCCGAAATCGACGGTGTCAAGCGAGCGCTTGTGGACACGGTCGTCCTCCCTGGATCGATGTGACTCGGTCGCGTGCGATGCGTCTTCCAAGCGTGAGCCTGCTGTCGTCAGGCACGGCCGATCGGACACCATCCTATTCCCGTGTGACGGGTGCGGGCGACGAAGGCGAGCCTAAGTGTCTCGATGTCGAGAGGTTTCGTCGGGATACCCTGACTCTGTGAGCGAACCTATCGAGGACTTCTACGCCGTCATTCCCGCCGGCGGCATCGGCAGCAGGCTGTGGCCTCTGTCCCGCGCGGACGCGCCGAAATTCCTGCACGACCTGACCGGCTCGGGGCACTCGCTGCTCCGGGACACCTGGGACCGGCTCGAGCCACTGGCCGGCGCCGATCGCATCGCCGTCGTCACCGGCCGGGCTCACCGGGCGGCGGTAGAGGCCGAACTGCCCGGAATACCGGATCTGAACGTCTTCCTCGAGTCCGAGCCGCGGGAGTCCGCCGCTGCGATCGGCCTCGCCGCGGCGATCCTGCACCGCCGTGATCCCGACGTCATCATCGGATCCTTCAGCGCCGACCATGTGATCCGCGGCACGCGGGTGTTCGAGTTCGCCGTGCGCGACGCCGTGGAGGTCGCGCGCGAGGGGTACATCTGCACGATCGGCATCTCGCCGACCGAGCCGGCCGTCGGCTTCGGCTACATCAAGAAGGGGCCGGAGCTGGTCGTCGACGGCGCGCGCGAGGCAGCCCTCGTCGAGAGCTTCGTGGAGAAGCCCGACCTCGCCACGGCTCAGGCGTACATCGCGGATCGCGGCTACCTCTGGAACGCGGGCATGTTCATCGCGAAGGCGAGCGTCCTCCTCGACGAACTCGCGGCCAACGAGCCGGAACTCCACGCCGGCCTGATCGAACTCGCCGAAGCCTGGGATGATCGCGATCGTCGGGGGTCTGCGGTCGATCGCATCTGGCCGGGACTGAAGAAAATCGCGATCGACTATGCGGTGGCCGAGCCGGCGGCACGTCGCGGACGCCTCGCGGTCGTGCCAGGACACTTCGACTGGGACGACGTCGGGGACTTCGCCTCCCTCACCAAGCTCATCACGAACGGGCGCAAGAACGACCTGGCCGTGCTCGGCCCGAACGCCAGGGTGCTCTCCGACGCGGCCAGCGGCATCCTGGTCAGTCAGACATCGAGGGTGATCAGCCTCGTGGGCGTGCAGGACATCGTCGTGGTCGACACACCGGACGCTCTGCTCGTGACGACGGTGCAGCACGCGCAGCGCGTGAAGGGCGTGGTGGAGTCCCTGAAGCTGACCGGACGGGGCGACGTGCTCTGATGAGCAGGGGTCGCCGCTCATCGGCTGTCTTGGTTTCAGGTTTGTAACCATTCGTCAGCGCCTCGCCCTCGCACGTGCACAAAAGTCGAAACACTAGGTAACTTTGAGCGATCCGCGAGGGCCGCGGCACCGTTCAGGAGGCATGAGTTGACCATCTCCACCACCAAGAAGCTGCTCGGCGCAACCATCGCCGCTGGCGTCGTCTTCGCACTCGCCGGCTGCGGCCAGGCTCCGACCGAATCGGGCGGCACCGGCGGCGGCGAGGCTGAGTCCGACTTCCTTCCCTGCCTCGTCTCGGACGCGGGCGGCTGGAACGACAAGTCGTTCAACCAGTCCGCCAAGGAGGGCATGGACCGTGCCGCTGACGAGCTCGGCGTCAAGCCGCTCGAGTTCGAGTCGGCCAACGACAACGACTACGCGCCCAACCTCGAGACCGCCGTCTCGGAAGGCTGCTCGCTCATCGTCGCCGTCGGCTTCAAGCTGTCGGCCGCGACCGTCGAGTCGGCGCTGGCGAACCCCGAGATCAACTACGCGATCATCGACGACTACGCGGACAACGACTTCGACGGCACCACCGATGCCCCGAACATCAAGCCCCTCGTCTTCGACACCGCTCAGGCCGCCTACCTCGGCGGATACGCCGCTGCCGGCTGGTCGGCTGAGTCCGGTGTGAACAAGGTCGGCACCTTCGGCGGAATGCAGATCCCGTCGGTCGCCGTGTTCATGGACGGCTTCCAGCTCGGTGTCGAGAAGTACAACGAGGACAAGTCGGGCGCCGTCGAGGTCTTCGGCTGGGACACCGCCACGCAGAAGGGCTCGTTCACCGGTGGCTTCGACGCCAACGACACGGCCAAGCAGACCGCTCAGGGCGTGCTCGACCAGGGCGTCGACGTCATCCTTCCCGTCGGCGGACCGATCTACCAGAGCGCTGCGGCCGCTATCGCGGACAGCGGCAAGGACACGCTCCTCGTCGGTGTCGACAGCGACCTCGCCGTCGCCGATGAGAGCGTGGCGGACGTCACCCTCTTCTCGATCATGAAGGCCATCGACGTCGCGGTCGAGGATGCGACGATCGCCGCGTCCGAGGGCGACTTCGACCCGGCTCCCTACGTCGGCACGCTCGAGAACGAGGGTGTGAAGCTCTCGGGCTTCGGTTCCTTCGAGGGTGACCTGCCCGACGGACTGCTCGACGAGATCTCGGCTCTGCAGAAGCAGATCATCGCCGGCGACATCACGGTGGAGTCCCCGAACTCCCCGTAATTCATCGAGTTCCAGCGCGGGGCGAGTGGTGCACGTGGCCACTCGCCCCGCGCCGTGGACGGACCATGACGACTGTTCACGGTGCATCCGGGTGATCCCCGTGCGATGCGCCGGAGATTCTTCGGACTCCTCTGGATGACACTTCTGGATAAGGTGCAGATATGAAGCTCGAACTTCGCGGTATCACCAAGCGGTTCGGAACCCTGGTGGCCAACGACCACATCGACCTGGTGGTCGAACCGGGTCAGATCCATGCGCTGCTCGGTGAGAACGGCGCAGGCAAGTCCACCCTGATGAACGTGCTCTACGGCCTCTATCAGGCCGACGAGGGCGAGATCCTCCTGGACGACGTCGTCCAGCGGTTCCGAGGCCCCGGCGACGCCATGAACGCCGGCATCGGAATGGTGCACCAGCACTTCATGCTCGTCCCCGTCTTCACGGTCGCCGAGAACGTGATGCTCGGCCACGAGCAGACCAAGGGACTCGGCACCCTCGACATCACGAAGGCGCGTGAGCACGTCCGCGCCGTCGCCGCCCGCTTCGGCTTCGACATCGACCCCGACGCGATCGTGGGCGACCTGCCCGTCGGCGTGCAGCAGCGGGTCGAGATCATCAAGGCGCTCTCGCGCGACGCGAAGGTCCTGGTCTTCGACGAGCCCACCGCCGTGCTCACGCCGCAGGAGACCGACGAGCTGATGGGCATCATGCGTCAGCTCCGCGACGAGGGCACGGCCATCGTCTTCATCACCCACAAGCTCCGCGAGGTGCGCGAGGTCGCCGACACCATCACGATCGTCCGCCTCGGCAAGATCGTCGGCGAGGCGTCGCCGTCCGCGACCAACGCGGAGCTCGCCTCCCTCATGGTCGGACGCGCCGTCGAGCTGACGGTGCACAAGGATCCGCCGCGGCTCGGCGAAGGCGGCCTCGAGGTCTCGGGGCTCCGGGTGCTCACCGCCGCGGGAGCGATCGTCGTCGACGGCGTCGACTTCTCCGTGCGACCCGGCGAGGTGCTCGCCGTCGCCGGCGTGCAGGGCAACGGTCAGACCGAGCTGGTCGAGGCCATCGTCGGCCTCGCGGCGAGGGTCGAGGGATCGATCACCCTCGGCGGCGCGGAACTGGTCGGCAAGAGCGTGCGGGGCATCCTCGACGCCGGTGTCGGCTTCGTTCCGGAGGACCGCACGGAGGACGGGCTCGTGGCCGGGTTCTCGGTGGCGGAGAACCTGATCCTCGACCGCACGGGCGACGCCGACTTCAGCCGTGGTGGAACCATCCGCCGTGCCGCGCTCGACGACTTCGCCCGCGCGCGGATCAGCGAGTACGACATCCGGACCCAGGGACCGCACACGCCGGCCGGCACGCTCTCGGGCGGAAACCAGCAGAAGGTCGTGATCGCCCGCGAGATGAGTCGCGAGCTGAAGCTGCTCGTGGCTGCGCAGCCGACCCGCGGAGTCGATGTCGGCTCCATCGAGTTCATCCACAAGCGGATCATCGAGACCAGGGATGCGGGAATCCCCGTGGTCGTCGTCTCGACCGAGCTCGATGAGGTCGCGGCTCTCGCCGACCGCATCGCGGTCATGTACAGAGGCACCATCGTCGGGATCGTTCCCGGCGACACCCCGCGCGAGACGCTGGGACTGATGATGGCGGGCGCCGCCGAGGGAGAGGTGGCCGCATGAGCGGTATCACGCCACAGGGGAGTGGACCGGCGGGCGACGTGTCCGGCGACCAGCTCTCGCTGAACACGACCACGACGCAGCGCGACACGGGTGACGTCCCGCCGCCGCCGCGCGGCAACGTGATCCTCAAGGAGATGCTCCGCGGCAGCGCCGTCACGACGATCCTCGCGATCTTCCTCGCGCTGGTGGTCGGCGGCATCCTCATCGCCTTCACCAACGAAGACGTGATCGAGGCCTCCGGGTACTTCTTCTCGCGTCCGACCGACACGATCGCCGCCGCATGGAACGCCGTCTACAACGGCTATGAGGCGCTGTTCCGCGGAGCGATCTTCAACGCACGAGGTGCGGACTTCGCCGCTCAGATCCGTCCGCTGACCAATACTCTCGGATTCGCCGCGCCGCTGATCGCCGCCGGTCTCGGTGTCGCCCTCGCGTTCCGCGTCGGTCTGTTCAACATCGGTGCCCGCGGCCAGATGCTGATCGGCGTCGCCGCCGCAGGACTCCTCACGTTCCAGCTCGACCTGCCGTTCTGGCTGCACATCCCCGTGACGCTGATCGCCGGCATCGCCGGTGGTGCGCTGTGGGGGGCGATCGCCGGTCTGCTGAAGGCACGCACGGGCGCCCACGAGGTCATCCTCACGATCATGCTCAACTATGTGGCGTACTACCTGCTGCTGTGGATGATCCGCACCCCCGGACTGCTCCAGAAGCCCGGAACGAACCAGGCGCTCGGCTATGCCACTCCTGAGAGCGCGCAGTTCCCCTCGCTCCTCGGCCCGCAGTTCCCTCTGCTCGACCTCGGATTCGTGATCGTCATCATCGCGACCCTGTTCGTCTGGTGGCTGATCGAGCGCTCCTCCCTCGGCATGCGGATGCGCGCCGTGGGCGAGAACCCGCACGCCGCGCGTGCGGCAGGCATCAGCGTCCAGCGCGTCTACGTCTACGCCATGCTCCTCGCCGGTGGTCTCGCCGGTCTCGCGGGCATGAACCAGGTGCAGGGCGCCGTCACGACCGGCATCACCGAGACGATCGACGCCGGCATCGGCTTCGACGCCATCACCGTCGCACTGCTCGGCCGCAGTCGCGCCTGGGGCACGTTCGCGGCCGGCATCCTGTTCGGCGCACTGAAGGCAGGCTCGTTCTCGATGCAGGCTCAGGACATCCCGGTCGACATCGTGCTCGTCGTGCAGTCGCTCGTCGTGCTGTTCATCGCCGCGCCCCCGCTGCTGCGCACGGTGTTCTTCCTTCCCAAGACCGACGCGGAGAAGGCGGCCAAGGCGAGAGCCAAAGCCGCGAAGAAGGCGGTGACCGCATGACCTCCCTCGTCCAGAGCGAAGCCGCCGACGGAACCGTGCAGCTCGCCACCGTGCGCGAGCGGCACCTGAAGGCGCCGATCGTCCTCGCCGCAGCCACGGTGCTGCTGGCGCTCCTCTTCCTGCTCGTGCCTCGCAGCGGCACCAGCAGCTTCCGGCTGAACGACCCGTCGTCGCCGTTCGCACTGCCCGATATCGCTCTGCCGACCGGGCCGACCAGCTGGGTCGTGATCGTGATCCTCGCGCTGCTGTCGGTGCTCGCGTTCCTTCGGGCGTGGTCGTATCGCAAGCCGTCGATCTGGCTGGTGATCGCGTTCAGCGTGCTCGCCGTCTTCGGGTTCCTCGTCTGGGCGGGCGCGGGTGGACTCGTGCCCGTCAGCAGCCTGCTCTTCGGAGCCGTCTCGCTCTCCGTCCCGCTCGTGTTCGGCGCGCTCGGCGGCGTCATCGGCGAGCGTGCGGGCGTGGTCAACGTCGCGATCGAGGGTCAGCTCCTGCTCGGAGCGTTCGCGGCTGCTCTGCTCTCGAGCGTCACGGGCAGCCCGTTCATCGGACTCCTCGGAGCGATGCTGGGCGGCGTGCTCGTCGCCGCGGTGTTGGCCGCATTCGCGATCAAGTACCTCGTCGAGCAGGTCATCGTCGGAGTCGTGCTCAACGTGCTCGTCAGCGGCCTCACCGGATTCCTCTACGGCGCACTGCTCGCGCCGAACGAGGCCGCCCTCAACACGCCGGTGCGCTTCAGCCGCATCGAGATCCCGCTGCTGAGCGACATCCCGATCATCGGCCCGGTGCTCTTCAACCAGACCTTCATCGTGTACCTGATGTTCATCACCGTCGCGATCGTCGCCTGGGGGCTCTACCGCACCAAGTGGGGACTCCGCGTCCGTGCGGTCGGCGAGCACCCGCAGGCCGCGGACACGGTCGGCATCAAGGTCAATGCGACCCGGTTCTGGAATGTGCTGCTCGCGGGCGCGATCGCCGGAATCGGTGGAGCGTACTTCACGCTGGTCTCGGTGCCGCAGTTCGGCAAGGACATGACCGCCGGCCTCGGCTTCATCGCCCTCGCCGCGGT
The DNA here is from genome assembly GCF_044748285.1 of Microbacterium sp. NPDC090014. Lineage (NCBI taxonomy): Bacteria > Bacillati > Actinomycetota > Actinomycetes > Micrococcales > Microbacteriaceae > Microbacterium > Microbacterium sp. NPDC090014. Next base: position 749,763 of record NZ_JBIVFS010000002.1, read on the forward strand.
GATCTTCGGCCGGTGGGATCCGATCCGCGCGACGCTCGCGGCGCTGCTGTTCGGCTTCGCCACGAACCTGCAGAACCTGCTGTCGATCCTCAAGACCCCCATCCCCGGCGAGTTCATGCTGATGCTCCCGTATGTCGTGACGCTGCTCGCGGTCGCCGGCTTCGCCGGTCAGATCCGCGGTCCGGCAGCCAGCGGCAAGCCGTACATCAAGTCCTAGGAGAGACATGACAGACATCGACTGGGACGAGCTCCGTCAGGTCGCGACCGACGCCATGACCAAGGCCTATGCGCCGTACTCCCGCTACCGGGTCGGAGCCGCCGCGCTCGTCGGAGACGGCCGCATCGTGGCCGGCTGCAACGTCGAGAACGCCTCGTACGGGGTGACGCTGTGCGCCGAGTGCGCGCTGGTGGGCGACCTGCACATGTCGGGCGGCGGCCAGCTCGTCGCCTTCGTGTGCGTCAACAACGACGGGCAGACCATCATGCCGTGCGGCCGTTGCCGTCAGCTGCTCTACGAACACGCGATGCCCGGAATGCTGCTGGAGACCGTCTCCGGCATCCGGACCATCGACGAAGTGCTGCCGGACGCCTTCGGCCCCCGAGACCTGGAGGACGCCCGATGAGCGTTGAGCCCTTCGACGCCGTCGATGTGATCCGTGCCAAGCGCGACGGCGGTGCGGTGCCCGAAAAGGCGCTGCGCTGGATGGTCGACGCCTACACCCGCGGCTACGTCTCGGACGCGCAGATGGCGTCGTTCGCGATGGCGATCTTCCAACGCGGCATGGAGCGCGACGAGATCCGCGTGCTGACCGACGCGATGATCGCGTCGGGGGAGCGGATGAGCTTCGCGACCCTCGGCAAGAAGACGGTCGACAAGCACTCCACGGGCGGCGTCGGCGACAAGATCACTCTTCCGCTCGCTCCGCTCGTCGCGGTCTTCGGGGTGGCGGTCCCGCAGCTCTCCGGTCGCGGTCTCGGCCACACCGGCGGAACGCTCGACAAGCTCGAGTCGATCCCCGGCTGGCGCGCCGCGCTCAGCAACGAGGAGATGTTCGCCCAGATGCAGGGCGATGTGGGTGCCGTGATCTGCGCGGCAGGCTCAGGCCTCGCGCCCGCCGACAAGAAGCTCTACGCGCTGCGCGACGTCACCGGCACCGTCGAGGCGATCCCGCTGATCGCCTCGAGCATCATGTCGAAGAAGATCGCCGAAGGCACCGACGCTCTCGTGCTCGACGTGAAGTTCGGCTCCGGTGCGTTCATGCAGGACATCGACCGGGCACGCGAGCTCGCGCGCACCATGGTCGCACTCGGCACGGACTCCGGCGTCGCCACCACCGCCCTCCTCACGGACATGAACGTGCCGCTCGGTCGCGCGATCGGCAACGCGAACGAGGTTCGCGAGTCCGTCGAGGTGCTCGCCGGAGGAGGACCCGCCGACGTCCGCGAACTGACGATCGCCCTGGCGCGCGAGATGCTCTCGCTCGCAGGACAGCCGGATGCCGACGTGGAGGCCGCTCTCGACGACGGACGCGCGATGGACGGGTGGAAGGCCATGATCCGCGCTCAGGACGGCGACCCCGACGCACCGCTGCCCACGGCCCGCGAGACCCATGTGGTCACGGCTCCCCGCGACGGCGTGGTGTCGCAGATGGACGCGCTGCCGTTCGGCATCGCGGCGTGGCGTCTCGGTGCGGGGCGCGCGCGGGCTGAGGACCCGGTGATCTTCGAGGCCGGTATCGACCTGCACGCCAAGCCCGGTGATCGAGTAGCGGCCGGACAGCCCTTGTTCACGCTCTCGGCAGCCGACGAGGCTCGGTTCCCCCGCGCTCTCGAGGCGCTCGAGGGGTCCTGGGCGATCGGCGACGAGGCTCCGGCCGCAGGGCCGATCGTGCGGGAGCGCATCACGGCCTGATCCGCCGACCGCTAGCCTGAACAGAGCGAATCCGCGACCGAGAGGAATCCCCATGTCGATCGACGCGAACGGCGATGTCACTATCCAGGGGGCATCCCTGCGCAGCCTTCCCAAGGTGTCGCTGCACGACCATCTCGACGGCGCGGTGCGACCCTCGACGATCATCGAGCTGGCGGATGTCATCGGGCTCGAGGTTCCCGAATCGAAGCCGGCCGCTCTCGGCAGGTGGATCGCGAAGCAGGGCGACTCGGGGTCGCTGGTGGAGTACCTCAAGACCTTCGATCTGACCACGGCTGTGATGCAGACGCAGGAGGGCCTGACCCGTGTCGCTCGCGAGTTCGTGCAGGATCTCGCGCACGACGGCGTGATCTACGGCGAGGTGCGCTGGGCGCCCGAGCAGCATCTCACGCGTGGGCTCACCCTCGAGCAGACCGTCGAGGCTGTGCAGCAGGGGATCGAGCAGGGTGAGGACGCCGCGGATCGCGAGGGCCACAGCATCCGCGTCGGTCAGCTGATCACCGCCATGCGCCACACAGACCGCTCGCGCGAGATCGCCGAGCTCGCCGTCGGCTTCCGCGGACGCGGGGTCGTCGGCTTCGACATCGCCGGTCCCGAGGACGGATTCCCGGCGTCGAACCATCGCGCCGCCTTCGACTACCTCGCGGAGAACTTCTTCCCCGTGACCGTCCACGCGGGGGAGGCTGCCGGGCCGGACTCGATCCGCTCGGCGCTCATCGACGGGCGAGCGCTGCGACTCGGCCACGGCGTGCGCATCGCCGAGGACCTGCAGGTCATCACGCAGGAGGGCGACGAGGTGCAGGTCCAGTTCGGCGACCTCGCCCGCTGGGTGCGAGACCGAGAGATCCCGCTCGAGCTGTCCCCGTCGTCGAATCTGCAGACCGGCGCGATCGCGTCGTGGGGCAACACGCTCGCCGACCATCCCTTCGACCTGCTCTACCAGCTCGGCTTCGCCGTGACGGTCAACGTCGACAACCGCACCATGAGCGCGACCTCGCTCACCCGGGAGCTGTCGCTCCTGATCGAGGCGTTCGAGTACGATCTCGACGATCTCGAGACCTTCCAGTTCAACGCGGCGGCCGGAGCCTTTCTGCCCGTCGAGGAGCGCGAGGAGCTTGTCGAGATGATCGCCGACGGATTCGACATCTAGATCATGGCTTCCGGGGGGAAGCGACGCCGTATCGGCGTCGCAGTGATCGTCAGCGCCGTCGTCATCGTCGTCGGCGGTGCAATCGCGGCCTTCTCATGGTCGACCCGAGTGCCCGAGGTGCTCGTGCCGCGAGCGGGCGGCGACGCCATCGAGCGTCCGCTGACACCCGCGCAGCAGCTCGTCGCGGATGCCGGCGACCCGCTCGCGTGCGCGGTGAGCTTCATCGGCGACGGTGCGCCGCAGGAACCGATGCTGCAGCGGCAGGATGCACTGTACGTGGCGCTTCCGATACCGGCGCAGGACGGTCGGGTGTTCGCCGGCTGGTACTCGACCGCAGCGGATGCCGCCGGGGGCACGGTCGCCGCGCGGATCAACGGAGCCGACCCCGTCGTGTGCGTCGATCAGCAGATCGAGCTCTTCGCGGCGTGGACGACGCCCGAGGCGAATGCCGCGGCGGACGTGCAGGTCCCGATTCTGATGTACCACCAGTTCACCTCGAACCCCGAGGGCGAGACCGGCTGGCTCCGCGGCAACTACGCGTACATCGGCGACTTCGAGGCGCAGATGAACCACATCGCGACGACGGGCTTCTACCTGCCGACCTGGGATGAGCTCAGCGCGTTCATCGACGGTCGACTGTCGCTGCCTGCTCGTTCGGTGATCATCACCGACGACGACGCCGACCAGAGTTGGTTCGACCTCGCGGTTCCGGTGATCGATGCGCACAGGCTGCTGTCGACCTCGTTCATGATCACCGCCGACCGCCAGGACCCCGCGCCGTCGATGTACGTCCTTCGCAGATCTCACACGCACGACATGCATCAGGCCGGCGACAACGGCAAGGGCCGGATGGTGAACTGGACGGCGGACGAGATCGCCGCCGATCTGAACGCATCCGCCGACGTGCTCGGGGTGCGCGAGGTGATCGCGTATCCGTTCGGTCACTTCGACGACACGTCGAAGCAGGGCGTCGCTCAGGCCGGGTTCGAGATGGCGCGGACCATCGAGCCCGGGTATGTCGAGATCGGCACGGACAAGCTCGCCCTGCCCGTCGTGCGGATCGACTACGGCATGGGGTTGGACTCGCTCATCAAGCGGATCGGCTGAACCGGGGTCTCGGACGGCAGGATGTACTCATGACCGCCACCGTCTTCATAGCCGGACCGGCATCGTGGAACTCGATCGTCGTGCTCGATCGATTGCCTGAGCCGGTGCCGCACATGCAGTTCGCCGAGGAGACCTGGGAGACCGTCGGCGGCACGAGCGCGGGGAAGGCCCTCACGCTCGCCTCGCTCGGGCGCTCCGCTCTGCTGTACGCCCTCACCGCGGCGGATGAACCGGGACACCGCGTGCGCGATGCGCTCGCACATGCCGGTGTGCGTGCGCGGTGGGGAACGGGCGACGCCACCGAGCGCCATCTGAACCTCATGACCCGCGAGGGCAAGCGAGTCTCGCTGTATCTCGCGTCCCCCTCGGCGACGGACGGGAGAGATGACTCAGCTCTGCACACCGCGATGAGCCGCGCTGAGGTGATCGTGCTCGACCTCGCGGCCGAGCCGCTGCGACTCCTCCCCGCGGCCGTCGCGACCGGGCGCCCGATCTGGGTCGACGTGCACGACTACGACGGCGAATCCGAGTTCCACCGGCCCTTCCTCGCTGCAGCGCAGGCCGTGTTCTGCAACGCCGACCGTCTGGCCGACCCGGTGCGCTTCCTCCGGTCATGCGTCGCTGGCGGCGCCTCGCTCGCCGTGTGCACCCTGGGCGCCGACGGGGCGGTCGCGATCGACGCAGACGGCACCGAACACCGTGTCGCAGCCGTGCCGGTCGATGTCGTCGACACCAATGGAGCGGGCGACGCGTTCCTGGCCGGCGTCCTCGATGCCCGGCTCTCGGGGGCCTGCGTTCCGGACGCCCTCGCTGCGGGCTCACGCGCAGCGGCATCCGTGCTGGGCACACGGCACCTGCATCCGCTGCTCGACCCCGTCATCGGCTGAGCCGAGCAGTCGACGCGGCTCAGCGCGCGGCGACGTCCGCCATGAAGGCATCCAGGATCTCAGAGACCTGTGCGTGCATCTCGTCGCTCGAGATCGTCGGCTCGCCGTCACCGGCCTGAGGCCCGTAGTCGCCGAACGACGCATGCGACGCTCCCTCGATCTCGACCATCTCGGCGTCGGCCGGCAGCAGGTCACGAGCGTCGGCGATCTTTTCCGGCGTCGACAGTCCGTCCTCGCTGCCCGAGATGCTGAGAACGGCGAGATCGGTGTCCGACACGTCCGTCGCGCAGTAGGAGCCGAACAGCACGAGTGCCTCGGCATCCGCGGCGAGCTGGCACGCGCGCACGCCGCCCAGCGAGTGTCCGCCGACCGCCCAGTCATCGATGTCGGGGGCCGCAGAGGTGAAGGAGTCGAGACCGCGCAGATCGAAGAACGCGAGGTTCAGCCACGGGCGGGTGATCACCACCGTGACGCCCTCTTCGGCGAGGCTCTGCAGGATCGGTGCGTACGCCCACGGATCGACCTTCGCACCGGGCACGAACACCAGGCCGAGGTCTGATTCGCCGTCGGCCGGGGTGAGCACGATTCCCTGCTCGGCGTCCTCGACATGGATGGCGGAGTTGTCCTCGACGCTGGCGAGCGGATCCTTCTCGGCCGACATGACGCCGATCTGGCTCCAGGCGAGTATGCCGACGATGCCGATCACGAGGACGCCGACGACTCCCCAGAGGATCACTTTCAGGACACGACGACCACGCTTCTTCTGCACTCGCCCCACGTTACGGGGTGCGGATGTGAGCGAGCTCGGGGTGCGGCCGCTCGAGCGCTGATCGCTCACGTCGCACCGCACCGCGATATGCGTCCTTGTTCACGTAGTAGGCCATGCGGTCGAGGCGCAGATATCGGTAGCCGCCGGTCAGATCGGGCCACGGCTCGGAGGTCACCCGATCGCGGAATCGCACCGCCCGAGGCGGATCGTTCTCCGCCGCGTCCAAGTATGCGGCCAGCAGCTCCGCCTGCTCGTACCGCCCCTGCCAGCCGATGCCGGACGCCTCGATCATGCCCATCACGAAGAGACCGTTGAACGATGCGGGGAAGACGTGGAGGAACAGCCGTGGTGCCGCGCCGCTCCAGTGCAGGTGCTGTGGGTCGACGAACGGGTAGTCGAGCCGGTATCCGGTCGCGAGCAGGAGCAGATCGTAGTCGTCGGACGTCCCGTCCCGGAAGCGCACGGTCGTGCCGTCGAGGCGCTCCACATCGGGGCGGATACGCAGGTCCCCCTGCCCCAGGTGATTGAGGATCATCGTGTTGACGATCGGATGAGCCTCGTAGATGCGGTAGTCGGGCTTCGGGAAGCCGAAGCGCGCAGGGTCGCCGGTGAACGCCCGGAGCACCCGGCTGTCGACCGCCTGCTTGACGCGCGCGGGCAGGGGACGGCCCTGATTCAGGGTGTCGCTCGGCCTGCCGAACAGATAGCGCGGGACGAAGTAATAGCCGCGGCGGACGCTCATGTCGACCGAGGAGGCGTGGTGCACGGCATCCACCGCGATGTCGCACCCCGAGTTCCCCGCTCCGATCAGCAGCACACGCCGGCCGGTGAGCTGTGCGGCCGACCTGTACTCGCTCGTGTGCATGATCTCGCCGCTGAATTCTCCGGCGAAGGTCGGCACGTTCGGTTCGGCGAGCGTGCCGTTCGCGAGCACGACGCCGGCGTACCACCGGGTCTCTTCGCCGTCGGGCCCCGAGCTCGTGAGATCCCAGCCGTCGTCCCGCGGCTCGAGCCGCGTGACGGTCGTCTCGAACCGGAAGAGCCCGGTGAGACCGAAGTGCTCGGCATAGTCCTCGAAGTACTGTCGCAGCGTCCGATGGTCGGGGTAGTCGACGGTCGAACGCATGGGGTACTCGGCGAACTCGGTCGTCGTGCGCGAGGAGATCAGATGCGCGGACTCGTACATCGTGCTGCGGGGGTTGTCGATGTCCCACAGACCGCCCACGCCGGTCGAGGCCTCGTACCCGTCGATCCCGACACCGCGCTTCGTCAGCGCCCGAGCGGCGGCGAGGCCCGACGGACCTGCACCGATGACGGCGTATCTGTTCATGCTGCTCCCGCACCTCGCTGTGCTCGCCACTGCGCCCTCCGCCGATCGTATCGGCAGAGGGCGCAGAACACGGCGTGCGACGTCGTCAGGAGGCGTTCAGTGCTGTCTGACGGGAGACGACTGCGTCGCGGACCGCCGGGAACAGCGGATGCTCGGGGTCGAGCCCCGTTGCGGACGAGGTGAACGCCAGCGCATCCTCCGTGTGCAGGAGCTGCTGCAGCTCGACCGCCTGCTCGTCATCGGGATCCTCGAACTCGAGGGCTGCGGTGACCGCGCCGACCAGCGCGATCGTGGAGAGCCCTCTCTCGGCAGCCATCGCCGCCGGTCCGATGAAGCGCTCGTGTCGGGAGATCTTGCGCAACGGCTGACGGCCGACCCGCTGCACGGTGTCGACGAGCGCCGGATTGCGGAACCGCTCGAGGATCGTCGCTCGGTACGCGGCCAATTCGGCCGGGTCGAGCCCGTGTTCGGCGACCAGCACCGCGGAGGTCTCCTCGAGAGCGGCCGAGACGCGTGCGACGATGTCGGGGTCGGCCAGGGCGTCGGAGATGCGCTCGATGCCGGCCCGTGCGCCGAAGTAGGCCGTGGCGGCGTGGCCGGTGTTCACCGTGAAGAGCTTGCGCTCGATGTACGGGGCGAGATCGTCGACGAAATGAGCGCCGGGAATGTTCGGCAGCGCGCCGCCGAAGGCCTGGGATTCGATCGCCCACTCGAAGTACGGCTCGACCGTGACGTCGACGCCGCCGTCTGCGGGCTGACCGGGGACGATGCGGTCGACGGCGGTGTTCGCGAACACCGCACGCGACAGCAGCTCCTCGGCGTCCGCGCCCGCCGCCTTCTCGATCTCCGCCCGGAGGGTGTCCGTCGCCCCGATCGCGTTCTCGCAGGCCATGACCTGCAGGGGAGCGGCTCCGGCAGGGCGCAGGGCGAGGCCCGCGACGATCGTGGGGGCGACGAAGCGCAGCACGGTCGGTCCGACCGCCGTCGTGACCACATCGGCGGTCGCGACCTCGTCGGCCACGGCATCCGGATCGGTCCTGCTGTTGACCGCCCGGAAGCCGGTCACCACGTGGTCGGTGCCGCCGGGGCCGGCCTCGTGCACCGTGTACGAATCGACGGCGTTGATGGCGTCGACGAGAGCGTCGGCGACATCGGAGAACACGACCTCGTATCCGCCCTCGTGCAGGAGCAGCCCCACGAATCCGCGGCCGATGTTGCCCGCGCCGAAGTGCACGGCCTTCATCAGTCGTTCACCGCCGAGAGCAGGGCGTACAGCTCGTCGGGCGTCTGCGCCGCGTTGAGCTTCGCGACGTCGTCCTCATCGGAGAACAGGATCGCGATCTGCGAGAGGATCTCGAGGTGCTCGTCGCCACGGCCGGCGATGCCGACGACGAACGTCGCGGCCTCCCCGTCCCAGTCGACTCCGCCGTCGTAGCGGACGACAGACAGCGCGGATCCGAGGATCGCATCCTTGGCGTCGTTCGTGCCGTGCGGAATCGCCAGACCGTTGCCCATGTAGGTCGAGACCGTCTGCTCGCGCTGACGCATCGCGTCGACATAGGCGGGGGTGACGGCGCCTGCCGCGACGAGGATGTCGGTCGCCTCCTGGAGGGCTTCCTCCTGCGTGCTGCTTCCGGAGTGGATGCGGACCTGGTCGAGGGTGAGAACGCTCATGGTGATTCCTTCTTTCTGAGTATGTGGAGGCGGGGCGGATGCCGCAGCACCCGCCCCGCCTGGTCTGTCACGCGTCGGTGTCGCGCTGTTCGCGCACCATCTCGACGACCTCTTCGTACTTCGGAGAGTTCATGAAGTTGTCGACGGACACGTGCACCGAGTTCGGCGACTGCGCCTTCGCCCGGTCGGTCAGCTGCTGCTGGGTGATGACCAGGTCGGCGCTGCCGTCGAGGTTCGCGATGGCCTGGTTCGTGACGGTGACGCCCTCGACCCCTGCCTTCTTGAACTTGTTGCGCAGCACGCTCGCGCCCATGGCCGACGATCCCATTCCGGCGTCGCAGGCGAACACGATGTTCTCGATGCGACGGTCCGTGGCGACGCCCGTGCCAGCCGCAGCGGCTGCTCCGGCTGCTCCGGCAGCTCCCGTACCCGACGAGGCGCGAAGGGCGTCCATCGCGGCGGACGACTTGCCCTTGTTCGCCTCGGTCTGTGCGATCGCGTCGCCGAAGCTGTCGCCCTCGGCCTCGAGGTCGCGCTTGCGGGAGGCCCGCAGGATGACGCCGGTGATGAGGAACGTGACGACCGCAGCGATGATCACCGAGAGGTAGACCACGAGCAGGTTCGGGACTCCGGGACCGACGGCGGCCGCGGTCACGGCGATGATGCTGCCGGGGGCCGCCGGGAACGCCAGGCCGCCTCCGAGCACCATGTTGGTCGTGACACCGGCCGCGCCACCCGCGATCAGGGCGAGGATGGTGGTCGGCTTGCTCAGCGCGTACGGGAAGTAGATCTCGTGGATGCCGCCGAAGAACTGGATGATCGCCGCACCGGGCGCAGACGCCTTGGCCGCACCGACGCCGAAGAACGAGAACGCGAGCAGCAGACCGAGGCCCGGACCGGGGTTCGCCTCGATCAGGAAGAGGATCGACTTGCCGGTCTCGGCCGCCTGCTCGATGCCGAGCGGAGTGAACACGCCGTGGTTGATGGCGTTGTTCAGGAACAGTACCTTCGCGGGCTCCACGATGATCGACACGAGGGGCAGCAGGTTCAGCGCGACCAGCCAGTCGACGGCACCGCCGAGAACCGCGCTGATGCCGAGCATCACGGGACCGAAGGCGAAGAATCCCACGATCGCGAGGATCATGCCCAGGATGCCGGCCGAGAAGTTGTTCACCAGCATCTCGAAGCCGGGGCGGATCTTGCCGTCCCACATCCGGTCCATCTGCTTGGTGATCCAGGCCGCGAGCGGCCCCATGATCATCGCGCCGAGGAACATCGGGATGTTGGTGCCGACGATGACACCCATCGTCGCGATCGTCGCGACGACTCCACCGCGCTCGCCGTAGACCATGCGGCCCGCGGTGTTGGCGATGAGGAGCGGCAGCAGGTACGTGACCATCGGTCCGACGAGGCCCACGTACGCGAAGATGTTGCCGTCGGCGCCTTCGGCCACCGCGGTCATGGCGCCCTGCCAGCCGACCACTGCGGAATCGCCGCCGCCGCCGATGGTCTCGGCGACACCGGCCCAGTGCCAGCCGAACGGGCTCTCGGACCCGAAGAATCCGGCCGGGATGAAGAGCATCGTGATGAATCCCCACGCGATGAACGCGGCGATGTTGGGCATGATCATGCCCGAGAGGAACGTGCCGAAGCGCTGCACGCCCGTTCGGAGGCCGCCTGCCTTCGTGGCGGCGGGTGACGTCGTCGTCATGATGTCGTCTCTTTCTGGTGAGGGGGGAGGGGTGCCGCGGCGTCAGCCACGGCGAGGCGAGCACCGGCGGCGTCGTCCGCCGCCAGTGCGAGTTCGGCGAAGTTGCGGGCTTCGTCGAGAGTGTGCTGCGACAGGGTGTGACGCACGTCCGCCAGGGCGGACGGCGCCATGGAGAGGCTCGTCGCGCCGAGCCCGACGAGCACGACGGCGAGCATCGGATCGGCGGCGGCCTCACCGCAGATCCCGACCGGCTTGCCGAGCCGGGCACCTGCCGTGCCGACCTCACGGATGAGACGGAGCACGGCGGGGTGCCACGGATCCTGGAACGCCGCGACGGAGCCGAGCAGACGGTCGGCGGCCATCGTGTACTGCGTGAGGTCGTTCGTGCCGATCGAGGCGAAGTCGGCGTGCGCGAGGATCCGGTCGGCGAGCAGCGCACTGGACGGGATCTCGACCATGACACCGGCGGTCTTCAGGCCGTACTCCCGGGCGAGCGAGGTGAAGTACTGCGTCTCCTCGACGGTCGCAACCATCGGCGCCATGACCCAGAGGTCCGCCTCGGTCGCGGCATCCGCTTCGGCGAGGGCCGTCAGCTGCTCGCGCAGGATGTCCTCGCTCGCCCGCAGAGCACGCAGCCCCCGCAGGCCCAGGGCCGGGTTCTCCTCGTGCGCGTCGTTGAGGAACGCCAGCGGCTTGTCGGCGCCGGCATCCAGCATCCTCACGACGACCTTCTTGCCGGGGAAGGCCGCGAGCAGCTCCCGATAGGACTCTCGCTGCTGCTGCACCGTCGGCGCCTGCGCCGACGAGAGGAACAGGAACTCGGTGCGGAACAGCCCGACGCCCTCGGCCCCGCGTTCGACGGCATCGGATGCGTCTGCAGGCTTCCCCAGGTTCGCCAGCAGCGGGATCGGCGTGCCGTCGGCGAGGGCGCCGGGAGTGAGTGGTGCGGCATCCGCCGAGCGGCGGGCGGCGGCGCGCTGCTCGGCGCGCGCCTTCTCGTCGTCGGTCGGATCGACGGTGACGATTCCGGCTGCGGCGTCGACGATGACCGGGCTGCCGGTCGCGAGCTCCGAGGCTGATGCCGCTCCGACGATCGCGACGATGCCCTTCTCGCGGGCGAGGATCGCGGTGTGCGAGGTGGGTCCGCCGTCGAAGGTGACGAGGGCGAGCACCTGATCGAGGTTCAGCAGCGCGGTGTCGGCCGGGGCGAGGTCGCGAGCGACGAGGACGAAGGGATGCCCGGGGTCGGGGACCCCTGGCGCATCCACGCCGCGAAGTCGGGCGAGCACCCGCTGCGCGATGTCGTCGAGATCGGCGGCGCGCTCGCCGAGGTAGCCCCCGACGGCCTCGAGCGTCGCCCGGAAACCGGCGAACGCGTCATGCACGGCCCATTCGGCCGTCGCGCCGTCGTCGATGCGTGCGTCGACCTCGTCCTGCAGCGTCGGGTCCTCGGCGATCATCGCCTGCGCCTCGAGCACCTCCTGGGCCGAGCCGCCGGCGGCCTCGCCGCGGGCCGTCAGCTCCTGTGCGACGGCCGTCACGGCCTCGCGGACACGTGTGCGCTCCGTGTCGGCTCCCTGACCGCTGGGGGTGTTCTCCGGGGCGGGCAGCGCCTCGGTCATCCGGACGACGACGCCCTGGGCGACTCCGAGACCGATGCCGACTCCACGCAGTTCGCTCATACTCCGGCGTCCTGATCATGGTCGGTCGTGAGCAGCTCGGTGAGCGTGTCGAGCACGCCTTCCGCGCTGTCGCCGTCGGCCGTCAGCGTGACGTAGTCGCCGTGCTCGATCGCCAGTGCGATCACGCCGAGGATGCTGGCCGCGTTGACCGCCTTCCCCGAGTCCTTCGCGATGGTCACGGGAATCCCCGAGTCCTTCGCCGCCTGTGCGAACAGCTTCGCCGGACGGGCGTGGAGTCCATGGGATGAGCCGATGCGGACGGTGCGAGAGACGGTCATGATGTTCCTTTCGGGGTGTTCCTGGCGCTGGAGACGATCGACTGTGCGAGTGCCAGCGTGCGGGTGCCGTCCCGATCGGCGAAGACGTCGTCGGGGAGCACGGCCACCTGAGCGGGCGCCGCCTGGCGGATCGCCTCGAGGCGATCGGCGAGATGAGGGCCGATGAGGATGAGGTCGTGGTCGCTGCCGGCGACGGACTGCTCCATGCCGGCTGCGGCGTCCCAGTCGAGGCCGGCTTCGGAAGCCGCCCGGCGGAGTCGTTGCGCGACGAACGTGCTCGACGCGCCAGCGCCGCACACCACGAGGATCTTCATCGATGCTCACCTTTCCTGAGAACAGTCTGGGAACAAGGGGGGTGTGCTCGCCAACAGGTTCCTTTCCGCCCCTGCGGAACCTCGGTTTCGGAGCACCGCTCCCCGCTTGCTGACATCATGGAAGTCACGTCAGGACAGTGCGGTCGGCACGGAGGAGGGAGCATCATGTCGCGACAGCGTCAGGATCAGCTCCTGTCGTCCCTGCTCCGTCAGGGCGAGTGGGTGACGGCCGCCAGTCTCGCCGATCAGCTCGGGGTCACCCCGCGCAGCATCCGCTCGTACGTCGCCGCGCTGAACGCGAGAACCGGTGGAGCGGATGCCGTCGAATCGGGCCCGGCGGGATACCGTGCCGGGTCGGGTGCTCGCGACGCACTGCGCGCGCGGCAGAGCGGCGACTCCGCCCCGCGTGACCGACTGCACGGTCTCGTCCGCACCCTGCTCGATGTGCCGGACGGGGTCGACGTCTTCGCCACGGCCAGTGCGCTCCATGTGAGCGAAGCCACTCTCGAGGCGGACCTCGCCCGCGTCCGCACACTGCTCGACGGCACCGATCTCGCACTCGAGAGAGACCGCGAGATCGTGCGACTGCGAGGCAACGAGGCGGCACAGCGTCGTCTGCTGTCGCGACTCGCACATGACGAGATGGATGCCGCGTCGTTCCACCCCGAGACGTTCCGCCGAGCGCTCGCCGGAGGAGTCATCGCCGCCGACGCCGTCGGGCCTTTCAAGTCCGAGCTCGTGCGCGAACTCGGAGAACAGGGCTACTACGTCAACGAGCTCGCGATCTCCGATGTCCTTCTGCACATCGCGATCGCCGCCGAGAGGGTTGCGGCCGGCCACGCGCTCGAAGCCGGTCCTGCCGGTGCGCGGGAGGAGATCCCGCGGGTCGGGGCTGTGATCGCCCGGCTCGCCCAGCAGCACTTCTCGGTCGCGCTGGGCGACGGGGACAGCGGGCATCTCGCGTCCCTCGTCCTCACGCGCATCGTGGCTCCGGGGGAGGACGCTGCGGGCGATGTCGCCCGCAGCGGCGTGGACCCGGGTGTCGAGGCGGCCGTGCGTGCGGAGATCGCGAGGGCGGCGGAGGATTTCCAAGTCGACCTGGTCGACGAGACCTTCGTGCTGCGCCTCGCCCTGCACGTGCAGAACCTGATGCGTCGCGCCGAGGAGAGCGCGCTGACCCGCAATCCGCTCACCCGCTCGCTCAAGACCTCGTATCCGATGATCTTCGAGGTCGCGGTCTCGATCGCCAGCGGACTGCACGATCGCCTCGGCACGCCGATCCACGACGACGAGATCGCCTACATCGCGATGCACGTCGGCGGACGACTCGAGCGCAGCCGCAAGGCCGAGTCGATCCTCACCGCGACCATCGTGTGCCCCGGGTATTACGAGCTGCACGAGCTGCTCCGATCGAGCGTCGACCGCTCGCTCGGGTCCGCGATCGAGGTGACCAGCGTCATCACCAAGGTCGACCCGGACTGGGCGTCGTTCGACACCGACCTGGTGCTCAGCACGATCGAGCCGGGCGCTGCCGGCGATCGCTTCGTCCGCATCCAGCCGTTCCTCACGGATGCCGATGTCGACCGGATCCAGCAGGCCGCGGCGCGCGTCCGGCGAGGCCGACGCCTCACCAGGCTCCGTGGCGAGCTCGCACGATACTTCGATGCCGACGCCTTCGTCTATCCGCTGCCCGATGCGGGGGAGGAGGCGATCATCCGGCGACTGGGCGGTCTCCTCGTGGATGCGGGGCTGATCGGCGACGACTACGTCGAGAACACCATCCTCCGCGAACGGATGTCGTCGACGGCGTTCACAGACGCGCTCGCGGTGCCGCACGCGCTCCAGATGACCGCCACGCGCACCGCGATCGCGATCGGCGTGACGGACGGGTCGGCAGCGTGGGGTGAGGGCCGCGTGCAGGTGGTCGCTCTCGCCGCCTTCAGCGAGAGCGACCGCGCCGCGTTCCAGACGGTGTTCGAGCAGCTCGTCGAGGTGTTCAGCGAACGGGAGAGCGTGCAGCGAATCCTCCGCCGGGGCACCACCTTCGAGGCGTTCCTCGACGAGCTCGTCGCCGTCATCGACGGGTGACGGCCGGGTCAGCCCTGAGGGTCGAGGACGCCGGCGAGGGTGTCGAGCACGGCGTCGGCGCCGGCCGAGTCCGCCGTCTCGAGCACCACGGCATCGCCGGGCGCGAGTGCGAGGTCCATCAGCGCGAGAACGCTGCTGAGGTCCACGACCGCGCCCGACGACGTCCGCAGGGTCACCGCGTGCGAATGCGCCTGCACGAGCCGCACGAGCTCGGCGACGGGGCGCGCGTGCACCCCGTTGTGCGCGCTGATCACGACATGTCTTCTCGGCATGCGGCCTACGAGCGTTCTTCCAGGAGCAGGCGCACCGCGGCCTCGAGCTCGGCGACCGTCGCGGTGGCGCGCTCCGCGGAGTCCGCGGCCGCGTCGATGTAGACCTTGAGCTTCGGCTCGGTGCCGCTCGGACGGACGATGATGCGCGAGCCGTCCGTGAGCCGATACCGCAGCACGTCGCCCGAGGGCTGCCCTGCGTCGGCGTGCAGCAGATCCTCCGCGGAGGCGATCGCGTGGCTGCCGAAGTGCGTCGGCGGCAGCGTGCGCAGCGAGAGCATCACGGTGCCGATGACCGAGAGGTCCTGCACGCGGACCGACACCTGACCGCTGGCGAAGTGACCGTACGTGTCACCGAGCTCCGACAGCAGGTCGGCGAGAGAGCGTCCGCGCTCGTGCGCCTCGGCGGCGAGTCCGAGGATCGCCACGGTCGCCGAGATGCCGTCCTTGTCGCGCACGGTCTCGGGATTCACGAGGTAGCCGAGTGCCTCCTCGAAGCCGAAGACGATGCCGGGGGCGCGGGAGATCCATTTGAAGCCCGTGAGCGTCTCGTGGAAGTCGAGCCCGTGATGGGCGGCGACCGCGCCGACGCCGGGCGATGAGACCAGGGAGCACGCGAGCGATGCACCCGGCGTGCCCTCGGCGGCCCTGGCGGCGCGAGCGCCCAGGAGGAGCCCGACCTCGTTGCCGGTGAGTCGCCGCCATCCACCCTCCGACGACGCGTCCGGGATCGCCACGGCGAGTCGGTCGGCATCCGGATCATTGGCGATGATGAAGTCCGCCTGCACGCGGCGGGCCCGGGTGAAGGACAGGTCCATCGCCCCCGGCTCCTCCGGGTTGGGGAACGAGACGGTGCGGAACGTCGCGTCGGGTTCGAGCTGCTCTCCGACGACCATCGGCTGAGGGTATCCGGCGGCCGCGACGATCTTCGACAGCGTCTCCCAGCCGACCCCGTGCATAGCGGTGTAGACCCAGCGCAGATCGGACGCGCCGGCTGGTGCGGGAGCGACCGCCGCTGTCGCGGCGACGTACGCGTCGACCACAGCTTCGCCGGCCGTCTCATAGTCGGTGGAGCGAGGCAACGACGTGACGTCGTCCGCATCGGCGACCCGCTGGATGTGCGCGGCGATCTCGGCATCGGCGGGTGCGACGATCTGCGAGCCCTGATCGGCGCCGCCCAGATAGACCTTGTATCCGTTGTCGTTCGGCGGGTTGTGCGACGCGGTCACCATGACACCGGCATCCGCGCCCAGGTGACGCACCGCGAACGCGAGCACGGGCGTGGGCAGCAGTCTCGGCAGCAGGATCGCGCGCAGCCCTGCTCCGGCGAACAGCTCGGCGGAGTCGGTCGCGAACACGCGGGAGTTGCGGCGTCCGTCATAGCCGATCACCACGGTCGGCGTGCGGCCGTGCGACTTCTCGCGCAGGTACGAGGCGAACCCGGCGGCCGCCTGCGCGACGAGCACGCGGTTCATGCGGTTGCTGCCGGCCCCCAGGGCTCCGCGGAGACCGGCGGTGCCGAACGCGAGTCGGGTGCTGAAGCGATCATCGAGGTCGGCGGCGGCCGACTCGTCGCCATCGGCTGCCCGCGTGATGACCACGGCCAGCTCGTCGCGGGTCTCGTGATCGGGGTCCTGTCTCATCCACGCGCGCGCCTGCGCGAGACGCTCGTCGTTCACAGCGCCTCGACCACTCGGGCCAGCAGCGCCGAGATGACCGGTTCGGCCTCTCGACCGGCCTCGATGACCTCAGCGTGGCTGAGCGGCGTCTTCTGGATGCCGGCGGCGAGGTTGGTGATGAGCGAGAACCCGAGGATCTCCATACCGGCCTCGCGAGCGGCGATCGCCTCGAGCGCTGTCGACATTCCCACGATGTGTCCGCCGATGTGCTTGGCCATCTGCACCTCGGCCGGCGTCTCGTAGTGCGGGCCGCGGAACTGCGTGTACACGCCCTCGTCGAGCGTGGGGTCGACGCTCCGGGCGATGTCGCGCAGACGCGTCGAATAGAGGTCGGTGAGGTCGATGAAGGTCGCGCCCTCGAGAGGGGAGTCGGCCGTGAGATTGATGTGGTCGCTGATCAGCACGGGCTGGCCGGGAGTCCACGTCTCGCGCACTCCGCCGGCGCCGTTCGTCAGCACCATGATCTTGGCGCCCGTGGCCGCGGCGGTGCGCACCGAGTGCACGACACGGCGCACGCCGTGGCCCTCGTAGTAGTGGGTGCGGGCACCGATGACGAGGACGTTCTTGCCATCGGGAGTGCGGATGCTGCGCAGGGTGCCCACGTGGCCCTCGAGAGCGGGCTTCGAGAAGCCGGTGACCTCGGTGGCGGGGATGGTCGCCGTGGTCTCGCCGATGATGTCGGCGGCCTTGCCCCAGCCGCTGCCGAGGGTCAGGGCGATGTCGTGCTTCTCGACTCCGGTCAGGCGCGCGATGTCGGCGGCTGCGTCGGCTGCGACCTCGAACGGGTTCGCATTCGGGTCGTCGAGGGGGTTGCTGTGTGTTTCAGACATGGATCCACTCTAGGAAGGTGCAGGCTCCGGGGCCAGGATTGCGGAAGAATGGAGATCATGTCTTCCACCCCTTTTGAGCGCACACAGCGCGTCGCCGTCCTCGGCGGCGGTCCCGGCGGTTATGAGGCGGCCCTCGCGGCCGCTCAGCTCGGAGCCGAGGTGACCCTGGTCGAGCGTGTGGGCGTGGGCGGAGCGGCAGTGCTCACCGATGTCGTTCCCTCGAAGAGCCTGATCGCCACGGCGGATGCCGCGGTCGCGATCTCGGAGGCCTCCGACCTCGGAGTGCAGTTCTACGCCAAGGGCGAGCACGGCAAGCCGCTCAAGCCCGAGATCGCCATCAACCTCGCCGCGGTGAACAAACGTCTGATCGCGCTCGCGGGCCAGCAGTCCGAGGACATGCGCACGACGCTGCTCGAGGCCGGCGTGCGCATCCTGTCCGGCCACGGCCGTCTGGAGGGACCGACGGCGATCGTGGTCTCGACCGGGCAGAAGGGCACCGACTTCGACCGAGTCGAGGCCGACACGATCATCGTGGCGGTGGGCGCGTCGCCGCGCGAACTGGATTCGGCCAAGCCCGACGGCAAGCGGATCCTCACGTGGACGCAGCTGTACGACATGAAGGCGCTTCCCGAGCACCTGATCGTGGTCGGCTCCGGTGTGACGGGCGCCGAGTTCGCGTCCGCCTACATGAACCTCGGCGCCAAGGTCACGCTGATCTCCAGCCGCGAGCAGGTGCTGCCGGGTGAGGACCAGGATGCCGCGCACGTGCTCGAGAAGGTCTTCAAGCGCGGGGGGATGACGGTGCTCTCCAAGGCCCGCGCCGAGAAGGTCGAGGTCACCGAGGACGGCGTGCGTGCGACGCTCTCCGACGGCCGCACGGTCGAGGGGAGTCACTGCCTCATGGCGGTCGGCTCGATCCCGAACACCGCTGGCATCGGTCTCGAAGACGCGGGAGTCGAGCTCGACGAGACCGGGCACGTGCGGGTCAACCGCGTCGCGCGCACCTCTGTGCCCAACGTCTACGCCGTCG
Source organism: Microbacterium sp. NPDC090014 (assembly GCF_044748285.1). NCBI lineage: Bacteria > Bacillati > Actinomycetota > Actinomycetes > Micrococcales > Microbacteriaceae > Microbacterium > Microbacterium sp. NPDC090014. Next base: position 768,491 of record NZ_JBIVFS010000002.1, read on the forward strand.
GCGACTGCACGAACTTCTTCCCGCTCGCCTCCGTCGCGTCTATGCAGGGCCGCACGGCCGTGTTCCACGCGCTGGGCGACATCGTGATCCCTCTGGAGCTGATCAAGATCACCTCCAACATCTTCACGGCGCCCGAGATCGCCACGGTCGGCTATTCCGAGAAGGACGTCGAAGACGGCGTCGCGGACGGCCTCGTCTACAAGCTGCCCCTCGCCGCGAACCCTCGGGCCAAGATGATGGGCATCAAGGACGGTTTCGTGAAGCTGATCGCACGCAAGGGATCCGGCACCGTGATCGGCGGCGTGATCGTCGCGCCCAAGGCCTCCGAGCTGATCTACCCGATCGCGGTCGCCGTCGAGCGTCGTCTGACGGTCGACCAGGTCTCTCGCGTCTTCGCGGCATACCCGTCGCTGTCGAGCAGCATCACCGACGCGAGCAGGGCGATGCACCTCGTCAACGCGAACATCTCCTAGATCCGCCGCGGATCAGACGAGAAAGGCGCCCCGCAGCAGCGGGGCGCCTTTCTCGTGTGCGAAGGTGGTCAGCTGATCGTGAGCAGCTGGTGTCCGGCCGAGACCGTCGCACCGGCGACGGCGCCGATGTTGCCGATCGTGCCGTCCTTGTGAGCCTGCAGCGGCTGCTCCATCTTCATCGCCTCGAGGACGACGACCAGATCGCCCTTGACGACCTGCTGCCCCTCTTCGACGGCGACCTTGACGACGGTCGCCTGCATCGGCGACTTGACGGCGTCTCCCGATGCGCCGGCGCTGACCGAGGTCGCGTGGCTGCGGCGGGACGGCGGAACCGCGGCCGGTCGTCCTGCGGTGCCGGCCGCCACCGCGACGCGATCGGGAAGGCTGACCTCGAGGCGCTTGCCGCCGACCTCGACCACGACGGTGTGCCGGTTCTCGCCGGTGGAGGGCGACTCGAGCTCGCCGTCCCAGGCGGGGATGTCGTTCTCGAACTCGGTCTCGATCCAGCGGGTGAAGATGCCGAACTCGCCGTTCTCGGCGGTGAACGCGGGGTCGTTCACGACCTTGCGGTGGAACGGGAGCACGGTGGGCAGACCTGCGACCTCGAACTCCTCGAGGGCGCGGCGCGAGCGCTCCAGGGCCTCGGCGCGGTCCTTGCCGGTGACGATGATCTTCGCGAGCAGCGAGTCGAAGGCGCCCGAGACCGAGTCGCCCGCGGTGACGCCAGAGTCGAGGCGGATGCCGGGTCCGCCGAAGGTCTTGAAGACGTGGATCGGACCAGGCTGCGGGAGGAACCCTCGACCGGGGTCCTCGCCGTTGATGCGGAACTCGATCGAGTGTCCGGTCGGCTTCGGGTCGTCGTAGTCGATCGTGCCGCCGGCGGCGATGCGGAACTGCTCGCGCACCAGGTCGATGCCGGTGACCTCCTCGGAGACGGGGTGCTCGACCTGCAGACGGGTGTTGACCTCGAGGAACGAGACGGTGCCGTCGGCGCCGATCAGGAACTCGCAGGTGCCTGCGCCCACGTAGCCGACCTCCTTGAGGATGGCCTTCGACGCGGAATAGAGCAGGTCGTTCTGCTCGTCCGTGAGGAACGGCGCGGGTGCCTCCTCGACGAGCTTCTGGTGGCGGCGCTGCAGCGAGCAGTCGCGCGTCGAGATGACGACGACGTTGCCCTCGGCATCCGCCAGGCACTGGGTCTCGACGTGCCGCGGCTTGTCGAGGTACTTCTCGACGAAGCACTCGCCGCGTCCGAAGGCGGTGACCGCCTCGCGGGTGGCGGATTCGAAGAGCTCCGCGACCTCGTCGAGCTCGCGGGCGACCTTCAGGCCGCGACCTCCGCCGCCGTACGCGGCTTTGATCGCGATCGGCAGACCGAACTCCTTCGCGAAGGCGACGACCTCGTCGGCTCCGGAGACGGGCCCCGGCGTTCCGGGAGCGAGCGGCGCGCCGACCTTCTCGGCGACGTGGCGGGCGGTGACCTTGTCGCCGAGCGCCTCGATGGCGTCGGGGGAAGGCCCGATCCAGGTCATCCCCGCACCGATGACGGCGCGGGCGAATTCGGCGTTCTCGGCGAGGAAGCCGTACCCGGGGTGCACGGCGTCGGCGCCGGCGCGGCGGGCGACCGAGAGGATCTTCTCGATCTGCAGGTAGGTCTCGGCGCTCGTGGCGCCGCCGAGGGCATAGGCCTCGTCGGCGAGGCGGGTGTGCAGAGCGTCGCGGTCCTGGTCGGCGTACACGGCGACGGAGGCGATCCCCGAGTCGCGAGCGGCACGGATGATGCGGACGGCGATCTCGCCGCGGTTGGCGATGAGCACCTTGGCGATATCAGGCATGCTTGCCAGCCTAGCGAGAAGGCTCCCGTTCGCTTTGACGACTCTCCACAAGAAAGAGGCAGAAACGTCGACGAGACTCTACGACCAGAGGTCGGTCCACGTGACGCCGAGATCGGCGGCGAGGCGGCGCACGGTCGACAGCGACATCCCGACCACCGTCGACGGGTCGCCGTCGACGCGGGTGATGAAGGCGCCGCCCAGACTGTCGACCGTGAACGCACCGGCGACGAGCAGGGGCTCACCCGAGGCGACGTAGGCGGCGATCTCGGCATCCGTGACGTCATCGGCGAAGGTCACCGAAGCCTCGGCCGTGGCGGTGGCCTCGACCGGGTCGGTGCCCGGCGAGACACGGAAGACCGAGTGCCCCGAGTGCAGGATGCCGGTGGCCCCGCGCATCTCCTGCCAGCGTCTGGTCGCCTCCTCGGGCGTGTAGGGCTTGCCGTACACGCGCCCGCCGAGTTCGAACATCGAGTCTCCGCCGATCACGATGCCGTCGAACTCGCCGTCCGCAGAGAGGCGCTGCGCGACGTCCGCCGCCTTCGCCCGGGCGAGCAGGAGCACGAGGTCCGCCGGTGTCAGCTCCGCGCCCCGTTCGGCCGCGGCAGCGGCGGCGACCGCATCCTCATCCACTCCCGGCGACTGGGTCAGAGGCTCGATACCCGCCTGACGCAGCAGCATGAGGCGGGCGGGAGAGGTGGAGGCCAGGCAGACGCGCATGTTCACCACCGTATCCTCGAAGGATGACTTCCTCCCCAGTCCTGCTCGATCTGGACATCACCGGCATCGCGCACGGCGGCACGTTCATCGCCCGACACGAAGGCCGGGTCGTCTTCGTCTCCGACGCCATCCCCGGTGAGCGGGTCCGCGCGCGGCTCACCGAGGACTCCACGGGTGAGTCCAAGAGCTTCTGGCGTGCCGAGACGGTCGAGGTCCTGGACGCCTCGCCGCATCGTCGCCCCCACATCTGGGCGGAGGCCGACGTCTCCCGCGCGCCCGAGAACCGGCCGGGGGGCGCCGACCTGGGGCACATCGATCTCGCGCATCAGCGCGTGCTCAAGCGTCAGGTGCTCACCGAGGCGCTCGATCGTTTCGCCGGACCCGGTCTCGAGGCTCCCGAGATCGAGGCCGTGGACTCGACCGACGGAACCGGCTGGCGCTCCCGGGTGACCCTGCACGTCGACGACCAGGGGCGCGTCGGTCCCTACGCCGCTCGCAGTCACCGGGTGATCCCGGTCAGCTCCCACCCGCTCGCGCGTCCGGCGGTCGCACAGGCGGCCCTCCGTCTCGCGGGCGGCGAGGCGGGCAGCGTCGACCTGGTCGAACCGGGCGACGGCCAGGTGCGGGTCATCCGACGAGATCGCCTCGACGAGCGACCGGCCAGGGGGCAGCACCGCCGCCCGGCGCCCGAAGTCGTCTACGAGCAGGTGGGCGATCGCCGGTTCCAGGTCGACGCCGGTGGATTCTGGCAGGTGCACCCGCGAGCCGCCTCGGTGCTCGACGGCGCCGTCTACGGCATCCTCGACGGGCACGTCGATCCGGAGGCGACGCACTTCGACCTCTACGGAGGAGTCGGGCTCTTCGCCGCATCGCTCGCAGACCTCGGTGGCACCGACATCGTCACCGTCGAGTCCAGCAGGCGGGCGACGACTCACGCGCAGCAGAACCTCGCGCCCCTCGCCGTGAACGCCGTCACAGCACGGGTCGACCGCTATCTCGCCGGTCTCCCCTCCGACACGCGAGCAGGAGCGGTCGTACTCGATCCGCCGCGTGCCGGTGCCGGACGCGCGGTGGTCGATGCACTGAACTCTCTCGCCCCCGAGGCGATCGCCTACGTCGCCTGCGACCCTGTGGCGTTGGCGCGGGACCTCGGAACCTTCCGCGAACACGGGTGGAACGTGGGGACGCTGCGCGGTTTCGACCTGTTCCCGCACTCGCATCACTTCGAGGTCGTCGCGCTGCTCACCCGGTGATCGTGATCTGCGGGGGCTGAGTACTCAGTAGGCTGGGCGGATGAGCAGGGTCGCACTCATCGACGATCACGAATCCGTCCGCCTCGGTCTCGAGGCGGCGTGCGCTCGTGACGGAGAGCAGACCGTCGTCTTCTCCGGCAGCACCGTCGTGTCCTACCTCGAGTGGAGGTCGACGACGTCGTCGCAGCCTGCCGACGTGGTGGTGCTCGACCTCACCCTGGGAGACGGCACCACGGTGACCGAGAACGTCCGGTCTCTCGTCGCCGACGGCGCGAGCGTCGTGATCCACAGCGTCGCCGATCGACCGGCGGCTGTGCGCGAGGCGCTCGCTGCCGGTGCAGCCGGCGTCGTGAGCAAATCCTCTGCGCTGGACGACGTGCTCGACGCCATCCGCACCGTCGCGCAGGGCGAAGCCCTCAACAACGTCGAGTGGGCGAGCGCTGTCGACGGGGATCGCGACTTCGCGGACGCCCAGCTGTCGACACGCGAGCGGGAGGTGCTCCGGCTGTATGCGACCGGCCTGCCGCTGAAGGCCGTGGCCGAGCGCCTCGGCGTCGCGTACTCGACCGCCAAGGAGAACATCACCCGGATCCGGGTCAAGTACGTGGAGGTCGGGCGACCGGCCCCGACGAAGGTCGACCTTCTGCGGCGAGCGATGGAGGATGGGATCGTCGCCGCAGACGGGGCGCCGAGTGGCCGCTGACCCGCTCAGCATCCGGGAGGCATGGAGCAAGATCCCTTCGCCCGGCAGCGTGGAGACCGAGTTCGAGCGCTTCACCGGCAAACGCATGGAGCGCATCCTCGCGACGGTCGTCGCGATCGGATCGGGTGTTCTCGGCGCACAGGCACTGATCGCGGGGGTCACGACGACGGGATCGGATGCCGCGCGCATCACGATGCTGCTCGTGGTCTTCGTGCCGCTGATCGTCATGCTCGTCGCGTGCGTCATCGGACGTGGCGTCAGGACCGCGTCCGGCGCGTTCGCCATCGTGTACACACTCGCGCTCGCCGCCTGGCCGAGTCTGGTCGACCCGGTGGGCAGAGCCGCCGACCAGCCGTGGATCTTCTTCCTCGTCAACGTGGGCGTCGTGGCTGCGATGCTCGCCTTCCCTCTGTGGCTGCAGTTCGTCTGGGCGGTGTGCCTGCCGTTCGTCTACGGCTATGTCCGCCTCGTCGAGGGCGATTTCTCGCGAGACTTCTGGGTGACGACGGCGTTCGACGTGTCGTTCACCCTGATCCTCGGATGCGTCATCATCGCGTTGGGATGGATGTTCCGCTCGGTCGCCGCGGGTGTCGATGAGGCCCGGGCCCGAGCCGTCGCGTCGTACGCGGGGGCCGCGGCAGCCGCCGCAGCCGAGGAGGAGCGTGCGGCGATGTCGGCGCTCATGCACGACAGCGTCCTCGCAGCGCTGATCGCGGCGGAACGGGCCGAAGGCGATCGGGCGCAGGACCTCGCCGTGGGGATGGCCCGGGAGGCTCTCACCCGCCTGGCGAACACCGAGGCCGCGGTGGCCCAGGAGGGCAGCGACGAACCGGTGGGCGCCGCTCAGATCGTCGTCGAGCTCCGTCGCGCGCTGTCCGAGCTCGGGGCGGATGCGATCGTCGAGGAACGGGGAGGGATCGGCCTGATCCCCGGGCGCGCGGCGAGAGCACTCGTGCTCGCCGCCAGACAGGCGCTCGGCAACGCGGTCACCCATGCGGGTGGGCGCGGGCTGCACATCCTCGTCGAGGGCCGCGGTGACGAGGGGATCACGGTGACGATCTCGGACACCGGCCCAGGATTCGATATCGGGGCCATCGGCGCCGACCGCCTCGGGATCAGAGCGTCGATCTTCGCACGGATGGCCGGGGTGGCGGGCACCGCCGAGATCGATTCGAGAGAGTGCGGCACCACCGTGACGCTGGGCTGGGAGCGGCCATGAATCGCACGGTGCGCAGTGTCGCGACGTCACTCGCGGTGGGCTTCGCGATGTACTTCGCCGCGAGAGGGGTGTGGTGGATCGAGCAGCCCTCCGCGCCGCTGCTGATGGTCGCGGCGATCGCGCTGTACCTCGTCGTCGTCAACGTCGCGATCCTCTGGGACTCGGCGATCTCGGTGCGGATGCCGCTCTGGGCGGCGCTGCTGACGCTGGTCTCGAGCGTCCTCATTCCGATTCTCGTGACGCTGTCACTCGATCCGCTGACACGCACGGCGCCGTTCGCCACCTGGTACATCGGTGCGCTCGGTCTGATGGGCGTGGTGTGCATCGTCCGGCGCCGCTTCGTGATCGGCTGGCTGGTGGTGCTCGTCCTCGTCGCCACATCGTCGGTGTATCTGGGTGTCTTCGTGGCGCTGTCCCTCGGCCTGGTGGGCTCGCTCGTGTGGGTCGCGATCGCTCACCTCCTGGTGATCTTCTGGGACAGAGCCGTCCGCGACACCGAGCGCCTCGCCGGCATCCAGCAGGCGGTGTCCGCCTGGCACGCGACCCAGCAGGTGCGCCAGAAGGAACGTCGTCTGCGCACGCAGTTCGCGCTGGCGGTCGCGGGGCCGGTGCTCAGTCGCACCGTCGCATCGCGTGGCGCGCTGAGCGAGGAGGAGCGTCTGCAGGCGCGTCTGGCGGAAGGTCGCCTGCGCGACGAGCTCCGGGGAGCCGATCTGCTCAACGATGCGGTGCGGGATGCGATCGAGGACGCGCGTCGCCGCGGTGCCGTCGTCACCGTCTTCGACGAGGGCGGCTTGGACGACGTCGATGAGGGACGACGCGCGATGATCCGCGACGAGCTCGCCCGGGTGCTGCGCGATGCGGATGCGGAGCGGTGGATCATCCGAGCGGCCAGGGATGCTCACACGGCCGTGACGGTGGTCGGCCGGGCCGGCGCCGGCGGGCAGAGCGACGACGATGCCGTCGACGTGTGGCACGAGATCCCGAGAGACGCTCCACGCCAGTGAGGCCCCTGTCCTCGGCTCTGGCCGGGGGAGGGGGTCAGAGTCGAGGTCAGACAGAGTGGGCGAGGGGCGGCGAATCCGCCAGCCCCTCGCCATGCGGACCAGTTACCCGAAAACCGTCCGCTGGTGGCCGGTCTGCGTCTATCTACCCTGGGACAGAGAGACCAGCCGAACGCGAAGCGTCTTACTCAGTCTCATGGTTAGTCAAGTCGTTGTCTGTAGGTATTTTGGGGGACACGGAATCGACGCCGGTGCGAGATGATGAGGCATGGGAATGCGTCGCGGAACCAATCTCCCCCGCATGGGTGACTTCAACCAGTCCGTCATCCTCGAGGCCATCCGCCGGTCCGGAGAGGGACTCAGCCGGATCGAGCTCGTCGATGCGACCGGCCTCTCGGCGCAGACGATCACGAACATCACCCGTCGCCTTCTCGACGAGGGGCTGATCACCGAAGCAGGGCGGACCATCAACGGGCCCGGCAAGCCGCGAGTCACGCTGCGCCTGGTCGCGGAGAGTCGTTTCTCGGTGGGGGTGCATCTCGACCCGTCGGTGATCACCTTCGTGCTGCTGAACATGTCCGGTGCGGTGATCGCACGACGAGTCGTGCGCACGCACGACCGGGACCCGCACCGCATCGTCGAGACGATGGCGCAGACGATCGATGGCCTCGTCGACGAGGCCGGCATCGATCGCGCACTCGTCGCCGGGGTCGGCGTCGCTGCCCCCGGGCCGCTCGACGCGGCGAAAGGCACGGTGGTGGACCCGCCGAAGCTCGACGGATGGCATCGGGTGCCGCTGCGTTCCGTTCTCGCAGAAGCGACGGGCTTCGAAGTCACGCTGGAGAAGGACACCACTGCCGCCGCAGTGGGGGAGCTGTGGACCGGCTCCGCGACAGCCGAGGACTCGTTCCTGTTCGTCTACCTCGGCACGGGGCTCGGGGCCGCCGCAGCGCGTGAGGGGGTCGTGGTCACAGGCAGCACCCACAACTTCGGCGAGATCGGCCACATCATGGTCGACCCAGACGGGCCGCCTTGCGCGTGCGGCTCGCGAGGATGCGTCGAAGTGGTATGCACCCCGCAGGCGATCGTCGAGCAGGCGGAGGCGGCCGGGGTGTTCCGCGATGAGCCGGACGACGGAGGTGCGCGCGGGGTGGAGGAGCGGTTCGCCCGCCTGTGCGAGCTCGCTGCCGCGGGCGAGATCCGCGCGCTGGGCGTTCTGCGTCGTTCTGCCGAACATCTCGCAGTGCTGATCTCGGTGCTCACGAACATCCTCGATGTCGATCGTGTGGTGCTCGGCGGGCCGTTCTGCGCCCCTCTGTCCGAGGTCTATCTGCGCGAGATCCCGGAGCAGCTGAACCGTCGCAGTGCGACGAGGTCGGTTCGGGCCTTGCGCGTCGACAGCGCGGTGGTGGGAGAGGATGTCGGTGCCGTGGGAGCCGCCTGCGTCGTGCTCGACGCGGTGCTCACGCCTCGAGCATCCGACCTCTACCTCGAGGATTGAACGGCGCCATCAATTCGCATACCGGTATATCGGTTGGAGCGCCCTCAGTGATTACTCCAGTCGATGTATTATCGAAGAGATGCGCCGTCTGGGGTTTACAGGTGCCAGGGGCGACGGCCCCGCATCAATCGGAGGGTCGTCTGCGTGGCCCGGTAGCTGGGGGGCTCCGGGTCTCGCAGACTCTCCGATGCGAGGGGGTCAGCGCGCGAAGCGGCCCCACGGGATGTCTCGTCGCAGTCCGCGTCGCAGCGGTCGCTGGGTGCGGGCCCACGCCGACACGCGAGGCTCCTCGGCCACGGCATCCGCCGCCTCCTGCGAGTAGGCGTCGCTCACCACGGCGATGAGAGCGGCGAGCTCCTCTTCGGTCGCAACGCCCCGGGTGATCTCCATCGTCGGGAGCTGGCGCTCGTCCGACGTCGCGGGCTCGGTCACAGCGGGATGTTCCCGTGCTTCTTGGGGGGCAGCTCGGCGCGCTTCCCGCGGAGGGCTCGGAGCGCCTTGGCGATCGAGACTCGGGTGTTCGCCGGTTCGATGATGCCGTCGATCTCGCCGCGTTCGGCGGCGAGGAACGGCGAGGTCACGCTGTAGGTGTACTCGTTCGCGAGCCGCGTGCGCACGGCGGCGACGTCCTCGCCGGCCTCTTCGGCACGCTTGATCTCGCCGCGGTAGAGGATGTTGACCGCACCCTGGCCGCCCATCACGGCGATCTCCGCCGTCGGCCAGGCGAGGTTGACATCGGCGCCCAGCTGCTTCGATCCCATCACGATGTAGGCGCCGCCGTAGGCCTTGCGCAGGATGACCGTGACCAGCGGCACGGTCGCTTCCGCGTAGGCGTAGATGAGCTTGGCGCCGCGGCGGATCACGCCGGTCCACTCCTGATCGGTACCGGGGAGATACCCGGGCACGTCGACGAGCGTGACGATAGGGATCGAGAACGCGTCGCAGAACCGCACGAATCGGCTGGCCTTCTCACCCGCCTCGATGTTGAGCGTTCCGGCCATCTGGGACGGCTGGTTGGCGATGATCCCGACCGAGCGCCCTTCGACCCGGCCGAAGCCGATCACGATGTTCGGCGCGAAAAGCGGCTGGACCTCGATGAAGTCTCCCGCGTCGACGACGTGCTCGATGACCGTGTGGATGTCGTACGGCTGATTGGGGGAGTCGGGGATGATCGTGTTCAGAGAGCGATCGGCATCCGTGGTCTCCCACTCGAAGCCGCTCTCGTACGCGGGGATCTCCGCCATGTTGTTGTCGGGGAGGAAGCCGAGGAGCGTGCGGGCGTAGTCGATCGCGTCGTCCTCGTCCTCGGCGAGGTAGTGCGCGACACCCGAGCGAGTGTTGTGCGTGAGGGCTCCTCCGAGCTCCTCCATACCGACGTCCTCGCCGGTGACCGTCTTGATGACGTCCGGACCGGTCACGAACATCTGGCTGGTCTTGTCGACCATGATCACGAAGTCCGTCAGAGCGGGGCCGTAGACGGCTCCACCGGCGGCCGGGCCCATGATGATCGAGATCTGCGGGATGACCCCCGACGACCGAGTGTTCAGGCGGAAGATCTCGCCGTACTTGCTGAGGGCGAGCACGCCCTCCTGGATCCGGGCTCCGCCGGAGTCGAGGATGCCGATGATCGGCATACCGCCCGACAGCGCGAACTCCATGATCTTGATGATCTTGTCGCCGGAGACCTCGCCGAGAGATCCGCCGAACGTGGTGAAGTCCTGCGAGTACACCGCGACCGTGCGGCCGTGGATCGTGCCCACACCCGTCACGACGGAATCGCCGTAGGGCCGGTTGCGATCCATGCCGAACGCGGTGGTGCGATGGCGCACGTACTCGTCGAACTCGACGAAGCTTCCGGGGTCGACGAGCAGTTCGATGCGCTCGCGGGCGGTCATCTTGCCCTTGGCGTGCTGCTTCTCCTGCGCGACCTTCTCGGCGTCGACAACGGCTTCGTTGTAGCGAGCGCGGAGGTCTGCGATTCTGCCGGCGGTGGTCGAGAGTTCGGGCTTGTCCGTCACGGATTCCACCCTATCGTCGCGGTGGCCCCGTCCGTTGGATGCTCGCTACAACGGGTCGTCAGATCCTTTGGCGGCTCTCGTGAACCCCGCGTGTCCCGAGGGCGGCCGTCACTCGCGGTGTTCGGCACCGAGCGTGCCCGGCAGGTCGTGGGTGCCGGCCTGCTCGATCTCGCCGACGTCCTTGTTGCGGCCACGTCCGACCGACGCGATCTTGCGTCCCGCCCAGCCGACGCCGCGGACCGCCGATCCGGCCGCTCCGGCCACGGCGCCCCCGACGAACTGGGCACCGTGCAGCATTCGCAGCTCCATCTTCTCTGCGCCGGCGACGGGCTCCAGCTCGAGCGGCATGTCCAGAGGTGCCGCTCCGAATGCGTGGTGCGACGTCGTCAGCACGCGGCGTCCGAGAATGTGGTTGCCCGCGCCTCCGACGGCCGCGCCGACGCCGAACGGCAGTGCCTTCCCGATGAACGAGGCACCGCCCTTCGCCGCGAACTGCTTCACGAACATGCCCTTGAGTCGATCCACGAGGGGGCCGACGGCAGCGCGCGGCAACGACTTCGTCACCATCTCGCCCCAGTACGACGACCTCGAGCCGCCGCGGCCGGTGGCCTCGCCTGCCAGCTGTCCGACGAGGGCCACGCCCTCCTTGCCGAGCATGAGGGTCATCACCAGCGCGCGGGCCCGGTCGGGGTTCGACACCGCGATGCCATGGACCTCTGCGACGGACTGCGCGAAGAGCGCCGTCGATTCGACGAAGCCCACCGTCTCGACTCCGGAGAGGGCGAGCGTGATGCCGGTGCCGATCCCCGGCACGACGGCGGTCGCTCCGACCGCCGCGCCGCCCGTGGTCACTGCCGCGAGATAGCGCCGCTCGAGGATGCGGATGATCTGCTCGGGCGAAGCGTGCGGGTTGCGGAGGCGGATGCTGCGGATGTGCGCCAGCACGAGCGGGCGCTGGATCGCGAGAACGCGGTCCAGCCCGCGGACCATCAGCGGATGCTCGGCCGAGCCGACGGGCGGCACCCCCCTGTCCCACGCGGCGTCGTCGGGGAGGGAGTGGATCTTGTGCACCTTGGGGGCCATGGATCGATCCTAGGAAGCCAGGCCGCGAAAAAGCCGAAAGCCCGGCTCCCTTGACGGGGCCGGGCTTTCGTGGAAGGCGATCAGACGAACAGGTTCGCCCGCTCGAGGTCCTCGGCGAAGTCGACCTCGACCGCGTAGAGATCGGAGACGTCCATCGGCTCGAGGAGCAGGCCGTCTTCGGCGATCGCGAGCTCGAGGCCGCGCTCGAAGTAGTCCTGGTCTTCGACGCGCTGCAGCTGGCGCATGAACGCCTTCTTGTCTGCGGAGGAGATGTAGTTGATGCCCACAGCCTCACCGAGACCGCCCTTGACGGTCTTCGACAGCTCGTTGATGAAGCCCTCGGCCGTGACCGTGTACTTCACCTCTTCGTCGCTGACTTTGGAGGTGTTCACCGTGACGAAGGACTGGTCGCGCTCGATGTACGCCGCAGCACGGCCCAGGATCATCGGGTCGAACACCACGTCGCCGTTCATCCAGAGCACGCCCGACTTGCCGGTGGCGCCGAGAGCGCGCAACAGGCTCTTCGACGTGTTGGTCTCGTCGTAGCGCTCGTTGTGCACGTAATTGACGTTCGGGAACGCCTCGATGATGGTCTCTGCGCGGTACCCGACGACGGCGGTGATGCGGGCGTCCGATCCGAAGGCGGCGCGGATGTTGTCGTGCTGCTGGCGCATGATCGTGCGGCCGTCGCTCAACTCCGTGAGCGGCTTCGGCAGCGCGCGGCCGAGGCGTGAGCCCATGCCTGCTGCGAGGATGACGGTCTGAAGAGTCACGAGTGCTCCTAAATGAAGTATGTGTTCATGGTCGGTTCACCGACCGGACACTTCGTCGTGCCGAGAGCCATGCTAGCGATCCCGCCTGAGAACCCGCGGGGGTTGACATCGCTGTGGCCAATTCGTGATCCAGTACACACCCAACACTCAGATTCGTCCAGATCCGGAGTGAAATGTCCAACGGGCTCACCAGGTCGGCGAAATGTTGCGGTGACCCGAAGAAATCCTGCCCCCGTTGATACCGTAGGACGGTGACTGCTTCTTCCCCCGACGATCCCGCTGCTCAGGCGGTCGACGCCACGCCCGCCGCCCCGAAGAAGACTTCCGCTCGCACGACGCCTGCCAAGAAGACGGGTGGAGCGCGCGTTCCCTCCAAAGCTGCGGCGGACAAGGCCGCAGTCACCGTCGAGGTGGTCGCCGAACCGGCGCTGAAGATCGACCGGACCACCGAGAGCGGCGCTCCGCGATCGGCGGCATCGAAGAAGACCGCCGCCGCTCGCACGACTGCCGCCAAGAACGCGACCCGCGACACGACCGCCCGCGCGGCTGGGACGAAGACGTCATCGGCGCGATCCGCTGCTGCCAAGACCACCGCTGCGAGGACCACCGCCGCGAAGACGGCTGCGGCCAAGACCGCTGCTGCGAAGACCTCAGCCGCGCAGGGATCCACTCCGGCCGCCAGGGCGGCCGCGGCGAAGACGGTCGCCGCCAAGGCTGCGGTGGAGAAGAGCGCGTCGGCGAAGTCCGCAGCACGCACTTCCGCGGCGAAGACCACGGCGGCCAAGGCCGCGGCCGCGAAGGCCGCTGCGGCGAAGACAGCTGCCGCGAAGGCTGCTGCGGCCAAGGCCAAGGCCGAGGCCGAGGCAGAGGCGGACGCTCAGGTCGAGAGCGAAGCGGCGATCGAGATCGAGATGCCGGCTCCTGCCCACGTTCAGGGAGACGAGCCTGAGGCTGCAGCCGAGGGGGCGAAGACAGATCTGCCCGCTCCGGCGGAGGAGACCCCTATGAACGACGCCGCACCGGTTGTCGACGCGACGCCGGTCGACGACGCCACGCCGGTCGACGACGCCACGCCGGTCGACGACGCCACGGCGGACGTCGCCGACGCCACCGAGTCTGCAGAAACGGCATCCGCCGACGAGAGCACGACATCCGAGATCTCCGAGCCGGTGTCCGATGCGGACGCGACCGAGGAGGCTGTCACCGGAGTCGAGGCGGCCTCCGGTGCGGAGGCCATCCGCATTCGGGGCCTCGTCAAGAACTTCGGGGATCACACCGCGGTCAACGGCATCGACCTGACGGTGCCTGCAGGTTCGTTCTACGGCATCGTCGGTCCCAACGGCGCCGGCAAGACGACGACCCTGTCGATCGTCGCCGGGCTGCTGCGCGCCGATGCAGGCGACATCGTGATCTGCGGCATCGATCAGTCGGCGAAGCCTCTTGCCGCGAAACGCATGATGGGTGTGCTGCCCGACCGGCTCCGCACGTTCGATCGACTCACCGGGCGGCAGCTGCTCTACTACTATGGGCTCCTGCGGGGGCTCGCCTCGGCGGTCATCGAGAAGCGCGTCGCCGATCTCGCGCGCGCGTTCGATCTCGGAGAGGCGCTCAATCGCGTCGTCTCCGACTATTCGGCCGGTATGACCAAGAAGATCATGCTCGCGGGCGCCATGATCCACTCGCCGAGGGTCCTGGTGCTCGATGAGCCGTTCGAGGCCGTCGATCCGGTGTCCTCCGCGGTCATCCTCGACATTCTGCGCGCCTATGTCGCGCACGGCGGAACGGTGGTGCTCTCGAGCCACGGGATGGATCTCGTCGAGCGGGTCTGCTCGCGCGTCGCGATCATCGTCGGGGGAGAAGTGCTCGCCGAGGGCACCATCGACGAGGTCCGCGCAGGCCAGACGCTCGAAGCGCGGTTCGTCGAGCTGTCCGGTGGCATCGGCGAGGTGGAGGGGCTCGAGTGGCTGCACACGTTCTCCGACTGAGAGCCGCGCTCCTGATCGGATCGCTCCGCGGCGAACGTCGGGTACGGACGCTCATCATGCTCGCCGTCGTGGCGATTCTCACGGGTGTGGTCTGCGCGGCGATCCTCAGCCTCGACGACGCACCCGTCGTTGTCGCGCGCACGGTCATCGTCCTCGGCAGCGCGGCACTGCTCCTGGGATTCCTGGTGGGTCCCATCCTCGTGGGTGCCGTGGATCAGCTGGATCCCCGCAGATTCGCCGTGTTCGGGGTCGACGAGCGGCAGATGCCATGGATCCTCGCGCTCGCCTCACTCGTCAGCGTTCCCAGCCTGGCTCTCATCGCTGTGAACATCAGCGTGTGCATCGTGGCGATCAGGCTCGGAGCGCCGTGGTTCATCGCGGTGCTGATGAGCGTCGTCTGCCTGTTCTCGACGGTGCTTGCGGCGCGTATCGGCATGGCGGTGAACGCGCTGCTGCTGCCGGAGCGTCGATCGCGCGAGCTCACCGCCCTCTTCGCGCTGGCGGTGATCGTGATCGCATTCCCCGTGGCCGTGTTCCTCGCCTCGCTCAAGTGGGACGGGCAGGTCCCCGCCGCAGTGGGGGCACTGACGGCGACGATCGGGTTCACCCCTTTCGCCGCATCGTCGAGGTTCCTGTTCTCGTTCGCGACGGATGACGATGCCGGCAACTGGATCAGCGGGATCGTGGCCCTCCTCACCGCGGTGGTGCTCTGGGCGGTGTGGTCGTGGCTGGTTCGCAGACTGCTCACCACGACCGAGCGTCCTGTGGCCTCTCGCGAGCGCTCCGGTCTCGGCTGGTTCGGCCTGCTTCCGTCGAACGCCTTCGGTGCGATCGCGTCTCGCAGCCTCGTCTACTGGCTGCGTGACCGCCGCTACATCATGAATCTCATCGTGGTCCCCATCGCCGGCGTGCTGTCCGTCCTGCCACTCCTCGTCGCGGGCGTGCCGCTCGAGATCGCCGCTCTCGTGCCCGTTCCGGTGATGGCCCTGTTCTTCGGCTGGCTGCCGCACAACGATGTCGCCTACGACTCCACCGCACTGTGGACGCACGTGGCGAGCGGCGTGCGCGGCATCCCCGATCGTCTGGGCCGACTCGTCCCGGTGATGCTCGTGGCCGTTCCCGTGCTCGCGATCGCTGTGCCTCTCACGATGCTCTGGATCGATGACTGGCGTCTCCTTCTGCCCCTCACCGGCCTCGGGGCCAGCCTGCTGCTGTCGGCGCTCGGCTTCTCGAGCATCGTCTCTGTCATCGCGCCGTACGCCGTGTCGCGTCCCGGAGACAGCCCGTTCCAGCAGCCTCAGCGGCCGACGTCGCGTGGCGCGTACGGTCCTGCTGCGGCGTTCCTCGGAGCGATCCTCGTGAGCGTGCCGACCATCTGGCTGCTCGTGCTCACGATGCTCGAGGGATCGCAGTTCGCCCCCGCGACGTTCTGGGCCGGACTCGCGACAGGGGTGGCGCTCTTCGCGATCGGTGTCGGCGTCGGCGGGCGGATCTTCGAGCATGAGGGCGAGCGACTGATGGAGTTCGTCGAGACCGCGTGACGACCGCCCAACCGGGTGCGTCCGAGGCTAGACTCTCGGCATGAGTACTCCGCTGGACAGCCCCGATCAGGGCGGCGTGGCAACGCTTGATCGCGAACTGGAAGAACTCCTCCGCGAGGAGAATGTCGAGCCGGGCGACCACGAGCGCTTCTCTCATTACGTCAAGAAGGACAAGATCCTCGAATCGGCGATCACCGGTAAGCCGGTGCGTGCGCTGTGCGGCAAGAAGTGGACGCCGGGCCGTGATCCGGAGAAGTTCCCGATCTGCCCCACGTGCAAGGAGATCTACGAATCGATGGTCGGCTGAACTGAACCGCCTCGGCCGCGTCAGCTCGCGTCGACGTAGACGGTGGGGATCGCCGGGTCGGACTTGCTCAGGGCGAGCGCTCTGACCGGAAGCTCCTCCCGCACCCGCAGATGGTGCGCTCGGGCGGAGGCCGTTCCCTCGGGTCCTTCGAACGAGTCGTCGATATCGCCGTTCTCGACGAAGGTCGTCTGCAGCGCCCGCCCGTCCGAATGCTCGGCCGGGGTGTCGAGTTCCTCGAATCCGTCGGAGACGACGACGGTCTCTGCCTCCGCCACCCCGTCGACGAGGGTGCGGAACGCTGCTTTGCGCCCGCCGTGAGATGCCTTGTCGGTCGACGCCTTCGCGACGCCGATCCATGCGCCGTCCGAGTCCTGCCGCGCCACGAGCTTGTAGACCATGCTCGCGGTGGGGTATCCGGATCCCGTGACCACCGACGTGCCCACGCCGTAAGCGTCGACGGGCGACGCGGCCAGCGCGGCGATCGCATACTCGTCGAGGTCGCTCGTGACCGTGATGCGTGTCCCGGTCGCACCGAGCTCGTCGAGCTGCGCCCGCACCTCGGCGGCGACGATCGGCAGGTCACCCGAGTCGATCCGCACGCCGCCGAGTCCCGTACCTGCGACGCGGATGGCCGTCTCGACCCCGGCGCGGATGTCGTAGGTGTCGACGAGCAGGGTGGTGTCGGTTCCCAGGGAGTCGATCTGCGAGCGGAACGCCTCCTCTTCGGTTTCGTGCAGCAGGGTCCAGGAGTGCGCGGCCGTGCCCATGGTGGGAATACCCCAGCGTCGTCCGGCCTCGAGGTTGCTCGTGGCCCGGAAACCGGCGATGTAGGCCGCGCGCGCGGCTGCGACGGCGGACTGCTCTGCGGCACGCCGAGAGCCCATCTCGGCCAGCGGACGCTCGCCCGCCGCGATGCTCATGCGGGAGGCGGCGGTGGCGACGGCGGAGTCGTGGTTGAGCACGCTGAGAGCCAGGGTCTCGAGCACGACAGCGTCGGCGAAGCTGCCCTCGACCGTGAGGATGGGGGAGCCGGGGAAGTACAGCTCGCCCTCGCGGTAGCCACGGATGGAGCCGGTGAAGCGGTAGTTCTCGAGGTAGGTCAGGGACTCGGCATCCACCACCTGGTTGTCACGCAGGAATCGCAGTTCGTCATCCTCGAAGCGGAACTGTCGCAGCAGCGTGAGGAGCCGACCGGTACCGGCGACGACTCCGAAACGTCGTCCTCCCGACAACCTGCGTGAGAACAGTTCGAACACGCTCGGCCGTGATGCGGTGCCGTCGCGCAGTGCGGCGGCGAGCATGGTCAGTTCGTAACGATCGGTCAGAAGCGCCGTGGACGTCGTCATCCGCTCAGCTTAGTGAGGGGAGCCGTCCGGGTCGCTGAGCGTGACGCGCGCCGCACGCGGGTAGGCTGGGTAGTCATGAACGACGCCCCGATCGGAATCTTCGACTCCGGTGTCGGCGGACTCACGGTGGCCCGGGCCATCCGAGCCCAGCTGCCCCGGGAATCGTTCGTCTACATCGGCGACACGGCTCACTCGCCCTATGGCCCCAAGCCGATCGCGGACGTGCGGCGCTACAGCCTCGAAGTGCTCGATTCCCTGGTCGACCAGGGCGTCAAGATGCTCGTGATCGCCTGCAACACGGCATCGGCGGCCATGCTGCGCGACGCCAGAGAGCGCTACGACATTCCGGTCGTCGAGGTGATCGGCCCGGCAGTGCGACGAGCCGTGTCGACGACTCGCAACGGCCGCGTCGGGGTCATCGGCACCGTGGGGACGATCGGCTCCCGCGCCTACCAGGACATGCTCGAGGTGAACGAACGGCTCGAGGTCTTCACCGCGGCGTGCCCGCGCTTCGTCGAGTTCGTCGAGGGGGGCATCACCGGCACGCCTGAAGTGCTCGCCACCGCCGAGGAGTACCTCGCGCCGCTCCGCGAGGCGGATGTCGACACACTCGTTCTCGGCTGCACCCACTACCCATTCCTGCGTGGCGCGATCAGCTACGTGATGGGGGAGGGGGTGACCCTCGTCTCGAGTGATGACGAGACCGCCGGGGATGTCTATCGCCAGCTCGTGCGAGGCGATCTTCTCGCGTCTCCCGACGCCACGGCCACGTACGTCTACGAGGCGACGGGGGACTCGACGACCGAGTTCACCGCCCTCGCCAACCGCCTGATGGGCCGGGAGGTGCGCGACGTGCAGCTCGTGCAGACCGGTGTCATCACGCTTCCGGAGCCTGTCCCCGGACAGTAGCCCGACCGCAGCATCCGCTTCATCCGCCTCCACCGAAGGAATCCCATGACCAGCATCGTCCGCGCCGACGGCCGTTCCACCGACCAGCTCCGCGAGATCACGATCGAGCGCGGGTGGAGCAGCCACGCCGAGGGCTCGGCTCTGATCAGCTTCGGCGGAACCAAGGTGCTGTGCACGGCATCATTCACGAATGGCGTTCCTCGCTGGCTGACCGGCAAGGGCAAGGGGTGGGTGACGGCGGAGTACTCGATGCTGCCCCGTGCGACCAACAGCCGCAACGACCGGGAGAGCGTCAAGGGGCGCATCGGCGGGCGCACGCACGAGATCTCGCGGCTGATCGGCCGTGCTCTGCGCGCAGTGGTCGACACCAAGGCGCTGGGTGAGAACACGATCGTGATCGACTGCGACGTGCTGCAGGCCGACGGAGGCACCCGCACCGCCGCGATCACCGGAGCGTACGTCGCCCTCGCAGATGCGATCGAGTGGGGACGCGAGAAGAAGTTCATCGGCAAGAACGCGACGCCGTTGCTCGACTCCGTGGCTGCGATCTCGGTGGGGATCATCGACGGCGAGCCCATGCTGGATCTGGCATATGTCGAGGACGTCCGCGCCGAGACCGACATGAACATCGTGGTCACGGGCCGCGGGCTCTTCGTCGAGGTGCAGGGCACGGCTGAAGGAGCGCCGTTCGACAAGCGCGAGCTCGACGCCCTGCTCGACCTGGGCGTCGCGGGCTGCGCCGACCTGAAGGATCACCAGCTGAAGGCGCTCGCGGGCTGATGAAGGTCGTCCTCGCCACGCACAATCCGCACAAGGTCGCGGAGTTCCAACAGATCGTGGCATCCGCTCGCCCTGATCTCGAGATCATCGCGTATGACGGACCGGAGCCCGTCGAGGACGGCGTCACGTTCGCGGAGAACGCGCTGATCAAGGCTCGCGCCGCGTCGGCGCACACGGGACTCGCGGCGCTCGCCGACGACTCCGGCATCTGCGTCGACGTGCTGGGCGGGTCGCCCGGTGTCTTCTCGGCCTATTGGGCGGGGCAGAAGAAGGATGCCGCGGCGAACCTCGAGCTGCTGCTCGACCAGCTGCGCGACATCGCGGATCCTCACCGCGCTGCTCACTTCAACTCGACGATCGCGCTCGTGACTCCGGACGGAGCCGAGCACGTGGTCGTCGGGAACTGGCCGGGACGTCTCGCGCGCGAAGCATCCGGAGGCGGCGGATTCGGTTACGACCCCATCTTCGTCCCGGACGGACAGCCCGAGGGGGCGGAGCGCACGGTCGGCGATTTCACTGCAGGCGAGAAGCAGGCGCAGTCGCACCGTGCGCGCGCGTTCGCGGAACTGCTGCCGTTGCTCGCCGCTCTCTGAGTCGGCGGTATTCACTACGGTTGACGTACTTCATGCGTAGTGGTTACTCTGACGACATGCGAGAACTCACCTACTACGTCGGCGTCACGCTCGACGGATTCATCGCCGGCCCGGACGACGAGGTCGATTTCTTCCCCGTGACCGCTGCGTTCGCCGACGCTCTCGGCACGGAACTCCCCGACATCCAGCCTGCGCATGTGCGCGCGGCGCGGGGCGGCGCAAGCGCAGCGGTCACCCGCTTCGACACCGTCGTGATGGGGCGTCGGACCTACGAACCCGCACTGCAGGTCGGCATCACAGACCCGTACTCGCAGTTGCGGACCGTCGTGTTCAGTCGCTCGCTGGACGATCCGGGCGAAGCCAACGTCGAGATCGTGCGCACCGATCCTGTCGCGCGGGTCCGCGCGCTCAAGGCGGAACCCGGCCTCGGCATCTACCTCGCGGGTGGGGCCGGGCTCGCCGGGGTGCTTCTCGACGAGATCGATCGCCTCATCGTCAAGAAATACCCGACGATCGCGGGGTCCGGCATCCCGATGGCGAGCCACCCCTTCGCCCCGACCCAGTTCCGTCTCGACCAGGTGCGCTCGTTCGACAACGGGTGCGTCGTGCTCGAATACTCTCGCCAGCGCTGACGGCCCCGCGGTTACTGAGAATCATCACCATTCCCGACTGGGCTGGGACCCGCCGGCGGGTGTGCGAGCCGGTCTAGCCTGGAGACATGCACGATCATGCGCCCGCCGCGGGCGGCATCCGCTCCGCGAACCATCGCCGTCTTCTGGCGATCTCGCTGACACTGACCGCGACGATCATGGTCGTGCAGATCGTGGGTGCACTGCTGACCGGTTCTCTCGCGCTGCTGGCGGATGCGGCTCACATGTTCACAGACGCCTCGGCTCTGGTGATCGCGCTCATCGCGGCGGCCGTCGCCGCCCGACCTGCCGACGACCGCCGCACGTTCGGATACCAGCGCGCCGAGGTGTTCGGGGCGCTCATCAACGCGATCATCCTGATCCTCCTCGCCGGGTGGGTGGGGGTGGAGGCCATCGGTCGTCTGATCAACCCGGGGGAGACCGAGGTGGTCGGCGGGCTGATGCTCATCGTCGCCGTCGTGGGTCTTGTCGCGAACGCCATCTCGATGTGGCTGCTGAGCCGCGCGCAGCGCACCAGCATGAACGTCCGCGGCGCCTACCTCGAGGTGATGGGCGACCTGATCGGGTCGGCGATGGTGATCATCGCAGCGATCGTGATCGTCACGACCGGATGGATGCCCGCCGACGCGCTCGCGTCGATCATGATCGCCGTGCTCATCATCCCGCGAGCCATCGCGCTGCTCCGCGAGGTGTTCTCGGTGCTCTCCGAATCAGCGCCCCAGGGCACTGCGGTCAGCGAGATCCGACAGCACCTCCTCGACTACGACGGAGTCGTCGGCGTGCATGACGTGCACGTCTGGCAGCTCACTCGCGGTGCTCCGGTGTTCAGTGCGCACGTCAGCGTCGACCCGGCTCTCCTCGCCGATGGACGTTCGGCGAAGCTGCTGAGCGACCTCCAGTCGTGTCTGTCGCACCACTTCGACGTCGCTCACTCGACCTTCCAGATCGAGCCCGCGGAGCAGTCCGACTGCCAACCGCACCACGCCTGACGGTCAGGACTCGACGATCACCTCGTCGGGAGTCTTATCCGGCCGGAGTCCCCGCCAACGGGAGTGACGCAGAACGCCGTCCGGGGTCCAGTTCGCGAACTCGACCTCGCCGACGAGCTCAGGTCGGACCCAGAGCGCATCCGACGCATCGAGCGCGGGCACGTCCTCGAGGGGCGCGGAGTCGGTGCGCAGGGGAGCGAGCCGGCTCAGCAGGTCGCGCAGCATCCGGTCGGTGAATCCCGTGCCGACGCGACCGACATAGCGCAGCCGTCCGGACTCGGGGACCGCGAGCAGCAGGGAGCCGAACGTGCCCTCCCGGTCGCCCTTGCCGGGGCGGATACCGACGATCACGACCTCCTGCATGCGGGTGTGCTTGATCTTCAGCCAGGCCGGTGAGCGCTGGCCCGGACGGTACCGCGAGGACGGATCCTTGACGACGACGCCCTCGAGGCCGAACTCGTCGCTCGCCGCGAGAGCGGCGTCGAGATCGTCGAACACGGGCGGGACCTGCACCGGCGCATCGAGGTCGGCGACGACCTCCTCGAGGAGGGTCCGTCGCTCCGACAGCGCCATGGTGCTGAGGTCGTGACCGTTCAGTCGGAGCAGATCGAAAGCCATGTAGACGATGGGCGTGCGCACGACCTCGCGTTCGATCTCGCGGGGCCGGGTCAGGTGCATGCGGTTCTGCAGCATCGAGAAGCTCGGCCTGCCCTGCGCATCGAAGGCGACGATCTCGCCATCGATGATCGCATCGGACACGGGCAGGAACGGCGCGCCGTCGGCAGTCAGCTCGGGGTAGCGGGCCGTGATGTCGGTGCCGCTGCGGGCATGCAGCAGCATCCGTCCGTCCGCCCAGGTGCCGATGGCCCTGATGCCGTCCCACTTCACCTCCACCCACGACGGCGAGCTCAGAGTGCGGGCGATCGCCGGCGTGCCGTTCTCGGCCAGCATGGGGGAGACGGAGGGGGGAGACGACGAGGCCAGTGGTGCCGCACCGGTCGTCCGCGGGCGGTGGCGGCTCGCATGCGAGTTCGCGCCGTGTGCGTCGACGCGGGGGCCCGGCGCAGAGGTGGTCTCCGGGGGGCCCTCCTGGGCGGCGAGAAGCGGAGCGATGGGGTCCTGCCCGGAACCCGCACGCTCGAGCACCGTCGCGAAGTCGAGCTGCGCGAGGTCGGGGTCGTCGAGTTCGTCCCAGGTGCGCGGAGCCGCCACCCAGGGGTGCGCGCGACCACGCATCGAGTACGGCGAGATCGTCGTCTTCTTGCCGTTGTTCTGGCTCCAGTCGAGAAAGACCTTGCCGCCGCGCGCAGCCTTGGCCATCGTGCTCGTGGCGAGATCCGGATGCTCGGTCTCGATCAGACGGGCGATCTCCTTCACGACCGCGGATATCTCTGCGCTCGTCTGCTGCCCGGGGAGGGCGGCGTAGAGGTGGATGCCTTTGCTTCCGCTGGTCACGGGCACCGGATCGAGTCCGATGTCGCTGAGCAGGCTGCGTGCGATCCGTGCGACCTCGGCGCACTGGGCGAGCCCGACCCCCGGGCCCGGGTCGAGATCCAGGACGAGCCGATCCGGCTTTCCCGGCATGCCGTCGGAGGCGAAGCGCCACTGCGGCACGTGCAGCTCGATCGCGGCGACCTGCGCGAGCCAGACCAGCGTGGGAACGTCCTGGACGAGGGGATACTCCTTGGGGCCGTCCGAGTGCCGGATCGGCTGTCGGGGGATCCATTCCGGAGCTCCCGGCTCGAGCTGCTTCGTGAAGAACGCGTCGGCGGGAGCATCCGCGGTCCCCACCCCTTCCACCCAGCGCTTGCGGGTCACGGGGCGGCCCGCGAGCAGAGGGAGGAGGTGCGGCGCGATCGCCGTGTAGTAGGCGATGATCTCGCCCTTCGTGGTGCCGGTCTCGGGGTAGACGACCTTGTCGAGGTTGGTGATGCGCAGCCGGCGGCCATCGATCTGCACGTTCTGCGCCTCTGCGACCATGACGCCAGCGTAGTCAAGGTACTGGCCGTGAGCCGCGCGGCTGGTGTTCACTGGGGTCATGAGAACGATCTGGAAAGGCGCGCTCACCTTCGGCCTCGTGAACGTGCCCGTCAAGGTGTATTCCGCCACCGAGGACCATGATGTGCCGCTGCACCAGGTGCACGAGAAGGACGGCGGCCGGATCCGGTACCAGCGCACCTGTGAGGTGTGCGGCGAGACCGTCGCCTACGCCGACATCGATCGCGCCTACGTCGAGGAAGGGCAGACGGTCGTGCTCACGAAGGACGATCTGGCGGCGCTGCCGGCGGAGAAGAGCCGCGAGATCGACGTCGTCGAGTTCGTGCCCTCCGACCAGGTCGATCTGCTGACCCTCGACAAGCCGTACTACCTCGAACCGGACTCCAAGTCACCGAAGGCGTACGTGCTGCTGCGCAAGACGCTCGAACAGACCGACCGCACGGCGATCGTGCGCTTCACGCTGCGACAGAAGACCCGACTGGCCGCACTCCGTGTGCGTGGCAAGGTGCTCGTGCTGCAGACGCTGCTGTGGGCCGACGAGGTGCGTGAGGCGGCGTTCCCGGTGCTCGACGAGGATGTGAGGATTTCGAAGAAGGAGCTCGAGCTCTCGGCGTCCCTCGTAGACAGCTATTCGGCTGACTTCGATCCTGAGTCGTTCGTCGACGAGTACCAGAAGGAGTTGCGCACTCTGATCGATGCGAAGATCGAGGCGGGCGACACGTTCGATGTCTCGGACACCTTCGGCGAGGCCGAGGGCGATGCCAAGAGCGGTGAGGTCATCGACCTGATGGAGGCGCTGCGCGCCAGTGTGGCTCGCACCAAGGCCGCTCGGTCGGAGTCGACCGGCGACAAGGCGAGCACGAAGAAGAGCCCGAGCAAGAAGAAGGCGGGCTGAGACAGCCCGCCTTCTTCTGCACCGAGATCAGTGCTTGCCGTCTCCGTCGAAGTCCGGAGCACGGTCGAAGACCTCGGGGTCGAGGGCGAGTCCTTCGGCCTCGGTGGCGTCTGTCTCACCCTCGCCGGCCGCGGCTTCCTTCTTCGCCTTGTGACGCTCGGACAGGTAGTGCCAGAGCGTGATGAGTGCCGTGCCGCCGACGGCAGCGAGCAGGATCAGGTCGATGTAGCTCTCGACGAAGTGCGCGACCGGCGGGATGAAGCCGATGGCGTACCCGAACATCGTCAGACCGAAGCCCCAGAGGATCGCACCGATGAGGTTGTACAGCGTGTAGCGGCGCCATGGCATGTGGCCCACGCCGGCGGCGACCGGGGCGAAGGTGCGCACGATCGGCACGAAGCGGGCGAGGATGACGGTGATGCCGCCGAAACGCTCGAAGAAGGCGTTCGTCCGCTCGACGTTCTTCTTGCTGAACAGGCCCGATTCCTTGCGTTCGAAGACTGCGGGTCCGCCCTTGTGGCCGATGAGGTAGCCGACCTCACCGCCGACGAACGCCGAGAGCCCGATGAGCAGCGCGACGATCCACACGTTGATGCCGAACACCCCGTGCTCCGAACCCGCGATCGGGTGCGACAGGAGTCCTGAGATCACGAGCAGCGTGTCGCCAGGAAGCAGGAACCCGACCAGAAGGCCCGTCTCCGCGAAGACGATGAAGCACACCACGAGAAGCGCCCAGGGGCCGGCCGAGCCGATGATCGTGGCGGGGTCGAGCCAGGGGATGAGAGCGGCGTGATGCATGGATTTCCCGTCGTCGTGCGCTGTGCGGCGGTCAAGTCGTCGGTCGCAGGGGGTGCGACAGATCGGTGCGGAAGGTGGGACTTGAACCCACACGCCCTAGGGCACAGGAACCTAAATCCTGCGTGTCTGCCAATTTCACCACTCCCGCGCGCTGGGATAAGTCTACTGATCGGGGGATCGTGCGTTGCTGGGGATCCGCCCGCAGGAGCCCGCCGCCGCTGTGGATAACTCCGGCGCGTGTCACCCGATCCTTGCGAGGATGCTCGGGTGATCCAGCCCTCCGTCCTCGTCGCCGAGCGCGTTCGTCAGCGGCTCCGCGCCGAAGGAACGGACCCGACGTTCGACTCCTCGGCAGCGCGCTCGGTCACGCTCGCCGAGGTGCGCAAGTTCAACGATCTGGCGCTGGCGCGAGGCGCGGCGGTGATCGACGACGAAGCAGCATGCGTGCGTGACGTGCTCGCGGCGGTCAGCGGCTTCGGGCCGTTGCAGTCGCTCCTCGACGACCCTGAGCTCGAGGAGATCTGGCTCAACGGCCCCGAGAGCATCCACGTCGCACGCGGAGGGGTCGCCGAGCGGATCGAGATGCGTCTCACGGAATCGTCGTTGCGCGATCTCATCGAGCGGATGCTGCAGTCGACAGGGCGCCGTGTCGACATCAGTCAGCCGTTCGTGGATGCGTCTCTTCCCGACGGGTCGAGACTGCATGTCGCGATCGCGGATGTCGTCCGCGGATCGTGGTCCGTCAACATCCGCAAGTTCCTGCCCCGGTATCGAAGCCTCGAGGCGCTCGTCGACCACGGGGCGCTGACTCCGGACCTGGCCGCGATGCTGCGTGACGCGATGCGCGCGGGCAGGAGCGTCGTCGTGTCCGGTGCCACCCACGCAGGCAAGACCACCTTCCTCGGTGCGCTGCTCGACTCGTGCGCCGCCCGTCAGCGGATCATCACCGTCGAGGAGACCTTCGAGCTCGCGGTGCAGGGACCGGATGTCGTGTCCTTGCAGGGGCGTCAGGCGAGTCTGGAGGGAACGGGGGAGATCACGCTGCGCAGGCTCGTGAAGGAGGCGCTGAGGATGCGACCCGATCGCCTCGTCGTCGGCGAAGTCAGAGATGCGGAGGCGCTCGACCTCGTCCTCGCACTCAACACGGGTGTACCGGGTGCTGCGACCGTGCACGCGAACTCCGCGGCCGAGGCGCTCGACAAGCTCACGCTTCTGCCGCTCCTCGCGGGACGGAACATCGATCGATCGTTCATCGTGCCGGCCCTCGCCGGCGCGGTCGATCTCGTGGTGCACTGCGTGCGTGACGACACCGGAGTGCGACGGGTGCACGAGGTCATCGCACCGACGGGCGCGGTGGTCGACGGCCGGATCATCACGCGAACCGTGTACATCCGCGGCGACGAGGCGTCCACTGAACAGACGGCGTGGCGTCGCGGAGGCACTCTGTGACGGTCCTGCTCGGTGCGATGCTCGCCGCCGGTCTGCTGCTGTGCGCATCGCCGTGGCTCTGGCCCCCGCCTCAAGACGGAGGAAGGGTCCGGCACCGCGGACGTCTGACTCGCCTTCTCGAAGAGGGCGGCATGGCATCTGTCAGCCCGCGCACGCTCCTGCTGGTGATGCTGACGGTCGCGCTCGCCGCCGCTTCCTCTGCCTGGCTCTTCACAGCCATCCCCGTCCTCGCGGGTTTGGCAGGCGCGACCGCGGCCGTCGTGCCGATCGTCTTCGTGCGTTCCCGACGCCTCCGGCTGCGCAGACTTCGTCGCCAGCTCTGGCCCGACGTCTGTGACCTGCTGATCGCATCCATCCGTGTCGGACTGTCACTGCCGGACGCCGTCGCGAGTCTGGCCGAGTCATCGCCGACGATGATGCGGCCGGCCTTCGCCGTGTTCGCCAGAGACCTGCGCGCCACGGGCCGCTTCGAGACGAGCCTCGACCGGCTGAAGGCGGCGTTGGCTGATCCCATCGCCGATCGGATCATCGAGACGCTCCGTATGGCGCGACAGGTCGGCGGCACCGAGCTCACAGGCGTCCTCCGCGCGCTGTCGTCGTCGGTGCGCGCGGACGCCGTGCTGCGCGGCGAGGTCGAAGCCAGACAGTCATGGATCCGAGGCGCTGCCGTGCTCGGTGCCGTCGCGCCCTGGGTGATCCTCGGCCTGCTGGTGCTGCGCCCTGAGGGCGCGGCCGCCTACGGCACCGGTGAAGGGATGCTGGTGATCTGCGGGGGAGCTGCCGTGTCGGTGATCGCCTATCGCTTGATGATCCGTATCGGTCGGCTCGCCGAGCCGGGTCGGTGGTTCGGGTGAACCCGATGTCCGCGATCGCCGTCGCCGTGCTCGGCGGCGGAACACTCGGCATGGGGTTGCTCTGCATACTCGCGTCGCTTCCACGGTGGTCGGCAGCGCCGCTGGCTCTGCGCATCGCGCCCTATGTGCGCGATGCGGTCGCCGATGAAGACCTGCCCGGGAACGCGCTCCCGCGAGTCGGCGTGCTCTCCGCGGGTGACCGCGCATTCTGGCTTCGGTCACGTGTGCTCTTCGAACGCCTTGTGGGCGGCGGCGATGCTCTGCATCGGAGGATCGAGCAGGCGGGGATTCCTCTGGAGCAGGGGGCCTTCCGCGGGCGTCAGCTCGGCTGGGTGCTCGCCGGCATCGTCATCGGCTCGATCGCTGTGATCGTGTTCGCGATCACGGGCCGGATGAGCCCGCCGATCGCCCTGCTGCCCGGGATCCTCGGCGCCGCAGCCGGGTTCGCATACGACATGCGGCTCACGGCTCGCGTCGCTTCGCGTCGCGCCCGGTTGACCGACGAGCTGCCGACCACTCTCGAGTTCCTCGCGCTGTGCCTGTCGGCGGGTGAAGGCTTCCTGGACTCGCTGCGTCGGGTGGCCGCGGTCGGCTCCGGCGAACTGACCGGTGAGTTCCGCCGCGTGGTGCTCGCTGTCGGCACGGGGTCGCCGCTCGCCGACGCGCTCACGGAGATGGCCGCGCGACTGCAGCTCCCGGGGCTCTCCCGTGCGATCGACCAGGTGACCGCCGCGCTCGAGCATGGCGCGCCGCTCTCGGCCGTCCTGCATGCGCAGGCGGGGGACGCTCGCGAGGACGCCAAGCGGGTCCTCATCGAACAGGCCGGTCGGAAGGAGATCCTGATGCTCCTCCCGCTCGTCTTCCTGATCCTCCCGCTGTCCGTGCTCTTCGCCATCTACCCCGGTCTCTTCATCCTGCGACTCGGCATCGGCTGAGCGACCACGAAAGGACGACATGCACACCTCTCGACCACGGAGCACCGCCAGGGATGCCTCGCTCACCCCCGATCTCATGGACGATCTCGTCGGCGACGAATCGGGGGACGTACCCGGATGGGTGCTGGTCACACTGATGACGAGGGCCGCGCCCTGGTCATCAGTGTGACTCGACCGGCGGCCCGCCAGGTCTACGCCATCGTCGCCGTAGACGTTATGGGCCGTGAGACACTGAGGCGTCGAGGGGAGCCGCATGGCCGGCGTGTCTGATGAGCGGCGAGTCGAGCTCGAACAGCAACTTGTTGATGTGCAGGCTGAGCTCGCAGAGATCTCGAAGCAACGGCTGAGCTTCACCGCCAGCATGTTCGACCCGCTACGGGAGAAGTCGGAGGAGCTCGAAGCGACGGCCGACCGCATCCGCAACGAGCTGGGCGCTCCCGCTGCCCAGGGGCGTCCGCCCCGCGCGGACGGGCGCGGATGGGCGCTCGTCGCAGCTAGCGCCGTCGCCATCGTCGCTGCCATCTGGTTCTTCATGCGGTGACGGGCGCTCGCGTTTGTCGATCGGGCGAGCTGGTGAGCTTCGGTGCCACCGCCGCCCGTGGGGCCGCCCGGCCGGGATCTAGCACCATTCACACTGATGACAGCCGGTCTACCAGTCGTACCTTCAAGTGTGTAATTTGTGATCTTGGCCACGTCCCGTAAGGGAAGCACGCAGGCACCCCCCACCTCCCCGAATTCGAGCGAAGGCCGGTTCTGGGGCGCAGGTAGCCCCGCTATCGCATGCCTCGCAGCGGGAGGATCGCGACTACGTGGGCACGCACGCGTGGCTATCCAACCTGCGGGATCGACCAATCGATGATCTGGCCAGACTGGTCAGAGATCACGAGGATGTCCCGGTCAGTGCAGCGGCCGGCAGCCGCAAGCGTCAACGTATGCAAGTCTCGATCGATTTTCACCGCGCGTGTGCCGCCGGTCTCAGTGTGCTCAGCCCAGACGCCGTTTGCTCGCTCCGTAATCCGCCGTATGCCGAGATTCCCAGTCGTCCAGTTGTCGTCCGCGAGGAAATCCGCGTCACCACGTCGAAGCGCGCCTGCGCCAACAGACGCGAACGCGTCGAAAGTGATCGAGAACTTGACGAGCTGGTCGATAGCGCTAGGAATCCACAGATTCGTGATCTGATGAGCCGAGTTATGGGCAGCTCGATGCCGCTGCTGGCCGAACTCATGAAGCTCGCCCTTCGGATCGAGCGTCTTGGGGAAGCCGAACCGATGTGCGAGGTCATCAACGGCTCGCATCGTGTCCTTCACATGGAACGCCTTCAAGATCGTGACGAAGTCGTCGGCGCCCATATTGCTGCCAGACCACAACCAGGTCAGTGACGACAGGTTGATACCCCCGTGCACCGCTGCGAGGCTCCGTCCGAGCCCTTCTACGAAAGTGCGCACGTCTTGCTTCGTCATTCGTCTGGCGCGTGCGCTTGCGACGTTCAGGAGGTTCTGAGTCGCGAGCTGCTGGAGCCGATCCGACAAGTCTGCAAAGTGGAGATGAGTGAGGTTGATGTGAACCGTAAGCTCCTCCAGGCGGCCCTCGATGAAGGTCTCCAGAAGGTTGTAAGCGCTGATCGCGACACCGCGGCGAAGGATGTCTCCGGCGGGATCACTCGCTCGCACTACGGGTGCGAGAGAAGCGGCTCTCAGGCCCTCGACGCCGCGGGTCAGAGCTGCTCGTGCATCAGACGTCATTTTCAGTCGATGGACGCGGTCAGCGCGTCGCGCAGCTTCTCGATGCGTGACCGCAGGCGCCCCGGGGTGTTCGTTCCGAGCCTGACGGCTTCGGCAAACTCATCGTCTTTGAAGAGGGCGTCGACGCGCTGCCGAATGGTCGGTGCGGCAGCGATGAGTTCTCTTTGCTTTCCAGCCCCCAGCTCAGCGATCGCCACCATCTGTGCATCGAAAAGGCCGGCCAAGGCCTGGTCGCGCGCGGGCCACTTGAACGCCGCGTCACCCCAGACTGCCTCGGCTACTGTGACTGCGTTTTCGAACCGATCGCGAAGACGCGCCAATTCCGCCGAGCTCGCATGGCGGTTGTCCGCCATGTACATATCCAGGCTTCTACGGATGTCTCCGCTGAACCGTCGCCACCTCTCGCTGAGTGCGAAGAACCGCAACACGTACTCGGCGTCAGCCATCTTCCTGAACGCAGGACTAGAGGGTGGTATCACCTTGAACTGTCTCCGCAGAAAATCGTTTTCTGCGAGGGTGTAAACCAGGTCGTTCAGCGGTCCTCGATACGCGACGTTGCGGATCTCCTGAGCGTTGAGGACTTCGCCTCCCGTGTTGAGGCGCAGAAACACCTCATGTTTGAGTCCCTCATCGGATTGGCGAAGCAGGGTGGTGACTCGAAGGCTCTTCATGCCGAGCGAGTTACGGACGCTCTCGGGCATAGTCGAATACCTCAGTCCGTTGAGGGACTCGAGGCGGGTCAGGTTGCGAAGCACGAGCCGATCAGAGAAGAAAGCCTCGATCGCGGTCAGGCGTTGCTTGCCATCGATCACGGCATAACGCCCAATCCTCCCTTCGTCTTCCGCCAAGTAGACCGGCGGAACAGGGATGTTCACGAGAAAGGACTCGATCAGGGACGACTGGCGATCGACGCTCCACCGATCTCGGCGCTGAAACTTCGGCGAGATGTCGATTGCACCGGATTGCACGAGTTGTGAGAGAGAAATCAGCCCTTGATCTGCAACCTCGAGCACCGCTGCGCGCTGCGCCTCGAGGTATTCGTACTCGAGCTCGCCTGCACTTGCCATCATGATTCTCCTTTTGGAACGCCCTGATCGAGACTCTAGCGGCTAGGTTATGGCTGTCCGCCACTCCGCGTGCGGTAGGGGAGGGCAAGAGATGGCCACAAGATCGTGCGCGAAGCCAGCCTCTAAGCGACCGCTTGCCGTGGCCATCGGCGTGGCCCTCGCTACTGCCCCAGTCGGCTGCGCTTCGCCTGCGCAGGCCTTGCGCGATAAGGCACCCGGCTACGGCTTGAGCTTCGACATCACGGACGATGAAACGCTCGACAGATACGGGGAGGTCGCGTGCGAGGGCGGCCGGGATGCCCTCGCAAGCCTGTTGTTCTCGGAGTCCGAGAGCAAGGTCGATGCGATCTATGAGCTCGCCGTCACTGCATACTGCCCCGGATGAGCGCGAGCAGCGCGTCGCATCGGCCATGATGAGGGTGTGAATGCGACCCAGCTCGAAGCCCGCGTGATGCAAGCCATTGATGCCGTGCGGGCGGGCTCGAGCCCCGAGGATGATCGGATTGAGTTCAAGCGTGGATGGCCGGGCGTCGAAAAGGCCCGTCAGCTCGCGGCCGCAGCGAATCAGGCTCAGGGGGAGCACGTCATCTACGTCCTGGGGATCGATGACAAGACCGGCATCGTATCGCCACTGGATGACACAGATCCGGCGGATTGGTGGGCGCGGATGGAGATGCGCTTTGATCAGGTTGCGCCCGACCTCCAAAGGCATGTCGCGCTCCAGATCTCTGAGAGTGAGCGAGTTGTCGCATTGTTGTTTCGCACCGATCGTGCTCCTTATCTTGTGAAGGTCGGTGAGGATGGTGGAGGCCAGTTGGAGGTGCCGATACGCTCGGGCACTCGAACTCGCAGTGCAAAGCGGCACGAGTTGCTGCGGATGTTGTATCCCGCGGTTGCTGCGCCAGAGCTACTGCCGCTGTCGGCCCAGCTGACCATGACGCCGCCTCAGCCCGGCGGGGTGGTGCCGCGCAACCACGTTGCCTTCCACCTGAGTTCTCACATCTACTTCGAGCACGTCGCTGTGATGCCTGCGTTCTTGCCGTGGCATGCCGTAACCGTGACGCTCGAAGGGGGCAGGTTTCGCAAGCGGGGCAGTCGAGTCCCATCCTCCTATCACGAAAGTTCCAGCAAGAAGGATGCCGTGCAGACTCGAGACGACGGTCTCCGCGTTTCCGAGTCGGGCGTTGGCCCCTTCGATGCGCGGTGGGCATTTCGCTCAAGCTTGCTCGATGAGCTTCAAGCAATAGAGGAGTGGGTGTGCGAGGTCGAGTTTGAGGTTGCGGGCAGCGTCCGCGGCGCGAACTTCCGTATTCAACTGCGCGGGCCGTCGTCCCGTCGTTTCGTGAGGCCAGACGGTTCGATCGAGGTTGACGACTCGATTGACTGGCTATTCCCCCGCTCCCTGTCGGAATAGTCGGCAGGCGCCGTCGTGACCGTCACGGTCACGACGTCGGTGTCCCTGCCACTGATGCCGGCGGTCTTCGGATCGGACTCGGCGGCCGCGATCCGAGTCGAGGGGTCGGCGGTCCAGAAGGTCTCTCGCCTGTGGGGCGCGGGATGAGAGGGGCGGGTGACGACGGAAGCGTGCTGCTGCTGACGCTCGGCTATGCCCTGCTGGCGCTCGCACTCATCTTCGTGAGTGTCTGCGCGACCGACCTCTACATCTCGCAGAAGCGGCTGGATGCGATCGCTGACGCCGCAGCGCTCGCCGGAGCGGACGGCTTCACCCTGGCTGTGGACGGAACGACGGCACGGGCGGACCTCACCGATCGGGGGGTCAGAGAGCAGGTCGACGCACTGCTCGCCGCGCTGCCGTCACCCGTGGGACTCGATTCAGCGTCGAGCCCCGACGGGCACTCAGCACGCGTGACCGTCTCGACCCTGTGGCATGCGCCGCTCGTGTCACTGTTCGTGACCGACGGGGTGCGCCTCGAGGCGACGGGGACGAGTCGCACCGCTCTGGGGTGATCGTTCGCTCGGGTCGACCTGCACGAGGGCGACCTCCGCCGGATGCGACGTCAGCTCACCAGACGATCGCGCAGTCGTCGCACCCGCCCGGCGAAGCCCTGCGGCACCTGCGACGGCAGCGCGTCGATCGCCCACCAGCGCACGTCCTCCGACTCGTCGCTCACGATCAGGTAGGCATCGTCGCTGATGACGACGCCGATCCCGATGTCGAGATGGGATGCGCACCGAACGAACGCCGAGGACAGCGCGTGATGATCGAGGTCGTACACGAGCGGTTCCGCGCTGGCGGAGACGTCCACACCGGTCTCCTCCCGCAGCTCGCGCAGAGCGGCATCCGCCACAGAGGTGTCGTCGGGTTCGAGATGTCCGCCTGGCTGCACCCAGAACTGCCCCTTGGCGTGGAAGACGAGCAGCGTGCGAGTGAGTGAGCGGTCGAACACGAGCGCCGAAGCGGTCGCGTGATCGGGACCGTCGTCGCGGGAGACCGGCCCATGATCGTCGGCGAAGAACGTCGCGAAGTCGGCCGCGACATCGCGATCGTGATCCGTCGACGACGGAGCCGCGACGACCAGGCGGCGCACGTCTGCGCGGAGGGCAGCGGTCATGACTCCTCCTGTGTGCTGCGCGGAACGAAACGCGGGATCCAGCGGATGAATCCACCCGCGCCGATCAGGCCGATCGCACCCATCGCCGCTGCGGCGATCGGCAGTGACGCGATCGCGACGATCGCCGACACCAGCAGCGGAGCGGCCGCTCCGCCGGCATCCGTCAGCGTGCGCCACGAGCCGAGGAACGCGGCGGGCTCCTCCTTCGGCGCGACGTCGGCGCCGAGTGTGAGCAGAATGCCGCTCGAGAGCCCGTTGCCCACCCCGAGCACGGCGGCGAACATGCCGAACCACAGGACCGCGGCTTCCAGGTCGTGCGTGAAGGAGAGGGCGAGGAACCCCGCGCCCATCAGCACCATCGCCGGCATAGCCGCCCACAGACGCCCGAACCTGTCCATCACCTGGCCGCTGGCGTAGAACAGGGCGAAGTCGATCGCTCCCGAGATTCCGACGACGAGGGCGATGGTCGAGGCGTCGAGTCCGAGTGAGAGTCCCCACAGGGGAAGCACGACCTGACGTGCCGATCGCACCGCGGACAGCGACGCGGCGGCGAGTCCCAGTCGTCCGAGCACGCTGCGCTGTTGCCACATCGTGCGGAAGATGCCCGCGCGCGCGGTCGTCGGAATCGAGCCCGTGACCGGTTCGCCGGAATCATCCGCGAGTGCGGCGGTGCGCACAGGGGTCGTCGGGGCGATCGTCTTCTCGGGATCGGGGCCCAGCAGCACGAGCAGCACCATCACGACGAGACAGCCCAGGAAGAACCAGATCGCGGCTGATTCCGAACCGAACAGCTGCAGGAGCCCAGCGGCGACGAACGGCCCGATGAAGATTCCGAGGCGGAAGCTGCCACCGAGCAGCGAGAGCGCGCGAGCACGGAACGCGAGGGGAACCCTCGTCGTCATGAACGCATGACGCGCCAGGCCGAAGGCGGCCGCGCAGAACCCCAGGAGGAACACGGAGGCGGCCAGCACGCCCAGCGAGGGGGCGAACACCATTCCGACGCCGGCGACGATCGCTATCGCACCCGCGATCACCATCGTGAAGCGCTCGCCGATGCGCGCGACGGCCCAGCCCGCAGGAAGGTTGCCGCACAGCTGACCCACGACGAGGGCGGATGCCACCAGGGCGGCGAAGGCGACGTCGGCGCCCATCCGCGCAGCGATCACCGGGATCAGAGGGATCACCGCGCCTTCACCGAGCGAGAACAGCACGGTCGGGAGGTACACCATCGGTCCGAATCGCCTGAGGACCGTGGATGCGCTGCTCACCCGATTCACGCTACTCCCGTTCGAACGCCGTCCCCGCCCGCAGGGGCGGCACGTTAGGCTGGACGCGACATGCTCGAACTCGATCTCTCCGCCGACATCCAGGCCCTGCGACTCACCTACGGTGACATCCGCGAGGTCATCGATGTCGAGACCCTCCGCTCCGACATCGCGCGCCTCAGCGAGGAAGCCGGCGTGCCGGACCTCTGGGACGACCCCGAACGCGCCCAGAAGGTGACCAGTGCTCTGAGCCACCGCCAGTCGGCGCTCGCCAGAGTCGAGGGCATCGGTCGTCGGCTCGACGATCTCGAGGTTCTCGTCGACCTGGCGAACGAGATGGGCGACGAGGACTCCGCGGTCGAAGCACGCGCCGAGCTCAACGCGCTCACCGAGATCATCAATCAGCTCGAGGTGCAGACGCTGATGGACGGCGAGTACGACGAGCGCTCCGCCATCATCACCATCCGCTCGGGTGCGGGCGGCGACGACGCCACCGACTTCGCCGAGATGCTCATGCGCATGTACCTGCGCTGGGCCGAACGCCACAAGTATCCCGTCAAGGTTCTCGACACCTCGTACGCCGAAGGTGCCGGCATCAAGTCGGCGACGTTCGAGATCGACGCTCCCTACGCATTCGGAACGGTGTCGGTCGAGGCAGGGACGCACCGCCTCGCCCGCATCAGTCCGTTCGGCTCGGCGGACAAGCGGCAGACGTCCTTCGCCGCCGTCGAGGTCATCCCTCTCATGGAGGAGGCGACCGAGGTCGACATCCCCGAGAACGACATCCGAGTCGACGTCTTCCGCTCGTCGGGTCCCGGCGGGCAGTCCGTCAACACCACCGACTCCGCCGTGCGCCTGACTCACCTTCCGACCGGCATCGTCGTCTCGATGCAGAACGAGAAGTCGCAGATCCAGAACCGTGCTGCCGCGATGCGCGTGCTTCAGACCCGACTCCTGCTGCTGCAGAAGGAGGAGGAAGCCGCGAAGAAGAAGGAGCTGGCCGGAAACATCACGGCGAGCTGGGGCGACCAGATGCGCTCGTACTTCCTCTACGGTCAGCAGCTCGTGAAGGACCTCCGCACCGGACACGAGTCGGGCAACCCGGCCGCCGTGTTCGACGGCGATCTCGACGGGTTCATCTCGGCCGGCATCCGCTGGCGCAAGCGCAAAGACGAGGACTGAGCGACGCTCGTCTCAGCGGTCGGCGCCTTCGAGGGTGCCCGTGATCTCGTCGTAGCTGATCACGATGCACTGGACTGCGCGGTCGTTCATCCGCTTCCATGACGACTCAGTCGGTACGAACCAATAGTTGTCGAGCTCCGAATCGGCATAGGGGATGCCGACGAAATCCTCGAAAGCGACGTCGCACCTCTCGGCGGCGATGGTCTGCAGTTCGTCGTCCCCGGGGAATTCGCCCTCTGGCACATCGAAGATGAAATAGACCTCGTCGGTGTGCGGCGCGTCACACGGAACGATCGGAAGCTCGTACACCTCTTCCTCCCATTCGATGAGCGGAATGCAGTGACCGACCTCGAGTTCGTTGACCGTCACGGTCTCGGTTCCCGCGCTGCCGGGAGAGCCTTCGGCGGTGTCGTCGGGTTCTGTGCTCTGGGTCGCCTGAGGGGTCGAGGTGGACGTCGGCACGATCGACGACAGCCCCGAGGCGCCCAGGGTCAGCAGCATCATGGCGATCGCGACGACACCACCCAGCACGGCCACCGCGATGCCCACCGCTCCCGGCCACTTCGCACCCCGGAGGAACAGGGAGATCAGCGAGAGCACGAATCCGATCCCGAGCAGAACCCCACCAGCCATCGAGATCGGCGGGATGCACGAGAGGACCACGCCGAGCGCGGCCATGCCGAGACCGATGATGCCGAGCACAGAGACCTTCGTGTTCGCCTTCGGAGGCACAGGGCCGTACGACCCGAACCCTGCCGTCGCATCGTGGGAGGCGACGACGCCTGCCGAGGTCGCGGGCATCGACGCGGGCCCGTACTGCGGCACCTCTGCGGAGGCCCCGGGGGAGGGATTCGACGACTGCCAGGCATAGGGCGGTTCGAAGATCGGGTCCGCCGATGCGGCGACCGGGGGCTCCTCCGTGGCATGCTGGCCGTGCTCCTGTGGCGTGTTCGCCACGGACGACGTCGCGGTGGTCACGGTGTGCTCAGTCCAGACTGCGCCGTCCCACCAGCGCTGCCGGCCCGCTCCGTCGTCGTACCACCCTGCCGGGACCGTCATGATCGCCGTTCCGCTCGGGTCTCAGCCGGCCGACGGAGCGACGTCGATGCGCGCGATGTCGCGTCCGGCCTCGTCAGTGACGACGAAGACGTAGGACTCGCTCTGGGCGATGTCGAAGGTGATCGGGCCGCTGACCGTCTGCCCCGGGTCGAGGAGCTCGTTCGGTGCGCCCGTCACGAAGAAGTCGACCTGACCCTCGACTCCCTCTGCCGTCTCCAGAGAGGTGAACAGCGGGTTCGCGGCCGTCGTGCCCTCGACACCGGTCCACGTCGTCTCGAGGGTCACGTAACCGCCGTTGGTCGAGGGGATGCTCGAGCCGTCGCTGGTCGCCCAGCGCGCCTCGGTGACAGTGATCTCGCCGCTCCCGCCCAGGAAGGTGAGTGCGACGGTGTCGCCGATCGTGCCCTCTTCGACCTGCGCGGACCCCGTGCCGTCGTCGGTCGTGCCGTCGTCGATTCCGGTGTCGGAATCGCTCGACGGCGGCGCGGACGGCAGATCGCGCACGGCCTCGGACACCGTCGCGAAGACGATGACGAAGAACATGACGACCGCGATGATCGCGCCGATGATCGAGAGGATGAGTCCGGAGATGCCGGGCCACTTCCTGCCCTTGAGGAAGAGCGAGATGAGCGAGACGATGAAGCCCACGCCGAGCAGGAGCCATCCGAGCCAGAAGATCACCGGGATGCACGACAGGATCGTTCCGAGCGCCGCGAGTCCGAGCCCGACGAGCCCGAGGACCGACGGGCGGGCCGGAGCCACCGGGGTCGTGGCGCCGTATGCGGGCGGGTATCCGGCGGGCGCACCATACTGCTGTCCGGCGGGAGCGTACGCGGCGGCGCCGGGGTACGAGGGTGAGGGTGCCGCCGAACCCGGGTATGCGGGCGCGACCGGGTACTCCTGGGGATACGAGGGGGCTGCGGTGCCCGGGTAGGAGGGTGCACCACCTTCGGAGGGACCCGCGGTGTTCGCATACGGGGGCACGATGTCGTCGGTCGGCGTCGGGGACTCCGGAGAGGTGGAACCCTGCTCATGCGTGGTGCCGGCCTCGTCGACAGGGGCATCGGTCACGGGCGCGCCGTATGAGGGCGCGGCGCCCGCGTCCTGGTGGGCGGACGGCTCGGCCGGAGTCTCCGCGTCGGCGCGGGAGTCGGAGGGTGCGGGCGTGTTCCACGACGGGCTCTCGACCGCGGCGACCGACTCGATCGCAGCGGCCGTCTCCGCGGCTGCTGCCGAATCGGGAATCGCGTCGGACGAGGAGTGGCCCGATACGTCAGCCGACTCGGAACCCCGGTCCGTGGTCGCTTCGCCGGTCAGACCGCCGGCCGACTCGCCTGCTGCAGACGGGGCGGATTCCACGATGGGGGCGAAGTGCTCGGTCCACTGGGTGCCGTCCCACCACCGCTGACGCCCGGATCCGTCGTCATACCAGCCTGCAGGCGTCGTCATGGTTCCCCCTCGGAGTATCGTCCATGCTGACGGCACGGATCGGCACCTCCATGTATAGCAGTGGAGTGCGACACGCAGGGGGGTCGAGCGGGGTGTCGCTCGCAGGCAGACGAGGGTGCGCGCTTAGGCTCGAACCGCCATGATTCGGTTCGAGAACGTCACGAAACGCTATCGCGGGACCTCGCGGCCCGCTCTGTCCGATGTCGACTTCGAAGTGCAGCGCGGGGAGTTCGTCTTCCTCGTCGGCGCGTCGGGGTCGGGCAAGTCGTCCTGTCTGCGACTCATCCTCCGCGAGGACGTGCCGACGACGGGTCGAGTCGCCGTGCTCGGCCGCGATCTGCGTTCGCTTGCGAACCGGAAGGTGCCGTACTTCCGCCGCCACATCGGATCCGTGTTCCAGGACTTCCGACTGCTGCCGTCGAAGACCGTCTACCAGAACGTCGCCTTCACTCTGCAGGTGACGGGCTCGTCGCGCGGCTTCATCCAGCAGGCCGTGCCCGAGGCGCTCGCGCTGGTCGGACTCGACGGGAAGCAGAAGCGGATGCCGCACGAGCTCTCCGGCGGCGAGCAGCAGCGCGTCGCGATCGCACGGGCGCTCGTGAATCGCCCCCAGGTCCTGCTCGCGGACGAGCCGACCGGAAACCTCGACCCGGCGACGTCGGTCGACATCATGCAGCTCCTCGCCAGGATCAATGCCGGAGGCACCACCGTGCTGATGGCGACACACGAGGCGGGCTTCGTCGACCAGATGCAGCGTCGGGTCATCGAACTTCGCGATGGCGAGATGGTGCGAGACGAGGTGCACGGCGGCTACGGAGACACGTCGAACATCCCGCGTCTGGTTCCCGAGGAGGTGCGCGGTGCCGCCGCGGCCGCTGCACTCACTGCTGTGCAGGAGGTGCAGCGCCAGACCGCCGACCTCTCGCTGGTCCGCGCCGCGCTCGCTGAGGAGCTCAGCGCGCAGCGCAAGGCGGAATCGGCGTCCGCAGACGCCGTCCCGACCGCATCCGAGACTCCCGAGGCTCAGGCGGCGCCGATCGAGCCGCCGGTGATAGACGAGCAGCCGGCGGTCGCCCTCGCGGCGCGGACGCATCCCATCGTGCTGCCGCAGGTCGACGTCGCCGAGCTCGGGGTGGCCGATCGACTCGGTCTGTCCGACGACGGCACGGAAGAAGTGGGGCCGACGTCGTGAGAATCGGACTCATCCTCGCGGAGGCCCTCGGAGGGCTTCGTCGCAACATCTCGATGGTCATCTCCGTCGTGCTCGTGACATTCGTCTCGCTGACCTTCGTCGGCGCCGCGATCCTGATGCAGGCGCAGATCGGCACGATGCGCGGCTATTGGACCGAGCGGGCGCAGGTCGCCGTCTACATGTGCTCCGACATCTCGGAGCAGGACACCTGCGTCGACGGCGGCGCCTCGGAGGAGCAGGTCGACGCCGTGCGAGCACAGCTCGACGGCGAGGCGCTCGCTCCTCTCATCAGCGAGGTCAGCTTCGATTCCAAGGAAGACACGTACGCCAAGCTCGTCGATCAGCTCGGCGAGGACCAGGCGAGCGTGATCTCGCCCGAGCAGGCGTTCGAGGTCTTCTTCGTCACCATGAAGGATCCCGGCCAGTCGCAGGTCATCTCCGAGGCGTTCAACGGTGTCGCGGGGGTGGAGCAGGTCCAGGATCAGCTCCAGTACCTCGAACCCCTGTTCTCCGCCTTGACGGTCGCGACCTACATCGCGGTCGGTATCGCAGCGCTCATGCTGATCGCCGCCATCCTCTTGATCGGCACGACCATCAGGCTCTCCGCGTACGCCAGACGCAAGGAGATCGGGATCATGCGCCTGGTGGGGGCGTCCAACCGCTTCATCCAGACGCCGTTCGTCCTGGAGGGCGTCTTCGCTGCCTTCCTCGGCTCGGCCCTCGCAAGCGCGGCCGTCGTCGCCGGCGTCCACTTCGGCGTCGACGGCTACCTCCGAGGACGCGTGCCGTTCATCACGACCTGGGTGTCGATGCAGGACGCTGCCGTCGTCGTCCCGGTGCTGATCGGCATCGGCGTCGTGCTCGCCGCGCTGTCGGCGGGTTTCGCGATCCGTCGCTGGCTTCGCACCTGACCCGCGCGCCGGTATAGACTGACAGGCTGTCGTGCGCCCGTGACGGGCACCGGAACCATTGCGCGACGCGGATCAGGAGAGAATCATGCCCAGGGAACGCGGGGAGAAGGTCGTCGCGACCAATCGTCGCGCACGTCACGACTACAACATCGAGAAGTCGTACGAGGCGGGGATGGTGCTCACCGGCACCGAGGTGAAGTCACTGCGCCAGGGGCGCGCGAACCTGAGCGACGGATATGCGTTCGTCAAGGGGAACGAGGTCTTTCTCGACTCGGTGCACATCCCGGAGTACTCGCAGGGCCACTGGACCAACCATTCGGCGAAGCGCGTCCGCAAGCTGCTGCTGCACCGTGAGGAGATCGCGAAGCTGCAGCACGCGGTCTCCGCCGGCGGCTACACGCTGATCCCGCTGAAGCTGTACTTCTCCGACGGTCGCGCCAAGGTCGAGATCGCTCTCGCCAAGGGAAAGCGCGAGTTCGACAAGCGCCAGACCCTCCGCGAGCGTCAGGACACCCGCGAAGCCGAGCGCGCGATGCGCCTGCGCAACCGCGTGGGGGAGTGATCAGCGCGCGGGCGTGAATCCGAACACGCGTCCGAGGAAAGCGAGCTCCCTCTCGAGGGCGTCGATGATCGTCTCGCTCGACCGGAAGCCATGGCCCTCACCCGGGTACAGCACGTACTCGTGCTCCACACCACTCGTCGCCAGCGCATCGCGGATCGCCTCGGACTGTGCCGGTGGCACGACACGGTCGTCCGCACCCTGCATCAGCAGCACCGGCACGTCGATCCGGTCGGCGTGTGTCAGGGGCGAACGCGCGACGTAGAGTGCCTCCGCCTCGGGCAGCGGACCCACCAGCCCCTCGATGTAGTGCGCCTCGAAGTCGTGGGAGTGCGCGCTCAGCATCTGCAGGTCGACCACTCCGTATCGGCTGATCCCCGCGGCGAACGTCCCTCCCCGCACCAGCGACGAGAGCACTGTCCAACCGCCCGCCGAGCCGCCTCTGATCGCGATGCGGGCGGGATCCGCGAGCCCAGCATCGGCGAGGCCGCGGGCCGCTGCGATCACGTCGTCGACGTCGACCACGCCCCATCCGCCGTCCAGCCGTTCGCGGTACGCACGGCCGTAGCCCGTCGATCCGCCGTAATTGACGTCGAGCACGCCGATGCCGCGGCTCGTCCAGAACGCGACGGCGGCGGACGCCGCGCCGGTCACATGCGCGGTCGGGCCGCCGTGGACGAGCACGATGTAGGGCGGGAGCTCGTCATCCGCGGCCGGAGCGTGGGCCGAGGGATTCGTCGGCGGGTACGCGAAGGCATGGACGGGCCCGTGCGAGCCGTCGACCAGGACCTCGGATGCGGGCGGCATCCACGCAGGATCGGTCGGCGCAGCTCCCGCGACGGCCTCGACGCGACCCGTGTCGACGTCGACGCACCAGACCCCGGGTTCTGTCGTCGAGCTGTTTCCGGAGAGCAGCACGCGGGAGCCCGCGACATCGTCGACACTCACGTGGCCGTCTGCGGGGAGGG
This sequence comes from Microbacterium sp. NPDC090014, assembly GCF_044748285.1. NCBI lineage: Bacteria > Bacillati > Actinomycetota > Actinomycetes > Micrococcales > Microbacteriaceae > Microbacterium > Microbacterium sp. NPDC090014. The sequence goes on from NZ_JBIVFS010000002.1 coordinate 811,066, forward strand.
GAATGCGGTGGGCGCTGCCGTCGGGGTCGATGACGACGACCCGGTCGCGACCGTTCGTGCGCACAGCCACGACGCGACCGTCGGCGAGCGGGCGGTACCAGCGATTGCCGAGCACCCAGAGGCCGTATCCCGTGTCGGCGTCGTCGTCGATGATCTGCTCCGCCGTGCCGACCGCCTGGGCTCCGCTGACACGCTGTCGGTGCAGAGCCCAGCGGCCCGAGGGATCGTCGGAGTACACGATCTCGTCGTCAGCCGTCCACTCGGGCTGCAGCGCGGCGCGAGTGGACAGCTCTGTGCGCGCGGTGCCGTCCGAGATCACCAACGACGCTCGCTGCCACGGCATCCGATCGCCGGACCACTCGACCCACGCTGCACGAGAACCGTCGGGAGACAGTGCCGGATGAGCGTAGAACGACTCGCCTTCGACGAGGGTCTTCAACAGCGCAGGCCGGTCGGATGCCGACCCGTCGGTCGGGATCTCGACGATGGCGCGTCGGTGAGGGGAGACGGACAGATCCTCCCGCACGGCGAACAGGCGGCCGCTCTGCAGACGCAGACCGCCGTGCGCCGGGCCCGGGGGTGTCAAAGGAACGGGGACACCGCCGCGGGGCACGCGGTGCACGCGCTGATCCTTGGCATCGACGAAGTACAGCGTGCCGTCGGCATCCGCGGTCCACGCCCCGCCGCCGTACTCGTGGACGCGAGACCGAGCACTCCATGGCGCGGGAAGGATCTCGGCACCCGTCGAACTTCGCACGGTCAGGCGACCGCCCTCGGCAGGGATCGACTCACCCCACCAGATCTCGTCAGCCACGAAGGCGCTGCCATCGATCCGCGGAGACGACGCGGCGATCCGGTCGGGGGTGAACGGAGAGGTCCAGGTACCGAACGGCGACGACATGGTTCGAGCCTATGGTGCGTCGACGCCCGCCGTCACCGGCAGGGTGGGAGGGGAGTCAGACCGCGCGCAGCACGGCGACGATCTTGCCGAGGATGACGGACTCGTCGCCGAGGATCGGCTCGAATGCGGAGTTGCGAGGCAGCAGCCAGGTGTGGCCGTCGCGTCGACGGAGAACCTTCACCGTCGCCTCGCCGTCGAGCATGGCGGCGACGATCTCGCCGTTCTCGGCGCTGCTCTGCGACCGCACCACGACCCAGTCGCCGTCGCAGATCGCCGCATCGATCATCGATTCGCCGGACACCTTGAGCATGAACAGGTCGCCCTTGCCGACGAGCTGCCGGGGGAGCGGGAAGATCTCCTCGACCTGCTGGTCGGCGGTGATCGGGACACCTGCGGCGATGCGGCCGACGAGCGGCACGAGCGCCGCATCGCCCACGGGGGTCGCCACATCGGCGGGATTCTCTCCGCTGGTGCCGGGGAGGTCGATGAGCACTTCCATGGCACGGGTCTTGCCGGGGTCGCGTCGCAGATATCCGCTCAGCTCGAGCTGGCCGAGCTGGTGGGTCACGCTGGACAGCGACTTGAGGCCCACGGCGTCGCCGATCTCTCTCATGCTCGGCGGGTACCCGTGACGGCTGATCGACGTCTGGATGACCTCGAGGATCGCCATCTGCTTGGGACTCAGGCTCTTGCGGCGACGGGTGCGCGGGACGTCGGCGTCGGGGGCGGAGATGTCGCTCATGGTGCTCCTCAGGTGTGCGATTCCGGCGTCTCAGTTCGAATGTCGGAGGCCCGTGGTGGGGTGTTGACATCGAAACCGTATCCGAGAATCGCGCCGAAGTGGAAGATCTGTTCGAGCGTGTCGGCCGATTCCCGGACTTCTGTTTCGAAGAACGCTTGACAGATGTTCGAATTCGAAGATAACTTCGGAACGTAGCTTCGCATTCACGGCTCCCGGCCGAGGCGCGAATGCGAACGCTACGCCAACTTCACCGCCCACGCGGTAGATGCAGAGGAGCACGACATGAGCACCATCACCTTCAGCAGTGCAGCAGTCCTTCCGGCTCGTCCGGCGACGCGGCTCAAGCTGACGGCGCGCGGTCGACGTGTCGTTCTCGCTGTCGCGGCCGTGCCGCTCGCAGCCGGGATCGCATTCGCCGCACTCAGCGGCGGCAGTGCGATGGCCTCAGGCGAACAGACCGCCACGGCATCGTTCGCGACGGTGACGGTGATGCCCGGCGACACGCTGTGGTCGATCGCCGAGAGCGTGGCCCCCGGCGCGGATCCGCGCGACGTGATCGGCGACATCACGCGTCTGAACCTGCTGCGCGGCGGCGAGCTGCAGATCGGCCAGGAGCTGGCGATTCCGGCGCAGTATTCGGAATGAAGCCGTGAGGGCCGTTCGATCGAGCGGTGCGGCGCGGAAGCGCGTTCACACTCCGTCACCACGAGCGTCTGTGTAGCGAAGGCGGCCTACCATGGGAAGGGTGACTGCATCACTCGCCGACCTCCCTCTTCGCGACGACCTCCGAGGGCTCACGCCCTATGGAGCGCCGCAAGCGCCTCTTCCGATCGCACTCAACGTCAACGAGAACACGCATCCGGTTCCCGACGCGGTCGCCAGTGACATCCTGGACGACATCGCGGTCGCGCTCCGCGATGTCAACCGCTACCCGGATCGCGAGTTCACCACGCTCCGGGAAGGGTTCGCGGAGTACCTCGGTCATGGTCTCGAACCGGCCCAGATCTGGGCGGGCAACGGGTCGAACGAGGTCCTTCAGCACATTCTGCAGGCGTTCGGCGGGCCGGGCCGCACGGCGTTCAGCTTCGCCCCGACCTACTCGATGTATCCGCTGATCTCGAAGGGCACCGGAGCGCGCTGGGTCGCCGGCACCAGGCAGCCCGACTACACGATCACCCCCGAAGAGGCGGCATCGCAGGTGCGAGATGTCGATCCTGACGTCATCCTGCTGTGCTCTCCGAACAATCCGACAGGCACGCCGCTGGACCTCGACGTCGTCGAAGCCGTGTACGAGGCGTCGAACGGAATCGTCGTCGTCGACGAGGCGTACCAGGAGTTCGCGCCGCACGACGCGGCATCGGCTCTGACCCTTCTCGAGGGACGACCGCGGCTCGCCGTCTCCCGCACGATGAGCAAGGCCTTCGCCTTCGCGGGTGCCCGCGTGGGGTACCTCGCCGCGGATCCTGCCTTCATCGACGCTCTGCGGCTCGTGCGCCTGCCGTACCACCTCAGCGCTCTCACGCAGGCCGCAGCCGTCGCCGCTCTGCGCAACTCCGACGTGATGCTCGGCATGGTCGAGGAGATCGTCGAGCAGCGGGATCGCATCTCCGCGACGCTCGAGGCGCTGGGGTACACCCCGCATGAGTCCTGGTCGAACTTCGTCCTGTTCGGGGGTGTCGCAGAGCCCCAGAAGGTCTGGCAGCAGCTCTACGAGCAGGGTGTTCTCATCCGCGACGTCGGGATACCCGGGCACCTCCGCGTCACCGCGGGCACCGAGGCGGAGACCACGGCATTCCTCGATGTCCTCGCCTCGATAGGATCGGCTTCATGAGCAGCCCCGCCCAGACCCCGCGCACCGCCACGCGTGTGCGCAGCACGTCGGAGTCCACCGTCGAGCTCGAGCTGAACCTCGACGGCACCGGTGCGAGCCGTATCGACACGTCGGTGCCGTTCTTCGATCACATGCTGACGGCTTTCGCGAAGCACTCGCTCACGGACCTCACGGTGCGCGCCTCGGGGGACACGCAGATCGACGCACACCACACCGTGGAGGACATCTCGATCGTTCTCGGTCAGGCCATCCGTGAGGCGCTGGGCGAGAAGTCCGGCATCTCGCGATACGGCGACGCTCTCGTGCCGCTCGACGAGGCGCTCGCTCAGGCTGTCGTGGACATCTCGGGGCGTCCCTATCTCGTTCACACGGGGGAGCCTGTCGGTTTCGAGCACCACCTCATCGGCGGCCACTTCACCGGTTCGCTCGTGCGCCACACGTTCGAGGCCATCACCTTCAACGCGGGACTCACGGTGCACGTACGCGTTCTCGGGGGCCGCGATCCCCACCACATCGCCGAAGCCGAGTACAAGGCATTCGCTCGGGCGTTCCGCCAGGCCAAGGCCCTCGACCCCCTGGTCGACGGCATCCCGTCGACGAAGGGCGCACTGTGAGCAGGGCTCCCCGGGTCGCCGTCTTCGACTACGAATCCGGCAACGTCCACTCGGCTGTCAAGGCGCTCATCGCCGCCGGTGCTGATGCGGTGCTGACGCGCGACCGCACGGAGGCGCTCGAGGCAGACGGTCTCGTGGTGCCCGGAGTCGGCGCGTTCCAGGCCGTCCGCGATGCGCTCTACGCGCACGGCGGTGACGAGATCATCGATCGCCGGCTCGCAGGCGGGCGCCCGGTGCTCGGCATCTGCGTCGGCATGCAGGTTCTGTTCGCGCACGGTGTCGAGCGCGGGCACGATTCCGAGGGTCTCGGCGAATGGCCGGGAGCGGTCACGGAGCTCAACGCGCCGGTGCTGCCGCACATGGGGTGGAACACGGTCGAGCCGGGCGCCGAATCGGTGCTGTTCAAGGGCATCGAGAACGAACGCTTCTACTTCGTGCACTCCTATGCCGCGCAGTCGTGGGAGCTCGATGTCATCCCGCCGTTCCCTCAGCCGGTGCTCACGTGGTCGACCTACGGCGATCCGTTCCTCGCCGCGGTCGAGAACGGGCCGCTCTCCGCGACGCAGTTCCATCCCGAGAAGTCCGGAGAGGCCGGAATCCAGCTGCTCCGCAACTGGGTCGACAGCCTTCGGTCCTGACGCGCCGGCAGCCCGCTGAGCCGCCGTCGATCCGAACCTCGGACGACCGGTCCGTCGGGTCCTCTGCCGAACGGCTCAGAAGCCTCGGGCGACGGCGGCCGCGGCAGAGAGCCACGACCGCTGCGTCGGCGCCGCAAGTGCACGAAGACGGAGGTGACCGTCGACCATCTCCCGATCGAAGGGGATGCCGACGACTTCGCGCGCGAGCGGCTGATATCCGGCGATGACGTCTGCGACTTCGGCGGGGGATGCCTTCGGGTCCGCCTGGCTGACGACGACCACTGACTCGCGAGCCAACCGTGCGGATCGCTCGTCGCGGTCTTCGAGTGCCTCGAGCAGTAGCGCCCCGGCCTCGGCATGGTCGTCACGTGTCGTCGTCGCCACGACGATCTGGTCGGCGAGGTCGATCATCCGCAGCCACATCGGATCGGACTCGTCGTTGCCGGAGTCGATGATGATCAGACGGTAGAACTTGGCCGCGATCGCGTGGATGGAGTCGACGTCACTGGGCCGGAGCCGATTCTCGTGGGCCAGCCGGACGGGCTTCGACCGCAGGACGTCGTACTTCTCCTGCGGCTGGTGATGCACGAAGTGCGCGAGGTCGGCTGACTGTCCCTGGGCTCCCAGCAGGCGCCGGGTCTGCGGAAGCAGTTCGAGCAGTGTGCGATCGTGCGCCCCCGTCTCGGTGCGCCAGCCGAGGGTGCCGCGGGTCTGGTTGTTGTCCCAGGCGAGAACCCCGGCGCCGCCGTACTGCGCGAAGACCGCCGACAGCAGCACGGTGGCCGGTGTCTTTCCCGCCCCGCCCTTCCCGTTGACGACAGCGACGGTGCGGGGGCCCGGCCAGTGGCGGCTCACCGCGTGCTCGTCGTCGCGGACGGCGCGTTCGCGAGCGCTCGGGCCGAGGGTGAACCCGACGCGGTTGAGCAGCCCGCGACCGCCCTGACGCGCTGGCTCCTCACGGCGCTCCTCCTGAAGGAACGAGCGACGCCCCACGCCCTGCTCGCGCTGCTGACGACGCGAGGATGCCGAGGACGCCGACTCTGCAGCGGCGGCGTTGGGCGCGGACGGGGCCGAGGCGGGCACCGGCAGCGGCGGAGCGGGCGGTACGTCGGAAGACTGGGGGCGCGGCGCCGTGGCCGCCGGAACGGCGGGCCGCGCGGTGCTGTCCTGAGTCGAAGAGCTCTGCTGTTCCGACCACGCGGTCGAAAGCGATCCGGTCGCAGCGGGCGCACCGGAAGGTGCCGGCGTCGTCGGTACCGCAGGGGCTGCGGGCGATGCGGCTGAGGGCGCGGGCGGTACTGCAGGGGCGGCGGGTGGCGCAGCGGGGACCGAAGGCGGTGCGGAGATCGGTACAGCGGGCGTGGCCGGTCGCGCATCATCGGAAGGAGGAGTTGCGGCGGAGGCTGCTGCCCATGCCGCTGCGGCTCGTGTCCCCGGCGCGGGGGCGGGCTGGGGTGCCGGTCGGGGGTGCGGGGCTGTGGGCTCCGCGTCGGGTCCAGCCGGCATCTGAGCGCGCTCATCCGGAGTCTCGGGAGGCAGCGCATTCCCGCGTCGCAGGGGTCCGCCTCCTCGCGCATCCGCATCGCGCACCATGGAACATCTCCTCACACACCGAAACAGGGGCGTCATCGAGGCTACCGCGTGGCACGGGAGGTTCTCTGCTGTCATCGTTTTGGAGCGGGCCGATACGCGGGCTAGTGTCGATTCTCGTGCCGACGAATCGGTCTCTCCATCTCACCTGAGGACGTCATGAACGACTTCGCGCAGTCTCCCGCTCTCACCCTGCTTCCCGCCGTCGATGTCGCCGGGGGCAAGGCCGTCCGCCTCACTCAGGGTGAGGCCGGCACCGAGACCAGCTACGGCGACCCGCTCGACGCCGCGGGGGAGTGGGTCGCACAGGGGGCGAAGTGGATCCATCTCGTCGACCTCGATGCCGCTTTCGGACGCGGCAGCAACGCGCCGATCCTCCGCAAGGTCATCAAGCAGTTCAAGAACGTCAACGTCGAGCTGTCCGGCGGCATCCGTGACGACGCGACGCTCGAGGCGGCTCTCGAGAGCGGCGCGACCCGCATCAACCTCGGCACGGCCGCGCTGGAGAACCCCGAGTGGGCCGCCGACGTGATCAGCCGTTACGGCGAAGCGATCGCCGTCGGGCTCGACGTCCGCGGTACGACGCTGGCCGCTCGCGGGTGGACGAAGGAGGGCGGCGACCTCTGGGAGGTGCTCGAGCGCCTCGAGGATGCCGGCTGCAGCCGTTACGTCGTGACCGACGTCACCAAGGACGGGACCCTCAAGGGGCCGAACCTCGAGCTGTTGCGCGAGGTCACAGCCCGCACCCCGAAGCCCGTCGTGGCATCCGGAGGCATCTCGAACCTCGATGACATCGTGGCGCTCCGCGAACTGGTGCCGCTGGGCGTCGAAGGCGCCATCGTCGGCAAGGCACTCTACGCCGGCGCGTTCACGCTGGCTGAGGCGCTGGATGTCGCAGGGGACTGACGACGCCGGGGACCACGGTCCCCACGACCGTCATGGGTCGCACGAGCACCCGTCCAGCGATCGGGGCGACTCGGCCGGTGTGCCCTGGGAAGGCCGCAGCTTCCAGTCGAACCCTCATGCCGCCGACGACGGATCGGCCGACCCGGTTCTGCTCGACGCGCTGCTGCGTTTTCGGGCGGGCGACGGTGCTCAGACCGAGGTCGTCGACGCGTTCCGTTCGGCGCGGGTCCTGATCCCGCTCATCGCCGAGAAGGGCGAGGAGGGCGTGGCGCCGAGCGGTCTCGCTGTCGACAAGACTCAGGAGCTCTCGATCGTGACGGTCGCGGCTCCCGACGGTCGTCGCGTGCAGCCGGTGTTCTCGTCGGTCGAGGCGATGCAGCGCTGGGACGCGACGGCCCGTCCGATCCCGGTGGAAGCCGTGCGCGCCGCTCTCGCAGCGTCGGCGGAGGAGACGGATCTGATCGTTCTCGACCCGACGTCGGACACCGAGTTCGTCCTCCGTCGTCCCGCGGTGTGGGCGGTCGCGCAGGGTCATCGGTGGGAGCCGAGCTTCCTCTCGCCCGAGGTCTTCACTGCTCTGCAGGAGAGTGTCGCGCATGAACTCGCCGTGATCGACGTCGCCGTCGCGGCCGGAGACCCGGACGCCCGTCTGCGCGGACCAGAACTGATCGTCATCCTCGAGCTGGTCGACGGGCTCGAGCGCGAGGTGCTCGACGCCGTGCTCGCGCGCCTGGCGCAGCGGTGGGCGGCGGATGATCGCATCGCGGTGCTCGCCGACTCTCTCACCGTGAAGCTGCGTCGCTCGGCCTGACCGGCTCGGTGCTGCCACCGACCGGTCAGCCGCAGCGGCCGGCAGTCCCTAGTTGACCGGGCCTGTCCACTTCTCGCCCGGACCCTTGCCGATCGGGTCGGGAATGGTCGACGCCTCGCGGAACGCGAGCTGCAGCGAGCGCAGCCCGTCTCGGAGGGACCGCGCGTGCATGTCGCTGATCTCCGGTGCGCCGGCGGTGATCAGCCCGGCGAGGGCGTTGATGAGCTTGCGCGCCTCATCGAGGTCGAGCTGCTCCGCGGCGTGCGGGTCGTCGGCGAGGCCGAGCTTGACCGCCGCGGCACTCATGAGGTGGACGGCTGCGGTCGTGATGACCTCGACCGCCGGCACATCGGCGATGTCCCGCGTGGCGGAGGACGCCGCCTCCTCCTGCCGTGCCCAGCGCTCTTCGCGCTCGCGTGCAGCCTCATCCGATGCCTGGTTCGTCACTTCGCCTTGCCTTCTGTTAGACTTTGTCGGGCTCCGGAGCGTCATGCTCCGGTACGAAAGAGGATTCACTTCCCACCCGCGCTTGCCGTTCCAGGCTACCGGGTCTTGCACTCCACCGGATCACGTCGTCAGACGGGGTCCGGCAGGCAGGGTGCGGAGCCGGCGTCTGAATGCCGGTGGGTGGGACGATTCTGATTTCGCCCGGGGTGCTGACAGCATCCTGGTGGCCGAATCCCATCGTCTAAGGAGCTACGCATCAGCGATCCCCGCACCAATGAGCGCATCCGCGTCCCCGAGGTCCGCCTCGTCGGTCCCGCGGGTGAGCAGATCGGCGTCGTCCGCATCGAGGCGGCGCTGCGCCTTGCGCAGGAAGCAGATCTCGACCTCGTCGAGGTCGCGCCCAACTCGAAGCCGCCCGTGGTCAAGATCATGGACTACGGCAAGTTCAAGTACGAAGCCGCCCAGAAGGAGAAGGAAGCTCGCCGCAACCAGGCGAACACCATCCTCAAAGAGGTCCGCTTCCGACTGAAGATCGAGGCGCACGACTACACGACGAAGCTCAAGCGCGCCGAGGGCTTCCTCAAGGCCGGCGACAAGGTGAAGGCCATGATCCTGTTCCGTGGTCGCGAGCAGTCGCGTCCCGAGCAGGGCGTCCGTCTCCTCCGCAAGTTCGCCGAGGATGTCGCCGAGCTCGGAACCGTCGAGTCGAACCCGACCATCGACGGCCGCAACATGGTCATGATCGTGGCTCCGCTCAAGAGCAAGTCCGAGGCGAAGCAGGAGCAGAATGCGGTTCGCGACGCCCAGCGCGCAGCGAACAAGCAGGCCGCCCGCGAAGCCAAGACCGACGCCGACGAGCCGGCCGAGGCCGCAGCGGAATAACTCCCGCCCCCAGACTCCCGCACCGCGGGTTGACACCGTCGCCTGAGAAGGCGCCATACGAAGGAAGAGAAGATGCCGAAGCAGAAGACCCACTCGGGTGCTAAGAAGCGCTTCAAGATCACCGGCAGCGGCAAGCTGAAGAAGCAGCAGGCCGGAATGCGCCACAACCTCGAGCACAAGTCGAGCCGTCGCACCCGCCGCCTCAACCAGGACCAGGTGCTGTCGAAGGCTGACACCAAGGTCGCGAAGAAGCTTCTCGGTCGCTGACGCGCCCGAACGCACGATAGGAACACAGGAAAATGGCAAGAGTCAAGCGGGCGGTAAACGCCCACAAGAAGCGTCGGGTCATCCTCGAGCGCGCCTCCGGCTACCGCGGTCAGCGTTCGCGCCTCTACCGCAAGGCCAAAGAGCAGGTCATCCACTCGCTGGTCTACTCGTACCGTGACCGTCGCAAGCGCAAGGGCGACTTCCGTCGTCTCTGGATCCAGCGCATCAACGCCGCTGCACGCCAGAACGGCATCACGTACAACCGCTTCATCCAGGGCCTCGGTCTCGCGGGTGTCACCGTCGACCGTCGCATGCTCGCCGACCTCGCGGTCAACGACGCAGCGACCTTCACGACGCTGGTCGAGACGGCGAAGAAGGCTCTGCCTTCCGACGTCAACGCTCCGAAGTCGGCTGCGTAAGCAGCTCTTCACCACAGAGGACGCTCTCCTTCGGGAGGGCGTCCTCTGTCGTTCGTCCGGCGTTTGCGCAGGAACGGTCCTGCCGTTCTCTAGACTGTGAACGTGCTGGAGAACCCCCGTTCGCCCCGAGTCCGTGCCGTCGCCAAGCTGACCAAGCGCAGCGCGCGCGCCGAGACAGGGCTCTACCTCCTCGAAGGTCCCCAGGCGGTTCGCGAGGCGCTGACCTACAGTCCTCAGGCGATCGTGGAGCTGTTCGCGACCCCGACCGGCTGGGAGAAGCATCCGGACATCCGCGCGAAGGCATCGGATGCCGGCATCGACGTGGAGTACGTCACGGAGTACGTGCTGAACGCGATGGCCGACACGGTCACTCCGCAGGGGCTGGTGGCCGTCGTCCGGCAGGCGCCCACGTCGGTGCGGGACATCTTCGCGGCATCCCCCCGTCTGGTGGCGATCTGCGAGGAGATCAGGGACCCGGGAAACCTCGGCACGATCATCAGGGCCGCCGATGCGGCGGGAGCCGACGCCGTCGTGCTGACGGGCCGCACGGTCGACCCCTACAACCCGAAGGTCGTGCGCGCCACGACAGGTTCGCTGTTCCATCTGCCCGTATCCGTGGGCGCAGAGCTCTCTGATGTGGTCGAGAAGGCTCACGCCGCGGGACTCCGGATTCTGGCCGCGGACGTCAAGGGCGAGGATCTTCTTCATGCCCGGGCAGACGGAGTGCTCGCCGAGCCTACGGCGTGGCTTTTCGGCAATGAGGCGCGCGGTCTCGAGGACGAGGCGCTCGCGCAGGCCGACCAGGTGCTGAAGCTGCCGATCTTCGGCCGCGCCGAATCCTTGAACCTCGCCACGGCAGCGAGCGTCTGCCTCTACGAGAGCGCGTTCGCGCAGCGGGCGGCATCCTCGGCCTGATCCCCGGCGGACGAGCGGCCGCCCGTCCTGCTGGTAGGTTTGTCCCTGCTCGAGCGGAGAAGGGGACCCAGGGTCGATGCAGATTCTGATCGTGGAGGACGACGAGCGTGTCGCCGCTGCACTCGAGGCCTTCCTCGCGCGATCCGGGTACGCCACCGTGCGAGCCGCGGACGGAGCCTCCGCGCTGCAGGAACTGGGTGCGGACACCGAGGTGGTGCTCCTCGACCTCGGTCTGCCCGATGTCGACGGCATCGATCTCTGCCGTCGGATCCGCGCACGCTCCGAGGTGCCGATCGTGATCGTCACCGCACGCAACCAGGTCACGGAGCGCATCAGAGGGTTGCGTGCCGGCGCTGACGATTTCGTCGTCAAGCCCTACGACGTCCACGAGCTCCTCGCCCGGATCGAGGCGGTCACACGACGCTCTCGACCCGTGCGGCCGGAATCCGAGGCGCGCGTACGGCTGCAGGATGGCGAGATCGAGATCGACCTCGTCGCCAGGCAGGTGATCATCGGACGCGCTCCCATCGAACTCACTCGCAAGGAATTCGACATCGTGGCGGTGCTCGCCCGGTACCCCGGCGTCGCCGTGCCGAAGGAGAGACTCATCCGCGAGGTCTGGAACACCGACTGGCGCGGCTTCGGGCACTCGCTCGAGGTGCACGTCGGCGCGATCCGCAAGAAGGCGGGTCAGCGGCATCTGATCGAGACCGTGCGCGGTGTCGGCTATCGGTTGGCCGGGTAGCGTTCGATGCGCAGACGTCTCGTCGTCGTCTTCCTGGTGCCGCTCGTCGCGATCCTGCTGTCGTTGGGCGGCGCCACGGCGTGGAGCGCGACCCGCAGCATCCAGCAGGCCTTCTACACCGAGCAGCTCGGTGACCTCGGGTATTTCGTGACCAGCGCGCGGCAGGCGCTGCGGTCGGGCAGCGCGACGGTGATCGATGCCGAGGTCGCCCGCTTCCACGAGGTGTACGGGATCGATGTGATCGTCTTCGATCTTTCCGGTGGGGTGTGGTCAGCGGGCGACGGCGGCGGCGAAGTCCTGTCAGAGGACGATGCCGCACGGGTCGGCCTCGCGCTCTCGGGGCGCCGCGCCGAGGCGCCCGAGCCGGTGTTCCCCTGGATCGCGGCAGAGTCCTCGCTCGTCGAGCCGGTCTTCGACGACGGCGACGTGATCGGCGCCGTGATGCTCTCCGCGGACGTCGAGGCGCCACGGACCCAGATCCTGCAGCAGATTCTTGTGCTGACGGTCGTGTCGATCGTCTCGATCGGACTCGGCGTGCTCCTCGTCTTCCAACTCGCCCGGTGGGTGCTCTCTCCGGTCCGACGTCTCGATGAGGCGATGATCGCGATCGAACGCGGCGAGATGGATGCGAGGGTCGCGGAGGACACGGGGCCTCCTGAGCTACGCCGGATGACGCGCGTGTTCAACGGCATGGCGGATGAGATCGAGCGCGTCATGACGCGTCAGCAGGAGTTCGCCCTGAACGCCTCGCACGAGCTCCGCAATCCCCTCAACGCGCTGCTGCTGCGTGTCGAGCACCTCTCGACCGGTCTCGGAGCCGACTGGAAGGACGACGTCGAGGAGACGAGGGAGGAAGGGCGCCGGATGGCTCGCATCCTCGAGACGCTCCTCGGACTCGCGCGCGGCGGACGCGCCGACACGACGATCTCAGCCGTCGATCTGACGACGCTCGCCACCCGCCGCGCAGACGCCTGGAGCGAGGTCGCGTCACAGCGACGCGTCCGGATGCTCTCGACAGGAGTGGGCCCGGTGATGAGCATCACCGACCGCACGATCGTCGAGAGCGCGCTCGACGCCGTCATCGACAATGCGGTGAAGTTCTCGCCCGCCGAGTCGGCCGTCGAGGTCGACGCGCACCGCAGCGGTGGACTCTGCGTGCTGACAGTCCGCGACCACGGCCCCGGCCTGACGCGAGAGCAGGCCGCGAACGCCGCCGACCGATTCTGGCGCAGCGACGACAGCGGCGGGGTTCCGGGGTCAGGGCTCGGCCTCGCGATAGCGACCGACCTCTTGGAGTCGATCGGCGGCGAGCTGCGGGTCGATACGCCGGACGACGGCGGGCTGCTGGTGTCGCTGATGCTGCCGGACGGAGCTGAGGGATGAGCGGGCGGGCTAGCCACCGCGCATGGTGGCGCAGAGGGGTGGCGACGGCACTCGTGCTGCTGCTCGCCGCCACGAGCAGCGCGTGCAGCGCTCGATCGACGGAGTGGAACGACTCTGCCTACGAGATCGCCGGCGGGGGAGCCAACGGGGTCTATTACGCCTACGGCGACGAACTCGCTCGGGAGCTGTCGGAGTCCTTGGGCATCCGCGTGTCGGCAGCCGAGACCGCCGGGTCCGTCGACAACCTCCTGCGGGTGAGTTCGGGGGAGGCCCTCCTCGGCTTCGCGCAAGGGGATGCCGCTGCCGACGCCGTCGCCGGAGTGGGAGCGTTCGACGAGCCCATGCCGGTGCAGGCTGTCGCTCGCCTGTACGACGAGTACCTCCACGTGGTCGTACGCGCGGATTCGGACATCGCCGCCCTCGGCGACCTTGCGGGCAGGACGGTGTCGCTCGGGGCCGAGAATTCCGGCGTCAATGTGATCGCGGCGCGAGCACTCGACGCCGCCGACGTCGACGTCGCGACGATCACGGATCCCCGGCTCGATCTCGGTGAGTCGATCAGCGCGCTCGAGAGATCCGAGATCGACGGATTCTTCTGGGTCGGCGGCATCCCGACACCGGGCATCGCGGAGCTCGCGACGACGACGCCCGTGCGGCTGGTGCCGATCGAGCAGACATGGGTCACGGCGATCAACGCTCGATACTCCGATGCGTATCGGCCGTCCGACTTCCCCGTCGGGCTCTATGGACTCGACGAGTCCGCGCCCACGATGGCGGTGCCGAACTATCTGGTCACCTCGTCCGACACTCCGGACGGCGTCGTACGGGACATCCTCACGAGCCTCTTCACGGTCCGCACCGATATCGCGCAGCGGGTTCCGGTCGCGTCCCTGCTCGACCGCAGGCAGGCGATCTTCACGGGGCCGGTCGACCTGCATCCGGGGGCCGTCGAGTACTACCGGGACCAGCGGGACTGAGGCCTCAAGAAATCCTCAAGAAGTCTCATTCCGGCATGTCACTCTGCCAATGTGGGGGTCGATCGCGCTCGATTCAACGGAGAATTCAGATGCCACAGAGTCCACGCCCCTCATTGAGGCGCGGACTCGGCCATTCTCCGGAGTCGTCCTGCGATCGGATCCGGTCGGAGGCTTGCTGCCACGTTCTACTCGGGGGAGGAACGGAGCAGCAGGGACGCCCCCACGGTCCGCGGGGGCGGACCGTGGGGCACTCCGGTTCTCGGGCGGGATCGGCCCCATCGCGTGGTTACGAACGTGTAAATGTCGACGCATCACTGTGGAGCCACGTGAGCGACCTGGCTAGTTTGGAGAAATGATGACCACCGGTAAGCCCCTCGTCGTTGTCGACAACGTCCAGAAGCACTACGGCGACTTCCAGGCGCTCACGGATATCGACCTCACGGTGAACGCCGGCGAGGTCGTCGTGGTGATCGGTCCCTCAGGCTCGGGCAAGTCGACACTGTGTCGCACGATCAACCGCCTCGAGACGATCACGAGCGGCACGATCAGCATCGACGGCAAGGCGCTCCCCGCTGAGGGAAAGGGCCTCGCGCATCTGCGAGCAGACGTCGGCATGGTGTTCCAGTCGTTCAACCTCTTCGCGCACCTCACGATCCTCGAGAACGTGACGCTCGGCCCGATCAAGGTCCGCGGCATGAAGAAGGCCGATGCCGACAAGGAGGCGATGATGCTTCTCGAGCGCGTCGGCGTCGCCCAGCAGGCCTCGAAGCTTCCCGCACAGCTCTCCGGCGGACAGCAGCAGCGCGTCGCGATCGCGCGCGCTCTCGCCATGCAGCCCAAGGTCATGCTCTTCGACGAGCCGACCAGCGCGCTCGACCCCGAGATGATCAACGAGGTCCTCGACGTCATGGTGGAGCTCGCCCGTGACGGCATGACGATGATCGTCGTGACCCACGAGATGGGCTTCGCTCGCAAGGCCGCCAACCGGGTCGTGTTCATGGCCGACGGCAAGATCGTCGAGGAGGCGACGCCTGAGGAGTTCTTCACGAACCCGAAGAGCGACCGCGCCAAGGACTTCCTCTCCAAGCTCCTCACGCACTGACGAGCCTCACAGACCTTTGCACACACAGCACACGAAGGAGACGCACATGCGACGCACACGGACACTGGCAGGAATCGGGATCGCGACGGTTGCACTGTTCGCGCTGACGGCCTGCAACAGCGGCAGCCCGTCCAGCCCCGGCGCCGGAACCGGTGGCGAAGAGAGCGAGGACTCCACCTGGTTCGAGGTCGCTGACGACGTCCAGCTCGAGGGCAGCCCGACGTTCGACGCCATCCAGGAGCGCGACAAGGTGATCGTCGGCGTCAAGGAGGACCAGCCCGGGCTCGGCTACCTCGATGTCACGACCGGAGAGCGCACCGGCTTCGACGTCGACATCGCACGGTGGATCGCCGCATCCCTGGGCTACGACGAGGACAAGATCGAGTTCAAGCCGATCGCTTCGGCGAACCGCGAGCAGGCGATCACCAACGGTGACATCGACTACTACGTCGGCACCTACTCGATCAACGACAAGCGCAAGGAGCTCATCGACTTCGCGGGTCCCTACTTCATCACCGGTCAGGGACTCCTGGTCGCCGCCGACGCGGACGACGCCGAGGCTCTCGAGGACTTCAACGGCAAGACCGTCTGCTCGGCGACCGGCTCGACGCCGATCCAGAACATCAAGGCGAACTTCCCCGAGATCAAGACGCAGGAGTACGACCTGTACTCCGCCTGCGTCCAGGACCTCATCGACGGCAAGGTCGACGCCGTGACCACCGACCAGGCGATCCTGATCGGCTACGCGGCCCAGTACCCGGATGACGTCAAGGTGACCGGCGGCCTCTTCACCGAGGAGCGCTACGGTGTCGGCCTCACGAAGGGCGACGACGCGCTGCGCACGCACATCAACGAGCTCTTCACCGACGGTGGCGACATCTGGCAGGCGATCTTCGACGCGAACCTCGGTTCCAGCGGCATCGAGGTCGAACAGCCCGAGGTCGACGCGTACTGATCGACATGGGCGGCCCCCTCAGGGGGGCCGCCCATTCACTCTGAAGAAGGGAGGGTGGCGTGGACGTCATCTTCGGCAACCTCGACCTGTGGGGACAGGCGATCAGCAACACGCTGATCGTGTTCTTCGCGGGCGGGATCATCGCACTGATCCTGGGTCTGATCGTCGGGGCCATGCGTGTCTCCCCGGTGCCCATCGCCCGCGGCGTCGGCACGGTGTACGTGAACACCGTGCGCAACACCCCGCTCACCCTCGTGTTCTTCTTCTTCATCTTCGGGTACCCGCAACTCGGGTTGCCCGAACTGTCGAACCTCGTGCTCGGCATCCTCGCCATCGGCATCTACACGGCGACCTATGTGGCCGAGGTCCTGAGGGCGGGTATCAACACGGTGCCCGTCGGTCAGGCCGAGGCCGCGCGGGCCATCGGACTTCCCTTCGGACAGGTGATGGGTCTCGTGATCCTGCCGCAGGCGTTCCGCTCGGTCGTCCCGCCGATGATGAGCGTCTTCATCGCGCTCCTGAAGAACACGACCGTCGCAGCCGGGTTCTCGGTCGCCGAGCTCGCGGCTCTCCGGTCGACCATCAACGATTCGGCCGACCGTCCGGGCAACCCGATGGAGGTCCTCCTCTGGGTCGCCGTCGTGTTCGTCGCCCTGGTGCTGCTGTTGAGCTGGCTGCAGCGATATCTCGAGAACCGTTGGAGGATCGCGCGATGAGCTCTGTACTGTACGACGTCCCCGGACCCCGGGCGATCGCCCGCAACCGGATCATCGCGGTCGCCACCGTCGTCCTCGTCCTGGCCGCCATCGGCTTCATCGTGCTTCGCATGGTGGAGACGGGCCAGTTCTCGGCGGAGAAGTGGTACGTGTTCACGTTCTCCAACGTGTGGATGGGTATCTTCAAGGCCCTGGGCAACACGCTCGCCGCCTTCGCGCTCGCCGCCGTCCTCAGCGTCGTCCTCGGCTTCGTGCTGGCCATCGGGCGGCTCTCCGAGCACGCGTGGGTGCGGATCCCCGTGACAGCCGTCACGGAGCTCTTCCGTGCCGTTCCGGTGCTGGTGTTCATGATGCTGCTCTACTACGGGCTCCCCGTGGTCGGAATCAAGATGGATCCGTACTGGGCCGTCGTGATCGCACTGATGGCCTACAACGGCTCCGTGCTCGCCGAGGTGCTGCGGGCCGGCATCGAGTCTCTGCCTCGGGGGCAGAAAGAAGCGGGCTACGCGATCGGACTCCGCAAGAGCGGCGTGATGCGTCTCATCCTCCTGCCGCAGGCGATCCGGGCGATGCTCCCGGTGATCGTCGCGCAGCTGGTCGTCACGATGAAGGACACCGCTCTGGGCTTCATCATCACGTACCCCGAGCTGCTGTACTACGCGAAGCAGCTGACGTCGCAGCAGGGGCGCCCGATCCTGCAGTCGGCCTTCGTCATCGGCGGCATCTACATCGTCATGTGCCTCATCCTGTCGGGCATCGCGAAGTGGGTGGAGATCCAGACCCGTCGCTCGCCGAAGGTGAAGGCGATCCACGCGGCAGAGGATCCCCGCCAGCACGGCGACGGCACCGACACCGAGCTCATCACCCTGCAGCGCGGGGGTAGCGGCTTCGGCGGCACCGGTGGTGTAGGCGGGCTGGACAGCTCCGATCCGAAGTGATGTCCACCGGCGCGGGGCGACCGCCTCGCGCCGGTAGACTCCTGTCTCGTGTCTGAGTCTCCCGAAATCACCCCGGAAGCGGTCGAAGCCGCCGTGGCGGCCGCGCTCGAAGCGATCGCCGCAGCCGCCGATACGACCGAACTGAAAGCCGCTCGCGCCGCGCACGTCGCCGACGGATCGCCGCTCGCCGTCCTGAACGCCTCGATGCGTCAGGTCGCCCCCGAGAACAAGGCCGCCTTCGGCAAGCTCGTCGGCCAGGGCCGCGGTCAGGTCACCAAGGCCCTCGCCGCCAAGGAGGAGGAGCTCGCCGCCGCGGAGGTCGCTGAGCGCCTCGAGGCCGAGCGGCTGGACATCACGGCGATCCCCTCGCGCACACGCGTCGGCGCCCGGCATCCGCTGACCCTGCTGAGCGAGCAGATCTCCGACATCTTCGTGGGCATGGGCTGGGAGATCGCGGAAGGACCCGAGCTCGAGCACGAGTGGTTCAACTTCGACGCTCTGAACTTCGACGTCGACCACCCCGCCCGTCAGGAACAGGACACCTTCTACGTCGACCCGCCATCGCGCCATCTCGTCATGCGCACGCACACGAGCCCCGTGCAGGTGCGCTCGATGCTCGACCGCGAGGTGCCGATCTACGTGCTCTGCCCCGGCCGCGTGTACCGCACCGACGAGTTCGACGCGACGCACCTCCCCGTCTTCACCCAGTTCGAAGGACTCGTCGTCGACAAGGGGATCTCGATGGCGCATCTCAAGGGAACGCTCGACCATGTCGCGCGTCAGCTCTTCGGCCCCGAGGCCAAGACGCGCTTCCGCACGAACTTCTTCCCCTTCACCGAGCCGTCGGCCGAGCTCGACCTCTGGCACCCCACCTTCAAGGGCGGCGCCCGTTGGATCGAGTGGGGCGGCTGCGGCATGATCAACCCGAACGTGCTCCGTGCGGCGGGGATCGATCCCGACGTCTACAGCGGCTTCGCGTTCGGAATGGGCGTCGAGCGGGGACTCATGTTCCGCAGCGATGTGCAGGACATGCGGGACATGGCAGAGGGCGATGTCCGTTTCAGCGAGCAGTACGGGATGGTGGTGTGATGCGCGTCCCGCTTTCGTGGCTGCGTGAGTACGTCGATCTGGCAGCGGATACGACACCGGAGGATGTCCTCGCAGCGCTCGTGACCGTCGGATTCGAGGAGGAGGACGTCCACCGCTTCGAGATCTCGGGTCCCGTCGTCGTCGGACAGGTCGTCTCGCTCGAGGCCGAGCCGCAGTCCAACGGCAAGACGATCAACTGGTGCCAGGTCGATGTCGGTGAGGCGAACGGCGGAATCCGCGGAATCGTCTGTGGCGCGCACAACTTCGTCGCGGGTGACAAGGTCGTCGTGACGCTTCCCGGTGCAGTGCTGCCGGGGCCGTTCCCGATCGCCGCCCGCAAGACCTACGGGCACGTGTCCGACGGCATGATCGCCTCTGCGCGTGAGCTGGGGCTCGGCGACGAGCACAACGGCATCCTCGTCCTCGCGGACCTCGGTATCGATGCACCCGTCGGCACAGACGCCATCAGCCTGCTCGGACTCGACGATGTCGCGGTCGAGATCAACGTCACGCCCGACCGCGGGTACGCGTTCTCGCTGCGCGGTGTCGCCCGTGAGTACTCCCACGCGACCGGAGCACCGTTCCGCGACCCGGCCGAGCGCGACTTCACCGAGCTCCAGCCGGGCGCCGGTCACACGGCGATCGTCGACGATGCAGCCCCCGTACGCGGCCGCGTCGGCGCCAGCGAGTTCGTCACGCGCGTCGTCCGAGACGTCGACCCCGCGCGGCCGACCCCGCCGTGGATGATCGCGCGGCTGTCGCTCGCCGGCATGCGCTCGCTCGGCATCCTGATCGACATCACCAACTACGTGATGCTCGAATTGGGGCAGCCGCTGCACGGGTACGACCTCGACAGGCTCTCCGGTGGCATCACCGTGCGTCGTGCGACGGCCGGTGAGACGATGACGACCCTCGACGGCCAGGAGCGGAAGCTCCACGTCGAGGACCTCCTGATCACCGACGAATCGGGTCCCATCGGTCTCGCCGGAGTCATGGGCGGCGGCACGACCGAGATGAGCGACACGACGCACAACGTGCTCATCGAGGCCGCGACCTTCGACCCCGTGACGATCGCCCGCACCGCACGCCGTCACAAGCTGCCCAGCGAGGCATCCAAGCGGTTCGAGCGCGGTGTCGACCCGCTCGTGCCGTTCGTGGCAGCCCGCCGTGCAGCCGACCTGATGGTCGAGTTCGCCGGCGGCACGCTCACCGACGAGGGCGGCGCTCTGTTCGCCGAGGTCTTCGTCGCGGACATCGACCTCCCGCGCGGATTCGTGCAGGGGCTCATCGGCGTCGACTACTCCGACGACGAGATCGTCGGCGCGCTCACGACCATCGGCGCAGAGGTCTCCGGGTCGGATGCCGGGTGGACCGTGATCCCGCCGACCTGGCGTCCCGACCTCACCGACAAGTGGTCTCTCGCCGAAGAGGTCGCTCGCATCCACGGTCTCGACCGCATCCCGTCCGTGCTGCCGACGCCGCCGTCCGGCCGCGGGCTCACCGCACACCAGCAGGGTCGTCGCCGCGTCGCCGACGCGCTGGCGGCTGCCGGTCTCGTCGAGACGCCCTCGTTCCCCTTCACGACGGAGGCGGAGAACGACCTGCACGGCTCGGCGTCGGGAGAGCATCTGCCCAGCATCCGGCTCGCGAACCCGCTCGACGGCTCCGCTCCGTTCCTGCGTCGATCGCTGATCCCCGGGCTTCTGCAGACCGCGCACCGCAACATCTCGCGCGGCCTCACGGACCTCGCGCTGTTCGAGACCGGAGTCGTGTTCCTGCCCGAGCCGGGTGTCGAGTACGGCACGGACGAGGTGCCGCCGCTCGGCGAGCGTCCGTCGGACGACACGCTCGCCGAACTGAACGCGTCGATCCCACCGCAGCACCGCCATGTCGCGGCGCTGTTCACCGGCAACGTCGTGACCAAGCAGCCGGGACGCGCCGCGGAGCCCTACGGGCTCTCCGAGGCGCTCGACGCCGCCAGAGTCATCGCGGCTGCAGCCGGAGTCGACCTCGATGTGGTGCAGGGGCAGCGCGCGGCGCTGCACCCCGGACGCACCGGCGTGCTCTCCGTCGGCGACGTCGAGATCGGATACGTCGGCGAACTCCACCCCGAGGTCGCCGCCGGAGCAGACCTTCCCGGTCGTGCCATCGTGCTCGAGCTCGACCTCGACGAGGTCATCGCGCTCGGCGGGAACCGTGCGGTCGCCGCCTCGCTGTCGACCTTCCCCGCTGCGACACAGGACGTGTCGCTGGTGGTCGGCGCTGATGTGCCGGCGGGCGACGTGCGCGCTGCGCTCACCGAGGGCGCCGGTGCGCTTCTCGAGTCGATCCGCCTCGTCGACGACTACCGGGGGGACGGCGTCGCGGATGGTCAGAAGAGTCTCACCTTCGCGCTGCGCTTCCGTGCGGACGACCGCACGCTCACCGCAGCCGAGGCGACAGAGGCGAAGCTCGCGGGTGTCTCTGTCGCAGCTGAGCGCTTCGACGCGACCCTGCGCGACTGAAGCTCCGCCTGAACCGACCCGCACGCGGACCGCACTCGAATGGTGCGGTCCGCGTGCGCGTGTGCTCTCGGGATGCTGCCGACGCCGCCGAGCCGACCTGAGCGCGGTGGACCTGCGAGGTACCGTGTCGGGATGAGCATCCTGCCCCACAGCACTCCCGCGGCGGTTCCCGATGGTGTCCGACCGATGGGTGAAGCGCCGTTCCTCGAACCCGGCGACCAGATCTCCTGGCACTACCGCAAGCCCGGCTGGCAGCCCGGCGATGCGTCGACCATCACGCCCATGCGGGTGGTCCGCGACGATGAACGCGGTCTGGTGGCCTGGCTCGCTCCGGGCACGCTCCAGGAGGGGCAGGGCACTCCGGCGGGCGAGCGCATCCGGACCGTTCCGCTCGAGCGTCGGTGGCTCGATCCGCGTACCCGGATCGTGGAGGAGTGGTGGGGCAACGGCATCCTCCGCATCGCTCCGGCCGGTGCGGCGTGGTCGGTGTGGCTGTTCTGGAGCGATGTGAGCGGTCCCGAGTGGGAGTTCGCCGGGTGGTACGTGAATCTCGAGAACGCGCATCTGCGCACCGACCGCGACACTTATTCATCGGATCACATCCTCGACGTGGAGATCCAGGCGGACGGTCAGGTGCACCTCAAGGACGAGGACGAGGTGATCGCGGCCGTCGAGCAGGGACGTCTCACCTCTGAGCAGGCCGCGCAGATCGAACGACACGCGGACGCGGCGATCGAGTCCTTCCATCACGGTGACTGGCCGTTCGACGCCGAATGGCGCGACTGGCGCCCGGATCCCTCGTGGACGGTCCCGGAACTGTCCGGCCTGTCGGATCTTCGCACGAGCTGACGGGCATCCGCCCTGAGCGGAAGACCCTTCCCCTCGCGCGGCGAAGATGGTGGCATGGGGTCATGACGGATGTTCTGATCCTCGGCGGCACCGGCTGGCTGTCCGGCCGCATCGCCAGACGGCTGCTCCTGAGCGGGGCGACGGTGATGTGTCTGGCGCGCGGAGGACGCCCGTCTCCGGAGGGCGCGAGCCTGGTGCTGGCCGATCGTGACGCGGCGGACGCCTACGATACGGTGTCCGGTCGAGAGTGGGATCACGTGATCGACGTCTCGTCGAACGCGGCCCACGTCTCCGCTGCGGTCGCGGCACTCGGTGAGCGAGCGGGCCGCTGGACGTACGTCTCGTCGATGTCGGCATACTCCGACGAGGAGACCGTCGGTGCAGACGAGTCGGCGACGCTGCATCCGCCGGCTGAGAGGGGAGACGACGAGTACGGCCGGCAGAAGGTGGCCGCCGAGGACGCCGTGCGTGCACTCGGCGACCGCACCCTGATCGTGCGCCCGGGATTGATCGTCGGGGCGGACGACCCGAGCGATCGTTTCGGGTACTGGGCTGCCGCTTTTCTGCGTGCCGAGGACGGCCCCGTGCTGCTTCCGCCTGTCGAGGAGCGAGACGTGCAGGTGATCGACGTCGACGACCTGTCAGAGTTCGTCGCCACCACGAGGGCCACCGGTGTGATCAACACGATCGGCGATCGGCATCGGCTGAGCGAGGTCCTCGACGCCGTGCGCAGACGTGCGGGGCACCGGGGAGACACGGTCGCGGCATCTGACGCCTGGCTCGTCGAGCACGGTGTGGCGTATTGGGCGGGGGAGCGGTCGCTGCCGCTGTGGCTGCCGAGCGAGATGACCGGATTCATGACCAGGTCGAACGCCCGCTACCGCGCGGCAGGAGGTCGGCTTCGTCCGCTCGACGAGACGATCGCCGCCGTGGTCGATGACGAGCAGGCGCGCGGCGTCGATCGGGACCGGCGGGCAGGGCTCACTCGCGCCGACGAACTCGCGCTGTTGCAGCTGATCGACTGATCGGGGCCTCGCTAGACTGCGATCAGTGACACGGGGTGCCGCATCCGCGGCTGAGAACAGACCCGTCGAACCTGATCTAGTTCGTACTAGCGAAGGGATGTCGCGTTGAGCGATCGTCTGCGTCCTGATTCCGAATCGACCTTGGCCACCTCGGCGGCTGAGCTCCTGACAGGGCTGCGCGACAGCCCACCCTTGACCCATTGCATCACCAACAGCGTCGTCACGGGCTTCACCGCGAACGTGCTGCTCGCCCTCGGCGCGGCGCCGGCGATGGTCGACATCGTCGGTGAGGCGGGGATGTTCGCCGGGGTGGCCTCCGGGGTGCTGATCAACCTCGGTACGCCGACTCCGGAGCAGCGTGCGGCGAGCCGTGAAGCCGCGGCAGGAGCCCTCGCCGCAGGTACTCCGTGGGTGCTGGATCCCGTCGCGATCGGCGCGCTGCCGGTGCGCACGGCACTCGCGCACGAGCTGGCCGACGCACGCCCCACGGCGATCAGGGGGAACGCCTCGGAGATCCTCGCCCTCGCGGGGCTCAGCGCTGGGGGGCGCGGCGTCGATGCGACGGACACGACCGATGCCGCGGCCGAGGCGGCACTCGCACTCGCTTCGCGGCACGGTTCGGTGGTCGCGGTGTCGGGACCGGTCGACCTGGTGACGGATGGAGCACGATTGCTCCGCATCGCGAACGGTCATGAACTGCTCACCCGTGTCACCGGCGGCGGATGCGCGCTGGGCGCCGTCATGGCGGCGTTCCTCGGTGCGGCGCGCTCGACCGCTGCGGATCCGCTCACCGCCGTCTCGGCGGCGAGCCTCGTGTACACGATCGCCGCCGAGCGCGCCGCGGCGCGGGCCCCGGGCCCCGGCAGCTTCGCCGTCGCACTGCTCGACGCGCTCGCCGCCGTGCAGCCGGAGGACCTCGCCGTCGCCGCGCGTGTGCAGGAGCACGCGCTGTGATCGCGGACCTCTCCCTCTACCTCGTCACGGATCCCACCCTCTGCGGCGAGCGGGGCGTCGCGGAGACGGTGCGACTCGCCGTCGACGGGGGAGTGCGCATCGTCCAGCTGCGCGACAAGGACGCGACGGATGCCGAGACCGCCGATCAGTTGATCGAGCTCTCTCGGGTGATCGACAGCCGTGCACTGCTCGTGGTGAACGACCGCGTCGAGGCGGCGCTGATCGCTCGCGCCAGGGGAGCGCGGGTCGACGGCGTGCACCTCGGCCAGGGCGACGTATCGGTGCTGCGGGCACGCGAGCGGCTGGGACCCGAGGCGATCATCGGGTTGACGGCGAACACGCCGGAGCATCTCGACGCCGTGGCCGCCCTGCCGGCAGGAACGGTCGACTATCTCGGCGTCGGCGTGATCCGTCCCACCGCCACCAAGCCGGATCACCCGCCGGCCCTGGGAATCGACGGCTTCGGTGCGCTCGCCGCGAGGACCGCACTGCCATGCGTCGCCATCGGCGGCGTGGGAATCGACGACATCGAGCGCCTTCGGGATGCGGGTGCGGCGGGGCTCGCCGTCGTCTCCGCCATCTGCGCCGCCGTCGAGCCGACGAGGACGGCCCGGGCATTCCTCAGCCGATGGAGGGCTTCGGGCACACCTCGCGTGCTCAGCATCGCGGGGAGCGACCCGTCGGGCGGGGCGGGGATCCAGGCCGATCTCAAGTCGATCGCCGCGAACGGGGGCTATGGCATGGCGGCTGTCACGGCGCTCACGGCGCAGAACACCAGGGGAGTCCGAGCGGTGCACGTGCCTCCTGCCGAGTTCCTCCGGCAGCAGCTCGATGCCATCTCGGACGACATCGTCATCGACGCGGTGAAGATCGGGATGCTGGCGAACACGGAGGTGATCGCCACCGTCGCCGCCTGGCTCGACGCCGTCCGTCCGCCGATCGTCGTGCTCGACCCGGTCATGGTCGCGACCAGCGGTGATCGCCTGCTCGATGAGGATGCCGAGCGCGCACTCTGCGGCCTCCTCGAGCGCGCTCATGTCGTGACGCCCAACCTCGCCGAGCTCGCCGCGCTCTCCGATCGTCCGATCACGGGGTGGGACGACGCGCTCGAGGCCGGGGCCGAGCTCTCCGCCCGCATCGGCGGGGCGGTGCTCGTCAAGGGAGGGCACCTCGACGGCGACGACGTTCCGGACGCGTTGATCGATGTCGCCGGGGGTGTCAGACACGGCTATCCCGGGTCGCGCATCACGACACACAACACGCACGGCACCGGATGCTCGCTGTCGTCGGCCCTCGCCACCCGCCTCGCCGGAGGGGAGTCCCCTGTCGACGCGGTGGAATCGGCGAGGACCTGGCTGCGGGAATCGCTGAGGCAGAGCGATGCGCTCGACATCGGCAGCGGTCACGGACCGGTGAACCACTTCGGCGGCCTCTGGCGACGAGGGGGACTCGAGGCCGCACCCGACCGTGCCGACCTCCGCGATCGGTGGTGGGACCGGATCGCGCACGTGCGGGCCGACATCGACGAGCTGTCCTTCATCCGCGCTCTGGCCGACGGGACTCTCGACCGCGAACGGTTCCTCTTCTACCTCCGACAGGACGCCCTCTATCTCCGGGAGTACGCCCGAGTGCTCGCAGCGGCCGCGCGGATCGCGCCCACACCGCACGAGCAGGCGTTCTGGGCTCAGTCGGCGCAGGGGGCGATCACCGGAGAGCTCGAGCTCCATGCATCGTGGCTGGCCCCGGGCGCGGGAGTGGAAGCGGCGACCTTCGCCGCCGATCCTGCGCCTGCGACCGTCGCGTACCTCGACCACCTGCGCTCCGTGGCCTTCGGCGGCGACTACGCCGAGCTCATCGCGGCCGTGCTGCCCTGCTTCTGGCTGTACACCGATCTCGGAACCCGCCTGCACGCGGGGGAGTTCGACGCGTACGCCCGAGACCCGCAGCATCCCTACGCATCGTGGCTCGCGACATATGCCGATCCCGCGTTCGAGAAGGCGACGGAGCAGGCGATCGACCATGTGATGCATGCGGCGACGGAGTCGGATGCCGCGGGGCGGCGACGGATGCTCCGCGCCTTCGAGGTCTCCAGCGCGCACGAACTCGCCTTCTTCGCGGCGCCGGCACTCCACGCGTCCGGCGGATGACGGACCCGATTTGCGCATGCCGCGACGAGCGCGCTATCGTCGCGGCATGCCTTCGGCCGCCACCGCTCCTCTGACGCTCGTTCCGAGCGTCATCGCCGTGCGCCGACGCCGCAGCGGCCGCCGACTCTAGGCGACCCTGCGCTTCTGCCTGCGTACGCACGGCGGTCGAGTGCCGGCGTCGCCGCCCCGGTTCCCGACACTGCACCCCGCGTTCGCCGAGGGGTCCGACCGTTAAGGTAGAAGAATGACGTACTCCGTCGCCGTCTCCGGCGCATCCGGCTACGCGGGCGGCGAGATCCTGCGCCTCCTCGCGTCTCATCCCGACATCGAGATCCGCACGGTGACAGCGCACTCGAACGCCGGTCAACCGCTCGTGCAGCATCAGCCGCACCTGCGGTCGCTCGCACACCTCGCCCTGCAGGACACCACGCCCGAGACGCTCGCCGGGCACGACATCGTCTTCCTCGCTCTGCCGCACGGGCAGTCCGGGCAGTACACCGACGCGCTCGGCGACACCCCGCTCGTGATCGACGCGGGAGCGGACCACCGACTGACGTCGCAGGATTCCTGGGACGCGTTCTACGGCGGCGACTTCCACGAACCGTGGGCCTACGGCGTTCCCGAGCTGCTCGTCGGCGGTGTCAAGCAGCGCGAGACGCTGCGCGAGGCGAAGCGCATCGCCGCTCCCGGCTGCAACGCCTCGACCGTGAGCCTGAGCCTGGCCCCCGGGGTCGCCGCAGGGGTGATCGACGCCGGGGACATCGTCTCGGTGCTCGCCGTCGGCCCGTCCGGAGCGGGGAAGAGCCTCAAGACCAACCTGCTCGCCGGCGAGATCCTCGGCACCGCCAATCCCTACGCGGTCGGGGGCACGCACCGGCACATCCCGGAGATCCGCCAGGCGCTCGCCGCGGCATCCGGCTCCCCAGCCGACGACATCCGCATCTCGTTCACGCCTGTGCTGGTTCCGATGTCGCGGGGCATCCTCGCCACCTCGACCGCGCCGATCGTCGGCGATGTCAGCGATGCGGAGATCCGCGCCGCCTGGGAGGACGCCTACGGCGACGAGACCTTCGTGCAGCTGCTGCCCGCCGGTCAGTTCCCGCGCACAGCCGATGTCCTCGGTGCGAACACCGCCCTGATCGGTCTCGCGATCGATCGCGCGGCGAACCGCGTGACGGTCGTCACCGCGGTCGACAACCTCGTCAAGGGCACCGCCGGCGCTGCCGTCCAATCCATGAACCTCGCGCTGGGGCTGCCCGAGTCCCGCGCCCTCTCAGTGAACGGAGTCGCGCCGTGAGCGTCACCGCCCCCGCAGGATTCGAAGCGGCCGGAGTCGCCGCAGGTCTCAAATCGACCGGAAAGCCCGATGTCGCCGTCGTGGTCAATCGCGGCCCGCGCAAGGTCGGTGCGGCCGTGTTCACCAGCAACCGCGCCAAGGCGAACCCCATCATCTGGTCGCAGCAGGCCGTCGCCGATCGCGTGGTCGAGGCCGTCGTGCTGAACTCCGGAGGCGCGAACTGCTTCACCGGCAGCTTCGGCTTCCAGACGACGCACCAGACCGCAGAGAAGGCGGCCGAGCTGCTCGGCGTCGGCGCCGGCGACGTGCTCGTGTGCTCGACCGGCCTCATCGGAGTCGGAGACGAAATCTTCCGCGCGAAGGTCCTCTCGGGCACCGAACAGGCGATCGCCGAGCTGTCGACAGACGGCGGCGATGTCGCGGCCGAGGCCATCATGACCACCGACAGCGTGTCGAAGACCGCCGTGGTCAGCCGAGACGGCTGGACCATCGGCGGCATGGCCAAGGGAGCGGGCATGCTCGCTCCCGGGCTCGCCACGATGCTCGTCGTCATCACGACGGATGCCGTGCTCGAGCCTCTCGAGGCGGATGCCGCGCTGCGATTCGCCACCGGCACGACGTTCGACCGCCTCGATTCGGACGGATGCATGTCGACCAACGATCAGGTCACACTGCTCGCGAACGGCGCTTCCGAGGTGGTGCCCGACCTCAAGGACTTCTCCGCCGCGCTGGCAGAGCTGTGCCAGGAGCTCGCGGTCAAGCTGCAGGGCGATGCCGAGGGGGCCAGCCACGACATCACCATCGAGGTGCAGCACGCCGCGACCGAGGCGGAGGCGGTCGAGGTCGGCCGCTCCGTCGCGCGCAACAATCTCTTCAAGGCCGCCATCTTCGGCAACGACCCCAACTGGGGGCGGGTGCTCGCAGCGATCGGCACCACGAACGCCCAGTTCGACCCGTACGACGTCGACGTCTGGATGAACGGCGTCCGGGTGTGCAGCGAGGGCGGCCCAGACCGTCCGCGCGAGGAGGTCGACCTCACTCCGCGTGCCACGCATCTCGTGATCGATCTCAAGGTCGGCGATGCCACCGCGACGATCCTCACGAACGACCTCACCCACGATTACGTGCACGAGAACAGCGCCTACGCCTCATGACCGACATTCAGGACACCACCCCGGACGTCGCCGCCGTGAAGGCCGCGACGCTCATCGAGTCGCTCCCGTGGCTGAAGAAGTTCCGCGACCAGATCGTCGTCGTCAAGTACGGCGGCAATGCGATGGTCTCCGACGAGCTGCAGGAGGCGTTCGCACAGGACATCGCGTACCTGCGCTACGTCGGCGTGCTGCCGGTCGTCGTGCACGGCGGCGGACCGCAGATCTCCGACATGCTCCAGCGACTCGAGATCCCGAGCGAGTTCAAGGGCGGCTACCGGGTCACCAACACCGAGGCGATCAGCGTCGTGCGCATGGTCCTCACCGGCCAGGTGAACCCGCAGCTCGTCTCGAAGATCAACTCGCACGGTCCGATCGCCACCGGGTTGAGCGGGGAGGACGCCGGCCTGTTCGGTGGTCGTCGTCGCGGTGTCGTGATCGACGGCGAGGAGATCGACCTCGGACGCGTCGGCGACGTCGTGGAGGTCGACCCGACGCCCGTGCTCGATCACCTCGCGGCGGGACGCGTGCCCGTCGTCTCGAGCATCGCGCCCGACCTCGATCACCCCGGCCAGTCGCTCAACGTGAACGCGGATGCCGCGGCGGCAGCCCTCGCCGTGGCGCTCAACGCTCGCAAGCTCGTCATCCTCACCGACGTGCCGGGGCTCTATGCCGACTGGCCCAACCGCGACTCGCTCGTGTCGCACCTCACCTCGGAGGCTCTCATCGAGATGCTGCCGACACTCGAATCCGGCATGATCCCGAAGATGAAGGCCTGCCTGGATGCGATCGAAGGCGGCGTGGATGCCGCCGCGATCATCGACGGACGCGTGCCGCACTCGGTGCTCGTCGAACTCTTCACCAGCAAGGGAATCGGAACTGAAGTGGTCTTGGGAAGCGCAGGGATGAACGCATGAGCAACTGGCAGGATGACGCAGCGAGCGATCTGGTCCTCAACGCGGGCCCGCGCCTGGCGATGCTGACACGAGGCGAGGGGTCCTACCTCTGGGACTCCGAGGGCAAGCGCCACCTCGACTTCCTCGCCGGCATCGCGGTGACCTCGCTCGGTCACGCGCACCCGGTGTTCGTCGAGGCCGTGTCGAGACAGGCCGCGACTCTCGCGCACGTGTCGAACTACTTCGCGACGCCCTCGCAGCTCGCGCTCGCCGCACGGCTGAAGCGCCTCGCGGGCGCCGGGATCGACGGCCGCGTGTTCTTCTCGAACTCCGGCGCCGAGGCGAACGAAGCGGCGTTCAAGCTCGCCCGACTCCACGGGGGAACGGACAAGCCGCGCATCCTCGCACTCGAGAACGGATTCCACGGGCGCACCATGGGGTCACTCGCGCTGACGGCCAAGGCCGCGATGCGCGCGCCGTTCGAGCCGATGC
Source organism: Microbacterium sp. NPDC090014 (assembly GCF_044748285.1). NCBI lineage: Bacteria > Bacillati > Actinomycetota > Actinomycetes > Micrococcales > Microbacteriaceae > Microbacterium > Microbacterium sp. NPDC090014. Next base: position 841,249 of record NZ_JBIVFS010000002.1, read on the forward strand.
CCGGAGGAGTGGAGCACATCCCGGCGACCGTCGAGGCTCTGGAAGCCGCGATCGATGACCGGGTCGCCGCCGTCATCGTGGAGCCGATCCAGGGCGAGGCCGGCGTGGTCGAGCTTCCGGACGGCTATCTGCAGGCCGCCCGTTCGCTCACGCTGAAGCACGGGGCGCTGCTGATCGTCGACGAGATCCAGACGGGTGCCGGACGCACGGGGGCCTGGTTCGGCTTCAGCCACGAGGGCATCACTCCTGACGCGATCACGCTCGCGAAGGGCATCGGCGGAGGCTTCCCGATCGGCGCTCTCGTCACCTACGGTGCGGCGAGCTCGCTCTTCACGCCGGGTTCGCACGGATCGACGTTCGGCGGCAACCCGCTGGCCACCGCCGTGGCCGACGCCGTGCTCACCGAGATCGAGAACGCCGGACTCGTCGAGAACGCTGCGCGTCGCGGCGAGGAGATCCGACAGATCATTGAGGACATCGACTCGCCCCTCGTCACGGGAGTGCGTGGCCGAGGGCTCCTCATCGGAGTGGCACTCGGCGCCCCCGTCGCGAACGACGTGGTCGCCGCTGCTCAGGAGCGCGGCCTCATCGTGAACGCAGCCAACCCCGAGACGGTGCGCATCGCCCCGGCTCTCACGATCGGAGACGCTGAACTCGCCGAGTTCCGCAAGCTCTTCGCCGATTCGCTCGCTGACGTACAGACATCCCTCGCCGAATCCGGAAAGGCCCTCGCATGACCCGCCACCTGCTGCGTGACGACGATCTGACCCCCGCCGAGCAGGCGGAGATCCTCGATCTCGCCATCGAGCTGAAGAAGGACCGCTGGGCGAACAAGGCTCTCGCCGGTCCCCAGACGGTCGCGGTGATCTTCGACAAGTCGTCCACCCGCACCCGCGTCTCCTTCGCGGTGGGCATCGCCGACCTCGGCGGCACGCCGCTGATCATCTCGACCGCGAGCAGCCAGCTCGGCGGCAAGGAGACGCCGTCCGACACCGCGCGGGTTCTCGAGCGCCAGGTCGCGGCGATCGTCTGGCGCACCTATGCGCAGGCGGGGCTCGAGGAGATGGCCGCCGGCACCACGGTGCCAGTCGTCAACGCCCTCTCGGACGACTTCCACCCCTGCCAGCTGCTCGCCGACCTGCTCACGATCCGAGAGCACAAGGGCGAGCTCAAGGGGCTGACCCTGACATTCTTCGGCGACGGGCAGAGCAACATGGCGCACTCCTACGCACTGGCCGGTGTCACTGCCGGCATGCATGTGCGCATCGCGTCACCTGCGGAGTACGCCCCGCGCGCCGACGTCGTCGAGGCGGCGGACCGCCGGGCTGCGGAGACCGGCGGCTCGATCACGCTGTTCATGGATGCGGTCGAGGCTGCGGCCGGCGCCGACGTCGTGGTCACCGACACCTGGGTGTCGATGGGCAAGGAGGAGGAGAAGCTCGCGCGCATCCGCGATCTCGGCGGCTACAAGGTGACCCCCGAGACGATGGAGATCGCCGATTCCGAGGCCATCTTCATCCACTGCCTTCCCGCCGACCGCGGCTACGAGGTGGACTCCGAGGTCATCGACGGACCGCAGAGCGTCGTCTGGGATGAGGCCGAGAACCGTCTCCACGCGCAGAAGGCCCTGCTCGTCTGGCTGCTCGGCAAGAAGGACGCGTGATGGTCGACTCGAAGAACGAAGGCACGAACGAAGGCGCACTGTGGGGCGCCCGCTTCGCGAGCGGGCCGTCGCCCGAGCTCGTCGAGCTCAGCAGATCGACGCATTTCGACTGGATCCTCGCCCCGTACGACATCGCGGGCTCGCATGCGCACGCGACGGCGCTCGCGGCTGCCGGCTACCTCGAACCTGCTGAGGCGGCCAGGATGCATGAGGGGCTCGATGCCGTGGCGCGCAAGGTCGCCGACGGCACGCTGCAGCCCGTCCCCTCCGATGAGGACGTGCACGGTGCGCTCGAGCAGGCGCTGATCGCCGAGCTCGGTCCCGAACTGGGCGGACGCCTGCGCGCCGGACGCAGCCGCAACGATCAGATCGCCACTCTCGTGCGCATGTACCTGATCGATCACGCTCGAGTGATCGCGCGCGACATCCTCCGTGTCATCGACGCGCTCGTCGCGCAGGCCGAGGCCCACCCCGACGCGATCCTCCCCGGCCGCACGCATCTGCAGCACGCGCAGCCGGTGCTCCTCGCGCACCACCTCCAGGCCCATGGCTGGCCGCTCGTGCGCGAGCTCGAGCGTCTCGTCGACTGGCGTCGTCGCGCAGGCGTCTCGCCGTATGGCGGGGGAGCGCTCGCGGGCTCGACCCTCGGACTCGATCCTGCGCTGGTCGCATCGGAACTCGGACTCGATCGACCCTCGGAGAACTCGCTCGACGGCACCGCGGCACGCGACGTCGTCGCCGAGTTCGCCTTCATCGCGGCGATGACGGGTGTCGACATCTCGCGTCTGAGCGAGGAGATCATCCTCTGGAACACACGTGAGTTCGGCTTCGTCACGCTGCACGACGGGTACTCGACGGGGTCGAGCATCATGCCGCAGAAGAAGAACCCCGACATCGCGGAGCTCGCTCGCGGAAAGTCGGGGCGCCTGATCGGCAATCTGTCGGGGCTCATGGCGACGCTCAAGGGCCTCCCGTTGGCCTATAACCGCGACCTGCAGGAGGACAAGGAGCCGGTCTTCGATTCGGTCCAGACCCTCGAGGTCGTCCTTCCCGCGTTCGCCGGCATGATCGCGACGCTGCGCTTCGACACCGAGCGGATGGCGGCCCTCGCCCCCCAGGGATTCTCGCTCGCGACCGATGTCGCCGAGTGGCTCGTGAAGCGCCGGGTGCCGTTCCGCGACGCGCACGAGATCTCGGGCGCGCTCGTGCGGGCCTGCGAAGAACAGGGGATCGGTCTCGAGGACGCTTCCGACGAGCTGCTGCTCTCGGTCTCTCCGCATCTGGTCCCCGAGGTGCGTGAGGTTCTCACGATCGAGGGTTCCGTGGCATCGCGCACCGGAGCCGGGGGAACGGCTCCCGTCCGAGTCTCCGAGCAGCGTGCCGAGCTCGTCGCCAGAGCGCAGGCCGCGGCGCACGCCCTGGGCCTGTAGTCGGTTGTGCACCGCCGGTCGACGCGATGTGCGGCGACCGGCGGGGCTCCTCAGTGCAGCGCGACGTCGGCGGTCGACCTCGTCCACCGGGTGAAGCGCACGACGAGTCCCGCGCGCGTCGGACCGGCGAGGAACGGGCCGGCGGATGCAGCGGCGTCGCCGGTGAACGGAGCGACGCGAACCAGCCGCCAGTCCTCGTCGTCCGCGCGTGCGCGCACGATCACCGCGTCCGGCCACCGGCTCACGCGGACGGTGATCTCTCGGCCGTGCCAGTCGTCGACGTATCCGACGGACCAGTCGGAGCGGATGTCGGTGACGACGGCGCCGAGTCCGAGGTGCTCGTCGGCGTACTCGATGCCCGCTTTGATCCAGTGCTCGTCGTCGATGCGCACGAAGACTCCTGCCTGGTCGAACTGGCCGTCCCATGGCGCGCGGAATGAGACGTCCATCGCCTCGCCCACGGCCAGGGGAGCCAGCAGCGCGTGCTCGGTGTCGTGGACGAATCCGTACGCCGTGTGTCGCCAGGCGTCGCTGCCTTCCGCGGCGGTCACGTCCAGGTGCTCGACCCCGTCGGCGGAGATCGTGGTGAGTGCGGCGGGTGAGTGGGTCCAGGAACCTTCGTCCCACCGGATGATGTCTGATTCAGGCATGTTCCGAGCATATAACCTAATAGGGCATAAATAACAGTTATTCGTGATACGGTTATCACATGGTCATCGCCGTACTCGCCGACATCGTGGGATCGCGCAAGCTCGACGATCGCACGGCGGCGCAGCGCGTGCTCGATGACACGATCGCTCGGGTGGAGGCCGACCTGCCTCTGGCACATCACCCGCTCACCCCCACGGTGGGGGACGAGCAGCAGGGTGTCTATCTTCGGCTCGAAGACGCTCTGGTGTCGCTTCTCATGATCCAGCTCGCTCTTCCCGACGGCATCGCCTTCCGTTTCGGCATCGGGATCGGCGAGGTGCGCACCGTCGACTCCGTCCACGGCGAGCTCGCCGACGGGCCGGGGTGGTATGCGGCGCGCGCGGCGATCGAGACCGTCCACGCGAGAGAGGCACGCACCGTGCCGCGCACCCGGATCTGGATTGTCGGAGCCCCGGGGCAGGATGAGGTCATGGAGAGCATGATCGCAGCATCGAACGCCTACCTCCTCGTCCGTGACGAGCTGGTCGGCGCCATGAATGAGCGCGAGCGCCGCCTCACCTACGGACGGATGGTCGGCAGATCGCAGCACGACCTCGCCGCCGAAGAGGGCATCTCGCAGCCCAGCGTCTCGAAGTCGTTGCGCAACGCCGGCAGCGCCGCACTCATCGAAGGTGCGGTCGCGCTGAGGGGAGCGAGCGCATGATCGTCGCCGGATTCATCCTGCTCGCGGTCGGATCCGCCGATCTCGTCCGCCAGTTCGCTCCGCATCGATGGGCCGGGTACCTGACGGTGGCCGTGATGTTCCTGCTGCTCGGCAGCGTGAGCGACGCGCTGCTGCCCATGCTCGCAGGGCTCGTGGTCGGAGCGCTCTGGGTATGGTGCATGCCGTCGGAGCGCCGCGCACCGCTCGGGTTCTGGCCCGCGGTGCTGCTCGGTCTCGTGAGCATCGGATCGGTCGTATGGCTGGGGGCGCGCACTGATGCCGGCCTGATCGGCACCGTGTGGAACCTCCGTTCACCGTTCGGCGACGTCCCGTTCGATCTTGCGATCCTGACGCTCGGCACCGGGGTCTTCCTCCTGGAGTCGGCGAACCTCGTGGTGCGCGCGGCGCTCGACGGTGAGCACACCTGGCGACCGGCTGAACTGCGTCGATCGGCGATGCGCGACGAGGTCGACGCGGAACCTGCGGCGCCCGAGGCCACCACGCCCGCCGACGCGATCGGCGGCAGGGAGTCGACCGACGCCACGATGGCGGACAAGCCGGGCCGACCGGATGAAGCCACGGCTCTGCGCGACCCGCGAGCGGGATTCAAGGGCGGTCGACTGATCGGCCCGCTCGAGCGCATCCTGGTGATGCTGCTCACCCTGGCTGCGGCGTATCCGATCCTCGCCGCGATGCTGGCGGCGAAGGGGATCGTGCGCTTCCCTGAGATCTCCCGCGACGGTGAGACAGGTGCCAGGGCCGAGTACTTCCTCGTCGGCAGTCTCGTCAGCTGGGTCATCGGGTTGGGCGCGGCGTTCCTCGTGTGGTGGGCAGCACACACCTGATCCACGGCGGCCCGGCGATTCACCGACCCTCACCGCTGATAGCCTGGGGCGCGTGTCGAATTCCGCTCTGACGACCGCCCCGCCGGCGATCGACCCCACGTTCGAGAACGTGTGGGACGAACTGCTGTGGCGCGGCCTCGTCCACGTGTCCACTGACCAGGAGGCGCTGCGCGCCCTTCTCGCCGGGGACCCGATCACGTATTACTGCGGCTTCGATCCGACTGCTCCCAGCCTGCATCTGGGCAACCTGGTGCAGCTGCTGACGTTGCGTCGCATCCAGCTCGCCGGCCACAAGCCGCTCGGTCTCGTCGGCGGCTCCACCGGTCTGATCGGCGACCCGCGCCCCACGGCCGAGCGCACGCTCAACACTCGCGAGACCGTCGAGGAGTGGGTCGGACGCCTGCGGACGCAGGTCGAGCGCTACCTGAGCTTCGAGGGCGAGAACGCCGCCCTCATCGTCAACAATCTCGATTGGACGGCGCCGCTGTCGGCGATCGACTTCCTGCGGGAGATCGGCAAGCACTACCGCGTCGGGACCATGCTCAAGAAGGATGCGGTCGCCGCGCGACTGAACTCCGACGAGGGCATCAGCTACACGGAGTTCAGCTACCAGATCCTGCAGGGGATGGACTTCCTCGAGCTCTACCGTCAGTACGACTGCGTCCTGCAGACCGGCGGCTCCGACCAATGGGGGAACCTGACCAGCGGCACCGACCTCATCCGTCGTGCCGAGGGTGCGTCGGCGCACGCGATCGGCACACCGCTGATCACGAACAGCGACGGGACCAAGTTCGGCAAGAGCGAGGGGAACGCCATCTGGCTCGACCCCGAGATGTGCAGTCCGTACCGGATGTACCAGTTCTGGCTGAGCACCGCGGATGCCGACGTGATCGGCAGGCTGAAGGTCTTCACCTTCCTCACCCGCGCCGAGATCGAGGAGTACGAGGCGCTGGTCGAGTCCGAGCCCTTCCGTCGCGCCGCACAGAAGCGTCTCGCGCTCGAGGTCGTCGCCACCGTGCACGGCATCGATGCGGCCGCTGCGGTGATCGCGGCATCCGAGGCCCTGTTCGGACAGGGCGACCTGACTGCCCTCGACGCGTCGACCTTGCGCACGGCGCTCGAAGAGCTGCCGAACGCGACGGTCGATTCCGGGTCGTCGGTGGTCGATGCGCTCGTCGCCACGGGATTGGTCTCCAGCTCGTCCGAAGCGCGACGCGCGATCAGCCAGGGCGGAGTGTCGCTCGACGGATCGCGTGTCGAAGACGATGCAGCCACCGTCAAGGGATCTCTGCCCGGTGGGGTTTCTGTGCTCCGCCGCGGCAAGAAGACCCTCGCAGGTGTCTTCCTCGCGTGAACATCCGACCCTGATCGCCTGACGGCGGTCGTCTGAGAGTCCTCGGACGGCCGCCGTCACGCTTCCACCGTTCACACTCGACAGGAGCCTGCCGATGCCGTTCACGCCGAGTCATGCAGTGGTCGCCCTCCCGTTCATTCGCACGCCGCTCGTGCCCGCTGCGATCGCGATCGGCGCCATGACGCCCGACCTTCCGCTGTTCATCCGCGGGGTCGGCCTGCCGTACTCGTTCACCCACTCATTCGGCAACGTCGTGTGGACCGCGCTGGTCGCTTTCGTGCTGTTCCTGCTGTGGCGCGTCGTGCTGCGCCCGGCCGTCGGTGAGCTCTCTCCGCTCTGGCTGGCTCGCCGGGTTCCTGTCGACTGGTCGCAGTCCGGCGTCGACGCGGCCCGAGCCGCCGTCGGCGTCGGTGCTCGAGATCGGCTGTACCCGGCGATGCTCGCGGCATCGCTGGTGCTGGGAGTGCTGTCGCACATCGTCTGGGATCTCTTCACGCACGAGGGGCGTTGGGGCGTCGATGTGCTTCCCGCGCTCGACGATGTGTGGGGGCCGTTCATCGGATACAAGTGGCTGCAGTACGGCTCGAGCGTGATCGGCCTGCTCGTGATCGGTATCTGGGGGATTCTCCGGGTGAACCGCGCTGTTCCCCGCGAACGAGTGGATCGCGTGCTGCCGTCGGGCGTCCGAATCGCCTGGTGGCTGTCACTTCCCGTGGTGCTGATCACGGCGTGGGCCCTCGGCTACGCCGGCTACGGGCCGTTCACCGAGGAGTTCACCTACCAGCATCTGGCCTACCGGATGCTGCCGCCGGCGTGCGCCCTGTGGGGTGTGCTCACTCTCGTGCTCTGTCTGTCGCTGCCGGTGTTCCGACGCATTCACCAGCGCGGCTGATCGGATCCCCAGCGATGGGGGGCGGCGAGCTCGAGGCCGGGAAGCGCCGATCGCGCCGTGGTGATCGTCTGCCCTGCGACGTCGAACGTCGCGGTGTGGGCGGCGAGGTCCAGCACCCGTTCCCGCTCCGACCCCGATACCGATCGCGATCCCGAGGACCGTGGCATTCCGAGAAGCTCGGCGGCCACTCGACGCAGCGACGTGCGCACCACCCAGCCACCACCTTCTCGACGGCGCCGCTCGAGCAGCGAGATGATCGAGGCTGCGAGCAGGTACCCGGCACTGTGATCGAGGGCCTGCGCGGGGAGGACCCCCGGGCGGTCGCCGTCCGGCGTCTCGATCATGGCGATCCCGGACTCCGCTTGCACCAGACTGTCGAACCCTGCGCGAGAGGGGTGGTCGTCGCCCCACGCACTGAGCTCCGCGATCACCAGACTCGGGCGCCGCTCGATCAGGGCGGATGCGGAGAGGCCGAGTCGCGCGAGGGCTGCCGGTCGGTACCCGAGGACGACGACGTCAGCCTCGGCGAGCAGCTGGTCGAAACGCTCGGTTCCGGCGTCGAGCAGCGTCGATCGCTTCCCGTGACCGGTGTCGAAGTGCTGCCACTCGGGCTCGGGCAGCTGCGGGGGATCGACGCGCAGCACGTCTGCTCCCAGCAGTGCGAGCGTGCGGGTGCAGACGGGACCGGCGATCACCCGGGTGAGATCGAGCACGCGGGTGCCGGTGAGTGGTGCACGACGATCGTCGCCGTCTCGCCGGCGCGGCTCCTCGCCGCTCGGGGAGGGCATCCGATCGACCTGGAGCAGGGGAGCGGACCGCAGCTGAGCGTCGTGGATGGGGTTCTCCGGCAGCACGGGCACGGCGAGTCCGCCCGCATCGACGATCCGATCGACAGCGTCGGCGGCCGACTGAGTCAGGATGGCCGCTCGGACGTCTTCGCCCGCTGCGTCGATTCCGAGCCCGAGACCGGTCAGAAGGCGCATCGCGTGGTGGGGGTAGTTGCCATGGGTGCGGATCCACCCGTCGGACGCCCGGAAGAATCCCGAGTACGGGGACCAGACATCGGGGGCGCGTCCGTCGACGGTGAGCACCCGATCGCTCCGGTACGCGACGGCGATGCGATCGGGGTCGGGGAGGGAGTCGACGCCGGCCGCCAGACACACGGCCCGAACGCTCGCCCAGGCCAGATCCGCCGTCGCGAGGCGCGACTCGAGAGGCACGGCGTGAACGAAGGGGGCGCCGGAATCGACCTCCACCGGCGCGAGCCCGAGGGCGGACCACACGCGGTCCAAAAGAGCAGCGGAGGGGGCGCGATTCGGCAGCTGGGTCACGCTGCGATCGTACTCGTGGCGGCGATCTCGGCGGAATACCGGCGCTGGACTGGGAAAAGTGTTGCCACCTGGTGCGGCGACACGCCCGGGGGTGGTGGCCCGATTTGCCAGAACCCCAGAACCCACGTAACTTATTACTTGTTCGCCCCACAGGGAAGCGGAGGAGCCGAAAGCTTCACCCCCCTCAAGCGGAGAACCACCTCCCGATCCACTCACTTGTGAGAACAGACGCCTGCGTCTAGGATGGGAGATCCACCCCATCTGCGGCTGTCAAGAGCTGCGCAGCGGATCCAAGATCCGCGCGGCGCGCTGATTTGACAAGCGGGACGGGATGGCTAAGATAGAGAAGTTGCCCTTCGGGCCTGGTTGTGATGACTGGGTCGTGGGAGCATCCGATCCTTGAGAACTCAACAGCGTGCACTTGTCAAATG
>NZ_JBIVFS010000003.1:0-1260 GCF_044748285.1 Microbacterium sp. NPDC090014
TAAAAGAAGTCCGGCGGTGTCCTACTCTCCCACAGGGTCCCCCCTGCAGTACCATCGGCGCTGTGAGGCTTAGCTTCCGGGTTCGGAATGTAAACCGGGCGTTTCCCTCACGCTATGGCCGCCGAAACACTATTGATGTTTCAATCAAACCTATAGACAAATCATTGTTGTCTGTAGGGTTCTCGACCGTACATCGAGAACCACTCAGTGGACGCGTAGCACCAACAAACGGTGTGTTATCAAGTCATCGGCTTATTAGTACCAGTCAGCTGCATGCATTACTGCACTTCCACATCTGGCCTATCAACCCAGTAGTCTGGCTGGGAGCCTCTCACCCGAAGGTATGGAAATCTCATCTTGAGGCCGGCTTCCCGCTTAGATGCTTTCAGCGGTTATCCATCCCGAACGTAGCTAATCAGCGGTGCTCCTGGCGGAACAACTGACACACCAGAGGTTCGTCCAACCCGGTCCTCTCGTACTAGGGTCAGATCCTCTCAAATTTCCTACGCGCGCAGCGGATAGGGACCGAACTGTCTCACGACGTTCTAAACCCAGCTCGCGTACCGCTTTAATGGGCGAACAGCCCAACCCTTGGGACCTACTCCAGCCCCAGGATGCGACGAGCCGACATCGAGGTGCCAAACCATGCCGTCGATATGGACTCTTGGGCAAGATCAGCCTGTTATCCCCGAGGTACCTTTTATCCGTTGAGCGACAGCGCTTCCACAAGCCACTGCCGGATCACTAGTCCCGACTTTCGTCCCTGCTCGACCTGTCAGTCTCACAGTCAAGCTCCCTTGTGCACTTACACTCGACACCTGATTGCCAACCAGGTTGAGGGAACCTTTGGGCGCCTCCGTTACTTTTTGGGAGGCAACCGCCCCAGTTAAACTACCCACCAGGCACTGTCCCTGAACCGGATTACGGTTCGAAGTTAGATATCCAGAGTGACCAGAGTGGTATTTCAACAATGACTCCACATGAACTGGCGTCCATGCTTCACAGTCTCCCACCTATCCTACACAAGCCACACCGAACACCAATACCAAGCTGTAGTAAAGGTCACGGGGTCTTTCCGTCCTGCTGCGCGTAACGAGCATCTTTACTCGTAATGCAATTTCGCCGAGTTCGCGGTTGAGACAGTTGGGAAGTCGTTACGCCATTCGTGCAGGTCGGAACTTACCCGACAAGGAATTTCGCTACCTTAGGATGGTTATAGTTACCACCGCCGTTTACTGGGGCTTAAATTCTCAGCTTCGC
>NZ_JBIVFS010000003.1:1357-3432 GCF_044748285.1 Microbacterium sp. NPDC090014
ACCTTGCGGCTAACCGGTCCTCTTAACCTTCCAGCACCGGGCAGGCGTCAGTCCGTATACATCGTCTTGCGACTTGGCACGGACCTGTGTTTTTAGTAAACAGTCGCTACCCACTAGTCTCTGCGGCCTCCAAACGCTTTCGGAGCAAGTCCTAATACGTCGAAGGCCCCCCTTCTCCCGAAGTTACGGGGGCATTTTGCCGAGTTCCTTAACCACGATTCTCTCGATCTCCTTGGTATTCTCTACCTGACCACCTGAGTCGGTTTGGGGTACGGGCGGCTAGAACCTCGCGTCGATGCTTTTCTTGGCAGCATAGGATCATCCACTTTTTATCCGCATCGTGTCTCAGCCTATGTGAGAGACGGATTTGCCTATCTCTCGGCCTACGCACTTGCACCAGGACAACCATCGCCTGGCTTGGACTACCTTCCTGCGTCACACCTGTTAATACGCTAACCGCACCAGAATGGGGTCGTGCGCTAGGCCCAACGCGTCACCCCGAAGGGATCAGTCACTGGGATTCAGACACTTAGCACTACTGGATTAGCTTGGGCGGTTCTTCGCCGGTACGGGAATATCAACCCGTTGTCCATCGACTACGCCTGTCGGCCTCGCCTTAGGTCCCGACTTACCCAGGGAAGATTAGCTTGACCCTGGAACCCTTGGTCTTTCGGAGGACGTGTTTCTCACACGTCTTTCGCTACTCATGCCTGCATTCTCACTCGTGTAGCCTCCACGGCTGGTTTACACCGCCGCTTCGCTGGCCACACGACGCTCTCCTACCCATCAACACGGCTGGACCACGAAGGCCTACCAATAATGTCAATGCCACAACTTCGGTGGCGTGCTTGAGCCCCGTTACATTGTCGGCGCGGAATCACTTGACCAGTGAGCTATTACGCACTCTTTCAAGGGTGGCTGCTTCTAAGCCAACCTCCTGGTTGTCAAGGCAACTCCACATCCTTTCCCACTTAGCACGCGCTTTGGGACCTTAGTTGGTGGTCTGGGTTGTTTCCCTCTCGACTATGAAGCTTATCCCCCACAGTCTCACTGCTGCGCTCTCACTTACCGGCATTCGGAGTTTGGCTGACGTCAGTAACCTTGTAGGGCCCATCGGCCATCCAGTAGCTCTACCTCCGGCAAGAAACACGCAACGCTGCACCTAAATGCATTTCGGAGAGAACCAGCTATCACGAAGTTTGATTGGCCTTTCACCCCTATCCACAGCTCATCCCCTCAGTTTTCAACCTAAGTGGGTTCGGTCCTCCACGACGTCTTACCGTCGCTTCAACCTGGCCATGGATAGATCACTTCGCTTCGGGTCTAGGACATGCGACTGAATCGCCCTATTCAGACTCGCTTTCGCTACGGCTACCCCTCAACGGGTTAACCTCGCCACATATCGCTAACTCGCAGGCTCATTCTTCAAAAGGCACGCTGTCACAGCTACTAAGGCTGCTCCAACGGTTTGTAAGCAAACGGTTTCAGGTACTATTTCACTCCCCTCCCGGGGTACTTTTCACCTTTCCCTCACGGTACTTGTCCGCTATCGGTCATCTGGGAGTATTTAGGCTTATCAGGTGGTCCTGACAGATTCACACGGGATTTCACGGGCCCCGTGCTACTTGGGATACTCTTCGCGCCACGGTTGGCATTTCGACTACGGGGTTGGCACCCTCTATGACCGGCCTTTCAAGACCGTTCGTCTATACCATCGTGTAACGCCGCCATCTCGGCAGAGATGACTGAAAAGTCCCACAACCCCCAACGTGCAACGCCTGCCGGCTATCACACACGCTAGGTTTAGCCTGTTCCGGTTTCGCTCGCCACTACTAACGGAATCGCGGTTGCTTTCTCTTCCTGTGGGTACTGAGATGTTTCACTTCCCCACGTTCCCTCTACCCGCCCTATATATTCAGGCGGGAGTCACTAGGTCGGCACGCCGCCCAGCGGGGTTTCCCCATTCGGACACCCTCGGATCAAAACTTGCTTATCAGTTCCCCGAGGCTTATCGCAGATTGCTACGTCCTTCTTCGGCTCCAGATGCCAAGGCATCCACCGTTTGCTCTTAAAGA
>NZ_JBIVFS010000003.1:3529-4959 GCF_044748285.1 Microbacterium sp. NPDC090014
GCACCATGTCAAATGTTCCACCCATGAGCTCCCAGCGAAGAACGAACGTCTTCGATCTGGGTTCTGGACTCCGAAGAGTCAGATGCTCCTTAGAAAGGAGGTGATCCAGCCGCACCTTCCGGTACGGCTACCTTGTTACGACTTAGTCCTAATTACCGATCCCACCTTCGACGGCTCCCTCCACAAGGGTTAGGCCACCGGCTTCAGGTGTTACCGACTTTCATGACTTGACGGGCGGTGTGTACAAGACCCGGGAACGTATTCACCGCAGCGTTGCTGATCTGCGATTACTAGCGACTCCGACTTCATGAGGTCGAGTTGCAGACCTCAATCCGAACTGGGACCGGCTTTTTGGGATTCGCTCCACCTCGCGGTATTGCAGCCCTTTGTACCGGCCATTGTAGCATGCGTGAAGCCCAAGACATAAGGGGCATGATGATTTGACGTCATCCCCACCTTCCTCCGAGTTGACCCCGGCAGTATCCCATGAGTTCCCACCATTACGTGCTGGCAACATAGAACGAGGGTTGCGCTCGTTGCGGGACTTAACCCAACATCTCACGACACGAGCTGACGACAACCATGCACCACCTGTTTACGAGTGTCCAAAGAGTTGACCATTTCTGGCCCGTTCTCGTATATGTCAAGCCTTGGTAAGGTTCTTCGCGTTGCATCGAATTAATCCGCATGCTCCGCCGCTTGTGCGGGTCCCCGTCAATTCCTTTGAGTTTTAGCCTTGCGGCCGTACTCCCCAGGCGGGGAACTTAATGCGTTAGCTGCGTCACGGAATCCGTGGAATGGACCCCACAACTAGTTCCCAACGTTTACGGGGTGGACTACCAGGGTATCTAAGCCTGTTTGCTCCCCACCCTTTCGCTCCTCAGCGTCAGTTACGGCCCAGAGATCTGCCTTCGCCATCGGTGTTCCTCCTGATATCTGCGCATTCCACCGCTACACCAGGAATTCCAATCTCCCCTACCGCACTCTAGTCTGCCCGTACCCACTGCAGGCCGGAGGTTGAGCCTCCGGATTTCACAGCAGACGCGACAAACCGCCTACGAGCTCTTTACGCCCAATAATTCCGGATAACGCTTGCGCCCTACGTATTACCGCGGCTGCTGGCACGTAGTTAGCCGGCGCTTTTTCTGCAGGTACCGTCACTTTCGCTTCTTCCCTGCTAAAAGAGGTTTACAACCCGAAGGCCGTCATCCCTCACGCGGCGTTGCTGCATCAGGCTTGCGCCCATTGTGCAATATTCCCCACTGCTGCCTCCCGTAGGAGTCTGGGCCGTGTCTCAGTCCCAGTGTGGCCGGTCACCCTCTCAGGCCGGCTACCCGTCGACGCCTTGGTGAGCCATTACCTCACCAACAAGCTGATAGGCCGCGAGCCCATCCCCAACCAATAAATCTTTCCAGTAACTGACCATGCGG